>NZ_CADP01000022.1 GCF_000285295.1 Komagataeibacter europaeus LMG 18890 | reverse complement strand
GTTCTGCGAAAAATCAATCAAACCGCTTTCTGATTCAGGCTCTGAGGGAAGATATGTGTAGGAAAGCAAAGTCAGTCCTGGTATCGGGCATCCTGCCGCTTGTCATGATAACATTTGTTCCTCTGCTCCTTAACCGGACCGGTATTGAGGTGGCTGGCTTTCCTATATCCGTATTCTGGATATTTTCATGTTTTATATTGGTGCCAGGCTGCATGTGGACGGGGTGGGTTTTATTTGAGCAGGAAAAGTAAAATCGCATTATGGAAATCGTAAATTTCTGCCTTGTTATCCTGACGGCCCTGCTGATCGCCTTATGTGCCCGGCTGAGCATAAAAACTTATGACGTAAAGAATTTTTTTGTCGCGTCAGGCCATTTTGGCAGGTTTCTCATATTTTTCCTGATGATCGGGGAAACATACAGTATCGGCAGCGTGCTGGGCTTTCCTGCCGGGGTGTATAGTAAAGGGGAGATGTTTCCCCTGTGGTTTCTGGGGTATATATTACTTTCTTCCTGTATTGGATATTTTATAAATCCAGAAATATTAAAAATTCGTGATGAATATTCATGCGTTACCCTTGCGGATATATTCAGGAAACATTTCGGAAGTTATGTTCTTGAAATAATCGTTGTCATAAATTCCATAATGTTTCTTGTTCCATTCGGTGAATCACAACTGATTGGTATTCTTGTTGTCACAAAATATATGAAATTTCATATATCTACCATGTTGGTGGCGATCATATCGGGATTGATGACCCTGTTATGGGTCGTGTTTTCCGGCATACGGGCACCGGCCTATATTTCCATTTTCAAAGACATACTGATGGTTGTCTCGATTGTGATGGGTGGCGTTGCGGCGCTGAACCTCATGGATGTTCCGCAGCCGTATCTGGAACATCTGGTCAGTTCGGTCGTGCAGCCTTCCTATCTGAGCGGGTCACAGGATCTGTTCATCGTTTCCACAATACTGTTGCAGGGCGTGGGCTTCTGCGTGGCGCCACAGGCCGTGGCTTTTGTGTTTACGGCCCGTTCGGAAGATACGCTGCGGAAGAACCAGATCATCATGCCATTTTATATGCTGATGTTTCCCTTTCTGTATCTCATGTCCATGTATGCGTTGCGTACGCATATGGCGCTGTCCTCGCCAAACGACGTGTTTATGGCAGTGGTCAGCAATACGCTTTCCCCCGGCGCGCAGGGGCTTGTCGCCGGCGGATGTGTTCTTTCCGCATTGGTGATTTTATCAGGCATATGCCTGACCATCGGTCCGCTTGTTTCACGCAATGTACTGCATGCGTCCAGTGGTGAATGGCAAAGCCGTGGCGCCAAGATTGTCATGGCGGTTTATTTGATGCTGTCGATTGCCAGTCTTTCCTTTCTTTCAAAATATATTATTGTTCTCAACAATATCTATTACTTCGGGATATCGCAGACGTTTCCGGCCATCATGCTGGTGATTTTCAGGAAGAAGATGCCCGCGTCGCTTGTGGGGACGGGACTGGTCGGTGGCGTGCTGTTCTCGCTGCTGCTGTATTTTTCCAACATAGACACGCTTGGTATCAATCCTGGATTCATTGGTATGATTTTCAATGTATCGGTATTGTATTTCGGGTCGAAATTGATTTCACGCAGGTCGATTTATAAAAGTGTCCAGACGTGATCTACTGGTTTTTATAAATCCGTCAGTTCGACGGAAATGTCATTGGGTATGGAGTAAGGTAAGTCAGAATGACGCAGAATTCTTCTATAGGCCATGGTGACAATGTTTTCATTGACGGACAGGACCTGTGGTCCGACCTTATGGAAACGGCCCGGTTTGGTGGCACCCCTAGGGGTGGCATCCGCCGCCTGACCCTGACGGCGGAAGACAGGCAGGTGCGCGACTGGTTCGTGCGCACATGCGAGGAACTGGGTTGCACGGTCACGCATGATTCCATGGGCAACCAGTTCGCCCGTCGGGCCGGGCAGGATGACAGCCTGCCGCCCATTACCATTGGCAGTCACCTGGACACCCAGCCGACGGGTGGCAAATTTGATGGTATCCTTGGTGTGCTGGGGGGGCTTGCCGTGCTGCGCGCCCTGTATCGCGCTGGTTACGTGACCCGTCATCCGATTGAACTGATCAACTGGACGAATGAGGAAGGCTCCCGCTTTACCCCGCCCATGATGTGTTCGGGCGTCTTTGCCGGTGTCTTTACCGAACAGGAAGTGCTGGACAAGCGTGACCGGGCCGGACTGCGTTTTGGTGACGAACTGGAGGCGATTGGTTATCGCGGCAGCGAGCCCTGTGGCCAGCACCCCGTCACCGCTTATTTTGAACTGCATATCGAACAGGGACCGATCCTGGAGGCCGAAGAAAAGACCATCGGCATCGTAACGGGCGTGCAGGGCGCACGCTGGTACGAAGTGACGGTAAAGGGCAAGGACGCCCATGCCGGTTCCACCCCCATGCCCATGCGCCATGATGCGCTTCTGGCCGCCGCCCGCATGATCGAGGCCGTCAGCACGGTAGCCCTGTCACACGCGCCGACGGCCGTGGGCACGGTGGGACTGATTGAAAACCGTCCCAACAGCAACAATGTGGTGCCGGGTGAGGTCTTTTTCACCATTGATGTGCGTGACCCTGATGATGCTGTCGTCCAGCAGATGGAGGCGCAGCTTTATGACCTGTTGCCGCAAATCGCGGAACGTAGTGGCGTTGCTCTGGAAATCGTGCGGATATGGGATGCCCCGGCTGTGCATTTTGACCCCGTCTGTATCGGTATGGTCGAGGCCGCGGCACAAGAAAGTGGTTATGGGGCGCGGCGTATCGTGTCCGGTCCCGGTCACGATGCTGCTTATATGGCGCGGATCACCCCCACGGCGATGATCTTTGTTCCCTGTCTTGATGGCCTGAGCCATAACGAAGCCGAAAGCATTACGGAAAAAGATGCTGAAGCCGGCGCCAGCATCCTGCTCAAGGCTGTTCTCAAGGCGGATGCCGTCTTTAACAATGCATAGAGACTGTTCGAGATCAATGTGTTGATAAATAAAGAATAAAAGTTTTTGGGCGCCGCCTTTTTCAAACAGGTGGCGCTCTTCTAAGCTTTTTGGAAAAAGCTTCACCAAAATTTTTCATAATCTGCCCGATGTTGCAAAGGCTGACTTGTCAGACAGGTTGGGCCCGCTGGCATCCCATCCAGTCCGCTGCGCCAAGCGTTCTGGATCCGGCGTGCAGGCGGGGGCGAACCCGTTGTCAGATCTGTGACTTGGCCGGAGATTCCCGACGAGGAATCAACCATTCCATGCCTGGCAGGGGCGGGCAGGAATGGCCACAAGGTATATCCTGCCATCCGTCCGGGTAATCGATTGCTACTGGCAGAACGTGTGTTCCGGATGTCGGATCATGGCCTGTTGGAAAGCTGCGTTTTATCATTACGAATTAGCAATATGACTTATAGATAATTTCTTAATTGAAACGGAATCTTGTTGCGCGCCATGGTGTTATCCTATTGCGCCAGAGGAAAGCAACGCGATGGTATCAGCGTCAATGGCACAGGCAGGGGATATCAAAAACGCCTGCCACGACCTTCCCATTATCAGGATGTCGATTGTCACACTGGTTGTGTCACGACTGAAGGACATGGGGCTGAATGTAGAAAGTGCGATGGCGCGCGCCCAGATCGAGACCGCGTTGCTGTCACTGCCCCATACAACCATTCATCTCAAGACGTTCGCTTCATTTCTTGAAGATGTGGCATTGCGTAATAACAGGCCACTCGTGGGGTTTGAACTCGGGCTTATAACCCGACCGGATGAAATTGGCCCACTGGGTCTGCTGTTTTTACTGGCCCGGACGCTACGCGAAGGCATGATTGCCTACAATGATTTTTTCCCCGCCGTGCAGTCTCACTCCCGGCTGCATCTTTCGGAAAACGAGGAACTGGCGCGGATTTCCTATTGTATTGATCATGCAGGTAGTTGGCCCCGCCGACAGGATACGGAATTTACCCTGGGTACGATTGTCGCCCTGCTGAAGGCACGGTTTGGAGCCCATTGGGTACCATCGGGAATAGAATTTGAACATACGAGTATTGATGGAAGCGCCAAGCTGAAACGATTGCTGGGTTGTGATTTTACGTATGGTTGTACTACGAATTCCGTTCTGTTTCCCAAAAAATACCTTGATATGCGTATGGGAACCGCAAATGATGTCCTGATATCCGTTTTGAAAGATCACCTGAAAAGTCTTGTCGGCCAGTCTGAAGAAACAAATTCGGTGGAAGCAGCAATAATCGATGCCATCGAGTTCTGTGTCGAAATCGGCCAGCCCTGCATGGCCTGCGTGGCGAAACGGCTGGATGTGTCCGTTCGTACATTGCAGCGCCGGTTGCAATCGGCCGGTCATTCCTTCCGTTCCCTGCTTGATCATTACCGTAATCTTACCGCGACGCGCCTGGAGGAACTGGGCGCATTGAAGCGGGATGCCATAGCGACACATCTTGGATATGCTGAAAGTACGTCGCTCTCTCGGTCCCGCAGACGATGGAAGGCTGCATTGAAAGATAAATATCAGTATATTCAATCGGAAGGCGTTTGATAATATATAAAAATACTTATGAATATTATTATTGTTTGATTCTGTTGGAAAACCGTGCAGGAAATTTCAGGCGGGGTATCGCAGGGAACAGCAGGGACTGTTACGGGCGTATACAGGGGAAGACAGGATACGCACTAACAGAAGAACCAATGGGTGCCCGGGCCTGCAAGACAGAACATCACTCATCTGATCTGACTGATGGCACAGGAGTACATATGGGCATACCGGATGTCGCGAACGAAACGGTGCGGTTGAAACGGAAAACAGACAGATTTCTGAAATGATATTTTTGCATATGAATACATCAGGATATTTTATCCGCTAATTTTCTTTATTGGAATATATCCCGATAAACTTACAATACATGGATGCATCATGAATTGGGGCCTGATGCAGTGGTTCCATCATCACGTCAGCATATCAGTATCATTCCCGCTTCTTGATGTAGGAATCCTGATTTTGTTTCTATCATATGGCATTGCAGTTTTAATGTTACTATAAAATAACAAAATGGTTTGGCGCATATTTCCCGAATTTCACAACGAAGATGATACAGATGAAGCCGATATGGAAAAAGCGTTTCCTGGCCATCCCTTTCTGCGGTTTCCTGGCCGTAACCTGCCTTGCCGTGCATGAGGGTGTTGCGGCCCCGACGTCAACGGACTGGTCCAGTTATGGTGGCAATCAGTTTGAACAGCATTTCAGCCCCCTTGCACAGATCACCCATGACAATGCACACCGTCTGAAACTGGCATGGCATCATGACTTTGACACCAACAGGGGGCAGGAAGGTATCCCGATCGTCGTAGACGGCGTGATGTATGCCAGTAGTAACTGGTCACGTGTCTTTGCACTGGAGGCCGCAACAGGCCGGTTGCTGTGGTCCTATGATCCGCGTGTTCCCGGTGATACGGCGTGGCGGGGGTGTTGTGACACGGTCAATCGTGGCGTGGCGTACTGGCATGGCATGATTTATGTTGGCACGTTTGATGGCCGTCTGGTGGCGCTGGATGCCAGAACGGGCAGGGAAGTCTGGAGTGTCAATACAATCCCGCCCGATGCCATTCTGGGCAAGGCGCGTGCTTACAGTGTTGATGGCGCGCCACGTATTGCCCATGGCAATGTCATTATCGGCAATGGCGGGGCGGAACTGGGCGCGCGGGGCTTCGTTTCCGCCTTTGATGGCATGACCGGTAAGCTGAAGTGGCGTTTTTTCACGGTACCCAATGTGGATGACGAAGCAGACCATGCCGTGTCCGATCCCGTTCTCCACGACATGGCATGGCCCACATGGTCGCCGACCGAGGCATGGCGTGTGTCGGGCGGCGGGGGCACCGTGTGGGATTCGATCCTGTATGATCCCGTGACCGATCTGGTCTATATTGGCGTGGGTAATGGCTCGCCCTGGAATTACAAATTACGCTCGGACGGGAAGGGGGATAACCTGTTTCTGGGCAGCATTGTCGCCGTGAAACCGGATACGGGTGAATATGTCTGGCATTTTCAGGAAACGCCACGCGACCAGTGGGACTATACATCCACCCAGACGATTACCACGGCCGACCTGCCGGTTGATGGGCAGGTCAGGCACGTTATTCTGCATGCCCCGAAAAATGGCTTCTTTTACATGATTGATGCCCGGACGGGACAGTTTCTGTCAGGGCGGAATTATGTATTTGTCAACTGGGCGACAGGTCTGGATCCCCACACGGGTCGGCCCCTGTTTACGCCGGATGCCCTTTATACCCTGACCGGCAGGAACACGAAAATGTATCCCGGTGCGCTGGGTGCCCATAATTTTCCACCCATGGCCTATAGTCCATTGACCCGTCTGGCCTATATTCCCGCGCAGCAGGTTCCCGAAACCTACCATGCGGACAAGGTGTGGTCCTGGAACCGCAAGGGCTGGAACCTGGGTCTGGATGGCGTGCAGCCAGCAGATATGGCGGATATGAAATGGTGGACCATCGCATGGGATCCGGTCCTGCAACAGGAACGTTTCCGCATTGACCATACCGGTCCATGGAACGGCGGCATGCTGGTTACAGGTGGCGATATACTGTTTCAGGGGTTATCTGATGGTACCTTTCATGCCTATGACGCCCTGAATGGACAGGATCTGTTTTCCTTTCCCGCGCAAAGCGGCATCATCGCCACCCCCATGACGTACAGCATTGACGGAATCCAGTACGTAGCGATCGAAGTCGGATGGGGTGGTACCTATCCCCTTTATTTTGGTGGTCCCTACAAACATCTGACAACCACGGGAAACCGATCGCGCCTGCTGGTTTTTGCGCTGGAGGGCAATGACAGGCTGCCCGATCAGGCACCCCATGACTGGTCGCCCGTCAGGCCGCCCGCACGCTTTGACACTGCTGCGGCACAGCGCGGTGCACCGGATTACGCCACCTACTGCATTGGGTGCCACGGGCATGATGTCATGTCTGGCGGTGTCCTGCCCGATCTGCGGTGGTCGGGCGCATTGTCGGACGATACCGGATTTTACAATGTTGTCGGGCGCGGCGCGCTGACCGCCTTTGGCATGGATGAATTCGGATCTGTTCTGTCCCGGCAGAAAATAGAGGATATCCGCCAGTTCATTATCCAGCAGGCCAACCGTTCATGGCATGGGACCACTGACGGAAATTAGGGCAGGCGTGCCGTAAACACGAAAAGCGCCGGAAACCCAGCGTTGTGATACCGTATGTGATTGTCTGGGAAAGGTAGTTGGTGGAGGGAGTTGGATTCGAACCAACGTAGGCGTACACCAGCGGATTTACAGTCCGCCCCCTTTAGCCACTCGGGCATCCCTCCGGGTTGGCGCGGTAATTACGGGGATTGGCGAGGGGTGTCAATAGGCAGCGTGAAAAACTTCATTCATTCCCGGTTTGGGGGCATGACGCAGACTATGGTTGGGCTTAAAGAACGGTCATGAACATGCGCACTCCCCGTCGTCGCGGCGCGTCAGCCGCCCCTTCCGCCCAGTCCGCCCTCCCTGCATCCGACCGGAATGGTCGCGGGGGACGGGGTGCGGCTTCGGCCCCGCGTGGCACATGCTGGCTGTATGGACAGCATGCAGTGCAGGCGGCACTGGAAAATCCGGCGCGCAAGCTGCGGCAGCTTCTGGTCACGGCTGAAGCACAGGAAACCCTTGCCGCCAGGCTGGAGGGTGGTTTCCCCATTCAGCCCGTGCGCACCGAACGTGCCCGTCTTGATACGCTGTGCGGGCCCGATGCGGTGCATCAGGGCATGGCGTTGCTGGTGGATGTGCTGACACCACCCGACCTTGATACCGTGCTGGAACGGCCCGGCCCCGTGCTGGTGCTGGACCAGGTGACGGATCCGCGCAATGTGGGGGCCATCCTGCGCTCGGCCGCGGCATTCGGTGCGGTGGCGGTTGTCGTGCAGGACCGTAATGCCCCGGATGAGACAGGCACCCTGGCACGGGCGGCATCCGGCGCACTGGAAATCGTGCCGCTGATCCGGGTGGTCAACCTGTCGCGTGTGCTTGATGCGCTCAAGACCCGTGGCCTGTGGGTGGTGGGGCTGGATGCTGGTGGCGGCATACTCGATGGCGCCTCCTTCAGCCAGCGTCGTGTCGCCCTGGTGCTGGGGGCGGAAGGTGCGGGCCTGCGTCGCCTGACACGGGAACATTGTGACGAGATCGCGGGCCTTGCCATGAGCAGCGACATGGAAAGCCTCAACGTCTCCAACGCGGCGGCCGTGGCTTTATACGAGATGTACCGTCCTCGCTGAAGGTCGTATAAAAAACCATAAAAGTTTTTGGATGCCACCTTTTTTCAAAAAGGTGGCGTTTCCGGAAGTTTTTCGCACAAACTTTATAAAAAATGTCTTTAGTTTCAATATTTTCCGTGGATGAACCCGCAAAGGTGGCCGCAGGCCAGTCCCGTGGTCATGGGCCAGGGCGGATCATGAAAAACTATTTATGTTATAACATGTAGATTTATCTCGTCATTCTTGTCATTCGGGGCAAATGACACGACCGCGTGATACAGATCGCCCGCGTGGCGACAGCCCGACGGCCCATTGCCTGCGTGGTTAGCGTCATGGGCGGCTGGCTGCGCCGTTTCCGGTGGCTGTATGCCCCGCGTGCGGTGGATTTCGGCTTTGCGCTCCGCACCACCATCGCAGCCCTTCTGGCACTGGTCCTTGCCCTGTGGATGGAAATGGACGACCCGCAATGGGCGGCCATGACCACATGGATCGTGGCGCAGAATTCGCGTGGGCAGAGCATGTCCAAGGCACGCTGGCGCCTGCTGGGCACGGTCTGTGGTGCCGTGGCGGGTGTGGCGCTGATCGCGGCGCTGCCCCAGTCGTCGTGGCTGTTTTTCCCGGTGCTGGCGGTCTGGGTGGGAATATGTTGCGGGCTTGCGACCTTCCTGCGCAATTTCCATTCCTATGCGCTGGTACTCATGGCGTTCACCAGCGGCCTGATTGCCCTGAACGCGGCGGATGACCCGCGTGATGTGTTCGCGATCGCCATGTCGCGTTCAACCTACATCTTCCTGGGCATCCTGTGTGAAAGCGGACTGGCGTCGGTATTCGCGCCCAATCTGGCCGATGTCGCGCACAGGGAAATCACCCGCCGCGTTGCGGCAGCGGTGAGACAGGCGGCGCAGGCCCTGACGGGCATGATGGCGGGACAGGATTCCGGATTCCTGCGGTCACGCACGCTGCTGGGGTCCGTCTTTTCCATTTCGGACCAGATCGAGTTCAGTGAAGTGGAAATGCAGCACCGCACCCATGCCGGTGACCATGCGCGCGCAGCACTGGCCGCCGTGGCCGTGGTGATGTCGCGCGGACTGGGACTGGCGGCGCGCATACGGGAGGCAGGCGGCGTGCCCCCAGCCTTCGTTACTCCGCTGGCCACGGCAAAGGCACTGTTTGCGGACATGCAGGGGTTGATGGATGGTCCCGATCCCGTTGCTGCCGTGCCGGGCCTGCGCGCGCGCATCCGCATGCTGGGGGCGGAATGCCGGCAGCAACTGGTCAATGACATCATCGCTGTCAGTGGCCCGGTACCCATGGATGCGGCCGGGTCACAGGTACATCTGGACGGGTATATCCTCAATGCCTCGCTCGGGGTGCTGCTGGTGCGGCTGGATGCGGCGCTGGCGCATCTGGCGGCGACCCGGGCGGCCCCCGTCCATGACCATTTCCACTTTTCCACCCCGCCATGGCGCGACCGGACGGATGCGTGGCATAACGGCGTCCGGTCGGCGGGCGCGGTCCTTGTGGGCGGTCTGGTGTGGGAAGTGACGGGTTGGCCCGACGGGCCGACTTTCGCCATGTTCGTCGTGGTGACATGCAGCCGTTTCGCCGCCAATGAAAACCCGGTTCAGGACAGTCTGGGCTTCCTGCGCGGCGCGGTCTGGGCGGTGGTGGTGGCGGCCTTCCTGACCTTTGTCGTGCTGCCCCGGCAGGCGGTGTGGGAAACGCTGGTCGCATCCCTGTTCGTGCCCATGATGGTGGGGGGACTGGCGCTGCGCGACGCCCGCACGGTGGGCACGGCCGCGCCCTATAATAATTTCCTGCCCTTCATGGTCTATCCCGGCAACCAGTCGCGGCTGGATGAACTGACCTTTTTCAATACCAACAGCGCGGTCGTGCTGGGGATATGGTGCAGCGTGCTGGTGTTCCGGCTGGTGCTGCCATTTGATCAGGATGCGGAACGCTGGCGCATGCGCCGCCAGATGGTGGGCGACCTGCGCCGTATCGCACGTGCGCCCGCGATTCCCGATACCGGCGCATGGGTGAATACGCTGACCGCACGGTTCGCGCGTCTGGTCCGTCATTCCGTCTCCATGTCCGATGCCCAGACCAACGCCTATCTGGATGGGGTGCTGGCGACGATGACCGTGGGGCTGAACCTGATCCGGCTGCGGCGCATGCTGGATCGTGGCAGCCTGCCGCCCGATGCGCGGCAGGCGGTGGAACATACGATTGCAGGCTTTGCCGCATGGCGGGGCCNCCGCCAGCCGGTCTGGCCCACACGGCGGGGGATGCGCTGGCCTGCGTGCGGGCGCGCGTGGCGACGGAGGGAAACCTGTCGCGTCGCCTCGATCTGGGGTGGAGTGTCGCCTATCTGGAAATACTGGTGCGTGAACTTGTGGCACATGCCCGGTTTTTCGATATTACCCACCGTTTCCATGTCCTGCCCGATTCGCGCCCGACCGGGCCGGGCATGAACCCGTACCAGCCTGAAGGAGCCATCCATGACCATCAAACGCCTGCAACCTGAGGAACGACTGACCGGTGCCGTCGTGCATGGGCATACCGTCTATCTGGCCGGGCAGGTGGCCGATGACCCCACCCTTGATGCCGAAGGCCAGACGGCGGACATCCTGCGCCAGATCGACGCCCTGCTGGCGGAAGCGGGGACCAGCAGCGCGCGCCTGCTGTCGGTACAGATTTTCCTCAGCGACATGAACGACATGGCCGCGATGAACCGCGCATGGGATGCGTGGCTGGATCGTGACGCCAAACCCGCCCGGGCCACGGTTGAAGCCCGCCTGGCCGATCCACGCTGGAAGGTCGAAATCACCGGAATTGCAGCCCTGCCCTGACCTGCGGGCGGCACTGCGCGCCTGTTTTCATGCAACCGTGGCGTGGGCGGCCTGTTCAGATTCCTGAATGCGGTCCCATGGAGCCGCCCATGACAGGGAGCAGACCACCATGCCAGATGATAACAGCCATGCCTCGTCCCGTCGCCAGATCCTGACCGGAGTGGCCGCGGCCGGCCTTGTCACGGCGGCCNNCCGGCCGGTCCGGTGCTGCCGCGGAAATGGCGGCCCCCACGCCCGCGCTGGTGGACCCCGAAAATGCCTATCCCCGCCCGCCGTTTCCCCAGCAGTCGCAGCCCTGGCCCGGCCTTGCGGGCAAGATGACGCCACGACCCGACCATGGGGAAACCAGCTATCGGGGGTCCGGCAGGCTGGCGGGACGCAAGGCGCTGATTACGGGTGGCGATTCCGGTATTGGCCGGGCGGCTGCCATCGCCTATGCCCGTGAGGGGGCGGACGTAGCGATCGCCTACCTGCCGCAGGAAGAACCTGATGCGCGGGAGGTCATCGCCCTGATCCGCGAAGCCGGGCGCAAGGCCGTGGCCCTGCCCGGTGACCTGCGGGACCGCAAATACTGTGATGCTCTGGTGCAGCGCGCGCACCGGGAACTGGGCGGGCTGGACATTCTGGTCAGCAATGCAGGCCGCCAGCGCCATCAGGACAGTATCCTTGATATCAGCGACGAACAGTTTGATGAAACCTTCCGCACCAATATCTACGCGCTGTTTTACCTGAGCAAGGCGGCCATTCCGCTCATGCCGCGCGGGGGCGCGATCATCGCCACGGCGTCGGTCAATGCGTTCAGCCCGTCTGAAATCCTGCTGGATTATTCCGCGACCAAGGGGGCGATTGTCGCCTTCGTCAAGTCACTGGCCAAGCAGATGGTCCACCGTGGCATCCGCGTCAACGCGGTGGCCCCCGGCCCGTTCTGGACCGCGTTGCAGGTCAGTGGCGGCCAGACGGAAGAAAACATCCACGACTTTGGCGGCGAGACCCCGATGGGCCGTGCGGGCCAGCCGGCGGAACTGGCGCCTGTCTATGTGCTGCTGGCCTCATCCGAAGCCAGCTACATCACCGGTCAGGTCTATGCCGCCGCTGGCGGGACGGGCGTGGAATAATAGAGGGGCGGAATGTCCTTGCAGCATGGTTGCCGCAATGGCACATGGCGTGGATGCGTATCATCATGTCCTGCCTGCTGATGCTGCTGGGGGTTGCAGCATGTTATTATGCCTTTGGCATGATTACCGATGCCGGGCGTTTCATTTCCGATTCCCATCCCTGGTAACGCCGGTCACGCCAGTTTTCTGGCCGTGTGGGCGGGCATGAAGCGGGCCGTCACGGGATCCGGTGCCGGGTGGGCTGCGCGGCCATGATTTTTGTTGCGCCACTGTTGCGGATCATGCACCCAATCGGGCATCCGTAGCGTTTCCCATTAGTTCAGTGACAAAAAAATTCCGCAGGCCCAGCTTGTGGTGGAGGTCGAAATGATCCGTTTTCCCGCCCTGCCCGCCCTTGTCGCCGCCAGTATCGTGGTGGCTTCTCCCGCCCTTGCGGCCACCGTGCGGCTGGAAGGTCACTTTACCCCTGAACACGGCACGACCAGCCAGCCCGATGGCACCGTGCAGGCCACGCTGAATACGCGCACGAATCTTGTGAAATATACCCTGACCTGGACCGGGCTGAGCGGGCCGGTGGTCGCCGCCCATTTCCATGGTCCCGCCCCGGCGGGGGAAGAAGCGGGCGTGCTGGTGCCCATTCCCAGCCCCTATAAATCCGGGCAGCACGGATCCGTCCTGCTGTCATCCGAGCAGGCGGAGGCCCTCCAGAACGGTCAGGTCTATGTAAACCTGCACACGGCCGCCCAGCCCAATGGCGAGGCCCGCGCCCAGCTTGCGCCGGTTCGTCCCGGCGGAAAAAAATAAACCGCAACCCGTTGGGATCATGTCCATGATATAGTTTGCATGGCTGCTATTTGTGCGGCACAGTGCAAGGGACGACATGCCAATCATGTCTGTCACGCAAGGACGCGGGGCAACCTGCCCGCCAGAAATCATGGAGTTCGCTTTTGCGCCTAGCATCTCTGGCCGCCGTAGCGGCTGCTGTGTCCCTTTCCGGTATGACCCCTTTTGCCTGTGCCCATGCGGCGGATGCGCTGGGTGATCATACGGCAACGATCGCCTTTACCCTGTCGGCGGCCGATCTTGGGGCCGGGATGTCATGGGGAAAGGGTGTCCTGACGTTTGAAGGGCATGACTACCCTTTCCGCATCCGCGGTGGCTCGGGTGCGGCCATCGGCTTTTCCAAGACCCATGCCACGGGCACCGTCTATAACCTGTACCGCATTCAGGATATCGAGGGTACCTACTGGTCCGTACAGGGTGAGGCGACGGTTGGCGCGGGGAAGGGTGCGGCCGTCATGGAAAATAACAACGGCATCCATATCAAGTTCACGTCGCGCAGCAGCGGCGCGCGGCTGGCATTTTCGGTCGAACGCCTGACCATAAGCCTGACGCCGGATGCCAAGGCTGCGTCTGCGCCTGTGTCCGCGACCCTGGCGGCGGCCACCACCCCTGCTGTACATGAATAGGCAGGCCAGCCCCTGATCGTGCATGGTAGGCACCATCATGAACATGGATGGAGCCACCAGCATGACAGAAAATACCCATACATTTGGCGACGGCCGCCTTGCGGCCAGCGTGCGGGCCCACGGGGCGGAACTGTGTGCCCTGCGCGCGGACGGGCGTGACCTGCTGTGGTGTGGCGGTGACCCGTGGCGTCGCCAGTCGCCGGTGCTGTTTCCCATCGTGGGGCGACTGGTGGATGATGCGGCATGGGTCGATGGGCAGGCGTACCGCATGACCCAGCACGGTTTTGCCCGCGACTGCACATTCCGCTGGCTGGAACGCGATGAGACGGGCTGCCGCCTCGAACTGTCCGATACGGACGCCACGCGCAGGATCTATCCCTTCGCCTTCAGCCTTGTCATTGAATACCGCATTGAACAGGGCAGGCTGCGGGTTGGGTACTGCGTGACCAACCCCGATGCGAATCGTGTCCTGCCCGCATCGCTGGGTGCGCACCCTGCCTTTGTATGGCCGCTGGCCGCCGACGTGCCCAAGGGCCGGCACATCATCGAATTTGACCAGCCGGAGCCGGAAGGCGTCCGGCGGCTGAAGGATGGCCTGCTGCTGCCCGAATCCTTTCCCACCCCGGTCGTCGGTCGGGTGCTGCATCTCGATGAATCCCTGTTTGCGGCAGATGCGCTGATTTTCGACCGTCCGGCCAGTACGGGGCTGACCTATCGCATCCCCGATGGTCCGGGCCTGCGTCTGACATGGGAAGGCTTTCCCCAGTTAGGCATATGGATGAAGCCGGGCGCTGATTTCGTATGCATCGAACCGTGGCATGGCATGGCCAGTCCGGTCGGATTCAAGGGCGATTTTTCCACGCGTCCAGGCGTGTTTCACCTGCAGCCCGGACAGGAATGGCGGGCATCGTGGCAGGTTGGCTGCATCTGACCCCATGGCCCTTCCGGCAGGTGTCTTTTCCATGCAACACCTGCCGGAATAAGCCTTGCGAAAAAAGCATGGATCACCCCGGAAATCTGCGAAAATATCGTATTTCCAACCCCCCGGTTGCGTCGTAGCGTGCGCGCAGGAGCAGCATGCGGCAGTCTCGCCCGCTAGGCTCACGGGAAACGCCTTGATGCGTAGTTTTTCTCCTGTCCCCGCCGTGGGATTTTCCCCTTCTTCCAATCCCCTCCAGATCCGCACGCTGCGCCAGCGCGTTGTGGGCTGGGTCGGTGCAGCCTACCGCAAGCAGGGGATGATGCTGCTGGCGACGCTGCCCAGTATCGCCGTGCCGTCGGGCTGCCATGCCGGGATGGAGGGATCGCCCTCCTTGCTGGCGCTGCGGGGCTGCTGGGACCGGACCTGACTGCTGTGGCCTGCGACCGGGCAGGTCCTGCATCATGATCGTATGGCGGTGCATTCCGGTGTGCCGCCATATTCATTGGACGATACATAACAGGAGCGTAAAATACACCTGACAGGCCGCCACATGGGGAGAGCGAAGGGACATGGGTAAACATATGCCACGACGTGCGGCATGGCTGGTGGTTGCCATGCTGGCACAGGTGGAAACAGCCCATGCGGCCACGACCGCGTTCAACAAGCTGCCTGATTATGAGAAATTCGGCATTACGGTCACCAGCGCCTATCACGTGCGCCGGTGCGGGGTAACGGTCACGATCAACCAGTCCCGTTTCGTGGACAGCGCCAGCGCGCTGGAAAATGAAGGGATCCTGGATAACGTCACGCCCGCGATCATCAGCAGGCGGCCAGCCTATTACATCGGGCAGGCCATGCATGAAATCGTGCCGACCATCATTTACCATACCTTCCTGCGCTATGCGGATGCGGCAAACTGCCACTTCGTCTTCCATACGAAAGGGAGCGAGGACGAGGCGTTATATGGCATCGAGGAAAGCGCATCCCCCGCGTTCCTGAGCTTTGTCGTGAACAGCCATACCCATACGCAGGTGGACTGGTACAAGGCCAGTTTTGACGAAATCCGCGAAGTGGCGTCCAAGTTCGAGGAAGACCCGGCCTATGCCGCCCCCCTGGCGCCGGAGGAAGGGGGTGTTACGCAACCCACGTCCGCAGATCCCGACAGCATCCAGGACGTGACAGACCGCCTGCAATGAACGAAAGAAGAGGGCATGACTTCCATGCCCGAATTTTCTCCCGTCTTCAGGGAGCAGTTGCAAGACCTGTTCCGCTGGCGGCGTGATGTGCGCCATTTCCGCCGTGACCCGTTGCCTGAACCCGTGCTGGACGATCTGCTGCGTACCGCCTGCCTTGCCCCGTCGGTGGGTCTGAGTGAACCATGGCGCTTCGTGCGTGTGGATGATCCCCGGCGTCGTGCGGCGGTGCGGGCGGATTTCGCCCGTTGCAATGCCAGCGCCCTGTCGGATCGCGCGGGAGCGGATGCACAGCGTTATGCCAGGCTGAAACTGGCGGGACTCGATGACGCGCCCCACCACGTGGCGGTCCTGTCCCATCCCGAACCCGCGCAGGGGCGCGGACTGGGCCGGGGGACCATGCCACAGACCACCACGTGGTCCACGGTCATGGCCATCCATACGTTCTGGCTGGCGGCCACGGCGGCGGGAATCGGGGTGGGATGGGTTTCCATCATCGATCCTGAACGGGTCATGGCCGTGCTGGACATGGATCCCGTTCTGGAACTTGTCGCCTATCTGTGCGTGGGCTACCCGGCCCAGCCTGCCAGCACGCCGGAACTTGAACGGCGCGGGTGGGAAAGGCGCGCGCCCGAACGCCGGGAGTGGATCAGGCGCTAGGGCCACTGGTTTTCACCCGGCCCCGGTGCCGGTTGCCATATCACGGGATATGCCCGGTTCCATCGTGGCCGTGCGCGGGTCATGCCCGATCAGGGCAACGGGCGCCGGACCGGGGCAGGGAACCGGACAGGAAAAAAATGGGTGGCAGATATTCGCTAAAGCCGGTTTTGCTGTCGTCCTGTTTCACCCATTGTGCCTGCCGGGTTTCAGGCTGGCCATATTCGGGTGGTGTACTCTCACCCTACCTGTTGACGTTCCGTGCCGGGCGGGCCGGTCGTGTCGGTACGCGGAATGCATGGATCGTGCCCGTTTCCCGGCGATGGAGGACTGAACGCTGCTGCACCATTTTGAATACCTGTTCCAGCATTACGGATATGGGGTGATTACCTTTATCGTCATGCTGGAAAGCATGGGACTGCCGCTGCCGGCTGAAACACTGATCATTTCAGCGTCCATCTACTGTGCCGCCACCCACAAGCTGGATATCCAGTTCGTGGCCCTTGCCGCGGTGACCGGGGCCGTGATCGGGGACAATATCGGCTATCTGATCGGGCGGAAGGTCGGCCTGCCGCTGCTGCAGAAATATGGCGCACGGATCAAGCTGACCCCGGACCGGTTGCTGCTGGGGCGTTTCCTGTTCCGTCATCATGGCAGTGGCATTGTGTTTTTCGGACGGTTTGTCGCCCTGCTGCGGGTATTTGTCGCCCTGCTGGCCGGGGCCAACCATATGCCGTGGCCGCGCTTCATGGTGTTCAATGCGCTGGGTGGCCTGTGCTGGGCCGGGGGATATGCCGCAGGTGCGTATTATCTTGGCCGCAAGGTGACGGAGGTATCAGGTACCGCCAGCATTGCGATGGGTCTGGCAGTGGCTGCCGGACTGGTGGCCAGCGCCATTTTCCTGCGTCGCAATGAAGAACGCCTGACCCGGCAGGCCCTGCTTGAAGCCCGTGCGGATGCGGCGGCACAGGGTACGTCCGGATCACCGGTGGCGTAAGCGGACCACCGTCCGGTTCGGTTATCCCATGTATGGGAAGGATTTACTGTAGCGTCGGCCTGTCCTGCGTGGCGACCTTGCCGGTCGGGGGCACCGTCAGCTTGGGACCGGGCAGGCGTTCGCGCAGCATGCCGTGTTCTTCCGGTGGCAGCAGGTCAGCCAGTGTCGTGCCATCCAGCACCTGCATGAATGCCCCCAGCGCCACCGACAGTACCCCGCGCAGGCGGCACATGTCCGACAGGATGCAACAACTGGCGTTTTCGGTGGCGCCTGGTTCGCAATGGACAAGGCGCATGTCGTCCTCGGTCTGGCGCACGACGTCGCCAATACGGATGTCCTTGGGCGCATGGGCCAGCAGCAGTTCCCCGCCCCGGCCACGGCGTGCATCGATCAGCCCAAGGCGTGACAGCCGATGAATGACCTTGACAAGGTGATTTTCGGAGATGTCGTACGCGCTGGCGATTTCATGGATCGACACGCGTCTATCCGCATGGATTCCCATGTATAGCAACGTACGTAATGCATAATCAGTGTGCAGGGTCAGGCGCATGTGGCTATCTAACATAGGGGTAATCGACAGAAACAGACCCATATAAACAGCATTTCAAATACAATTTATATGTTAAAATATGCTCCGGCCCTTGGTTTCAGTAAGCCAATGGCAAATAAAGGCGACGTAAACAGTCCTATAATATCACGTAAATGTGATTGTAATGAGGCGTAAATGCCTTCTTCCTGCCCCAAATCAACGGGTGCAGGTTCCCTCAGGCGCCAGTCCGTGCCTGCAACGCCCGCCGGGGCGTCATGTTCATGGCCGTCGTAACGGCAACGGGCGACCTGTCAGTGGGTGCCCGATTCTGTCTGTGACCCTGCCGGGCGGGCGGGTGGTTCCATCATCCGGTCCATCATCGCGAGCATCAGGCCCGATACGACGAAGGCCAGGTGGATGCCCACGCTCCATGCCAGTGTTCGGCTGGAGATTTCATTAACCCGGATGAAATCCGCCAGTACATGAATGGCCGACATGGCCACGATGGAAGCCATGAGCTTGATCTTGATATCCCCGAACGTGACGTGCCCGATCCAGTCGGGAAAATCCCGGTGGTTGCGCACATCCAGCTTGGAAACAAAATTTTCGTATCCCGCGAACATCACGATCAGCAGCAGGTTCGCCAGCAGCACCAGGTCAATCATGTCGAGGATGCCGACAAACACATCATCGAATTCCAGCGTGTAGCTATGCCTGACCAGCGTCCACACGGTCTGGAAGAATTTGACCAGTATCACCAGCAACCCGGCCGTCAGGCCAAGATATAACGGTGCGCACAACCATCGCGCACGGAAGAACAGTCGTTCCAGGCCGCTTTCCAGCCATGGTGTTCCCTGCGCGGGAACCGGAGACGACGCCTGCGGCGTGGGATCGTGCATGGGGTCTGTATAATCTCATCCTACCCGAATGGGTAGGTATATATCGCATCGCCAAACTTTTTTATCGGACTTTTTTCCTCTTCCGGCGGGTGATGACAATTATGTGTCCCGGCATGGTCCCACCGCCATTACGGGCGGGAATTATGGCGTATGACCTGGGCATGGGGCGGAATGCGCGACTGGCGCGGGATGCGCCGGTGGGGCCGTGCGCGCCGCCGCCTTGCGTGACGGGGGGACGCCGCGCTACTCCCCGCGTGTCTTTCACCGCAACAGGATACTGAGATATTGGCCGATCCCGGTAAAAGTAATGCAAACCACCGTACGCGCGCCATTGTCGCAGCCCTGGTGCTGGGTATTGTGGCGGGGCTGGTCCTGCATGCGGCGGGGCCTGCGGCAAGTGACCCCGCCGCCCGGGTTGCCACCCTGCTTACGGGGCTGTTCCTGCGGCTGGTGCGCATGATCATTGCCCCGCTTGTCTTTGCCACCCTGGTATCGGGCATCGGCAGTCTTGGCGATGGCGCGCAGGTCATGCGGATCGGCGGGCGTATCCTGCTGTGGTTCATTGCCGCGTCCTTCCTGTCGCTGGTGACGGGGCTGGTGGCGGCGAACCTGCTGCAGCCGGGGGCGGGATTCACGACCCCGCTATCGGTGGGGGACCTGGGGCTTGCGCATGGTCACTTCGACCCGATCGAATTCGTGCTGCATGTCGTGCCGACCAGTATCTTTGACGCCATGGGTCGCAATGACATCCTGCAGATCGTGGTGTTTTCCATTCTGTTCGGGCTGGCGCTGCCAGCAGCGGGGAAAGGTGCGCAGCGCCTGATCCTGCCATGGACCGGGGAACTTGCGCGCATCATGCTGCGCATGACCGACATGGTCATGTATGTCTCCCCCGTCGCGGTGTTCGGTTCCGTCATGGGCAGTGTGGCGCATAGTGGTGCGGGAATCCTTGGCACGTTCGGCATGTTCCTGTGCAAATTCTACGGTACGCTGGGGGTGTTGTGGGTGCTGCTGACCACCATGACCTTCTGCGTGCTGGGCCGACGCGTGTTTGAACTGGCCCGGTTGCTGGTGCAGCCCATCCTGCTGGGTTTCGCCACGGCCAGCAGTGAATCCGTCTATCCGCTGCTGGTGGAACGGCTGGAGCGTTTTGGCGTACCTGACCGCATAAGCGGCTTCGTACTGCCGCTGGGTTACAGCTTCAATCTGGACGGATCGGTGCTGTTCCAGTCCTTTGGTGCGCTGTTCATCGCGCAGGCTTACGGAATTCACATGCCGCTGGGCCAGCAGGTTGCGATGGTGCTGGTGATGATGCTCAGCAGCAAGGGCATTGCAGGCGTGCCGCGCGCGGCACTGGTCACGCTGGCGGCCGTCATGCCGCAGTTCGGCCTGCCGGAGGCAGGGCTGGCGCTGATACTGGGGATCGACCACTTCCTCGACATGGCGCGCACGGCCACCAACGTTCTGGGCAATGGCTATGCCGCGGCCGTTGCGGCGCGGTGGGAAGGCGCACTGGCGTCGCATCCGCTGGAGGAGGGGGAATAAAAGTTTTGGGGGCCGCCTTTTTTCAAAGAGGCGGCTTCCCTGAAGCTTTTTGGACAAAGCTTCACCAAAAACTTCTTTAATTTTCAGTCTGGTGCGAAACGGGGCGGCCAGTGCGCCGCCCCGTTCGGGTTCTTACGCCTTGGCCAGCGCCGCGCCCAGTTTTTCATCCAGCACGTCAAGGAAAGGCTGGGTATCGAGCCATCTGGTGTCCTTGCCGACCAGCAGGGCAAGATCCTTGGTCATCTGGCCACCTTCGACCGTTTCCACACAGACGCGTTCCAGCGTCTGGGCGAAGTGGGTTACGTCGGGCGTGTCATCGAATTTGCCGCGATAGGCCAGACCCCGTGTCCATGCGAAAATCGACGCGATGGGGTTGGTGCTGGTGGGGCGTCCCTTCTGGTGTTCGCGGAAATGGCGGGTGACGGTGCCATGGGCCGCTTCGGCTTCCACCACGTCGCCTGTCGGGTTCAGCAGCACCGAGGTCATGAGGCCAAGGCTGCCGAAGCCCTGTGCCACGATGTCGCTTTCCACATCGCCGTCATAGTTCTTGCACGCCCAGACATAGCCGCCCTTCCACTTCAGCGCACAGGCCACCATGTCATCGATCAGGCGGTGTTCGTAGGTCAGGCCCAGCTTTTCGAACTCGGCCCTGAATTCCCGTTCGTACACCTCCTGGAACACATCCTTGAACATGCCGTCATAGGCCTTGAGGATGGTGTTCTTGGTGGACAGGTAAACCGGCAGCTTCCGGTCACGCCCGTAGGCGAGGGACGCGCGCGCGAACCCTTCGATCGAGGCGCGGGTGTTATGCATGCCAAGCGCCACGCCGGGGCCCTTGAAGTCATGCACGTCCAGCACCTGTTCCGGGCCGCCATCGGCGGGGGTGTAGCGCAGCGTGACCTTGCCGGGACCGGGAATGCGGGTTTCGGCGGCGCGGTAGATGTCGCCATAGGCATGGCGGCCGATCACGATGGGCTGGGTCCAGTGCGGCACAAGGCGGGGCACGTTGGAACAGATGATGGGTTCGCGGAAGATCGTGCCATCAAGGATGTTGCGGATGGTGCCGTTGGGCGAACGCCACATCTTCTTCAGGCCAAACTCCTCCACCCGTGCCTCATCGGGGGTGATGGTGGCGCATTTCACGCCCACGCCGTACCGGCGCACGGCTTCGGCGGCTTCCACTGTCACGCGGTCATCGGTCTCGTCACGATGGCGGATGCCAAGGTCATAATATTTCAGGTCGATATCCAGATACGGCAGGATCAGCCGTTCGCGGATGAAGTGCCAGATAATGCGGGTCATCTCGTCGCCGTCCATTTCGACAACGGGATTTTTGACCTTTATTTTTGCCATGGTACGTTTGTCTGCCTTTAGATGATTACTGTTTTTATGTGCTTTTTCTTTCTGGCGCCCGTTCGCGCAGCGGGCCTCCCGGCGGTCGCATTATTAGGCGTGCCGACAGGGGATAAAAAGCATTGCCGCACGCAGGTTCATTCACAAACGTGCCATCATCGCGCAGCCTGCCCGCACGATGGGGCTACCCGTGGACGGGGGCGTGTGACATGAAACGCGCATGACCGCCCGTTCCCCCCATGATCCGGCCCGCAGGCAGGGCCGTTTGCCGCGCCTGTGGCCTGACATGCTGCCTGGTCTCATGGCCGTCCTTGCGCTACTGCCCGCCTGCACGGCGTTGCAGGGGATCGTGCGGTCGGTTGTGCTGTGGGCGACGGTTGCGCTGCTGTTCAACAGCAGGCGGGTATTGCTGGCGTGCCTGCTGCCGGTGGTCATGCTGCTGCCTGCGGCGCTGTACTACATAAGCATAAGTGGCGTCCCGCCGGGATATCCGCTGTGGCTGATCCTGTTTTACTGCTCGTTCCCCGTCGTGCTGGGGTATGTGCGGCCCGTGTTGCCGTATCTGGGGGCGTGGACGCTGGTGTGGCTGGTGCTGGCCGGGTTCTATCTGTCGCGGCCGCGCGGGGTTGTGGTCGGATGGCGCGTCCGTACGCGCCTGGCCTGCGTGGCCGTGCTGCTGGCGTGGACCGTCGTGCCTACCGTGCAGTTATGGCGGCACCTGCCCCCCACGCGGGGCGGGACCGAAAACCCGATGGTGCCCATCCATTCCCGCTTTGACCGGGCATGGCCGTGGAGCATGGCGACCGGCTATGTCGCCGCCCGGCGTGCAACCCGGCGCGTGAGCGAAATGGCGCGGCGGATCAGCCATGAACCGATCCATTTTGATCCTGCGCCCCCCACCACGCCACAGGTGATCGTGCTGGTGATCGGGGAAAGTGCGCGGCGCGATCATCACCACAGCTATGGCTATGGCCTTCCCACCACGCCGGAAATGGAGCAGGTGCCAGGACTTGTCCGCTTTGATGACATGGTTACGCCCTTCGACTACACGGTGGGCGCCGTGCCGGTCATCCTGTCCGGTTATGACCGTCTGCGGCCCGGTGCGATGCCGGGGCATGATCTGGTATCGGTTTTCAACGCGGCGGGATTTGATACGTGGTGGATCAGCAACCACCCGCGTCTGGGGCCATATGACAGCGTGATCGGCGCATATTCGGAACAGGCCCGCCATATCGCCTACACCACCGTGCATGACGGGTTGATGAGCAGTCCGGTGCTGGACGGGCGCATGCTGCCGGTCGTGGACCAGGCGATTGCGGATGCGCATGGGCGGGTCTTTATCGTGCTGCACCTGTTCGGTAGCCATGAAAACGCGGCTGACCGTTACCCACGCGGTTTTGCCAGCCTTGGCACGGCTTATGACAACAGTATTGCCTATACCGATCACATGCTGGCCCATGTCCGCGCCACGCTGGCGGCGCATGGGGGGGAATCCGCCCTGTTCTACGTATCTGACCACGGGGTGCGGGTTACGGAATGTACCGGTGGCATTCCCGCGCATGGGGACGTGCGCGCCGCGTATGAAATACCATTCTACCTGTGGACATCCACGGCATGGCAGGCTGCCCACCCGCAGGCGGCGCAGGCCGCGCGGGATAACGTGCATGTCCCGCTGACGCTTGCGGCCGTGCCGCCGAGCGTGCTGGATGCCGCAGGGCTGTATTACGGGGCGGCGGATGCAGGCCTGTCGGTGCTGTCAGTCCATCCCGCCCACATGACGCGCATCGTGCATGGGGACAGCACGACCAACCAGAATGTCGATTATGACCACAGCCATGATGATGGCCGGTGCCATATCGCAAGGGATTAAGGACAGAGGTCCTTGGTGAAGCTTTGTTCAGGAAGCTTCAGGAAGCGCCGCCTCCTTGGAAAAAGGCGGTGCCCAAAAACCTCTATTTTCCATCAATGCCCTGTTTCGGAAGATCCCTTATTTCCCGTTGGGGTGCTTCTTCAGCCATGCGTCATAGCGGCGCTTGTCCAGGCAGTAGGCAAGGTTTTTGTACATCTGGACATGGCGTACATGCGTCACGTCTTCCTGACAGGCGATCTTGTCGCTGTCCTGGTACTCGTCCCATGCGGGCTGCAGGACCAGCGCGCGTTCCTTTTCCTGTGTGACGCAGGCATTGGTGACTTCATCACCAAATTCCGTCGTGCAGTCATCAACGACCGGATAATTGGGGAATGTCAGCGCAGGCGCGGGCAGCTTCACTTCCGGCCGGATATAGAGCGAGTTCAGTTCCCCCTCCGGCACTTCGGCATGCGCCGTGGGCACGACGCTGGCTGCCAGCACGCCCAGCAGGGCACAGGTAATGATCTTTTTCATGTCTGTATGCCTTTGTTCAAAACGGGATATGGCGGTCATGTGGCGAATGTGACCCTGCCGTCGCGCCATGCCAAGGGGAACGGATAAACCGGCGCGCGGATTTAGGGTAGCGGTCCCATCCACTTTCGCCACGCAGGCCAGTCATGGATGATCCGTGCCAGCGCGGCATAGCCTCCGCCCGACGGGTGGGCGCCATCGCCGCGCGCGATCTCGGTGCACCATGTGGGATGGGCCAGCAGCGGTTCCCATATCGACAGGAAGGGCACGGATACCTGCGCGCATGCGTCAGCCATGGCATGCGACAGCGCCCGTGTGCGCCCATCGGGACAGGGGCGCCCGACCGGTGGGGGGCCGATCACCAGGACCGGCCACGATGGCCGGGCCTGTTGCAGGATATGGCGTGTCGTCGCGATGCAGGCTTCATGCGGCACGCGTGGCTGCCCCTGCGCGGTGGACGTGCAGTCATTGACGCCAAAGGACAGCACGATGCCCCCGTCATGTCGTCCGGCCAGGCGGGGCAGGGTTTCGGCATGCCACCGCAGGGCGATGTCGCGGCTGGTCTGTCCCCGCACGCCCAGGTTGTAGGCTGTGATGTCATGGCCTGCCTGCCGTTCCATGGCGGACAGGCGTCCCACCCATCCCTGACAGGTTTCATCACCCGTGCCCGTTACGTAGCTGTCGCCGATAAAACAGATTCGCATACCGGCATGATAGGCATGGCGGAAGATAAAAAACCATGCTGGAAAAGAGTGGCATTTCCATACTTTCCCATTTTGTTCTCATACGGTAGTGTCGCAGAACAGATTATGAACAAGGGGCGGAACACAGGAATGCGTGCAGGGATCATGCCATGGGTGGGGTGCGGGATACTGCTGGCCCCGCTGGCCGCCATGGCGGAACAGGCGCCCTGTCACGTTCCCCCCGCAACCGTCGGCTGCACGCAGGCGGCCACATTGCAACGGGTGGGCAGCCTGTCGCCCGCGGCCATGTCGTCCGGTCGTACGCTGATCCAGATGCACTGCAGGCGCGTGGACGGGACGGGGAACTGGCAGGTACTGGGCCATCATGGCGATGCGGTGCTGTTGCGCCACCTGCCCATCCAGAAAGGGGAGGGTGCGCTGTATTTTCCTGCCGCCGTCCTGCATCCCGTGTCGGGTCATCTGCCGTCGCGGCCATCCGGCCTGCTGCGTCTGGTCATGGCGGGGGTCGGGGCCGTGCTGCTGTGGCCGCTGTTACGGTATGGCTGGCGGCTTTTGCGCAGGCGGCAGGCATGGCGCGTGTGCAGGCGGCTGGTGTCCCGCCATGCCGATGCGCTGCGAATCCGGCGCAGGCAACTGGTGCAGGTCAACAGCTATGGCGTGGAACGTACGGCCCGGTGGCAACGCGAACAGACGGAATTCATCAGGACGATCATAAAGCCCGCCTTGCTGGACCGTCGCCTGCAATGGGCATGGCCCGCCATTGCGGACCGCGTACTGGCCCGGATCGGGACTGTGGCCAGCCAGAAGCTGTCGGGGGAGAAAGCGGGACAGGCCACCGGCGGTTACACGCCAGACATGGACCCGATCGGCTACGAACGCTATTGCGCCGACCGCCTGCGTGCCTGTGGGTGGGACGCGCATGCAACGCCGTCCGGAGGGGACCAGGGCGCGGATGTCATCGCCACGCGCGGCGGAAAACGGCTGGTCGTGCAGTGCAAGCTGTACCGCAATGCGGTGGGGAATGAGGCAGTGCAGCAGATTTCGGCCGCCCGGCTGCATTACCATGCCGATATTGCGGCAGTCGTCTCCAATGCGGATTACACGACTTCAGCGCGGCAGTTGGCCCGGTCCAACAAGGTGTTCCTGCTGCATCATGATGAATTGCCAGCCTTTGCCGCCCGTCTGGCACGGGAACGGAAAAAGGCGTGATTCCTCATCATGTCATAACATGACAAAATATGTCTGATGGATGCGCGCCGGGTATCCCCGGCGCGACATGTTCAATCGCGTGAAACTGCGGGAACAGGGGCGGAAGGACGATTGCGCGTACTCAACCGGACCGTGATCAGCAGATGGGCGATCATGCGTGCAGAGTTGCTCATGTATCATACCTCCTATCTTTCCTATACATGAATCGTTTCACGAAAGCGAAGGTTTCCTGCACTGTTGAAACAAATTTCCCGTGCCGTTGCGTTTCATGCCCGCTGTCCCCATCTTTATGGCCAGATATGACGGATTGAGGGAAAAGTTGAGACGACATCGTGTAATGCTGGACGGGCGTGAACTGTATGCAGGGGCGCAATGGACCCATGTCCAGCGATTCGCTGATGCGCTGCGTGCCCGTGGGCATGATGCCGTGGCGATTCGCGATGAAACGCCGCTGCCCCCGCGCGCGCCCCGGCCCCGACTGACGGGACTGCCCCCTCGTGGCACGGTGGGCCGTCGGCGCGGATAGGGGCATGGCATATGTCTATCTGCTGATCGCGATTGCGGCGGAAGTCACCGCCACGTTCTGCCTGACGTTATCCAATGGCTTTACACGGCCGGGACCGTCATGTGTGACCGTGGTCGGGTATGGCGTGGCGTTCTATTCGTTGTCCCTGGCGTTGCGCGCCATTCCCACTGGCGTGGCCTATGCCATCTGGTCGGGTATCGGGACGGTACTCATCACGCTGGTCTGTCGGGTGGTGCTGGGGCAGAAGCTGGACCTGGCGGCGGTCGTGGGCATGACGCTTATCATATGTGGCGTACTGGTCATGAACCTGCTGTCGGGTGGGGGGGCGCACGGATAAAAAATGGCCGGTTCCGCAAACGGAACCGGCCATATGCATCAATGTCGGCCGGGCCCGCCGTGACCGCCGCCACCACCACCGTGGCCGCCACCGCCGCCACCCGGGCCGCCGGGACCACGACCGCCGCCACCGCCCGGCCCACCGTGGCCTCCACCGCCCCCGGGTCCGCCACCGTGGAAGTCACCACGTGGGCCACCACCATGGAAATCGCCACCGGGGCGGCCGCGACCGCCGCCCCAGCCACCGCCGCGCCCGATATATTCGGGCGCGCCGCCGTAATAATCGCCATATCCGCTATAATAACCCCCGCTGGGGCCATAACCGTACCCGCCGTAATAGCCGCCATATCCGGGGCCATCAACGCAGGCGACAAGCGGACTGGCCAAAACCAGTACCGACAGTGACCGGGTCAGTCGTTTCATGGGAAAGAGTGTCCTTTTTCCATATACAGCTTCACGTCCTGATCCTGTCAGGTTTCCAACTGTATAAAGAAAAAAGGCATAATGACGACCGGCGATGGCCGTCATCCCGCCGGACGGGGGGCATACTGTCGCATGCCGCCCCCTGCCGGCGGGTTTTCAGGAATTATTTCAGGCCGTCTTCAGGTTATCGGCCTTGGCCAGTTCCTTGACGCGGCGCAGCAGGGAAACGGCGTAATCCTCGGCTTCCATGGCGGAGGAAAAACCGCCCAGCGTGCCAGTCAGGCCGCCGATGCTTACTTCCAGGCTGTACTTGCCCTGTGCGTCAGGACCACTGGTTGCCACTTTGCTCATGATAGCATCCTAATTCTTGTTCTGTAGGGGGCACACGGTGTGCCCGTTCCCCTTCACATGGGGTGGAACCGCGCCATGAACCATGTCTGCCGCCGCATGGCAGCCTGTCATGCAGCCATCTTGACATGATGACAGTCAATACCGGGTGCATGCCGTGCCGCCCGGCGGGGCCGGATATGTCGTGTCCCGACCCGTATGCGCCTGTTATTTCTGGCGGGCGAGTTCGGCTTCCAGCTTTTTGGCGCGTGCTTCGAGCGCCCTGGCGTGCTCGGGCCGGTCCTTCAGTGCAATGGCGTAATCACGACGGACCTGTTCCAGTTCGCGCTGCAGGTCCGTGGCGGAAGGCAGATGATGTTCTGATGACATGAAGCATTCCTGTATGTTGTATCGGTTCCCCCTTCATGTCGGAGCATCTTTCCCTGCGGCAACCTGCCCTTTGTGCGGATGTGGTATGACATGGCCGGACAACGGCTTGTGATGTCCGCCATCACTGGCATGATTGGGGCGGATGCGGGCGGGACCGTGGGCCACGGTGGCCACGTCCCCGCGCAGGACCACCATAATCGAAAAAAGGAGAACCGGACATGGATTTCAAGGCAGGTGATATTGTGGTGGTCAGGGATGATGCACCGGTCAAGCCGGAACTGCGCGGGATGAAGGGCGACATTGTCGAAATCATCGAAAATGGCCAGATCCGCGTGCGCAGTGACCGTACGGGAAATGACGAATGGTTTTCCGCATCCGACCTGCGGCATGAATGAACCGGGTCGGGGTCAGTCCCCGTCCCACAGATGCAGGAAGGCGTATGGATAGGCCGCACATGTCCGCACGAGATGCCGCATCCGCGCGGACCATTCACGTGGCGGGGTGGAAAGGGTGCCGGTTGCCTGCATGACCTTGCTCCTTGCCGGTGTGGGATATCCCTGTCGTGGGGCCTGTGCCCGGAGGGTTCATGAAACCATCAACGCAATGAAGATACGGAAAGATGCACCGGCGGGGGATCACATCTGCATGAAATGATCCCTGATACGCGGCAGGCGCATTGCGGCTGCGCATGCTGTGTTTGGACGATTGACCGTTCAGGGTGTTAGAAGGACAGGGACCAGGCCTGCCGGTAACCGGATCGACAGACAGCGAAGAGATTGATGAACCGCGGCAAGATTGTAAAATGGGTTACCATTGTGTCCCTGCTCCTGATGATTGGCAGCGTGGGCGTTCTGGTGCGCGGCATGACGGCTGAAGGGATCGGCCCGATATCATGGATGGTGGCTGAAGGGCTGGCCGGGCTTGGCCTGCTGGGGCTTGGCGTCATCAACCTGAGTGGCGGGCGCGACTGATACCGCCACGCCCGCACCCGGTCGTGCGGACTAGTTGCCCATGCCCGGTCCACCACTCCCGCCGGGTCCATCGCTGGGTGCATCCTGTCCCGGTGATCCGGTCATGCCACCGATACCGCCGCTTTCGCTCGGATCAGAGGGCGAATGACCGGACTGGCATGCTGCCAGCCCCGCGAGCAGAAGCACAACGGCAATTTTTTTCATCTGGATCCTATGTCCTTCAATCACGCTATGGTGAGGTATGTAAGGATATTCCCTCCGGAATCAACGGTATTTCCCATATTCCTTAAGGACGCGGATGGGGAGCAGGTTGCACGCCCACGCGGTACAGGGTGGTTTCGTCATATGTCTGCCCCGGCCGCAGTATGATGCTGGGGAAACCGGGGTGGTGGGGGCTGTCGGGATAATGCTGTGTTTCCAGCGCCACGGCATCCGTCTGGCGATAGGCATGACCCGAAGGCCCGACGTAGCTGCCGTCAAGCGCGTTGGATGTATAGACCTGCAGCCCCGGCTGCGTGGTCAGCACATCCAGCACCCGCCCCGATGCCGGATCCCACAGGCGGGCCGCAGGCACCGGCGCCCGCGATAGCTGGCCGTTGACGATCCAGTTCTGGTCATAACCATGCGGATACATCATCTGCGCGTCGGGATCGCGCAGGCGCTCGCCAATACGGTGGGGCGTGCGGAAGTCCAGCGCCGTGCCCGCAACGGATACGACAGTGCCCAGTGGCAGGGATTTCGCATCAATGGGGGTGAAGGTACCGGCATTGACCTGCAGGACCTCGTTTTCGATCGATCCGCTGCCCTCCCTACCCAGGTTGAAGTAGCTGTGGTTTGTCAGGTTGACCACCGTGGGCCGGTCCGTTGTCGCGGTGTAGTGCAGTGACAGTTCGTTGCCATCGTTCAGGCTGAAGGTGACATGCGTGGTCAGCGTGCCGGGGAAGCCTTCATCCCCGTCCGGGCTGACCAGTTTCAGGGTTACGCTGGCGCTACTGGCGGTGACGCTGGTGTTTTCCACCGTCCAGACATGCTTGTCGAACCCCCTGCGGCCACCATGCAGGGCGTTGGTCCCCTCGGTTCGGGGGATATGGTAGGTCTGTCCGTCCAGCACGAAGGCGCCGTTGGCGATGCGGTTGGCCACGCGCCCGACCGTCGCCCCGAAAAACAGGCCGCCACGGGCGCTGTCACGCGTATAGCCGTCCAGCGTCGGGAACCCCAGCACGATATCCGCGACATGGCCGCTGCTGTCGGGTGCATCGATGGTGGTAATGGTCGCGCCATAGGTCATGACCTGCACGCGCATGCCATGGCGGTTGGCCAGGGTGAAGCGTTCGACCCTCTGGCCGTCCGGGGTGGTGCCAAATGGTGCGCGGTCCAGTGTCATGGCCGGTGTCGGACCCGCATGGGCCGCCGTGACAACCGCCATTACCAGCAGCCCGGCAAGGGAAAAACGGTCGCACCCGTGCGAAAAAAAAGCGTGCATGGCGTATTCCTGTCATTATCGGGTCGATATGAAACCCGTTTCCCTGCTGTTTATCTTGCCGCTATGGGTTCGATCCTGCAAAACAGGGCAATGAATACGGGTCTGGTGTGTACGCGTGCGTTTCGCGCGCCTGAAAGGGAGAAGATGCGATACAGGGTTGTGGTGGCGCTGATGGCTGCAGGCATGGCCTGCGGCGGGATGGTAAACGGCGCAAGGGCGGCACAGGTGCAGGACCAGCCCGTATCCCCGGCCCCGCATGGTGAGACGGAACTGCAGAAGCTGCCGCCGTACCAGAACAAGGTGAATGAATATATCGACCTGGCCTCGGTCCAGGTACATGGCACGCATTCATCCGCCACGTTCATCCAGGATTTTGACGAGGACATGATCCGTCACGGGCTGCCCTTTGCCTCGGTCCGGTTTTCCGTCATGTACAACTGTGCGGCAGATACGTACCGCACGCTGTCCTATGCCACATGGTCGGGCCATATGGGCACGGGTCACCGGATAGCTGACGGCCCGGTGCCGCGTGGGGAAATGACGGTCGACCCGTCCCTGCGCGATGGCCGGCGTATTGCATGCGCCCATGTGGGCCATAATCATGCCGGAGGGCAATAATCCCCCTTTTGGGGATAAACCAGTAAGTTATGTGGATAACAGCGTGGATGGGCCAGCGCGTTGCACGCTGCATGGCTGGGGGAACTGCTAAAAATGGACGATCAGGTTTCTGTGGATAGTCGTGTCATTGATGCCGTGGAAGCATCCCTGCCCACCGGCATGGGCCGTGATGCGGCGGCTGCCCCGGCACAGGATCAGGCGCGTGCTTTCCTGCAGCAGCTGGCACGGCGGGGTCTGACGGTCGCGCCGCGTGAAGGCACGGACGGCGCATCGGCCCTGCACCAGATTTCGGACGGCCTGATCGACCTGTTTTCCAGTGAGGACCGCAAGCTGAAATACAGCGCCCTGCTGGTGCTGTTCCTGGTGCTGGTGGTGCTCTATATCCAGCCGCTGGTCATCCTGTTCGGGCTGCTGCTCAGCGGTGTGGTCTTTTTCATATTCGCACTGACGCGCCGCAACCCCACAGACTGATTTTTTCAGGGGCGGGCCGCAGGTGCCGCGGGCGCATCACCCGCCTGCGCCGGGTTCTTGGCGGGCATGATGTCGTCGCTACCGCTGGAACCGGAGACAAGCTGCCACTGCCGCCGGTCATCCTGATAGCGCGACAGGCACATAAGCAGCGTCTGGTATTTTTCCAGCCGCCCCGGGTCGCTGACTAGTGACAGGCAGGCGGCGCGCAGGTCGCTGTCATATCCGGTCCAGTGCGCGGTCAGGGCTGCCTGGCTTTTCTGTTCGGCGCCAATGCATTCCCCGTCCGTATCCTGCATTTCGATATGGGCGCGGTCGCAGTTGGCCGCAATGTCATATTGCGGCAGCGCCAGCCTGCGCCCGTGCTGGGTATCGTACGGGTGATGGGCCAGCTTTTCTATATCCACCACCGGGGCGGCCGCATGGGCGGCGGGCGCCGGTTGCAGCGGCGGCGGCAGGCTTTCCCCGTGCTGGGTGGCATATTGGGCCAGGTCATCAAGGGCCGCCATGGCCCCCTTTACCGAAAACGGCACCGGGTCACGTTCGAACGGGATCAGCGCCCCCGTGGCTGCCCCCTTCAGGGCGACGACCAGGTCAGGCACGGTATCGGGTTTCAGGTCGCCACCAGCCGTATCCCATTTCTGGGCATTGCCAAAGACCTGCAGCGCAATGGTGAATTTGCCGATCATCACCATGGCTGTCTCCACCCCTTTCGGGTTGCGGTAACGACCGTGGCGCTGGTGAATGGCAATCCCCACCGTACCGCTGGCGGCGCGGTAGAACATGATATCCAGCGTGCCCTGGTGGGACATGATCATGGGCTGGCCGCCCGGTCCGCTGTTGGCGAATATCCAGTCCGGATCGGCGGCGTACGCGCATGGCGTGGCGCAGAGGGTCCCGATTGCCAGGATGGCAGCAGGTAGCAGGCGCATCCCGGCTATTTCCTTCCAGTATCCATAAAATGTCATCAACGGCCGCCATGATAACGGCGTGATACCGACAAACCAATGCCGCCTGCACAGATCGCCCCTGTGGCGCGGCAAAATGAAAATCTTCTTTAGTATTATTTTCGCCGCCAGCATGGCACGCATCGCGTTGAAGGAAACGGACATATTTTGTCGCAGACCTGTCGCGATCATACGGCATGCCGTCCATGTTTCCCGTCGTGGAAACAGGCATGTGGAAATGGCCTTCCATGGCCCGAATTATGACAATATATGTCTACATCACGTCACAGTGATGCTGAAATTGTCTATTACCCCGATTCGTCGGTCCTTGTTGCAATGGGATTGTCGCAAAGTGAACAGAAAACGGAATTTTCTTCTGGGCTGTATGGCACTGGTCGCCCTGCCGGGGATCGCGCTGGCGCAGTCCTACGATGAACGGCCCCGTGCCGTGCCCGTGGCCATGCAGCCCGAAGACGAGAACAGCAGTCCCAGTCCGTCGCAGATGCTGGTGGATGAACGTGCCGGTGGCTGGGTCGCCATTCATCATACGCCTGATGCGGGCGTGCATACCGACCTGTGCATTGCCGGTTCGGAAAGCGAGATCCTGATGTTCCGCGCTGATGCCGATTCGCTGCAGGTGCGCAGCGCCGATGACCACTGGACGCTGGCCAATGGTGAAAAAGGCGACATGACGGTTACCGTGGGGGCCTATACCCGCGTGTTCCACATGCAGGCCAATGACGCCACGACCCTTGCGGCCGACATTCATGCCGACGACCTGACCCGCCTGCTGGACGCCATGGCGACGTCGCATGTGGCATTGGTGAAATTTGGCGACCGCACGACGCTCAGCGTCAATCTGGCAGGAAGCATTCCCGTTCTGGACCGTTTCCGTGGCTGTGCCGAAACCCAGCATTTCGCCAACCTGGGTCAGGGCGCGGGGCAGAAGGCTTCCCCGTTCTAGGGGACGGCCTGCGCCAGTAGTCCGATGACATACGCCCATAATGGACCCTACGTCTGAACATGGTTCCCCCGGCCACAGGCCGGGACTGGCTGCACGAGACAGGGTACGTTCCAGCCCTGTCGCCGTGGGTACGTGGGCAAAAGCAGGCATGGCCGATATCGGACGGGAATCCCGTTTCCCGCGCAGTCCGGGCCAGATGCTCAGGGTGCCTGAGCCGGTTTGTCAGCCTTTCGATTGATGTGGCGGCGGACTGCAGGCACCGCAGGTCCTGCGCGTATCAGACGGGGTGATCAGAGAGAGGCATTGTCCCGGATGATGTGGAAATACGGGTCGGCCAGTAATCGCGCGCCAGTGGCATAAGTTTGCGGTGCAGGCGGGGGCGCCTTTCCCCGTTGCCGGAAATTCCCATTCATCCCGCCACGCCATCAGGGCATGGACGGCACAGGGTCGGTCGGGGAAGGCTGGATATCGTCTTCCGGTCCGACCCATGGCCTGTTGGCTGCGATCGGCCGCATGCGCCCGTGCGGGTTCGGCGCGGGATCTGGCAGGTGCGTGCATGGCAGCCCGCACGCTGGGCTGTGGTGACAATGGCGGTGTGTATGGCAAACATTCTTCCTTTGCGGATTGTCAGCACTGGCTGACCCACATGAAAAGGAAGACAGGACGTGAGGCGACGTTTTCATCTTGGCGTGCTGGCTGGCGGGCTGGCCCTTGTCGCGGCAGTAACCGCCCCCGGCTTCGCCACGGCACGGGAAGCGAAGGCACGCCGTGAAGCAGCCCCGGCGCCGGTGGCGACCCTGGACGTGGCGGCGTTCCAGACGCAGGCGGCCCAGTATGTCGGCAAGCTGGTGCGGGTCGAGGGGTGTTACATCACCTCCGCCAATTCAGGCGGGGCGGATTGCGCGGCCTTCCGTATTGCCGACCTGCCGGGACAGGTGGACTGGAATGGGGCGGTGCCGCTTGATGGCCCGACGATGGAGGAATCCTCCTTCCGCAAGGCCCAGCAGATCTGTGGCGATACCGGCAAGAACGAGCAGTGCCAGGCCGAGGTCAGTGGCGTGGTCTATGACCCGTTCGGGGATATTGGAGTACAGGGACAGCGCAATTTCGAACTGCGCAACGCCCGGATCCACTGGCTGGCGGAACCCGCGCCGCACAAGGCGGAACGCCGCCGCACGGGCAACGAACGTTCGGCATCGCGCTAGGATCGCCTGAACCCGGCCCCCGGACCTGCGTTCCGGGGCGTGCGTGCCTTATCCGGCATGTCCCAGCAGGTGCGACAGCAGGGTCACCACCCCGCCGCACAGGACGCTGCCCATGACGACCATGGGCACGATCCACATCTCGCGCATGATGCTCTTGGCATGGTCCACGGCGCGGCGTGCATGCACGCTGCGGGCGGAGGGCAATGGCGTATTGATCATGATTGTCATGGCATGGCGTCCCGGGGCGTTCAGGCCCCAAAAAAGCGACTGCGGTTCGTGACCGGTGGCGCGTAATGCAGACAGGATTGAAACCTGTCAAGCATGAAAATTTCCCCTCTTTGAGGGGGACACGATAATCACCTGAAAAATGCCGGTTTCCCGCCATTGTGCCCGCAGGATATGCTTTTCATGCGTGGCGGCGTTGCGGGCCGTGTCGGGATGCCCGATAAGATCCGTTTGGCCATCCGAGACAGGCCGTTCTTACGCCCGGGATTCCCTGCATGACTCCGCTCGCGCTGATTCTGGTCGGCATTGGTTCCATTGCCGTCCTGCTGTTGCTGATCCTGTGGCTGAGGCTGCATCCCTTCGTGGCCCTGCTGACCGTTGCGGTGGGGGTGGCGCTGCTGACCGGCATGCCGGTGGCGAAGCTGGCTGACGCGGTACAGGGCAGCATGGGCCGCACCATGGGCCATATCGCCATTATCGTGGCCCTTGGGGCCATGATCGGGCGGATGATCGACCTGTCTGGCGGGGCCGCAGTCGTGGCGCAGGGGCTGGTGCGCCGGGTGGGGGCGGCCCATGTGCCCCTGGCGCTGGTCATCTCTGCCTTTGGTGTGGGCATCCCGGTGTTTTTCGAGGTCGGCGTCATCATGCTCATGCCGCTGGTCTATGGCATGGCGCGGCAGACGGGACGGCCACCTGCGGTCTTTGGCATTCCCATGGCGGTGACCATGCTGACGGTGCATGCGCTGCTGCCCCCCCATCCCGGCGCCGTGGCGGTGGCGGCGGCCCTTGGCGTGGGGGCGGGGCACATGCTGCTGCTTGGCCTGCCGCTGGCGGCGGTGGTGACCGTGCTGACCTATGTGCTGACGCGTCCGATCATGGCGCAGCCCTTTGGCTGTGCGCCCGATATTCGCGCCGTCGTGGATGAAGCACGCGACGCGGCGCATGGGCATGGCGCGGAGGATGAACCCGCCCGCCTGTTCATGCAGGCCGGCCAGCGCCGGCCTGTGGCCATGGGGGAAATCATCGCGGTCATTGCCGTGCCCGTCATGCTGATGGTGACGGGCACGCTGGCGGGGGAACTCATGTCGCCGGGACGCCTGCGCTCAGTTCTGGTTTTCGCGGGCATTCCCTTTGTCGCCCTTGGGCTGGATGTCATGCTGTGCGCGTGGCTGCTGGGGCTGCGGCGCGGGCTGGCGCTGGCCACCGTATCCGAAGTGGTGGCTGCCGCCCTGCCGGGGACGGCCATCATCATCCTGATTACCGGCGCGGGTGGCGCGTTCGCGCAGGTACTGGTGGGCAGCGGCGTGGGGGATGCGCTGGGCGGATTGCTGGCGGCAAGTGGGCTGCCATTGCTGGTGCTGGCCTTTGTCCTGACCATGATCCTGCGTGTGGCGCAGGGACCGACCACAGTGGCGCTGATGACCACGGCGGGCATTCTTGGGCCCATGATCGGGCGGCTGCACCTGGACCAGACGCATCTGGCCCTTGTGGCGCTGGCCATGGGGTCGGGCGGCATGGCGCTGTCGCATGTCAATGACGCGGGGTTCTGGATCGTGACCCGCATGTGCGGCGTGAGCGTGCGCGAAGGACTGCGGAGCTGGAGCATCATGACGCTGGTCGCAGCCCTGCTGGTTTTCGCTGGTGTCGCCACGATGTGGGCAGTGCTGCCAACCTGAAGGGATTAAGTCATAAAAGTTTTTGGGTGCCGCCTGTTTTCAAAAAGGCGGCGTTCTTCGAAGCTTTTAAAAAAAAGCTTCACCAAAAACTTCTCTTGATTTTCAGCCGGTCAGCGGCAGCAGGAAGGGCGCGGTGCGGCTGTTCGGTACGCGTGCGACATCATGGGGCGTGCCTGCGGCGACGATCTTGCCGCCTGCATCCCCGGCACCCGGTCCCATGTCGATCACCCAGTCCCCACGTGCCGCGACCCGCATGTCATGTTCGGCCACCACCACGGTATGACCGCCATCGACCAGGGATTGCAGGTGGGTCTGCAGCCGGTCCACATCCGCCGGGTGCAGGCCGGTGGTCGGTTCATCAAGGATATACAGCGTGTGGCCCCGGCGCTGCTTCTGCAGTTCGGTCGCAAGCTTGATGCGCTGTGCCTCGCCCCCCGAAAGCTCGGTTGCGGGCTGTCCCAGCCGCAGGTAGCCAAGACCGCCCTGCTGCAATGTACCCAGCGCATTGGCCAGTGATGGCGTGTCGGCAAAGAACGTGGCCGCGTCATCCACCGTCATGTTCAGGACATCGGCAATGGATTTGCCGCGTATCGTGACCTCCAGAACATCCGGCTGATAGCGTGTGCCGTGGCAGGTGGGACAGGGGGAATAGACACTGGGCAGGAACAGCAGTTCCACCATGACAGATCCCGCGCCCTCGCAGGTGGGGCAGCGCCCCTTGGGCAGGTTGAAGGAAAAACGCCCGGCGTCGTAACCGCGTGATTTCGCAAGGTCGGTTGCGGCATACATCTGCCGTATCGTGTCAAACAGGCCGGTATAGGTCGCAAGATTGGAACGCGGCGTACGACCGATCGGTTTCTGGTCGATCATGACCAGCCGTTTGATCTGGCTGGCCCCTGATGTGACATGCCCCTGCGGTGTGCCGATGGGCATGTCTTCGATGTTTTCGCCATCCGTATCCTGCACCAGCTTCTGTCCCAGTGCGTGCGCCACGATGGCGGGCAGGGCCTGGCTGACCAGGCTGGATTTGCCCGACCCGGACAGGCCGGTAACGGTCACGAACGTGCCCAGCGGGATCTCGACACTCAGGTCGTGCAGGTTGTTCCACGTGATGCCGCCCAGTTTCAACCATCCCTTTGCCGGACGCGGCGTGCCCGCGATGGGCGCATCACTGGCGAACAGATAAGGCGCGGTGCGCGACAGCTTCACGTCCCGCAGGCCATCTGGCGGGCCGCTGTACAGCACTTCGCCCCCGCGCGTGCCCGCGTCGGGACCGACATCGACAATCCAGTCCGCGCGGCGGATCAGGTAGAGGTTGTGTTCGACGATGAACAGCGAATTCCCTGCTGCCTTCAGCCCCTCCAGCGCATCCAGCAGGTTATGGGCATCCGCCGGATGCAGCCCGCTGGAGGGCTCATCCAGCACATACACCACGCCAAACAGGTTGGAGCGGATCTGTGTCCCCAGCCGCAGCCGCTGGTATTCCCCCGGTGACAGGGTGGTGACCGAACGGTCCGCCTGCAGGTAGCCCAGACCCAGATGTTCCAGCACGCCAATGCGGCCGATCAGGTCGGCGGCCATGCGGCGGGCGGCAATGGCGGTGGCGTCGCCCGCCTGTGGCGTAGCCTCCAGCACCTGCGTGCCTTCGGCCAGTGTGGCGAGGGTGCGCGCGATGGTGGACAGGGTCTGCTGCGTCATCTGTGCAATGTTCAGCCCCGCCAGCGTGACACGCAGTGCGTCAGGGTTCAGGCGCTGCCCATGGCAGGTAGGGCACGGGGTCGCGGTCAGGAAGCGTTCGGCCCGCCTGCGCATGTTCGCACTCTGTGATGTTGCGAAGGTATGCATTACGTAGCGCCGCGCGCCGGTGAACGTGCCGTTATAGGACGGCGGCACATGGTCACGGATCGCGCGCTGCACGGCGGCATGGTCCAGGCCGGGATAGACGGGGTAGGTCGGCGTTTCCTCGGTATAGAGGATCCAGTCGCGCGTTTTCTGCGGCAGGTCGCGCCATGGGCAGTCCACGTCCACGCCCTTGGTAATCAGGATGTCCCGCAGGTTCTGTCCCTGCCATGCGGTGGGCCATGCGGCCACGGCGCGCTGGCGGATGGACAGGCTGTCATCGGGCACCAGCAGGTCCGTTGTGGTGTCCATGATCCGGCCCTGCCCATGGCATTGCGGGCAGGCCCCCATGGGGGTGTTGACGGAAAAGGATTCCGCCTCCAGCCGTTTCATGCCGTCGGGATAATGTCCCGCGCGGGAATACAGCATGCGCAGCAGGTTCGACAGCGTGGTGATGCTGCCGACCGAAGACCGCCCGGTGCCCGTGCCGCGCTGCTGTTGCAGGGCAATGGCGGGGGGCAGGCCCTCGATGGCGGTCACGTCGGGCACCGGCATCTGCCTGAACAGCCGACGTGCGTAGGGGGAGACGGATTCCAGATACCGTCGTTGCGCTTCCGCATACAGCGTCCCGAAGGCGAGGGATGATTTCCCCGACCCCGAAACCCCCGTGAACACCACCAACTGGTCGCGCGGCATGTCCACGCTGACATCCTTCAGGTTGTGTTCGCGCGCGCCACGCACATGCACGAAATCCGCCCGGCTGTGTGGATCGGGTTCAGGATCGGAAATGGGGCGCTGTGACATGGGATGGCCTTCATGCAATGTGCCGGTGGCGGCGGTGCCTCCGTTATAACGCGGCGGCGGCGGTTTGTCTGGCGCGCCTTTCTTATTGTTATCGCACATTATGTAATTGATATTGATCCGATGGCAGGTCGCCTGCTTGACCGATGGAACGGGGCAGCGCATCAGAAAGATCGGACAATGACAAAGCGAATGATCAGGCAGGCGGAAGCATGAAAAGGTTCATCATACTGGGCGTATCCATATGCCTGTTTTCCGGGGTGGCCCACGCGGCGTCCGGACGGCATGGGGAAAAGACTTCCGTCATTGCCGAGGCGGAGCGCCATGTCGCGGCCACCCTGCCTGACCCCCACGGGGCGACATTCCGCAATGTCTCGGTGCATTCCATGGATTCGACATCGGTCGTATGTGGTGAAATGGCCCCGCATGACACGCCCGCGGGCGGGACGTTCATGAAGTTCGGTTATGTGCAGGGGCAGGATGATCCGGTGGTCTTCAGCGGTCGCGAAGTGCCGCAGAAAGTCGAGTTCAATGAAGTCAATTCATGGCTGAACGACAGCATCAAGCTCGAGGATCTGGAGGAAATGGGTTGCGTGCCCCGTGGCACCTACCATAGCTATAATGAACGGCTGAATAAGGTCATGTCCCAGCGCAAGCAGTTTGGCGTGAACTGAGGGCAGGGCAACTTGTGCCCCCGGCGTGTGTTATGCGGGGCATGAATCCGGAACGCCATGTCCATGGCGGCATCAATCGCAACCTGTCTGCCGCCCCGTTCTGCGGGGCGCGCCCCGTGACCGGATGATCCTGGAATGATGGCGGGGTTCAGGCCGACAGGACAGCGTGGCTTTCGTGGCTGCGCAGGGAAGGGAAATTCATGACAGATGTAACGCAGTCCATGCTGGGCCAGGATGTGTTCGCGACAGGTTCGGGCCGCATGGGCACGCTGACAGCCGTCAACACCAATGCCACCATCCAGATCACGGTTGATGGCCCGGCGGAAAGTACTTTCACCATTCCCGTGTCATGGGTGCAGTCCACCGATGGCGGCAAGATCCTGCTCAGCCATACGCTGGAAGACGTGCAGTCCTATACCCCGCCCGCCTGAATGGCGTCATGCTGCTGACTGTGTGATGGGAAAGGCCGCGCATGCCGCATGAAATGCAACGGCAGGCTGGTCCGGTTGTCGATACGCTGCCGGATGACGATACGTTCCGCGCGCCATTGCAGTACCCGCCCGATGTGTTGCTGGCCAACGCACGGGCGGCGCGCATGCCGTTGTTCGCACCCGCACGCAGGACAGCCGACCTGATTGACATCACGCGGGTCGATCCGGCGATCGCACTGGATGTCCGTTATGCCACGGCACGGAATTTCCTGGGCTTTCCCGTCTATCCCGCACCACGGGCGTTCCTGCAGCGCCCGGCGGCGCAGGCCCTGTCACAGGCACGCGTACTTGCCGCGCGGCACGGCTATGGGCTGCTGGTATATGATGCCTATCGTCCATGGCATGTCAGTTACCTGTTCCGTCAGGCGGTGCCGGAGGATCTGTACGAATTCGTCGGTGATCCCGCCATCGGTTCCCGTCACAATCGTGGATGCGCCGTGGACCTGACCCTGTGGGATCTTGCAACCCGTCGGGTGGTGTCCATGCCGTCGGGCTTTGATGAAATGACGCCGCGCGCCCATGTGGCCTATGGCGGTGGCGATGTCGCGGCGCGTGCCCTGCGTGACCTGCTGGCCCAGATCATGATGGCGAGCGGATTCCTGCCGCTGGCCGAGGAATGGTGGCATTTCGATTATGGTCACTGGCAGGATTATCCGGTCATGGACCTGCCGTTTGATGCGATCGGGCGCGATACCGCGCCCTGACCGGATCGGGCGTCAGTCGTTATGGATGGTGCGGTCAATCGAGCGCCCGGCCTTTTCCGCCGGCCCTTTTGGCGGGTCGAACGTGTCCTGCATCTTGTCCCCGAAATGATCTATTTTCTCGCCGGTGGTTTCATGGTGCCGCTTGCACCCGCTTAACCCCGTGCTGGCAAGAACCAGCGCCAGGCCAAGCGCTGCCAGCGAACGCATGCGGCGTCGGCGCGGGTGTGCGGGACGGTCATGGTACAGGGACAGGCGGAACTGGATACGGGTCGATGCGTCGGGCGTGGTCGATGATGTCGGGGTTGAAGACGTATGCGTATCCATGTGCGGGTCCCTGCCTTGGTATGATGAATCCTCAACTGTGAAAGCGGTGACCGGGTTCCGGTTGCACATAAATGTGAGTCGCGCCCTAGCTGAACATGGCCCGGCATTCCGGGCACAGGCGCAGGAAACGACCATCCGCGACAAAGGCGGTATCGCAGTTCAGGCAGGTGCGGCGGACCTGGTCCGGCCGGTCCATGGGAATGGCATGGCGGATGCGGTGGCGGCGCAGGTGGGCCTCCAGCGTCTTGATGTTCAGGCCCAGCCTGCGCGCGGTTTCGCGGGTGGAGCAACCCTGCCTGCGTAACTGCGCGACGGATGGGGCAATGGCGGTCCAGTCCAGCCGCGGCAGGCGTGTGCGACGGGGAATGGTGGTGGTTGGTGCGCTCTGTGCGACTTTGTGCGTAATTTCCATACGATATTTGTGCTTAAAAAACACACATACGGCAAGGGAAATTCTGCGGGCAAAGAAAACTGGTCATGCCTGCAGAATGATTGTGTATCTTTTTCATACACATGCAAGGAACCCTCATGCACGATCCCTTTCTGCCCGCAGGCTGCACCCAGGCTGATATCGATGCCCGATTTGCACCTGATGAACCGGCCTGGATTGCGCCTTATGTCGCGCAACTCCAGCGCCGCCTGGACCGTCTGGCCACCATCCGGGCCGAACTGGCGACGGATCGTTTTGATGGCGCGTATGACGGGGTGGATATCCTGGGTTATCTGGCTGACGAGATGGAAACGGTGCGTATGGCCATGGCCGATCCCGTGGCGGATTATGGGGACTGATCCCATCCGGCGGGTCATGGGGCAGGATGCACGGATATTTCCGTTTGAAAATGAAATCGGGAACCGGCACAAGCGCAGGCAGCTCCCTTTTTTCATGGATGTGGAATGACCCAGCCCACCTGCCTGCCCGATCTGGACCACGAATATTTCCTGCGCCAGTCCTTTGTCGTGGCGGAGCGCGCGCGTCAGGCGGGCGATCATCCCTTTGGCTGCGTGCTGGTTGATGCGCAGGGCAACGTGGTGATGGAGCAGGGGAATGGATATACGGCGGAAGGCGGGGACATGACCGCCCATGCCGAACGCCTGCTGGCCACACGGGCGTCAAAGGCCCATGCGCCAGACGTGCTGGCGTCGTACACCATGTACACATCCGCCGAACCCTGTGCGATGTGTGCGGGCGCGGTGTACTGGAGTGGGATCGGTCGCGTGGTCTATGGCCAGAGCGAGGCGAGCCTGAAGGAAATAACCGGCGACCACCCCGAAAATCCGACGCTCGACCTGCCCTGCCGCACGGTATTCGCGGCGGGTCAGCGGTCGGTTGCGGTCATTGGTCCCCTGCTGGAAGACGAAGCGGCTGAATTGCAGCGTACGTTCTGGCGTGGAAAGGGCGGACCAGCCGCCTGAACACTTGAAAGGTAAAAGTTTTTGGGTACCGTCTTTTTTCAAAAAGGCGGCGTTTGGTGAAGCTTTTTGGGGCCTGTTGGGAATTAACGCGAATTGATGATTGCGGCTGTGAGATAAATTATCGCTGCGAATGATCTGTCGGTCTTGTCGCTTCGCATGGCGATGCGCTTGAACTCCTTGAGCTTGCAGAAGAAGTTCTCGATGAGATGGCGCGCCTTGAACAGGGCTCCATCGAAAGGTCGCCTGTCGAGGCGGTTCCGACGCTGGGGAATGACCACGCGGGCCCCTTGTGCGCGTATGGTGTCCACGATCCAGTGGACATCGAACGCCTTGTCGGCAAGAAGTCCCTCGAAATCAGCCGGTTCAAGGAGAGGCGCCACCCCGACCGTGTCGTAATGCTGGCCGGGGATAAGCGTAA
>NZ_CADP01000023.1 GCF_000285295.1 Komagataeibacter europaeus LMG 18890 | reverse complement strand
TGGGCAATCTGGTCCGCTTTACGCTTATCCCCGGCCAGCATTACGATACGGTCGGGGTGGCGCCTCTCCTTGAACCGGCTGATTTTGAGGGACTTCTTGCTGACAAGGCGTTCGATGTCCACTGGATCGTGGACACCATACGCGCGCAAGGGGCCCGCGTGGTCATTCCCCAGCGTCGGAACCGCCTCGACAGGCGACCCTTCGATGGAGCCCTGTTCAAGGCACGCCATCTCATCGAGAACTTCTTCTGCAAGCTCAAGGAGTTCAAGCGCATCGCCATGCGAAGCGACAAGACCGACAGATCATTCGCAGCGATGATTTATCTTACCGCCGCAATCATCAATTCGCGTTAATTCCCAACAGGCCCTGAAAAAAGGCGGCACCCGGTAAACTTTTATTTTTATCAATGAGTTATGAGGAAATCAGGCTTTCAGGGCGGCTGCCTGCTTTGCGCGCGCCGTAATCGCCGCGACATCGGGCGTGCCCGCAGGTACCAGCCATGACCCACCCACGCACAGAACGGAGGGCAGGCCCAGCCAGTCCGCTGCCGTATCGGCCTTGATGCCGCCGGTGGGGCAGAAACGCGCTTGGCCAAACGGGGCGGACAGGGCCTTCAGCGCCGGGATGCCACCCGCAGCGACGGCGGGGAAGAACTTGAAATGCGTAAGCCCCAGGTCCAGCCCGCGCATGATGTCGCTGGCATTGGCCGTGCCGGGCAGCAGCGGGACTTCGCACGCATTCGCGGCATGGGCGACATTGGCGGTCAGGCCGGGGCTGACGATAAAGCGGGCGCCCGCGTCAACCGAACTTTTCAGGTCATCGCCATTCAGCACGGTGCCAGCGCCCACCACGGCGCCTTCCACCTTGGCCATATCGGCAATGACGTCCAGCGCGCATTCGGTGCGCAGCGTTACTTCCAGCGCACGCAGGCCACCGGCCACAAGGGCCTCGGCCACCGGGCGGGCATGGGCGGGATCGTGAATGACCAGCACCGGAATAACCGGGGCAAGGGTCATGATGTCTTCAATGCGGGCCATGTCGGCTTCCCTTTTTCACAACGTTTCGCGGCGCGTGCGCCGGGGTTCAGGCGTCTTCTTGTGCCGCCATGTGGTCCATGGAGGCAAGGATGGCCGACGCCCCCTGTTCTGGCATGTCCACATTTGCGCGCATGAGCGCGAACAGTTCACGCCCCGTGCCAAACTGCGGCGCGGGCGGGCGCGACGGCGTGCGGTTTGCCAGTTCCGTGGCCGACACCAGCGTATCGATCTGACCCGTCCGCGCGCATACGCGCACCATGTCGCCATCGCGCAGCAGCGACAGCGGGCCGCCGACATAGGCTTCGGGGCCGATGTGGATGGCGGCGGGCACCTTGCCGCTTGCGCCCGACATGCGGCCATCGGTCACCAGCGCCACCTTGTGCCCACGATCCTGCAGCACCGCCAGCGTCGGCGTCAGCTTGTGCAGTTCGGGCATGCCGTTGGCGGCGGGACCCTGGAAGCGCACGACGACAACCACGTCCCGGTCCAGCTTTCCATCACGGAAGGCCGTCAGCACGTCTTCCTGATGGTCGAACACGGCGGCCGGGGCTTCGATCGTCCAGCGTTCGGGGGCGACGGAACTGGTCTTGTAAATGCCGCGGCCCAGATTGCCGTCCATGACCTTCATGCCGCCATCGGCGCGAAAGGGGTTGGCGGGCGCGCGCAGGATGGTGTCGTCGGTGGAGGGGCCAGCCTCTTCCCATGTCAGCGCATCGTCCTTCATGCAGGGTTTCCTGCGGTATTCGGCAAAGCCACCACGGGCCACGGTCATGATGTCGGGATGCAGCAGCCCGGCATCCAGCAGGGAGCCGATCAGGCTGGGCATGCCGCCCACCGCATGGAAGGCGTTCACGTCCGCCGATCCGTTGGGATAGACACGGGTCAGTTGCGGCACGACGGAGGAAAGCTGATCCAGATCGTCCCAGTCGATCACGATGCCCGCCGCCCGCGCCATGGCGGGCAGGTGAATGGCAAGGTTGGTCGATCCGCCCGTGGCCAGCAGCCCGACGGCGGCATTGACGATGGCGCGTTCATCCACGCACTGGCCCAGCGGGCGATAGTCCTCGCCGCGTGCGCCGATTTCGCTTAGCCGGTGGATGGCGGCCCGCGTCAGTTCCTGCCGCAGTTTCGTATTGGGCGGCACGAAGGAGGAACCGGGCAGGTGCAGCCCCATCACTTCCATCAGCATCTGGTTGGTGTTGGCCGTGCCATAGAACGTGCAGGTGCCCGCCGCATGATAGGAATCGGATTCCGCATCCATCAGGCGTTCCTTGTCCACCTTGCCTTCGGCGTAAAGCTGGCGGATGCGCTGCTTTTCGCTGTTGGGCAGGCCCGATGGCATTGGCCCCGACGGGATCAGGATGGTGGGCAGATGGCCAAAGCGCAGCGCGCCGATCAGCAGGCCGGGCACGATCTTGTCACAGATGCCCAGCATGGCGACGCCTTCGTACATGCCATGACTCAGCCCCACCGCCGTGGACATGGCGATCACGTCGCGGCTGAACAGGGAGATTTCCATCCCCGGCTGCCCCTGCGTCACGCCATCGCACATGGCGGGTGTTGCCCCCGCGACCTGCGCCGTGCCGCCCACTTCGCGCGCGAACAGCTTGATCTGGTCGGGATAGCGGCCATAGGGCTGATGGGCGGACAGCATGTCGTTGTATGACGTGATGATCCCGATATTCATGCCGCGCGCCGATCGCAGCCCCGTCTTGTCATCGCCCGATGCCGCGATGGCGTGCGCAAGGTTGCCGCAGGCGAGGCGGGGGCGGCTTATGCCGTTTTCACGCTCACGCGCGATCAGGTCCAGGTAGGCGCTGCGGCTACGGGCCGAACGGGAAATGACCCGTTCGGTCACGGCGGTCAGGACGGGGTGCAGGGTCATGGGCTCTCACAGACATTGATAGACCTGCCCCGAAAGCAGGGTGGGCAGGTTCGCCATCCATTGCACCGGCAACGACAGCGGGTTTAAAAGCGGCCGGAATGTGCGAATATCCTGTGACCGCACGGCGAATGGTGATTTATTTGAAAAAATAAGCGCAAATCAAGACATAAAATTATAAAAACAATCAAAAACAGATAACTTAATTATTAAATCGAACATCCATATGCCCGTGGGCGCGCATGATCGCCCCACCGCTCCCGCCCTGATGGGGCGGAGACAGGCGACGGTTTCCCCCGATGCCAGAGGGAGGATAGCCCATGAAATATTATGTTCTGGTGAACCGGGCCATGAACCCGGCCGGTTCGCATCGCGGTGCGCGAACGGGTCCGGCAACGGGTTCGAACGCCCGGAAAGGACGCGTGGCCCGAAGGGGACGGTCTGCATGGCATTGGAAAAGGGAAGACAGGAATGGTGAGCCGGGTGGGGTTCGAACCCACGACCATTCGATTAAAAGTGGAAATGGATTACGTATAATCATTTGAAAACAAACGAAAACACATATGAAAATATGCTAAATCTGCTACATTCCACAAAATAAAATGTAGATAGGCTCTACAATCACTTTTCCGTGATGCGATAAACTGTCATGCGGCTGATATCCAATTCACGGGCAATGGCTGTTGCCCCCATACCCGCCTGATGTCGTTCCATAACCTGTTTACGGATAGATTCAGCCAAGGGCTTGCGCCCTTTATAGCGGCCATCTGCCTTTGCCTTGGCGATCCCTTCCGCCTGCCTTTCCTTCATAAGATCGCGTTCAAATTCCGCCACAGCGGCAAGCATGGTTAGCATCAGTTTGCTGGTCGGATTGCGGGTATCCAATTCCTGACCTCCCATTGAAAGGATCAACAGGGCAGCGTCTTTGGCTTCAATATCTTTAACCAGAGCCAACAAATCCGCCGTCGAACGTGCCAGACGATCAGGCTTGGCAACCACCAGCACATCACCGGCCCGTAGGTTATCCATACAAGCTGTCAATTCTGGCCTACGGGCGGAGGTAGCTGATATCTGCTCCGCATACACCTTGGCACAGCCCTTGGCTTTCAGCTCCCTAACCTGACCTTCCAAACCGGCCACCTGATCCGTTGTGCTGGTCCGTGCGTAACCGATAAGCATGCGCCACCTCCGAATGTGTAACTTTAGGATTTAAGACCCTGACGAATATATGTCACATAAATCTAAAAACAACCCTAAAGTTACATAAAAGTGTCACATCCGAAAGGTAACTTTAGAGCAAGGTCTAAAGTTACAGATTGAGCCTTACCCCTTTTTAATTTGGCTTCCCCATTTGTTTTGATAAATCCATGAGCGGACGCATACCGCGTCTAACCCCAAAACTGAAGACAAATCCACCCGCACCTGTCGGGGCTTCAGCATGTTTAAAAAGGAGACTGAATGACATCAGAAGAAAAATTATTACATTTCATGTCCACACATAGCGCAATCGAATATGCGGCCATTAAAAGCGATTATGAACTGGATGAGTGGGATGGGGCCACTATCTGCTGTGGCCCCTATTCAGCGAATCTGGTGGATGAGTGCTACCAGATATGGGCCAGCAATGAGGGATTGCCCTACAACCTGTATGACTGGACACCTGAACATATCGGGAAGTTCCGCACATTCGTGATTGGATAACAAAAAGAGCCGGGGAATGAACCCGGCTCTTTTTTGAGCATTCACTTTTTAAGGTGTTACCTCTCTTAATCTGCCAAAATTTTAGCGAAAACCCTATTATATAATAGGTATTTCGCTAAATTTTTGGCAAGGCCCATCCCGTATGTTTTAGGAGTTTGGAGGTAAGGTCCTGGGTATATGAACGCTCATACCCCCCCCCTACAGGGGTCATTTTCAAAAAGGCATGCCTACCTAACGCAACAACCCCTTATTTTTTTGCGCGCGGGTTTTTTTGAAAAGTGGTTTCTTGGCAGTTATCCGGGAATGAATCGACGGGCCAAGACTAAAGCCAATCCTGCCATATGTCTGTGGCTCATGTGCCAGCCGGGGATGTCCCAGGCCATGGCTTGCCAGTGAGCAAGGGGTAGTTCTTAACCGGGTCTTCGGTAATCAGAGCCAAGGCGGTTGCTAGATATCCGCTCATGGTCCAACCGTTTTCCTTGAGGATGGCTTTAGCCTGTTCCTTGGTCTCACGCTCTATAGTGAAGCGTATGCGTGTCATCTTCATTCCAGTCCCCGACTTCAATATGAGGTTGCCCGAGGTCTCAAATCCTCACGCATGGATTCAAGAAATGTCATAGCCGGGAACCTTCGGGGCGTAGGCGATCCCGCATGGCCCCTAATGTCACATGAGAATAAAATTTTTCGATCATCTGGACGGATGTCCCGCAGTTCCTTGCCACATCATATATGTCCACCTTAGCGTTTAGCAGGTATGTGATATAGTAATGTCTGAAAGAATACGCCGTCCTCTTTGCTCCCCGGTAATCCATACGAAGATGACACTCATTGAGAAGGGCCACGACTTCCGGGTTAAAGGTCACAATGGGCTTCTGATGGACATTCCGAAAGATAAGATCAGAGGGCAGGGGTTGTTTGCCCCATAGGGTTGTCTGTGCGTTCCAGATGGACAGGAAATCAGCAATAACTCCATCAAGTGGCACAAATTCACGGGACTTGGATTTGCCATGAACCCGGATGGTCAGTTCCCCTTTTCCAATGGGAGAGGTCCGGCATTGCTCAAATCCAAGTAAGTCAGCCCAAGTTAGCTTCTGACATTCAAGGGGACGCATACCGCTTCCCCACATGATCCCCACGTATGCGAACAAGAGCATATGCGGGTAACGTTCTATCGGGGTCAGGCTTGGAGCCAACATCCTTTTGCGGAGCGTGCTGATAAGCAAATCCAGTTCGGCCTTTGAGAATCCGGGTCTGTTATGGACCTCCCCCTTTATCTTTTCGAATTTGGGGATTGTCTTGATTTGCCCGTGGTTCTGACACCAGGTCAGGAACTTCTTTAGGACCACCTGCTCACTTTTGAGCGTGGATGAACTTGGAACCTTACGGGTGGGCGGTCGTCTTATGGTTCTACCATCTCGCTGGTAGGTAATGAACTCAATGTCCTTGCCCGGTCCCTTGGTCCAATAGGATACCCGCCAATCCGTAAATTCCGTTAATGTTTTGTATGTGATTTCGGCAGGTTTCATGTCCCCGAAGAACTCAATCACATAACGGAGGGCAGATAGTTCAGGGGCTGTTAGCTTTCCCTCCTCCTTCCATTCCTCCACCAGCACGCTTACGGCCTTGTCACGGGCCTCTAAGCCCTGTTCGGCTCTCAAGAGGGCGGAGTAGTAAACTCTCGGGGCAATGGCATGGGCTTCGTGTTCATCGGGTGTCTGAAGGGATTTGCGAATCTGTCCCTGCCCCCGAATCGAAAATCGGATAAACCAATTTTGAGAATGTTTCTGGCGGAAGACAGTCCAAGGAGAACGAAGGAAAGCTCCCTTGGCTATGCTAGAACTATGCTGATCCACCCCATAACCCCTTGATTTCACATAAGCCGATTTGGCTATGCTAAGGCTATGCTAGGGCCCCTTTGCTATCAAGCAAAACGCTAACCGCTTGATAACAAAGGGGAAAATTATGAGCCGGGTGGGGCTCGAACCCACGACCATTCGATTAAAAGTCGAATGCTCTACCGACTGAGCTACCGGCTCACATCATCTGTATGAAGGGGCTGGCCATGGTCGGAAACCGTGGCGTTACACCTTGGGCAGGTCTCTAAACATCCCCGGCGGGGGTGTCAACCTGTGCGTGACCGCATAAGGCCCGCAAAAAAACAGGCCGGGACACCAGGGGCCCGCGTGAAACGGGCCACCCGTATCCCGGCCACTGACCGGACAGCCCGCATCCTGTGGGGGCCGTCCGGTCAGGCAGGATAATCAGGCTTCGGCGTCGGCCGGGCGCATCTTGATGATGCGGTCGGGATCCTGGACCATGCCGCTCTGGCCCGCGCCACGCTTGACCTTGTCAATGTGGTCCATGCCTTCGATTACCTGGCCCACGATGGTGTACTGGCCATCAAGGTGCGGGGAGGGTTCGAACATGATGAAGAACTGGCTGTTCGCGCTGTCGGGGTTCATGGTGCGGGCCATGCCGACCGTGCCGCGTTCGAACTTGGCCTTGTTGGTGAATTCGGCCTTCAGGTCCGGCAGCTTGCTGCCTGACGTGCCGGTGCCCGTCGGGTCACCGCCCTGCGCCATGAAGCCGTGGATCACGCGGTGGAAGGGCGTGTTGTCATAAAACCCTTCCGCCGACAGCGTACGGATGCGTTCGGCGGCCAGCGGGGCAAGGTCGGGACGCAGGCGGATCACCACCCGTCCTGTCTTGAGATCCATGTTGATCAGGTCGGACTTGTTTTCTGTAGCAGACATCGTGATCCGTTTCGTAAAGTGAAGGGTGGGAGGAACGGGACCAGACAGGCGGCCCCGGTCCATCAGCCACGCAGGCGGCCGAGGATGTGCCTGCGGGTAAAGGGCGGGACAAAACCGGAAATGTCCCCATCCAGCCGGGCGATTTCCTTGATCAGCCGGGAGGAGATGTACTGGTGCCCCTCCCGCGCCATCAGGAACAGTGCGTCAATGTCCGGTGCCATATGCTGGTTCATACCAAACATCTGGTTCTCGTATTCGAAATCCGCAACCGCCCGCAGCCCGCGAATGATTGCATGCGCCCCATGCGTACGCGCGGCATGCACCACCAGCCCGGTAAAACCGACCACGGTGATGGGAATGGCGCGCCCGGCATTCAGCGGTTCGATATCGGTGCGCAGGCACAAAAGCCGTTCCTCCAGCGGGAGGAGGGGATGCTTGTCCCGGTTTTCCGCAACCCCGATCACCAGCCGGTCAACCAGGGCTGCCGCACGTTCGATGATATCCATGTGCCCGCTGGTCACGGGATCGAACGTGCCGGGATAGAACCCCGTGCGGATGGTCGTGGCCTCAGTCATCCTGCCCTGCGTCGCGGGTGGGGGTGTCATCGGTGGGTTCGGTTACGTCGCCTTCACCGTCCTCGCCTTCCTCCCCGTCATCCATGACCGGGAAGACGCTGGTGACTTCTTCCGTGTCATTCAGGCGGAACAGGGTCACGCCACTGGCCTGGCGCGACATGATGCGCACCTGGTTGATGGGCAGGCGGATCAGCCGACCCGCATCGGTCACCAGCATGATGTCCGTGCCCGCCAGCACCGGCAGCGTCGCCACCACGGCATTGCCACGCTTGTTGGCGGAGAAGGTCATGTTGTTGATGCCCTGCCCGCCACGTCCGCTGACACGGTAATCATAGGCCGAGGACCGGCGGCCAAAGCCCGCGTTGCTGACGATCAGCAGCACTTCCTCCGCCGCCTCCAGTTCGGCAAAGCGTTCCGGCGTCAGGGGCAGGTCATCGGCCGGGATTTCGGCGTCATCGGCAGGCGTGACCTCATCCGCCTCCTCGCCTTCCATGGCGGCTTCGGCCCGGCGGCGGGCATTGGCCATGCGCAGGTAGGCGGCGCGTTCCTCCACCGTGGCCTCGACGTGGTTGAGCACGCACAGGCTGTTCACGCTGTCGCCTTCGGCCAGCCTGATGCCGCGTACGCCCGAACTGCCGCGCCCGGCGAACACGCGCAGCGTGTCATCGGTGATCTGGAAGCGGATGCAGCGCGCGTTGCGGGTGCCCAGGAACACGTCCTGACCCTCGCGGCAGGTGGCGACGCCGATCAGGCGGTCATCCTCATCCAGCTTCATGGCGATCAGGCCCGATGAGCGGATGTTGCGGAAATCGCTCAGCCGGTTACGCCGCACGCTGCCCGATGCGGTTGCAAAGACAAGGTGCAGGTTTTCCCACAGTTCCTCATCCTGCGGCAGCGGCAGGACGGCGGTGATCGTGTCGCTGCCAAGGTCGGGCAGCAGGTTGACCAGCGCGCGGCCCTTGGCGGTCGGGCTGGCTTCAGGCAGGCGCCAGACCTTTTCCCGATACGCTTTCCCGCCCGAGGAGAAGAACAGCACCCACTGGTGCGTATGCGCGTTGAACGAACGGACGATGATGTCATCGCCCCGCCGTCCCGCCGCCGTCCGGCCGCGTCCACCACGGTTCTGGGCGCGGAAGACATCCAGCGGAGTGCGCTTGATGAAGCCTTCGCGCGTGATGGTGACGACCATCTGTCCCGGTTCGATCAGGCTTTCATCGGTCTGGTCGCCGGCGTAATCGGCAATGTCGGTGGCGCGTGGCGTGGCCAGTTCGGCGCGGATGGTGGCCAGTTCGTTGCGCATGACCTCCATGCGGCGCGGGCGGCTGGCGATGATGTCCAGCAGGTCGTTGATCTTGACCGCCACTTCGGACAGTTCCTGCTGGATCTTGTCGCGTTCCAGCCCGGTCAGGCGCTGCAGGCGCAGTTCCAGTATGCCGCGCGCCTGTGCTTCCGTCAGGTGGACCTTGCCATCGATGATGACATTGCCCTCGTCATGGATCAGTTCCAGCAGCGGCGCGACATCGGCTGCATCCCATGCGCGCGCCATAAGGGCGGCACGGGCGGATGCCGTGTCGGGGGCGGCGCGGATCAGCGCGATCACCGCGTCGATATTGGCGACCGCGATGACAAGGCCGACCAGCAGGTGGCCACGGTCACGCGCCTTGTTCAGGTCAAAGCGCGCGCGGCGCAGGATCACGTCCTCGCGGAAGCGGATGAACGCTTCCAGCACGTCCTTCAGGCCCATGAGCCGCGGCTGGCCACCATCAAGGGCCAGCATGTTCACGCCAAACGAGGTCTGGAGCTGCGTGAAGCGGTAGAGCTGGTTCAGCACCACCTCCGGCGTCGCCTCGCGCTTGATCTCGATGACGATGCGCATGCCCGAACGGTCGCTTTCGTCACGGATGTCGGAAATGCCCTCGACCTGCTTGGTGCGCACCAGGTCGGCGATGCGTTCCTGCAGCGTGGCCTTGTTCACCTGGTACGGGATCTCGGTCACGATGATCGCGCGGCGGTCCTTGCGGATTTCCTCGATCTCGGCCTTCGCACGGATGATGACCGACCCGCGCCCCGTCTCGAACGCGCTGCGGATGCCCGCGCGGCCAAGGATGGTGCCCCCGGTGGGGAAGTCCGGGCCCGGCACGTATTCCAGAAGGTCATCCAGCGTCATGTCTGGCCGCGCGATCAGCGCCAGGGTCGCGTCAATGATTTCGCTGGGGTTGTGCGGCGGGATGTTGGTCGCCATGCCCACCGCGATGCCGGATGCGCCGTTGACCAGCAGGTTGGGGAAGGCGGCGGGCAGGATCTTGGGTTCCTGCTCGCTTTCGTCATAGTTGGGCTGGAAATCGACGGTATCGCGGTCGATGTCATCCAGCAGGAAGGACGCGGCCTTGGCCAGGCGTGCTTCGGTATAACGCATGGCGGCGGGCGAATCCCCGTCCACCGACCCGAAATTGCCCTGCCCGTCGATCAGCTTCACCCGCATCGACCACGACTGCGCCATGCGCACCATGGCGTCATAGATCGAGGAGTCGCCATGCGGGTGGTATTTACCCATCACGTCACCGACCGCGCGGGCCGATTTGCGATAGGGCTTGTCGTGGGTGAACCCGCTTTCGCGCATGGAATACAGGATGCGGCGATGCACCGGCTTCAGCCCGTCGCGCACGTCCGGCAGGGCGCGGCTGACAATGACGGACATCGCGTAGGCGAGGTAGGAGGAGCGCATTTCCTCCTCGATCGTAACCGGCAGCATGTCGGACGGGGGCAGGGGATCGTCGGGTATCTCGGTCAAGGCAGTTCCGTCATGTCAGGGTTATCCGCCCCCATGGTCGTGGTGGCCATGGGGGTGGAACGGAAGGCAAGGCTATGGCCGGGGCGCGGCCACCATGTCCCTGCGTGTGTATAGCATGTCCTGTCCCCCGGCGCGAAGCGCCACGCGGGGGATAAGTGCGGGCCTAGAAGGGGATTTCGTCGTCCAGGTCGCTGCCGCCGGCGGGCGCGTCCCAGCCGCCGCCACCGCCGCCGCCCGTGGCGGGGCGTTCGTTACGCTGGGGCTGCTGGCGCGCGGGCGCGCTGTAGCCGCCACCGCCACCGCCGCCATAGCCGCCGCCCATGTCATCGCCACCCCCGGCGTCACCGCCGCGGTTGCTGTCCAGCAGCACGAGGTCGCCACGGAAACGGTCCACCACCACCTCGGTGGTGTAGCGGTCCTGGCCGCTCTGGTCGGTCCATTTGCGGGTCTGGAGCGAACCTTCCAGATAGACCTTGCGGCCCTTGCGCAGGAAACGCTCGGCCACGTCGCCAATGCGTTCGTTGAAGATGACGACACGGTGCCATTCCGTCCGCTCGCGCCGCTCACCCGACGCGCGGTCATTCCATGTGTCGCTTGTGGCCAATGTCAGCGAGACGATCTTCGCCCCGCTCTGGCTGGTGCGGACTTCGGGGTCCTTGCCCAGGTTGCCGACCAGAATGACCTTGTTGACGCTGCCCGCCATATGCTGTCCTGCTGCAGTTCGAGTATGGGACCGGCAGCGGGCCTGCCCCCTGCCGGATGCCGCCACCGGCCGCCGGATGGCGGTCGTGGCGAATAGATGCGGCGATCCTACCGGATACGACTTTGAATTGCGAGTGCGCGAAGGAGATCGCTATCGTGCCGCAGTCTGCCCTGCGCGCATGCAGGCCCGTGCATTGCTGCCCTTGTCGTAATGGACCGTCGGGACCAGATATGGGATGGCCCAAGATGGCGGCCGGTATCCGCTTTCCCGCACGGGAACGGAACAGGGAGAGTTCATGAGCGTTTCTTCGCGTCCGGAACAGGTTCCGGCGGCACAGCATGTCAGCCCGCAATCCATCCGTGTACGCGGGGCACGGGCACATAACCTGAAAAATGTCGATATCGACATACCCCGTGACGCGCTGACGGTCATGACCGGGCTGTCGGGGTCCGGCAAGTCGTCACTGGCGTTTGACACCATCTATGCCGAAGGGCAGCGGCGGTACGTGGAAAGCCTGTCGGCCTACGCGCGGCAGTTCCTGGAACTCATGGGCAAGCCGGATGTCGATTCGATCGAGGGGCTGTCGCCCGCGATTTCCATCGAACAGAAGACGACATCGAAGAATCCCCGCTCCACCGTCGGCACAGTAACGGAAGTGCATGATTACATGCGCCTTTTGTGGGCGCGTGCGGGCGTGCCGTATTCGCCCGCCACCGGCCTGCCGATCGAGGCGCAGACGATCAGCCAGATGGTCGATCGCGTCATGGCCATGCCAGAGGGCACGCGCCTCATGCTGCTGGCCCCGGTGCTGCGCGACCGCAAGGGCGAATGCAAGAAGGAACTGGCCGAACTGCAGCGCAAGGGCTTCACCCGCGTGAAGGTGGACGGCACGCTGTACACGATTGACGAAGTGCCGGAACTCAACCGCCGCCTGCGCCATACGGTCGAAGCGGTGGTGGACCGCATCGTGGTCAAGGAAGGCATCGAAAGCCGTCTGGCCGACAGTTTCGAGACCGCACTCGGCCTGTCCGACGGTCTGGTCTATGCGGAGGAAGTGGTGAAGACCCTGCCGGAAGGCGAGGAAGCCCCGCGCACGGTGTTCTCATCGCGCTTCGCGTGTCCCGTCAGCGGCTTCACGCTGGAGGAGGTCGAACCGCGCCTGTTCTCCTTCAACGCGCCGCAGGGTGCGTGCCCGGCGTGCGATGGCATCGGGCAGGAAACATTTTTCGACCCGCGCCTGATCGTGCCCGACGAATCGCTTTCGCTGGCTGCGGGCGCCATTGCGCCCTGGCGCAACAGCCAGAGCCCCTATTACACCCAGACGCTGGCCTCCATTGCCAAACATTATGGCGTGTCGATGGACACGCCGTGGGAAGACCTGCCCGAAGGCGTGCGCGACGTGATCCTGGAGGGCGGAAAAGACCCGATCGAATTCACGTATCGCGATGACCGTCGCGCCTATAGCCTGACCAAGCCGTTCGAGGGCGTGGTCAGGAACCTGCGCCGCCGCATGGCGGAAACCGACAGCGTATGGGTGCGCGAGGAACTGTCGCGCTACCAGTCCGAAAAGCCATGCCATGTGTGTGATGGCGCACGCCTGCGGCCCGAAGCCCTGTCGGTCCGGGTGGCGGGGCTGAACATCGCGCAGGCATCGGACATGCCCATCCGCAAGGCGCTGGACTGGTTCGGCACGGTGGAGGCGACGCTGACGCCCCAGCGGGCCGAGATCGCGCACCGCATATTGCGTGAAATTCTCGATCGCCTGCGTTTTCTTGATGATGTGGGGCTGGACTACCTGACCCTGTCACGCGGATCGGCCACGCTGTCGGGCGGGGAAAGCCAGCGCATCCGGCTGGCCAGCCAGATCGGCTCGGGGCTTACGGGCGTGCTGTATGTGCTCGATGAACCGTCCATCGGGCTGCACCAGCGCGATAATGAACGCCTGCTGGGCACGCTGGACCGGCTCAAGAAACTGGGCAACACCCTGATCGTGGTCGAGCATGACGAGGACGCGATCCGCGCCGCCGACTGGCTGATCGACATGGGGCCGGGTGCTGGCGTGAATGGCGGCACGGTGGTTGCCGCCGGCACGCCGCAGGAAGTGGCCGAAAACCCCAACAGCCTGACGGGGGCGTATCTTTCGGGGCGCAAGTGCATTCCCGTGCCGGCAGAACGCCGGAAAATCGACCCGAAGCGGGAACTGGTGCTGCGTGGGGCGACGGGCAACAACCTCAAGGACGTGACGGCAAGGTTCCCGCTGGGCACCTTTACCTGTGTGACCGGGGTATCGGGTGGCGGCAAGTCCACGCTGGTGATCGACACGCTGTACAAGGCCCTGTCGCGCAGGCTTATGGGGTCAGGGCAGAATCCGGCGCCCTATACGGCCATTGACGGGCTGGACCAGCTCGACAAGATCATCGATATCGACCAGTCCCCCATCGGCCGCACGCCGCGTTCCAACCCGGCGACCTATACCGACCTGTTCGGCCCCATCCGCGACTGGTTCGCCGAACTGCCCGAAAGCAAGGCGCGGGGCTACAAGCCGGGCCGTTTCTCGTTCAACGTCAAGGGCGGGCGGTGCGAGGCCTGTCAGGGCGATGGGGTGCTGAAGATCGAGATGCACTTCCTGCCCGACGTGTTCGTCACCTGCGATACCTGCAAGGGCGCCCGCTACAACCGCGAGACGCTGGACGTAAAGTTCCGGGGCAAGTCGATTGCCGACGTGCTGGCCATGTCGGTGGATGAAGCGCTGCCCTACTTCTCCGCCGTGCCGCGCATCCGTGACCGTCTGGCCATATTGCAGAAGGTGGGGCTGGGTTATGTCGCCCTGGGCCAGCAGGCGACCACCCTTTCAGGTGGTGAGGCGCAGCGCGTCAAGCTGTCCAAGGAACTGGCGCGCCGGGCCACGGGCCGCACGCTGTACATCCTTGATGAACCCACCACCGGCCTGCATACCGAGGACGTGCGCAAGCTGCTGGAGGTGCTGCACGCACTGGTGGACCAGGGCAACACGGTCGTGGTGATCGAACATAACCTGGAGGTCATCAAGACCGCCGACTGGGTGATCGACATGGGGCCGGAGGGCGGTGATGGCGGCGGCCGGATCGTGGCCTGCGGCACGCCCGAACAGGTGGCGGCCAGCCCCGACAGCCATACGGGACGATTCCTGCGCCCGCTGCTGGAACACAGGCCGCTGGTGCCGGTTCCCGAACCGGACGGGAAGCCTGCGGGCAAGACAAAGGCACGCGGCAAAAAAGCCACAGCGGCCAAGGCGCCCGATACCGTCAAAAAGAAGGGGAAACCGGCAAAAACCGGTCGTAAATCTGTAAAATAGACGTCTATTTTCGTGGGTGCTGATGGCTGGGCGGAAAAAAACTTTGGCGGGGGTGCGAAAAACACTTGCGCCATAAGGCCCGCAGGCCCTATCAGCGCCTCTCTTGGCCCAAGGGGGCAATCTTGCCCAACAGGCTGTCTACTGGTTTGGGGGTACGTGATGAACGCACTTGCTCAACTGGGGATGGTCTCGGAACACCCGAGCGATAACCAGATCTCTTCAGCGCCGTTTTCGTCCGAGGACGACCGGAAGGATTATTTCGTCGAGAAAGACGGAATGAAGTTTGCGGGAACGCACCTTCTTGTCGATCTTTGGGATGCCCGGAATCTTGATGATCCCGAGCAGATCGACCGTACCCTGTGCGAAGCCGCCGTGACGGCCGGGGCTACGATTTTGCACAGTCACTTCCATCACTTCACGCCCAATGGCGGCGTGTCGGGCGTGGTCGTGCTGGCGGAAAGCCATATCTCGATCCACACATGGCCCGAGCGGAATTTCGCCGCCGTGGATATTTTTATGTGCGGGGCATGCGATCCGCATCTTGCGATCCCGGTCATGCAGCGCCTGTTCCAGGCCGGCCGGATCGAAGTGGATGAGCAGCGCCGCGGGCGCGTGCAGCTTTAACCGGCTGCGGTCGGGGCGGGGTTTCCTCCGTGTCCCGATGTGACTTTCACGAAAAAACGGAAGTGCCGGGCCGGATTGATTTCCGGCCCGTGCTTTTTCATGTGCATTGATTAGGACGGAAAGGGGGATCGCAATGTCCCGTGAGTGGATCAGCGAAGGCCTGTACGAAGGCTGGCGGCAGGAACTGCGTGTGGACCGGATGCTGGCGCGCAAAAAAAGCGCGTTCCAGGATATCGCCGTGTTCGAGAACGTCGATCTTGGCCGTGTGCTGATGCTTGATGGCGTGGTCCAGATCACGGAACGCGATGAATTCGTCTATCAGGAAATGCTGACCCACGTGCCGCTGCTGGAACATGGCGATGCGAAGCGCGTGCTGATCATTGGCGCGGGCGATGGCGGCGTGCTGCGCCGCGTGCTGGAACACGGCACCGTGGAAAAGGCCGTGATGGTCGAGATCGATGGCGACGTGATCGCGCTGTCCAAGGAATTCCTGCCCTCCATCGCGGGGAATGCATGGAATGACCCGCGCGCCGAGGTGATCGTGGGCGACGGAATCGAATACGTGACCAATGCGGCGGATGGGTCGTTTGATGTCATCATCGTGGACAGCACCGACCCGATCGGTGTGGGCGAAGTGCTGTTTACCGATTCGTTCTACAAACACTGCGCACGCATCCTGACGGCCAACGGCATTATCGTGAACCAGTGCGGCGTGCCGTTCATGCAGGCGGATGAACTGCGTGACACCAGCGCGCGGCGGGCACAGTTCTTTGATCATGTGTCGGCCTATGTCGCGGCGGTTCCCACCTATGTCGGCGGGTTCATGACGCTGGGTGTCGCGGCCAAGGGCAGCGTGCCGGGTCGCCAGCCGGTCGATGTGATCTGCGCGCGCGCGCAGAAGGCCGGTATCAGGGGCACGCGGTACTGGACGCCTGAAATGCACGTCGCATCCTTCACCCTGCCGCCCTATATCGCGCAGAACCTGCCGCGCTAACGCTGTGGTGCGGATGAAATGAAAAAAGGCCGGAGGGCATGTCCCCCCGGCCTTTTTTGTTTTGTTGCGGCGTCAGGCCGGTCGTCAGGACCTGGGCGCAATGCGCGCGGTCTTGCGCAGGCTGACCAGGTCCACGCCCAGTTCCTTCACGCCCACTTCGAAGACCTTGAAGTGGGGGGTGGCGAGATGGGTCTCGAACGCGTCCTCGTCATCATAGACTTCCATCAGGATGACGGTCTGCGGGTCATCCATCGGGCTTATGGCCTCAAAGCGCTGGCAGCCGCTTTCATCCGCCACGGAATGCGCGCTGTCATAGGTGCACAGTTCGAGGAAGTGGTCACGGTTTTCAGCAGGAACGCGGAATTCGGCCACGACGGTCAGCGGGCTTGTGGTCATGCGGGTGGATCCTTTTTTATATTACGGACTCAGAACGTAATGCCTGAATGCCGTGGTGTCACGGTGTCCGGAAGATGGGATGGTTTTCATGGATTGACTTGGCGCGTCCGGTCATGTCAAGTCAGCTTTGTCGACACGGGAGAGACTGGCCCCGCGCCAGCGCCGAAGGAGCAACCGCCCCGGAAACTCTCAGGCCAAAGGACCGGTCGGCCGAGAATTCTGGAAAGAGGCGCCCTGATCCGGGCACCCGCCGACGGGATAGCGATCTCAGGCACATGCGACAGAAGGGGCACTTTTGAATCCATCCGGATTCGATAGGAGTGCCTCATGTCCACGCCATCGCCCGCCCGTGTTTTTTCCCGGTCCTGGCTTCCCATTCCCCGTTCCGCTGGCGCGTATCGTGCCATGTCGCCCGCATGCCGTGCATGTGGGGGTGCCTGCGCGCATGCGGACATGCACAAGGCCCAGCCCGCATGACCCAGCCGCTGCTGCGAACCCCGCTTTATGACCTTCATCTTGAACTCGGCGCGCGGATGGTGCCATTCGCGGGCTATGACATGCCGGTGCAGTATCCTGCCGGGGTCATGGCCGAACACCTGCATACCCGGGCAAAGGCGGGGCTGTTTGATGTCTCGCACATGGGGCAGGTGCGCATCCGCCCGAAATCCGGCCAGGTCGCGGATGCCGCCCATGCGCTGGAGGCACTGGTGCCCGCCGATATCGTCGGCCTGAAACCCGGTCGCCAGCGTTATGCGGTGTTCACCACGGCGGATGGCGGCATCAGCGACGACCTGATGGTCACCAACATGGGCGACTGGCTGCTGCTGGTGGTCAATGCCGCGTGCAAGGATGCCGATTTCGCGCATGTGCGTGACGCGCTGGGGGCGACCTGTGATGTGGACATGCTGGCTGACCGCGCCCTGATCGCGGTGCAGGGGCCCGCAGCCGAGGCCGCCCTTGTTGCCCTTGACCCCAGGGCCGCCGGGATGCGCTTCATGGATGTGGCTGAGATGGAACTGGCGGGCGTGCCCTGCATCGTCTCGCGTTCCGGCTATACGGGCGAGGACGGATTTGAAATCGGCATGGCGAATGATGGTGCCCTCACCGTGGCCCGCGCCCTGCTGGCCCATCCCGATGTCGCGCCCGTGGGCCTTGGCGCGCGCGACAGCCTGCGGCTGGAAGCCGGGCTGTGCCTGTACGGTTCCGATATCGACCTGACCACGACCCCGGTTGAGGCCGCCCTTGAATGGTCCATCCAGAAAAGCCGCAAGCCCGGTGGCGCGCGGGCCGGTGGCTATCCCGGGGCGCAGGTCGTGGCCGACCAGCTGGCTGATGGCACGACGCGCCGCCGCGTGGGCCTGCGTGCGCAGGGCCGCGCGCCGGTGCGCGCAGGGGCCGAACTGTTTGCTGACGAAGCGGGCACGCAGCCCGCGGGCCGCGTGACGTCGGGCGCGTTTGGCCCCAGCGTAGGTGGTCCCGTCGCCATGGGCTACGTGGCGGCTGACCATGCCACCGTCGGCACATCGCTGTTCGCCAGCGTGCGGGGCCGGTTGCTGCCGGTGGCGGTGACGGCGCTGCCCTTCGTGGCGGCGACGTTCAAACGCTAGGTTTCCCGCTGTTTTTTCAAACATATTTCAGATCAATGGAGCATGGACATGACCGTTTATTACACCCGGGAACATGAATGGCTGCGCGTTGACGGTGATGTCGCGGTTGTCGGCATTACCGCCCATGCGGCGAACGAACTGGGCGAACTGGTGTTTGCCGAAGCCCGCGACCCCGGCACGACGGTGGAACAGGGCGACAGCGTGGCCGTGGTGGAATCGGTCAAGGCGGCATCCGACATCTACGCGCCCGTGACGGGTGACGTGCTGGCGTTCAACGATGAGCTGGGCGATGACGCCGCCCTGGTCAACCGCGATCCCGAAGGCGAGGGCTGGATCGTGCGCATGACCATTGCGGATGCATCCCAGCTTGAGGGCCTGATGGACAGGGCCACCTATATCGCGCTGGTTGGCTGATTTTCCTGACCGTCCCCTTGTCTTTACGGAGTACGCTGGCCGTGACGTCTTCCCCGTGTGGTTCTTCTTCCCTGTGGCATGATCTGGGTGATGATGCCGGTGCGTTCTGCGCCCGTCATGTCGGCCCGGACGCGCATGACGTGGCCGACATGCTGCGTGTGGTGGGGGCGGACAGCCTCGATACGCTTATGGCGCAGACCGTGCCGGACGCCATCCGCCTGTCGGGCGCAATGGGTCTTGGCGCGGGTGTGCCCGAACATGTGGCGCTGGCCCGCCTGCGCACGATCGCGGCGGAAAACCGGGTCCTGACATCGCTGATCGGGCAGGGGTATTACGACACGATCCTGCCCGGCGTGATCCAGCGCAACGTGCTGGAAAACCCGGCCTGGTACACGGCCTATACCCCGTACCAGCCCGAAATCAGCCAGGGACGGCTGGAAGCGCTGCTGAACTTCCAGACACTGGTGATCGAACTGACCGGGCTGGACGTGGCCAATGCCTCGCTGCTGGACGAGGGGACGGCGGCAGCCGAAGCCATGGCCATGGCCCGTCGCGTGGCCAAAAGCAAAGCCAACGCCTTCTTTGTCGATGTCGACTGCCACCCGCAGACCATCGCGGTCGTGCGCACCCGCGCCGAACCGATGGGCTGGCAGGTCGTGGTGGGTGATCCCGCCACCGATCTGGACCCGCAGGCGGTGTTTGGCGCGCTGTTCCAGTACCCGGGGTCATCGGGTGAGATCCGTGATCCGCGTGCATGGATCGAAAGCCTGCATGCGACGGGTGCGATTGCGAGTGTCGCGGCGGACCCCATGGCGCTGCTGCTGCTGGAAAGCCCCGGCGCGCTGGGGGCGGATATCGCCATCGGGTCCATGCAGCGTTACGGCATGCCCATGGGGGCCGGTGGCCCACATGCGGCCTACATGGCGACGCGCGATGCATTCCGCCGCAACATTCCGGGGCGGATCGTGGGTGTATCCATCGATTCGCGCGGCAATCCCGCCTACCGTCTGGCGCTGCAGACGCGTGAGCAGCATATCCGCCGTGAAAAGGCGACATCGAACATCTGCACCGCACAGGCGCTGCCCGCCATCGTGTCGTCCATGTATGCGCTGTACCATGGCCCGGCGGGACTGAGGGCCATCGCCACGCGCATCCACAGGCTGGCCACCATCATGGCCGCCGGCCTGCGCGCGCTGGGGGCGAAGGTGGTGACAACGGCGTTCTTTGACACGGTCACGGTTGCAACCGGCACGGAGACGGACGCCGTGATGGCGCGCGCGCTGGATGCGGGCATGAACCTGCGCCGGGTCGATGCGACCCATGTGGGCATCAGTCTGGATGAGACCTCCACGCCGGACACGGTGCGCGCGGTCTGGACCAGCGTCAGTGGCGACGGCGCAGGAGTGGCCGGGGTCGAGGCCGGCCTTGCCGCGGTCGGCAGCCCCATTCCCGTGGGCCTTGCCCGCACGGGTAACATGCTGACGCAGCCCATCTTTTCCGCCTGCCGGTCGGAAACCGACATGCTGCGCTACCTGCGCCGTCTTGCCGACCGTGACCTGGCGCTGGACCGGTCCATGATCCCGCTGGGTTCATGCACCATGAAGCTGAACGCCACGGCGGAAATGCTGCCCATCACGTGGCCGGAATTCTGCAATATCCATCCCTTCGCACCTGCGGACCAGATGCGGGGCTATGCTCGGCTGTTTGCCGATCTTGAACGGATGCTGTGCCGGATCAGCGGTTATGTCGCCGTCTCGCTCCAGCCCAATTCCGGCGCGCAGGGGGAATTCGCGGGGCTCATGGCCATCCGTGGGTACCACCGCGGGCGTGGCGATGTGGGGCGTGACGTGTGCCTGATCCCGGCATCGGCCCATGGCACCAATCCCGCATCGGCCCAGATGGCGGGCATGCGTATTGTGGTGGTGGCGTGCGATCCGCAGGGCAATGTCGATATTGACGACCTGAAGGCGAAGATCGCGAAACATGCCGACCAGCTTGCCGCGATCATGATCACCTATCCCTCCACCCATGGCGTGTTCGAGGACAACGTGCGCGAGATCTGTGCGCTGGTGCATGCGGCGGGCGGACAGGTCTATGTCGATGGTGCGAACCTGAATGCGCAGGTGGGGCTGGCGCAACCGGGCGTGTATGGCGGTGATGTCAGCCATTTCAACCTGCACAAGACCTTCTGCATCCCGCATGGCGGGGGTGGTCCGGGCATGGGACCGATCGGGGTGGGCGCGCATCTTGCCCCCTACCTGCCCGGTGCGCCGCAGCTTGGCGCGGCCAACGCCATTTCGGCTGCTCCCTTCGGGTCTGCCGATGTGCTGCCCATTTCGTGGATGTACATGGTCATGATGGGCGATGCGGGGCTGAAGCGTGCGACCGAGGTCGCAATCCTGAACTCCAACTACATCGCAACGCGGCTTTCGGCGCATTATCCGGTGTTGTACCGGGGTGCGAACGGGCGGGTCGCGCATGAATGCATCATCGACCTGCGCCCGCTGAAGGACAAGGTCGGGGTTACGGTGGATGATATCGCCAAACGCCTGATCGACCATGGCTTCCATGCGCCGACCGTCAGTTTTCCGGTTGCGGGCACGTTCATGATCGAACCCACCGAATCCGAAAGCCGGACCGAACTGGACCGCTTCTGTGATGCGATGATCGCCATCCGCGCCGAAATCATGGCGGTTGAAAATGGCGAACTGACCATCGACGACAGCCCCCTGCGCCACGCCCCGCACACCGTGCGTGACGTGACTGACCCGGACTGGGCCCATGTCTATGACCGTGCGCAGGCCAGCCTGCCGGGCGCCGTGGCGCCAGCCAGCAAATACTGGTCCCCGGTCAACCGGCTGGACAATGCCTATGGGGATCGCAACCTTGTCTGTTCGTGCCCTGATATCAGCACCTATGCTGGTTAGGGGCATTTCAGGATAATGGGTTGACCGGAAATAAAAGAAGTTTTCGGGTGCCGTCTTTTTTTCAGGAAGGCGGCGTTCCCGGAAGCTTTTTGCAAAAAACGTCATCCGAAAACTTCCGTTATTTTCAGCCTTCTTTCGGGGTGGTCTGTCGGCAGGCCTGCCCCCGGGGCTGATTGCGTCCCGGTGGTTCATGTATATATCTGTTTCGATATAATACGTTGGACCATGGAAGGGGACAGCACGGTGAAGATTGGCAGACGCAGGCTGGGCATCGGGGCACTGGCGTGCATGATTGCGGCAGGTGGCCCCATCCTGTCGCCCGCCATGGCGCGCGAGGTGACGGACATGGCGGGCGTTGCCCAGTCCGTGCCCGACCATCCCGCGCGGATTGCCGACCTGTGGTTCGCCCATAACGAACTGGTGCTGATGCTGGGCGGCGCACGGCAGATTGTCATGACCGTGGACCGCCCGCAGGCACGCCCGTGGATGTACAAGGTCTTTCCCACCCTGTATCAGGCACAGGTGGTCAATGGCCCGCAGGTCAATGCCGAAACCCTGCTGCGGGACCGGGTGGACCTTGTATTCATGCCAGATGCCTCGGCTGCCATCGCGGCGTTCCGTGGGGTCGGGGTGCCAACCCTTGTTTCCGCATTCCATGACGTGGACGGATTGCTGCGGGTCATGGACATGACGGCGGCCGCCCTGGGCACGGAACAGGCGCATGTGACTGCCACCCGTTACCGCACCATGATGCTGCAGACCGTCAATGACGCGCGCGACAGGCTGTCCGGCCTGTCCGACGCCCAGCGCCCGCGCGTGCTGCATATCCAGTCGCTGCACCCGCTGAAGGTTGATGGTGCGGACAGCATTGTCGATGAATGGATCACCCTTGCCGGTGGCCGCAACGCCGCGCAGGGCGTAAGCGGCAACATGAAGCCGGTTTCGGTCGAGCAGGTGGCGGCATGGGACCCGGATGTCATCATCCTTGGCCCGGATTGCGGCACGCTGGACCCGGCGGCCAATGGCGGCGTGTGGCAGCGCCTGCGCGCGGTGCGGGAGGGCAGGGTGCATAACAACCCGTCGGGTGTTTTCCCGTGGGACCGGTATGGCAGCGAACTGCCGCTGCAGATCAGCTGGGCTGCCAGGACCCTGCACCCCGACCGGTTTGCCGATGTGGACCCGCTGACCCTGACACGTGAATTCTACGATACCTATTTCCATTATGCCCTGAGTGCACAGGACGCGGCCCGCATTCTTGCGGGGCAGCCACCCGAACCCGTGGCGGACAGGACGCCGTGAACCTGCGCGCGCGCGTGGTCGGGTGCCTGTGTGTGGTGGGCCTGCTGGTGCTGGCGCTGCTGTCGGCATGTATCGGGCGCTTCCCGTTGCAGCCGGGGCAGGTGCTGCATGCCCTGCTGACGGTGGGGCATGTCCCGGCGCAGGGCGATATGGTGCATACCGTCCTGTTTGGCGCGCGCCTGCCCCGGATCGGGGGGGCGATGTGCGTGGGGGCGGCGCTGTCGGTGGCGGGGGCTGCGTACCAGGCGGTGTTTCGTAATCCGCTGGTCTCTCCCGGCCTGCTTGGCGTGCTGGCGGGTGCCGGCATGGGGGCGGCGCTGGGTATTGTATGGGGCATGGGCCATGCCGGTGTGGCCGCCCTGTCCTTCCTTGGCGGTCTGGCGGCGGTGGCGTTCGGGGTGGGGGTGGCGCAGATGTTTGATGCGACGTCCATGCTGATGCTGATATTCGGCGGGCTGATCAGTTCGGCGCTGTTTACGGCGCTGCTGTCGCTGCTCAAATACGTGGCGGACCCGCAGAACCAGTTGCCCGATATCGTATTCTGGCTGCTGGGCAGCCTGACGCAGGTGACACCGCAGGCGCTGGTCGTGCTGGTGGGGCCGGTGGTGATGGGGATCGTACTGCTGTCGGCATGTGGGCGGATGCTGGACGGGCTTGCCATGGGCGATGAGGAAGCGCGCACGCTGGGCATACCGGTCATGGCGCTGCGATACGGGGTGATTGGCGGGGCTACGGTGCTGGCGGCCATGACGGTCGCGGTCGCGGGCATGATTGGCTGGGTCGGGCTGGTTGTGCCCCATGTCGCGCGCCTGCTGGTCGGGCCATGCAACATGCGCGTGCTGCCGGTCAGTGCCTGCGTGGGGGCGATGTTCCTGCTGGTCTGTGATGACCTGGCGCGCACCCTGTCGGCGGAGGAAATTCCCGTGGGCCTGATTGCCGACCTGCTGGGGGTGGTGGTGTTTGTCGCGGTGCTGCCGCTGTTGCGGCGCGGGTGGCGGGCATGAGTGGGGGCAGCGCCATCCTGCGGGTGGACCATGCGGGTTTCCACCGGGGACATCGCACGGTGCTGCATGATGTCTCGCTGGATATCCGCACGGGTGAGATGACGGCCCTGCTGGGGCCAAATGGCGCGGGCAAGACCACGCTGCTGCGCCTGCTGCTGGGTCTTGCCCGCCCGGATTCAGGCCGGGTCTGGCTGGATGGCAGGCCCATGGCGGACTGGTCCCGGCGGGACATCGCGCGCCGCATCGCCTATGTACCGCAGGGGCATGTGCCGCTGTTCCCCTATAGCGTGCGTGATATCGTGGGCATGGGACGACTGGCGGAAACGCCGTTTGCGCCCACGCTGCATGAACGCGATCGTGAAGCGGTAGCGCATGCGCTGGCGCAACTGTCGATCACCCATCTTGCCGCGCGGCCCTATACCGAACTGTCCGGCGGGGAACGGCAGGCCGTGCTGCTGGCCCGTGCGCTGGCGCAGGGGGGGCAGGTCCTGATTCTGGATGAACCGGAAACCGGTCTTGATTACGGGCAGAAACAGCGGCTGTACGCCCTGCTGCGCCGGCTGTCGGCACAGGGCCGCGCCATTGTCGCCACCACGCATGACCCGGTTCAGGCTGCGGGCATATTCGATCGGGCCATCCTGCTGCGTCATGGCCGGGTCATGGCGGATGGACCGGCCGCATCCCTGCTGGCGCCGCCCATGCTGGATCAGCTTTATGCGCCACAGGAGCGGGAAAAAAACTGAAGAAAGTTTCTGGTGAAGCTTTTTTCAAAACGCTTCGGGAAACGTCACCTGTTTGAAAAAAGGTGGCGCCCAAAAACGTTTATTGTTTTCCAGACAGTCTTTTAGCGGCCGTACGGGTTGGTATCGACACGCACGGCCTTGCCGGTCCGGTCATAATACAGGACGGCGGTGCCGCGTCGTTCCGCATAGCCGTCCGGTTCCCCCGTGGGGGTCCAGAACAGCAGGCGGTTCAGGTCCGGCTGTTCCTTGATCTTGTCACCCGGCGGGATGTAGCGGTACTGGCTGTAATCCATGTGCAGCCGTGGCAGCGGCGGCTTCTTGGAAAGCTGATGCATGGAAAAATGGCGCTGCGAGGCCTCGCCGGGGTCTTCGTTGCCAGCGTCGGCATGTCCCCCGTCGGCCATTGCCACACCCGGCACGACAGGGGCACATAATACGCCCAGCAGAACCAAGTGCCGTAACCTGATTGACATGAGCGCTGGCCTTTCCATCATTCCTGATTGCGGGCCACCATCCTCCTTTTCCATGCCGGACGCAATATCCCCCACCGCAAGGGGGGATTACTGGAATGGCAGGTAGCGGAAGTCAAAGAAGATTTCGCTCAGGCTGGTTGTCGGCGCGCCACCCATGCCGCCCCATGTATGCACGCGCGAATAGGCCAGCTGCGTGCCCGCCTGCACCGTGCCGTACTGGCCGTGGATGAAGCGGTACCATGCGCCGATGGTGAATTCCTCCACCGAACGGATGTTGGCGGTGCAGTTGCCCAGGGCGGCGCTGACCGCATCGGAGGTTTCCGTCTCGCACCCGGTATTGTTCGCCATGGGGTTGCCATAGCCATAGGCCTGCCCATCCGAATCAAAATAGCTGCGGCCTGAACGCTGCATGCCGAAATAGCCATAGACGTCCAGGACCTTGTTCGGGTGCGCGATCACGCCCGCGGTTGTCTGCGCGCTGGACAGCAGGGCCGGCGCGCCATTGGCCCGCAACGTGGCGTCAGGCAGCAGGACCGAGCCGTAGCGGCCAATGCCCCGGCCCGCCAGTCCCGCCAGCCGCACTTCCAGCTTGTGCGGAATGACTGGCAGGATCATCGACCCACCAGCCCCCCATGCAATGGCGGTATGGTTCTGGCCCGTGCCATTGATGACGGAACGGTCGTGGGGGAAGTGCAGCAGTCCCTCGATTTCGTAATGGCCCCATGTCGGGTCCCATGCCACCTTGCCGATGATGTCGGGGGCGATTTCGTTGGAATAGTTGGTGGTGGAACTGGTCAGCCCCACACCGTTCGAGCCGACCTTGGCATAGTTGCCGCTGCCCGGCAGGCTGTATTCCCCGTTATCCCCCGAAGCGGAGAAGCCGGTCGTGTCATAGATGGTGGCCGGGTTTTCAATCGAGAAACCCGTCCAGACGCGATGGTTCATGAAATCCTTGACCACGCGCACCTGCCACTGCCGCGACCATGTCTGTCCGGCGAGGATGGAGGATTCGATTGTTTCGGGCAGGCTTTCCTGTCGCGGCACGATGCCCACGCGGTCAGGCGTCAGCATGGTCCAGGCCTGACCGATCAGGAAATGCATGTTGGCGTGCGAATCATCCAGCGTCAGGTAAGCCTGCCGCAGCCGGGGCACGTAGGAATTGCTTTCATACGGGTTGGTGGTTTCGGCACTCGCGCCAAAATCCGTTTCCACGAACCCCGCCACCGTCAGGTGCGGGTTGAGCTGTCCCCGCGCCATGAGCGAGAAGCGCGAATACCGCGCATCCCCATTGAAGTTGGTGGTGTGGAAATTCGAGCTGTCGCGGAAGGGGATCGCGTTCCAGTAATTGAAGATGCCCGATGAAACCTGCCGGTTTTCCACCATCGCTGCCGCATCGAAGAAACCGCCAAGGATGATGGACACGGGACCAAGGTGGAACACCTTGCTGCCCAGCGCGCCTGCCGACTGCGCGCCCACCGTTTCGCGGTTATGCGGGCCGACATTATTGTTGGCCATGTGGGAAATCAGGTCTTCCTCACGGTGCGCCACGACCGATTCATAGGTCGGCTGGTCGCCCAGTTCGGATACCGGGTCGGAATGGCCGCCGATATGCGGGCGCGCCATGGAGGCGATCCCCGCCGTCTGGGACGGTGCGGGGCTGTGCCCTTCCACCGGCGTCCAGCCGCCGTGTACATGCCCGCCCGACCCCGTGACCTCCAGCGGGTGGCCGCCATGGGCCGCCGTGCCACCCATCTGGGCGCGGTGCTGGATGATCTGCTGGCGCATGGCCTGCAGGCTTTTCTGTAGCGCCATCTGCTGCTGCTGCAACTGTTCCATCTGGCGTTCCATGATATCCAGTGATTCTGGATCTTCATCGGCCCAGACGGGCAGGGGGGCCAGAACGGAACACACCAACAGCACGTGCGACAGACGCACATGCCGGGTTATGGAAAAGGACGGAATCCGCATGTATTGTCAGGGGGCCCCAAATCAGGTTTCACAGAATATATGTCAAAACATTTCCAGATAAAGGGGTAAATGATAATTTCTTTTAATATCGGCCCACCCACTGGCCTGCGCTGTGTATCAGCATGATAATATAACGGCACAGGGTCGTATTATTGATCTAATGTTACAAAATGTCAGGACGGCGCGCCGTCATGGCGTGAACGGCGTCATGCCAGAACAGGTCCTCGGGCGCAGGGGTGACATTGCCATTGTCCACCGGGCCAAAACCGGCGCGCTGCAGCAGGATTGACAGCATGCGGCGGCGGTCCCCTTCATCAAGCGCCTGCCACAGGGCCGTGGCCTTCTGCGGGATGAAGCGGTCACCGAATGTAATGATGATCAGGCCGCCGGGTTGCAGCACGCGGGCAATGTCGCGAAAGACCTGCGTCGGCTGGCGCAGATAGGGCACCACGTCGCACAGCAGGGCGGCATCCATGCTTTCATCCGCCAGTGGCAGGTCGGGCGTTTCGTTTATGTCTTCCACCACACGGTCGGTCAGGCGCGGATTGCTGTCCAGCGCCTGCGTGTTGACGCCTATGCCGATCACGCTGTCGAATTCCATGTCGGGCGGCAGGTGGCTGTCCGGTCCGGCCATGATGTCGAGGATATTGCCATCTTCGGGCAGCAGCGTGCGGTACAGCGCGGTAATGGCCGTAAGCGCCCCCTGGTCCAGCATGGGTCCGGCCGGCCTGCGGGAATGGAATGCCGTATCGGATTCAGTCGAGGCGACTGTGAAGGAATGCGGGTGGAACCCGTGCAGGTCGTTCATGAATGTGCCAGACAGTACGGAAGTAACAACGCCATGTGCGGTGGGCGTATTATCACGCGCTCCGCCATGGGGAACAGGAGAAAAGCAGAATGGCCCGTATGATCCATTCGATGATCCGCGTGCGTGATGAAGCCGCGAGCCTTGCATTCTATGATACGGCTTTTGGCCTGAAGGTGGCCGACCGGCTTGTTTTCGATACTTTCACCCTTATCTACCTGTCCAATGACGAACAGACGTTCGAGCTGGAACTGACCGTCAACCACGATCGCACGACGCCCTATGACCTGGGTGATGGCTATGGCCACCTGGCGGTGTCGGTTGCGGATGTGGACGCGGAACATGCCCGTCTTGCGGCTGCGGGCCTGTCGCCGCTGGCGGTAAAGGACATGTCGTGCGGGGAGCGGTTCGTGGGGCGGTTCTTCTTCATTACCGACCCGGATGGCTACAGGATCGAGGTGCTGCAGCGCGGCCGGCCGGGGCGTTTTCTCTGATCGGGCTTGCAAGGCCTGGCGCGGGGTGCCATCCCGCTCGCATATATGGATGGGTTGGCCCTATACAGGACGGATGATGACCGGTTTTCTCAAGATGCATGGGCTGGGCAATGATTTTGTGGTGGTGGATGAACGTGTCCACCGCCATGACCTGACACCTGCCCGCATTGCCGCATTATCCGACCGCCATACCGGCATCGGCTGCGATCAGTTCGTGACCCTGCGCCCCGCCTGTGCGGAAGGCGCGGATGTATTCGTGCGCTTCTTCAACGCCGACGGCACGGAATCGGGGGCGTGCGGCAATGCCTCGCGCTGCATTGCCGATCTTGTGGCGCATGAGACGGGGCAGGATCACGTCGGGCTGCAGACCCGCGCGGGCGTGCTGCATGCCACCATTATCCGCCCCGGCCTGGTCACGGTGGATATGGGAACACCCGCGCCGGACTGGGCGGATGTGCCGCTGTCCGGACCGATGGACACGCTGCACCTGCCCATTGCGGGTGATCCGGCGGCCGTGTCCATGGGCAACCCGCATGCGACCTTTTTCATGTCCGGTGCCGATGCGATGGATCCATGCGTGGCGGGGCCGGAACTGGAACATCATCCCCTGTTCCCTGAACGCGCCAATATCGGGTTTGCCCATGTGACGGGCCGTGACGCCATGCGGCTGCGGGTATGGGAACGTGGCAGCGGCCTGACGCGGGCCTGCGGGTCGGGCGCGTGTGCCGCCGTGGTCAATGCCGTGCGGCGCGGGCTGGTGGACCGGACCTGTACCGTGGCGATGGATGGCGGCGAACTGACCATTACGTGGCGCGAAAGCGATGGCCATGTGTTGATGACCGGCCCCGCGGAAACCAGTTTCACGGGCACGTTCAACCCGGAAGACTACCCCCGATGAAGAAGCCGGAAATCCTGACCTTCGGCTGTCGCCTCAATACATATGAAAGCGAGGTGATGCGCAATCACGCCGCCGCGCTGGATAATGTGGTGATCGTGAACACCTGCGCGGTCACGGGGGAGGCCGAGCGCCAGGCCCGGCAGGCCGTGCGCCGCGCCCATCGTGACCGGCCCGACGCGCGCATCGTGGTCACGGGCTGCGCCGCCCAGATCGATCCGGACCGCTGGGCGGCATTGCCCGGCGTGACCCGCGTGCTGGGCAATCGCGAAAAGCTGGACGCCGCAAGCTGGAGCGAGATGGCGCTGGGGCAGGGCAATGCCGTGTCCGACATCATGGCCGCGCGTGAAACCGCGCCGCACCTTGTGACCGAATTCGCCGGTCGCACCCGCGCGTTCGTGGAAGTGCAGCAGGGCTGTGACCACCGTTGTACCTTCTGCATCATTCCCTTCGGGCGCGGGCCATCGCGTTCGGTCCCCGTTGGCGCGGTAGTGGAACAGGTGCGCGCGCTGGTGCAATCGGGCTACCGGGAGGTGGTGCTGACGGGCGTGGACATTACCTCTTGGGGGGATGACCTGCCGGGCAGGCCGCCGCTGGGGCAGTTGTGCCGCAGGCTGCTGGCCCTGGTGCCCGAACTGGAGCGGCTGCGCCTGTCCTCGGTCGATCCGGTGGAGATTGACGCGGATATATGGAAACTGCTGGAAAACGAACCGCGTTTCATGCCTTACCTGCACCTGTCGCTGCAGGCGGGGAGTGACATCATCCTCAAGCGCATGAAGCGCCGCCACCTGACGGCGGATGCGCAGGCCGTGGTGGCGCGGGCGCGGGCGCTGCGGCCCGATATCGGCATCGGGGCGGACATCATCGCCGGTTTCCCGACCGAGGACGAGGAACTGTTTGAACAGACACTTGATTTCGTGCGTGCGAACGCCCTGCCTTACCTGCACGTCTTTCCCTATAGTGAGCGACCGGGCACGCCGGCGGCCCGCATGCCCGCCATTGCCGTGCCACAACGCAAGGCGCGCGCGGCCCGCCTGCGGGCGGCGGGCGCACGGGCGGCGCGTGATTTCCATGCGCGCCTTGTGGGCCGCGCACTACGGGTGCTGATGGAAACGGACACGGCGGGACATAGCGAGGAATTCGCCCCGGTAAGGCTGGTGGATGGCGCGGTGTCCGTGGCCGGACGCATTGAAACGGTGCGCCCGGTGGCGGTTGACGATAACGGACTGGTTGCGGAAATTCTCTGACATGGCACTTGGTTTTTTCTCACGTCTCAAGGCGGGGCTGTCGCGCTCCACACAGAAACTCAGCGGCGGGCTGAGCGCGGTCTTTACCCGGCGCAAGCTGGATGACCAGGCGCTGGAGGATCTTGAGGACCTGCTGATCTCCGCCGACCTTGGGCCCAGCGTGGCGGAAAAGGTGATTGAATCCTTCCGCCGTTCCAAGTTCGGCAAGGAAGTGACGGATGAGGAAGTGCGCCAGGCATTGGCGGAAGAAATCGCCACCATCCTTCAGCCCGTCGCCATCCCGTTTGAACCCGACCCGAAGCACCGGCCGCATGTGGTGCTGGTGGTGGGGGTGAATGGCACCGGCAAGACCACCACCATCGGCAAGATGGCCCGTTTCTATGGTGAACAGGGCAAGAAGGTGATGATGGTCGCGGGCGATACCTTCCGCGCCGCAGCCGTCGAACAGTTGCAGGTATGGGGCGAGCGCACGGGTGCGCCCGTCATTGCGGGAAAGCCCAACGCCGATGCGGCGGGACTGGCGTTCGAGGCGCTGAAGCGCGCCACGGCGGAAAAGGCCGACCTGCTGCTGGTCGACACGGCGGGCCGCCTGCATAACAAGAGCGCGCTGATGGAGGAACTGGCCAAGATCATCCGCGTCATGCGCAAGTTTGACGAAACCGCACCCCATTCCGTGCTGCTGGTGCTGGACGCCACCACGGGGCAGAACGCGGTGGAACAGGTGCGGGTATTCAAGGAACTGGTCAATGTGACCGGGCTGGTCGTGACCAAGCTGGACGGTTCGGCCCGTGGCGGGATCGTGGTTGCACTGGCCGATGCGTTCGGCCTGCCGGTGCATCTGGTGGGCGTGGGCGAACAGGCCGATGACCTGCGCCCGTTCTCTGCCGAGGCGTTCGCCAAAGGGCTGGTTGGCGATTCGATCAAGGTCATCGAACGCGACGACAGGCCCGTCGAAGATCAGGCGGAAGATGCCGAAGCGCCTCCGTCCGGGGCGGAACACCCGCAACAGCAGGGCTGATTTCGCAGAACCATCCCGGCATGAAAAAAGGGACCACCCCACGGGATGGTCCCTGACCTGAAAAAAGCCTCAGGGAACGCCGCCTTTTTGAAAAAAGGCGGCACCCGGAAACTTTGGTTACTTTTCCTCAGATCGGCAGCGCGCGTTCAAAGATGTTTTCCAGCGCCATGATGCCCGGCAGCGTCTTGCCTTCCATCCATTCAAGGAAGGCCCCGCCCGCGCTGGAAATGTAGGAGATATGCTTCTCCACCCCCGCATGACGCAGGGCGGAAACCGTATCCCCGCCACCCGCGATGCTTTTCAGCGCGCCGGAATCGGTCAGGCGCGCCACGTCGCGCGCCACCGCATTGGTCGCGGCGTCAAACGGCGTGATCTCGAACGCGCCCAGCGGGCCGTTCCAGACCAGTGTTTTCAGCGTCGCGATCTTCTGCTCGATCAGCCTGACCGTTTCCGGCCCGACATCCAGCATCATCGCATCATCGGGAATGGCGGTGACGGGCACGGTGCGGGTCGGCACATCGGCCCTGAAGTCCGTTGCGGTCACGGCGTCAACCGGCAGCACGATCTCGCAACCCTTTTCCTTTGCTTTCGCAAGGATGTCGCGCGCGGTGTCGTGCATGTCCGCTTCCTGCAGCGACCGGCCCACATTCACCCCCTGTGCCGCAAGGAACGTGTTGGCCATCGCGCCACCGATGATCAGCATGTCCACCTTGGCCAGCAGGTTGCCGATCAGGTCCAGCTTGGTGGAAATCTTGGACCCGCCCACGATGGCCCCAACCGGACGGGCGGGGTTTTCCAGCGCGATGTTAAGCGCGTTGAGTTCCGTTTCCATCAACCGCCCGGCAAAGGATGGCAGCAGGCGGGCCACCCCCTCGGTCGAGGCATGGGCGCGATGGGCGGCGGAAAACGCATCGTTGACGTAATAGTCGGCCAGTGATGCGAATTCCTTCGCCAGCGCGGGATCGTTCTGTTCCTCACCGGGGTAGAAGCGGGTGTTTTCCAGCACCACGACATCCCCGTCCTGCATCGCGTCCACCGCCTGCTGCACCTTCGGGCCGATACAGTCATCGACAAAGGTGACCGGACGGCCCAGCGCATCGCCCAGCGCATCGGCGATCGGGCCAAGCGACATTTCCGGCACGGGCTTGCCCTTGGGGCGGTCGAAGTGACTGACGACAATCACCTTCGCCCCCTTCTGCGCCAGTTCCTGTATGGTGGGCAGCAGGCGCAGGATGCGGGTTGCATCGGCGATCTGGGCGTTCCTGACCGGAACGTTCAGATCGGCGCGCAGGAGAACCTTCTTGCCCGTGGCATCAAGGTCATCCAGCGTCCTGAAGGATGTTGCGCCCATTACAGTGCCCCGAATACGGCAGCCGTGTCGGCCATGCGGTTGGAGAAGCCCCATTCATTGTCATACCAGCTGCAGATGCGCACCAGCCTGCCACCGTCGATCACGGCGGTCTGGGTCGCGTCAAAGGTGGAAGACGCGGGGGAGTGGTTGAAATCCGTGCTGACCAGCGGCGCGGTGTTGTAGGCGAGGATGCCCTTCAGCGGCCCGGACTCGGATGCCCTGAGCAGGGCCTCGTTCACTTCCTCGACCGAGGCCGGGGCTTTTTTGGGCACGAAATCCAGCGAGACGAGCGAGACATTGGGCGTGGGCACGCGAATGGCGGTGCCGTCCAGCCGGCCCTTCAGGTGCGGCAGCACCAGCCCCACGGCGCGCGCGGCCCCGGTGGAGGTCGGGATCATGTTCAGCGCCGCCCCGCGTGCGCGGCGCAGGTCCTTGTGCAGCGTGTCCACCGTGCGCTGGTCGCCGGTATAGGAATGGATGGTGACCATGTAGCCGCATTCGATGCCGAACGTGTCGTCCAGCACCTTGGCCACCGGGGCCAGGCAGTTGGTGGTGCATGACGCGTTGGAAATGACGGTCATGTCGGGTGTCAGCACATCCTGGTTCACGCCGAACACGATGGTGGCGTCCACGCCCGACGCGGGGGCGGACACGATCACCTTGCGCGCGCCCGCCTTGATCAGTTGGGTGGCCTTTTCCTTGTCGGTGAAGCGGCCCGTGCATTCCAGCGCCACGTCCACGCCCCGGAAGGGCACCTTCGTCGGGTCGGCCTCGGCCGAGACGGTGATGGGATCATAGGTGCGGCCATTGGCGGTGATGATGATCTGGTTGCCATCCACCTTTACATCGGCGGGAAAGCGGCCATGCACGCTGTCATACGACAGCAGGTGTGCGTTGTCTGCCACGCTGCCGAGGTCATTGATGGCCACGGGCACGACATCGGTGCGCCCGCTTTCGATAATGCCACGCAGTACAAGGCGACCAATGCGACCGAAACCGTTTATTGCGACTTTGACAGCCATTTTCTTATTTTCTCCGTAAGGTCAGACATTTCACACACTGGCATCGACCGATGCCATCCCGGACGGCGCGCCGTTTCCTCCCGTGGTTTCAACCAGGGCGTCGGATGGGGGGCGGACCAGACGCAATGCGTCGCGGCAGATCCGTTCTGGCGTGATGTCGGCCGCGCTGTCCGGCTGGTCGGGGGTGGAAGGCGCCCCGAATCCATCAATGCCGACAAACAGCCCGTCCGTTCCAAGCCATCGTTCCCATCCAAACCCTGAAGCGGCCTCTATTCCGATCCGGGGTGCCGTTCCCAGCACGGCGGCACGATACGTCATTTTTTGCACGGCGAACAGTTCCCAGCACGGAAGGGAGACGACAGCCGCGGCAATTCCCGCCTCCCGCAGCAGTTTGCGCGCCGCCAGCGCCAGTATCGCCTCATGCCCCGTGGCGATCAGCGTGACCTGCCGCGCGCCTTCGGCTTCGGCCAGCACATACCCGCCCCGCGCGCACAGGTTGGTCAGCCCGTGCTGTTCACGTTCGGGTGCCGTGGAAGTTGCCAGCGCGGGGGCCGATTCCAGCGTCAGCAGGCTTGGCCCGCTGGTCCGCCGCAATGCCAGTTCCATGCATTCCATGGTCTCGCGGTGGTCGGCGGGGCGGAAAACCGCGACATTGGGCATGGCGCGCAGGCTGGCCAGCTGTTCCACCGGCTGGCCGCCGCCCCCGTCGCCGCGTCGCAGGTCGTCATCGGTCAGCAGGTAGATCACCTGCAGGTCCGTCATGGCGGCATAGCGCAGGGCGGGACGCATGCGGTCCACCGCGATGATGGTCGATGTGCCGAACGCCAGCCGCCCGTCATGCATGGCAATGCCATTGAGCAGTGCCGCCATGCCATGCACCTGCGTCCCGCATGACAGATCCATTTCGCCGCTACTGCGGCGGCTGGCGGGCAGGTCGGCCAGCATGCCGCGACGTGAACGCAGGCATGTCAGTTCGGGCAGGAGTTCATGCAGCGTCTCGAGCCCCCGCCGTGCCGCGAAGGTGGTGGAGACACGTGCGACCGCGCTGCCGTGTTCCCGCCATGACCGCTGCCAGTCGGGTTGCCAGAAGGCGGGACGCTGGTTGCGGGCCATGCGTTCGAATTCGGCTTTCTGCCGGTCTTTGAGCAGCCTGCGCAGCCACGAACGCCGCGCACTGGCCCCCCGGCGCGCGGCCCCCGCCCACAGGCCCGGATCATCGACGAAGGGCGGTGGCGGATCGGTTTCGGGCGCCGCGATACAGGCGATCAGGCAGGGCTTGTGCGTTCGCTGCGATGACGTGATGGCGGCCGCGATCTGTTCGGGGCTACCTGCGTTCACCTTCCTGACCGACCAGCCCGATGCGCTGTAGCGCGGCAGGATGGCGTCCACGGCTTCGCGCTCGCCTGACCACAGGCCGACGACCAGCGTGACGCGGTCCAGCCCCATCTGGCCCGCAAGTGCCGCACTTTCCAGCGCCACACCGGTGGAAAGTTCCGTCCAGCAGCCCAGCCCCCAGATACGGTGATTGACCAGCGAACGGCCAAACCGCGCCGCAAGGTGCTGTTCCGCCAGCGCCATGCCGATCGCGGCCCCCAGCCCCTGTCCGCTGGGGCCGCAGGCCTGCCGGTCATGGTGGGCGGCGGCATGTCCGTCCATGCGCGGCGGCAGCGGTGTCTGGCCTGACAGTTCGGCCATGATGCGCGGCAGGACACGATATCGTGGGGAGGAGACCACGAAGCGGTCCCGGTCCGGCCATTCGGGGCTGGCGGGGTCGAAGCGCAGGAAGCGACTCCACAACACCGCGCAGAAATCGGCCATGACCTGCGCATGCGGGGCGTAGCGGGGATCGGGTTCATGGGTGCCAATGGCATGGCGGATCGCCGTCGCCAGCCGCTGGGGCATGCCGGGGGCGGCATGCGGCGGCGCGAGGGGAAGCGTAATGGCTTGGTCTTCTGGCATCGGCATCGTCCATGGGGCGGGGTATGATCGGTCGGGGCCGCTTCTGCATGACTACTGCGCCGCGCGGATGGCGGCAACAATTGCGGTATTGTTCCACTATGCCACGGGTGGGGGATACTGTATCGGTAGGGGGTCATGTCCCGTCCGTATCCGCGCCCTGTCCGCCGTGCCGTCCTTGTCGCAGTCGCCTGCCTGCCGGTCATGGCCGGGTGCAAGCTGGTCAGCCAGAAGACATTCAACCGCCATGCGGGCGATCCGCCGAACCTGCCGCAGCACCCGCCGCCGCCGGTGCCCGGCATGGACCGCCCGGCGCTGGTCACGATCGTGGCCGGAACACCCGATACGCAGTGGAAGCCCGCCGTCCGCGCCGCCGTGGCCGATGCCCTGTCGCGCAAGCCCAATGCGCTGTTCACCATTGTGGTCAGCGTGCCCGACCGGGCCGATGGCAGCGTGCCGGACATGCAGAAAGTGGTGGACGCCAATGGCCAGCCCGTGTTGCAGGCAGTGATGGATGCGGGGGCAGGGGGCAGCCAGACGGAAATGGATGCCCGCAGCGTGCCCGCGAACAGCGCAACCCAGGTCTGCATTTACGCGGAGTAGTCCAATGCGGTTTTGCAATTCCCGCCTCCATCATGCCATAAAGAGTGGTCCGCTGGCGGTTAACCCCCGGCGATAGCGCCGCGTGAGGGGAACATCATCCCCCCGGCGCGGGTCACCCAACGCATGGTGACCATCATGAATGAAGACCCCGTGAACGATCCGGGGTGTGCATGGAGAAAAGCAGCAGTGTCCAGTAATCAAGTGGATGGGCATCCGTTCTTCCGGTTCTGCCGGACGGCGCTGGAGAATATCCGCGCGCAGGGTCGATACCGGCAGTTCACCCCACTGGCACGCCAGGCCGAACGTTATCCCCTGTATGACCAGCCGGAAACACAGGCCACTCCGTCAACGCCGGCCTGCCCGCAGGACCGGGAGGTCGTGGTCTGGTCCTCCAACGACTATCTGGGCATGGGTGTCGATCCCGTAGTGGTCGAAGCCGCGATCCAGGCCATACACGAACATGGCGCGGGCGCCGGCGGCACGCGCAACATCGCGGGCACCAGCCCGGTCCATACCGCGCTGGAAGCCGAAATGGCCGACCTGCATGGCAAGGAAGCGGGCCTCCTGTTCGTGTCCGGCTATGTCTCCAACCAGGCGACCCTGCAGACGATCCTGAGCAGCATGCCCGGCTGGATCTGCTTTTCCGACCGGCTGAACCATGCCTCCATGATCGCGGGGATCAAGGGCGCGCGCGGTTCGACCACCGTCATTTACGAACATAATGACCTTGCCGACCTGGAAGCCAAGCTGGCCGCGGCACCCAGGGACGTGCCCAAGCTGATCGCGTTTGAAAGCGTGTATTCCATGGACGGCGACATTTCCGACATCGCCGGGACATGCGCGCTGGCGCGCAAGTATGGTGCCATCACCTATCTGGACGAAGTGCATGCCGTGGGCCTGTACGGGGATCAGGGCGGCGGCGTGTCCGAACGCGACGGCGTGGCCGACCAGGTGGACATTATCGAAGGCACGCTGGCCAAGGGGTTTGGCGTGCATGGCGGCTACATCACCGCGACCAGCGATATTGTCGAATATCTGCGCCTTTCGGCTTCGGGCTTCATCTTCACCACCGCGCTGCCGCCTGCGGTCGTGGCGGCNNNNGGCCAGCGTGCGGCTGGTGCGCAAGGATGGCTGGCGTCGCGAACGCATGTTCGAGCGCGTCAACACCTTCCGCGAAAAGCTGCGCCGGGCGGGCATTCCCTTCACCATGACGCCAAGCCACATCGTGCCGATCCCGGTGGGGGACGCCCAGCGCTGCCGTGAACTGAGCGACCGGCTGCTCAACGATTACGGGATCTACGCCACCCCCATCAACTATCCCACCGTGCCGCGTGGCACCGAACGCCTGCGTCTGACGCCGGGGCCGTTCCACACGGATGAGATGATGGACGAAATGGTGACGGCCCTGTCTCACCTGCTGCGCATCAACGACCTGGCCGCACAGCCTGTCGCCGCCATGGCCTGATCGTCATGGTCCGGGCCGTGGGTCCGCGCCCGGCATGGCCGTGGCGCTGGTTCCGGTCTGGCTGGCGGGTCAGCGGCTCTGTGCAATCGCCTTTTTCAGTTCGTCATAGCTGACGGCGCCCGGAATGATCTGGCGGGCATTGAAGACGAAGGTGGGCGTGCCATCCAGCCCGATGGCGCGGGCGAGTTCCATGTTCGCCTGCAGGATGCCCGTGACCTTCGGGCTGTTCATGTCGCTGGCCAGTGTCGCGGCATTCAGCCCGGACTGGGTGGCCAGTGTGCGCATCCGGTCGGTTGTCGGGGTGACGGAATCATTCATGATGGCCGCCTGCATGCGGAAATAGGCCGCCTGCCCGCCCTGGACGAAGGCCGCCACCATTGCCTGTGACGCGATCAGGCTGTTCTGTCCCAGCACGGGAATGACCTTTTCCACGATCCGCAGGTCCCTGTCTTCCTTTGTCAGGCGATCAAGGTCGGGCAGCACCTTGCGGCAGTAGGGGCAGCGCGGGTCATAGAATTCCACAACCGTCGTATGTCCCGTTGCATTGCCCAGTATCGCATCACTGGCGGCAGGCGTCAGCAGGTCGGCGCGATGGCTTTCCAGCGCATTGCGGGCCGCGTTCTGCTGGGCGGCGCTGGCGTTGTTGCGCAGCGCCGTGATCGCGTCGGACAGGATGGTGGGATCGGTTTTCAGCGCGTTGCGCATGATTTCCACGATTTCCTGACGCTGTGCCGGGGTGAAGCTGCTGCTGTCGGCCGCGTGCCCCGCACCGGGTGCGGCGGTGGCCACAGCCGTCATTGCCCCCGCGGCCAGCAGGGCGTTCAGCAGGCGCGGGCGGTACCGGCGGGGGGAAATGAATGTCACGGGTTTGCTCCGTTGTCATGTCGGGATAATGTGTCTGTAGATGATCGGGCACACGAAAGGAATGGGCGATGGTGGGGAACGGGGCAGGCTGCCTGTTGCCGACGGCCCGTAAGGCCGTTAAGTCGTGATGGGTCTGCCATGATCGCGCGGTCGTGCAACGATCCGTTCAATTCATCAAAGCCGACCTGCCCATTGGAGAAGCGCTGCGTGCCTGAGCATTCGATCCCCCCTGTCGCCCGTCGGTATATGCGTACGGCGCTTTCGGCTGTTCTGGCCATCTCGGTTGCCGGTTGCGCCGGGCACCGTTATTCGCCCATGCGGCTTGTGTCGCATATGTTCGGTCCGTCGCCCGGAGCGCTGATCGGCACGGTTTCGTCGGATGAACCGCAGGCAACGCTGGTCGGGCGCGATATCCTGCAACGCGGCGGGAATGCGGCGGATGCGGCTACGGCCATGGGGCTGGCGCTGTCGGTCACGCTGCCTTCACGTGCATCGCTTGGTTCGGGCGGGGCGTGCCTTGCCTACCGCCCGGGTGACCAGAACGGGGGACGCGCCTTCATGTTCCTGCCCGTGGCGGGCACGGTGACAGCGCCCGACATGCCACATGCGGACCGTCCGGCCGCGGTCCCGATGCTGGCGCGCGGGCTGTACCTCATGCACCTGCAGTATGGATCGGCCGCGTTCTCGGAACTGGTGCCCGATGCGATCGCGCTGGCGGCCAACGGCATCAATGTCAGCCGGCAGCTGGCCGGTGACCTTGCCGCGGTGCAGGTGCCGCTGCTGGCCGATCCGGGTATCCGCGCGGTATTCAGCCGTTCGGATGGCAAGGCGCTGGCGGAAGGGGATGCGCTGGTGCAGACCCATCTTTCCGGTGCGCTGGACCAGATCCGCAGCATGGGCGTGGGCGATCTGTATAATGGTGCGCTGGGGCAGTCCTTTGTCGCGGGCAGCCAGGGCGCGGGCGGCGGATTGCAGATGTCCGACATGCGTAGCGCCATTCCATCCGAACGCCTGCCACTGAGCCTGAGCAGCGGGGAAACGCAGGTCGCCTTCCTGCCGCCACCGGCCGATGGTGGCCTGGGTAGCGCGGTAGCGTTCCGGGCCGCGTCCTCGTCCGACGCGGCAACGCGCGCGCAGGCCAGTGTCGCGGCGTGGCGGGCGCAGAACGGCAATCATGCCAGTGGCACGGGTGACGACATGACGGCCCGGGCGCAGGCCTTTGTCAATGGCGGCGGCGGAAGTGGCGGCGGGTTGCCCTCGCTTCCGGCTTCGACCTCGTTCACCGTGGTGGATCATTCGGGCATGGCCGTGGCGTGCAGCCTGAGCATGGACAACCTGTTTGGCACCGGGCGCATGGCGGGCAATACCGGTATCGTGCTGGGCGCGTCCCCCGCGCGCCTGCCGCTGCCGCTGTTCACGGCGGCCATCGCCAGCCAGGGCCGGGCCTTCCGCGCCGCGGCCGCCGGGTCGGGCCAGAATGACGCCGCCGCCGCCGTGGGGATCGCCATGCGCCAGATACTGGCGGGACAGACGCCCGACGCCCATCCGGTCACGGCCCAGGGCCGCATCAATGCCGTATCGTGCCCGCATGGCCTGCCGGGTGATGCCAGCACCTGCACCGCCGCAACCGACCCGCGTGGTGCGGGGCTGGCCATGGGGCCGCGCTAGGCCGTGGTTTCAGGTCCGCCGGGCATTATTATTCCCGGTGGAGGCGGACGGGGCCATTGTAAATGGTCCTGTTTTGTTCCATATTGACCTGCATGACCTGCCGCCTGTTTCCAACAGGTGGCGCAGGGCGGGATGCCCGTTCGGAATTCATCTTCTCAAGCATCAGGGTAGGCAACGATGGCACAGGCTCCGGGTATAGACAAAAGCAAGGCCCTGGAAGGGGCCTTGAGCCAGATCGAACGTGCGTTTGGCAAGGGTTCGATCATGCGCATGGGCGAACGCCCGACCGAGCAGGTGGACGTGATTTCCACCGGGTCGCTGGGTCTGGATATCGCCCTGGGAATTGGCGGCCTGCCGCGCGGCCGTATCATCGAGATCTATGGTCCCGAAAGCTCGGGCAAGACCACCATGGCGCTGCACGCCATTGCGGAAGCCCAGCGCAAGGGGGGCACCTGCGCCTTCATCGACGCCGAGCACGCGCTTGACCCCGGTTATGCCCGCAAGCTGGGGGTGGATGTCGACAACCTGCTGATCAGCCAGCCCGATGCGGGTGAGCAGGCGCTGGAAATTGCCGACACGCTGGTGCGTTCCGGCGCGGTTGACGTGCTGGTGGTCGACAGTGTGGCCGCCCTCGTGCCGCGTGCGGAACTGGAAGGCGACATGGGCGACAGCCATGTGGGCCTGCATGCGCGCCTGATGAGCCAGGCGCTGCGCAAGCTGACGGGTTCCGTCTCGCGTTCCAACACCATGCTGATCTTCCTCAACCAGATCCGGCTCAAGATCGGCGTGATGTTCGGCAGCCCCGAAACCACCACGGGTGGCAACGCGCTGAAATTCTATGCATCCGTGCGCATGGACATCCGTCGTATCGGCTCGATCAAGGACAAGGACGAGGTCACGGGCAACCAGACGCGCGTAAAAGTGGTCAAGAACAAGATGGCCCCCCCCTTCCGTCAGGTCGAATTCGACATCATGTATGGCGAAGGGATCAGCAAGGTCGGTGAACTGATCGACCTTGGCGTAAAGGCGGGCATTGTTGAAAAGTCCGGCGCGTGGTTCTCCTGTGACAGCCAGCGCATCGGGCAGGGGCGTGAAAACGCCAAGCAGTTCCTGCGTGACCACCCTGAAATGGCCGCCGATATCGAACGCCGCGTGCGTGAGCAGGCGGGTGTCGTGGCGGAAGCCATGCTGGTCGGCCCCGATGAGGACGGCGCCGAGCATTGATCCCCTTGGCCTGCCCCGTTATGGCAGGCTATCGTTTCCCGACCGTGCGCGCCCATGGCGGCGTACGGGATGGGAACTGGAAATGGGGGATTGGGGGCAGCCGGAATGAAACCGCGTCTTGCGATGATCGGATTGCTGGCCTGCCTTGCCGCCTGTAGCGGGGGGCAGGATGACAATAATGATCCGGCCGATGTGGATGAATCCCCGCCGCCGCTGGGCGCGCATGGTGGGGCGCGGCATGCCAGTCGCGCCCGTGATGACGCGCTGCGCCCGCTGTCGCGGCATCTGCCCGCGCCGCCTGACCCGACTGATGAAACCGCCACCGAAGCCTATCACACCCCGCCCGATGCGGCGGCGATGCAGATGATCTCGTCAGGGTATGATCCCAATCAGGCCGGGGACGATGATAACGGGTCCGGCAGCGATGACGGCAAGCATTTTGTCGTGCCCGATACCCAGGTCAGCTATGGCAAGCAGGGACAGGGCAGCCACTAAACCACAAGGGTTTCCGGCTGTTACCTTTGTTCAGAAAGGCGGCGTTTCCTGAAGCTTTTTGGGGTCTGTTGGGAATTGTGCTTTTTCAAAGTCACCAAATGTGATTCAAAATCCGTATGGATCGCTTCGTACTGACAGACGCCCAATGGGCGAAAATGGAACCGCTGTGCCTTGGCAAGAAAACGGATCGGGGGCGCAGCGGGCAGGACAACCGTCTTTTTATCGAGGCGGTCTTATGGATTGCCCGGACCGGCAGCCCATGGCGGGACCTTCCGACGTATTTCGGGCATTGGAACTCGGTCTATTCCCGTTACAGCGACTGGATGAAAGCCGGTGTTTTCAAACGGCTTTTTGAAGCGGTCTCTGACGAGGCCGACATGGAATATGCGATGATCGACGGCACGGTGGTCCGGGTTC
>NZ_CADP01000024.1 GCF_000285295.1 Komagataeibacter europaeus LMG 18890 | reverse complement strand
CTGCTAGCAATAGCTGAGGCGCTCGGGACACTTGACGCTTTTTCTGATCTTTTTCCCATGCCAGAGGCTTCTTCCCTGGATGAACTGGATGAGTTTAGTCAACTCCGTCGACGCGCAGCGAAGCAGAGGACGCGATGATTGAAAGACTTTCTGTTGCGCTTGATTTCGGTGATGGAGAAAAGCCTCTACAGGTGGGACAGCTTGGCCGGGATCCTGAACGTCGAAGCATAGCTTTCGAGTGGGATGCCGGATTTGCGGCAAGTCCTCTTCCTCTCTCTCCGGTGCTTTGTCGGTCATATGATCAGTTGTTGAGGCCAAACAGCGGTCGGGGTGCAAGTCTTCCTTCCCTGTTTGAAGATAGTCTCCCAGATGGTTGGGGACGTCTCCTGCTTGATCGGGAAATTGCGGCGAGAGGTATCAGCCGAACCACAATCGGAGATATCGAGCGCCTCGCTTATGTCGGGCGCTATGGTAGCGGGGCCCTGACATACGCCCCTGAAACAGACAGCCTTCCGAATGAGAGCATTGATCTGGGCTGGTTCGAAGAGATCATACCACAAGTGGTGAATGGTGCGTCCGCAGCGGATCTTTCGCGGCTCCGTGTCATGTCCGGTGGCAGTCAGGGCGCGCGGCCCAAGTTTGTCGCGCAGATCAATGATGATATGCATTCCTTGCGCGATCACCGTCTGCCGCTCGCTTCCGGCTGGACTCAGGTATTGATCAAAGGGCGTGCATCATCTGATCCTATCGGGACGGTGGAAGCCGAGATCGCTTACGGCATTCTTATGAAAGAAGCTGGCATCAACGTCTGTCGAATGTTCCCGCTGGAAGGTAATAGAGAGCGATTTTTTGGCACTGATCGGTTTGATCGTCCGGGTCGTGGCCGCTTGCATATGTCCACGGTGGCGGGGTTGCTTGATACTGGTATGCAGCACGGTGCGGTTGATTACGTTGATCTCATCAAGCTTTCCAAAATCATGTGTGGTCGGATTGATGTCGTCGAGGAAATTTTCCGACGTATGGTATTTAACGTGCGGGCATTGAACCGGGACGATCATGTTCGAAATCACGCGTTTCTCATGAATGCGGCTGCTGAGTGGTCGCTGGCTCCCGCCTATGATGTGTCGTTTTCCGCCGGCCCTGGTGGCGAGCATTCGATATCGATCGCTGGTGATGGGCGTCACCCGGGTAAAATTGCCATCAATGAAGTCGCGCGGGTTGCAGGCATCAAGCCTGTTCGAAGAGACAAGATTATTGATGCGGTCGACAGTGCGCTTTGCTTGTGGGAAGAGGTCGCTGCAAATTGTGGAGTGCCTGATTTTCTGATAAGAGAAATCAACGGTGAAATGGTCATTGCCCGAGGATGGAAATGAAATACCGTAAGCAGGAAATAAGGATCCTGTAGGTATAAATCATAGGGGCAGGCATAGGTAAGCATTGTTTACGGCGGTTCACGCCGACAGTTTATCCCATTGAGTGAGGATTTTCACGAGTTGTGCAGGTGAGCGGATGTTGAAGCGCCACTCGTACTCGCCCAGGAAGAGATGGAAGTCCTTGCGTGGTATTCCATTATATCGCCGCAGATGCCGCTTTGCCTGGCTCCAGAAATTCTCGATGCCATTGATATGGTTTCTACCCAGGGCAAGATGCCTGCTGTGATCAATGCGTTCATGATGGAATTCCGAGACATCCAGCTTGTCGTAAGCGTGCCAGGAATCGCTGTAAACGATTGAGCCCGGCTGTACTTTCTTTCGAATGATCGACATCAGCGTCTGATGTCCGGCATGGAGGATCATGACGGCATGGACACGGCCGTGCCATTTCAGCAGACCGAAAACGGCCACTTTCCCGGCGGCGCCCCGGCCTCGTTTTCCTTTGCGATGTCCGCCGAAATAGCTTTCATCGACTTCGATTTCACCCGAGACCGGTGCCTCATGAGCAATCTGTTCTGCGATGACCTCTCGCAATTTCGATAATACAGGGTCGCTGTATTACGATTGACGCCTATAAGTTCGGTGGCACTTCGGGCGGACGTGCCCGCAACGAAGTGCTCCAGAAGGCGCTTTTGGATGCTGATAGGCAGCCGACTGCGACGACGTGCTTTTATCTGACATATCAATCCTTTATTGTCTTACCTATGCCAGCCCCAAGTTTTTTTGGATCAGAGATCAGCACTAATCGAAAATTTGAAGGTTTCGGGGTCGCCCATGACCAGATCACTCTGGTAAACTGATGCCCAGTACCGCTGGTTGCCGATGTTATCGACCTCAAAACGTGCGGTCAGTGGCTTCTTTGCCGCAAGGAAGGTATAGCGCGCGCCAAGGTCAAAACGTGACCATGCAGGCAGGTGCGTCGTATTCATGCTGTTGAACTGCTGCTTGCCGGTGCTGATGACACGACCAACCAGTGTCAGGCCCTTTACGAATGGCACGTCATATTCAAGGTTGCCGTTGATGGTATAGTTCGGCACGCCGATCACGGTCTTGCCGTCATATGCGCCGCCCGCCGTATGCATCTGCTTGGCGTCGATCAGTGTCAGCCCGCCGTTAAAACGCAGACCGCGCAGGATCTCGCCATTGAAGGTCAGTTCCATGCCCCGGTTCCTCTGTCGGCCGTCCTGCGTGTAAATCTCCTGTCCGGTATTGCCATAGGCTTCGGTCATGCCCTGCGGCATGGCGGTCTGGAAAAATGCCACGCCAGCGGCAAACCGCCCGACATCGTATTTCGCGCCTACCTCGTACTGGGTGCTCTGGTATGGCGCGAAAACCTGCCCGGCATTGACATAGGTGGCTCCCACCGTCTGCCCCGCCGACAGGCCCTGGATCCGGTTGAAATACAGGGCTGCATGTTTGACCGGATGGATGACAAGGCCAATGACCGGGGAGAACGCCGCTGCATCGTAATGGGTGCTGAGCTTGCCGGTGCCGTAGGCAAAGGAGTCCGACAGGATATCTTGATACCGGAACCCGCCCGTCAACGCGATGCGGTCGTGCCAGAAGGTCATCGTGTCTGACAGAAACAGGCTGTACAGCTTGTTCCACGCCACGCGACCGGGATTGTCCAGCGTGCCGCCGCTATAGGTTTCTGAGGGCGTGAACTGGGTAGGGTGATAGATGTTGCCTGCCTGGGAGACGAGGCTCATGGAATAGGCGGCATCCGATTCCTCCCATATCGCGGACCCGCCAGCGTTGATTTCATGCCTGATGGGGCCGGTGGACACATGTGCATGAATCCCGGCCTGCGTGGCTTCGTTCATGACGTTATACGCATCCGCCATGGCACCGACCTTACCCGCGCCAGTTACGGAATCCGTCAGCGTGGTGGTCGCGTAATTGCCCATCTCATTACCGCCCTGCGCGCCGAATTTGCCATACGCGGTAATGTGACTGCCAAAATCATGTTCGATATTCAGCGTGCCGAACAGGTAGCTCAGGTCGGTATAGGCCCAGCGCTGGCCCCAGTTTTCGGAAGGGGACGTGGCCTTGGGCGCGGGCATGCCATCGGCCAGGCTGGAGACGATGATGGCGCTGCGCCCACCAAAAACCTGTTGCTTCTGGTAATTCATGTTCATATCGATGCGCGTGTCGTCATTATGCCAGTCAAAGGCCGCGCCTAGGGCCACGTCGTCGCGCCGCTCGCCCTTGATCGCCGTCTCCCCATCCATGCCGGCTGCGTTGAAACGGAAACCGAAAGCGTGGTCCTTGCCAAACCGGCGGCTTACGTCAAATGCGCCACCGCCCTGTCCGCTGCTGGTGTAATCGCCTGTAATGCGCGTAATATCCGTCGCCGCCGCCCGTTTGGGGATCAGGTTGACGTTGCCGCCTACGGCCGAACCACCGGGGGCCGCGCCATTGAGGAACGCACTGGCGCCGTTGAGCACCTGCACTGAATCATAAAGCTGGGGTGAGACAAGCTGCCGTGGGGTAACGCCATACAGGCCGTCAATGGCCACGTCATCTCCATACAGGGTGAAGCCGCGGATCTGGAACAGTTGGGCGTAATTGCCATACCCCATGGTGGTGCGCACGGTGGGGTCGTTCAGCAGCACATCGCCAAGCGTCTGTGACTGTTGGTTCAGGATGAGGCTGGAATTGTAACTACGGATGTTGAAGGGCACGTCCAGGCCCTTCTTCTTTCCAAGCGCGCCCAGATCACCGCCGCTGCTGACATACATGCGATTCTGGCGCGCGGCGGTGACGACGATGTCTTCGTGCTGGCCCGGCGTGCCGTCAGGAGTGTCTTTTGCGTTCGTATCCGCGCCCTTCGCTGCAACATTGCGAGGCGACACATCACCGCGAGAAGAAGACCGGACTTTTTTAGGCACGGGATAAGACGTGTCTGTGGCAGCGACAGCTGCCACCCGACCGTCAACGCCCAGCAGCAGGCCGGATGCCAGGACGGTGGTCAGGCAAAGCGCACGAAGATTCATTATCAAAGCCCATAGAATGATGTTTCCGGCACCTTATTCCGCGACTGATAGTAATTTGCAATAGCAGGCGCGCAGCCGTGCGGGACACATGCTCGAAATTCGTCATCAGGTCTGGAGCGTATCGTCACCTCGATAGAGCGCGTCATGCCGCTGACGTTAATGGGCGTTACCTTCAGCTAATGTCTGGATTCCAGCCATCAGACGTGCTCCGGGCTGCGTCACGTGCAGCCGAAGAGGCATGAACGTGAACGCCTTTTCGGCACTTTGTAATATTTTGTATTCGGCGGGGCTCTGTCCCGTAGTCGCGGAAAGGCGTCGCGCGAACCGCAACGGGAAGAATCCGAAACAGTTGCCTTGGACTCACCAAAACCCGGGAGAATAAGGAACTGGTGACCTGCTGCCCTAATATAATTGATGACGTGATGTCATGCGCCCGGTCGCCTCTGCTTAACTGGACGATCGGAGTTGGAAATCCGGTTATTTCACGCACTGGAAGACGAAGCGTGAAATAAATCGTCCGAGGCAAGGGATCTTCTCAGGCCGTACATCGGATATGATTGGATTGCATCGAGGCATAGAGCATGTGCCATGAGGCGAGTTTACCCCGGCGAAAGAAGCGTGGGCGCATGAAAGACATGTACCGCGTGCTCCATGACGGTCATCGGATTAATAGTTGTATGCTGGTGGCAGGCTCATTGTGTTTCAGGCGAACGGATACGGGCCACATGGTGGCTGAACGGCTCTCTGCTGCTTTATGACGGCGATCCTGGCTGCAACACGTGGATAGGCCCATTTGAACAGGCCTGACACGATAATCACCGCGATGCCCGCAAAGGTCCAGTCATCCAGTGGTTCATGAAAGACATAGAAGCTGAAGGCCACGGCCCACAGCATCTGGCTGTATTGCGGCAGGGCGATTGCGCTGGCCGTGGACCGGGTTGCCGCCATCATCATAAGCAGCTGCCCCAGTGCGGCAAGGAATCCATAGCCGAACAGGAACATCCATACCGTGCTGCCCTGCGGCCAGTGGGCGTGGGCGAGCATCAGCGCGCCGTTGCCCACCAGCGGGCCGCACAGGCTGGAGCTGAACATGGACAGGCGCGGCGTGTTGCGCCCTGACATCCGGTAGGCAATGACGCCCACCGCATTGGCCACAGCCGAGATCAGCGCGCACAGATGCCCGAAGTGGAGCGCACGCAGGCCGGGCCGCAGTACGATCAGCACGCCGATAAAGCCCACGATGACGGACAGCCAGCCCAATGTGGAAACCTTTTCACGCAGCAGCACGACCGAGAGGATGGTCACGAAAAGCGGCATGAGGAAAATGAGTGAAAAGGCTTCCGGCATGGGCAGGAGCATGAAGGCTTCGACACTCGCCGCCGTGGCGGCAAAGGTGGCGGCTGCTCGCACCAGCCACATAACCGGCTGCCGGACCACGAACAGGTCACGGTAGGATTCGTTTTTTCCGCGTATGAAGGGAATGAGCAGCAGGCCGAAGACGCCGCCGGAAAACGCCACTTCAAACGGATCGATCTGTCCTGCCAGCAGCTTGGAATAGGCGTCACTGATCGAAAACGAGGCGTATGCCGCGAATGCCAGCATCATGCCTGCCGAAAGGCCGGTATTCTTCATCCAGATTGCTCACGAAAAAATTGTTCACGCGCAGATATGGATGTGCAGGGGGAAAGACCAGCGTTTGTCGGTAATCACAGTCATGCGTTTTTTACGTCGGATTTTATATGACGCGCCCGGTTTTTTCGGGTAGCAGATTGCGCCCGAAAATCAGGGCCAGCCCCCTGTAAAACGGGCGGCAAACCGGAAGGAAGTTTTTGGTGAAGCTTTTTTCAAAAAGCTTCGAAGAACGCCGCTTTTTTAAAAAAAGGCGGCACCCAAAAATTTTCCCGCTTATCAATCAAGCAGCACGGGAATTTCGTCGTATGTGCGATGGCGGGTAAGGATTGAAGAGGTTGCTATGGCACGGCATGCGGCGTGGATCATGCCGGGCATGTTGTGCCTTCGATTTGTGGTCCAGCAGAAAGCGCCGAGATAATCGGATGTGTGCTGCGGGGCGATGGCCTTGTGCGTTGCCTTGAGGGCCGTGCTCAGATTGGCGATGGCGGTATTGAGGCCGTGGAACGGCGCGGTGCGCTGGCGGGAGGGGCGTCTGCTGCCGCTGACAGTGACCACATGGGATCGCACAGATGTGCCGAAAGCCAGAAAAGCCTTCAGGCCATCGGTATGAACCCTGACGGTTGCCGTCAGGCAGATATCGGCGAATGCCCGCACCGCCCTGCTGGTGAAGCCGGCCACCATCCGCATGGTGACATGGCCCATACGACCCTCTTCATACCGCTCGGTTGCTGCGATCATCCTGGTCTTGCCTCGCGGACCCGAGCTCTGGTTTCGCTCGCCTCCCAGATAAACATCGTCTGCCTCGACCACGGCGGGGGCACCGTCCGGACCTGAACCACCGAGAAGATAACGGGTTTCACGTTCGGTCATGGCGCGGCGCAGGCGTTTGGCAAGATACCACGCCGTCGGATAGCTCACGCCCAGCCGACGGCCCAGTTCGATGGCCGAGGCACCCTGTTTGGTGCTGGTCATGATGTGCATGGCCCGAAACCAGATCGTGAGCAGAAGTTTCGTGCTGCTCATCACCGTGCCGGCCGTGACCGACCAGCGACGGTTGCAGCGTGTGCACCCCACCCGACGACCACAGAGGTAATTCCGCTCGTGGCCGCAGGACGGGCAGGTCATCAATGCCTTCCGACGCGGCATCACCAACGCCGCGATATAGGCTTCTTCCGTGCTCTAGAAACGCTCGAACTCAACGTCTGTCAGACCCTTCATGACTTTCAACATCACCAGAACTCCAGCCACTCAACTCCATATGGGATGGCAAAATACGCCCGGTAAGGCCGTACTGTCTTGTTGATACGCGGGAAAAACTTTCATTCCATTTCCTTATGCCGTGGCATCCAGTTCCAGGATGGTGCGGGCATTGGCTTCGGTCGTGGCCAGCGTGGTGATGGTGCCCGTGCGCAGGGCGGCCAGGATGGCGACGATCTTCGTGCTTTCCGATGCAATGGCGATGACATTGGGGATGCGCCGCAACTCGTCAAGCGAAAGACCGATGACACGCCCCTGCATGGGCACGTCGGCCGGCTTGCCTGCAATCGTGATGAAATCATACCCCATCATGTCGCCAATCGCGCCTGCAAGTTTCGAGGCCGCGATTTCGGCGGGGGAAAACCAGCCCATGCGCACCATGTTGCTGTCTTCATTGACATCGCCAATGCCGATCAGGGCGATATCGGCGCGCCGCGCCCGGTTCAGCGTATGCTGCACGACGTCATTGGCCATCAGCGCGCGGCGCATCTGTGCATCGGCCACCAGGGCCGGGGCATACAGCGTCTCGCTCTCGCCCCCAAACCGCGCAGCAAGGCGGCGGCATATGTGGTCCGAACTCATATGCTCGCCCGCGCGCATAGACCCGCCAATGGCGGAGACAAAGGTAATGGCGCGGGTCACGGGCATGCCGATATGGCTGGCGATGGCTGCGATATTACGGCCCATGCCCACGGCAATGATCATCTCGTCTTGCAAGATGCTGTCGAGATGCATGGCGACGATGGCGGCCACGCTGTCACGCTGGGCGTCCTGGTCGCGCTGGTCCACTGCCGTCAGCAGTCGGGCAATACCAAAGCGGCGCTGGAATTCCTGCTCAAGTGCGGCCGCGGCGGCCGGGCGGGCGCGTACACGGATATCGACAATGCCTTCTTCGCGCGCGCGCTTGAGCAGTTTGCTGATGGTCGGGCGCGACATGGAAAACCGCCTGGACAGGTCTTCCTGTGTCACCTGCTCAAGGTAATAGAGAGCCGCGATTTCCGTTACCTGATCCAGCGTGACTTCCGTACGTCCACCGGGTTTTGCATCTGGCGCGGCCTGCACGGCATCGCGCGATCCTGACCGCCGCCGTGGGCGTTCGGACGATGCCGTGCGGGGTGTTTTACGCGGATTGTCAGACAGGGAGGCGTTCCTCGTAATAGGCAATGCGGCTGATCTTTTCGGCTGACGGGCCGCCGGGAAACTCCGATGAGAGGTACGCTTTCACGATCGTTTTGGCAAGTTCGGGGCCGATTACGCGCGCGCCCAATGTAATGATCTGGGCGTTATTGCTCTTCATGGCCCGCTCGGCGGAATAGGTGTCGTGTGTCTGGGCGGCGCGGATGCCATGAACCTTGTTGGCGCTGATGGCGACCCCGATTCCCGTCCCGCACAGAAGGATGCCGCGTTCGTGCTTTCCGGCCTTGATGGCTTCAGCCACGGTGACGGCAATGTCGGGATAGAGGACCGGCGCGCCGTCATATGTACCGTAATCGGTAATGGCATGGCCTTCCGCTGTAAGGAAATCACGGATGGTTTCCTTCAGGGTGAATGCTGCTTCGTCGCAGCCAATGGCGATATCCATGATGTGTATCCTTTTATCCGGGCATCCGTGGAGCGAAGGACGCCCGGCGGTGTTCCTGTTGCAGAGGTTTTGCGTTGTGCGCCGCACAAAAGATAACTAAACGGCACAAACGACAATTATAATAACCTTTGTAAACCGGATATATCTGCCTTTATCACGTTATAGTGATATGAAAACGCCAGAAATATGTGCGTTAAAGGCGTTATAGCTTATGCGAGATGCTTTCGTTCTACGATTCCGCGTAAACAGGTGTTCCGGAAGAATTACAAAAGTTCCGGAAGCTGGACCAAAAACAACAAGGCGGCCCAATGTCGCACGAGGAAAGACGGGAAAGTTCCATGAATACCATCGACATTCACCTGCGTGCCGCACGCCCGCTGGACCGTATCTTCAATGATCCCGACCAGATCGTTGAAGACGGAATCCGCGGCTACCTGCTGGCGCATCCCGATATCCTGGCGGGCACGAAAAACCCGCGTGTCCTGCGCCGTGCGTGCAAGAGTGCGGTGCGCAAGGTCGGTGTGATTACCGGCGGCGGCTCCGGCCACGAACCGGCATTCCTTGGCTATGTGGGCAGGGGCATGCTGGATGCGGTGGCGATCGGGGAAATCTTTTCCTCTCCCACGGCGGCCAGTTTCCTTGATGCGATGCGTGAGGCGGATAACGGCGCGGGGGTCGCCTGCCTGTTCGGCAATTACGCGGGCGACACCATGAATGTCCGTCTGGCCGTGGATGATGCAACGCGCGAGGGAATTGCCGTGGGCACGGTGGTCGCCAATGACGATGTGGCCTCGGCCCCGAAAGATGACGCGGCCCGCAGACGCGGTGTCGCGGGCGAAATCCTGATGTGGAAGGCCGCCGGTGCCCGTGCGGAGGAAGGGGCTTCCCTGGAGGACGTGCTGGCGACCGCCCGCAAGGCCATCGACAATACGCGTTCGATCGGTGTTGGCCTTTCACCGTGTACCATTGTCGCCAACGGCCACCCCAATTTCATGATCGAGGCCGGGACGATGGAAGTCGGCATCGGCCATCATGGCGAACCGGGGGTGGAGATCAGCAAACTGGGTTCGTCGCGCGAGATCGCGCGGATGATGTGCAACCATATCCTGCCCGACCTGCCGTTCGGGGCGGGAGATGAGGTGACGGTACTGGTATCCGGCCTTGGCGCCACGCCGGTCATTGAGCTTTACGTGCTGTTTGCCGATATCGCTGACATCATGCGCGAACGCGGCATCACCATCCGCCACAACTTCGTCGGCAACCTGTTTACGTCCCTGGACATGAAGGGGGTGACGCTGACGGTCATGAAGCTGGATGCGGAACTGGACCGGCTCATGTCCCATCCCGCCCATGCCATTGGCCTGACCCGTGTTGGCGATACGCCCGAAGAACCCGCAGCCGAGGCACCGGGTGCGAGCGCGCATGACCTTGCCGCCCATGCGGCAACAGCAGAAACCGAACGCTACATCCCGACATCGGGGATCGCGGTCGGGAACACGCGCACGGTCGTGCCCGCCCTGGTCAGTGCCATTGTCGGGGCGCGTGACTGGCTGAGCGAGATCGATGGCAAGATCGGTGATGGCGACCACGGCATCAACATGGCCAAGGGCTTTGCCCGCTGTGGTCAGGCGCTGGGCGATGCGCCGCCCACGATGGAAGGCGGGTTGCGAGCGCTTTCGGATTCGCTCATGGCTGGCATTGGTGGCTCGATGGGACCGCTTTACGGGCGGTTTTTTGAAGGGCTGGCGAAGCCGCTGGCAGGTGTCACCTGTATCGACGCCCACCTGTTCGGCCTGATGCTGGACGGGGCGGAAGCGGGCATCCGCTCGCTGGGTAATGCCGATGTAGGCGACAAGACGCTGATGGACACGCTCGTGCCAGCCGTCAAGGCCTATCACGCGGCGGAAGGGCAGGGGCTGAAGCCCGCACTTGCCGCCATGTCGGCGGCTGCGGAACAGGGGCGTGATTCAACCCGTGACCTGGTGGCGCGCATCGGCCGGGCCAGCAGGCTGGGTGAGCGCTCCCGTGGCGTGCTGGATGCGGGGGCCACGTCGTGCTGCCTGATCCTGCAAACCATGGCGGCCAGCCTGTCCGCTATTGCCGAAGCCTGAAAATGCCCGCACGGGCGTAATCATTACCTCCCCATGGTCATCATCTGCGGCCATGGGCACCACCATCCCTGCAATAACAATAATAACACCTTCTGCGGAAAGAGCGCGCCCACATTGCGCCATCCGCGATGTTGGAGGGTACCATGGCCCAGACAGTCCTGCTCGACCCCATGCGGGTCGAGGATGAAATACCGCACGAGGAAAGACCGCGCACGGCCCTTGGCCGGTTCCTTTCCCGCATTGGCATGCCCCCCGCACTGGCATGGGGGTTTGCCGGGGTCCTGATCTTCATGACGGGCGATGGGGTGGAGAGCGGCTATCTCTCCCCCTACCTTGTCAGCATGGGGTTTAGCGAACATGACGTGGCCCTGTTGTTCACCATCTACGGGCTGAGTGCTGCGGTTGCGGCGTGGCTGTCCGGTGCGCTGTCCGACCTGTGGGGGGCGCGGCGGGTCATGCTGATCGGGCTTTCGATCTGGGGGGTGTTGCAGGTCGGCTTCCTGCTGCTGGCGCTGCCTGCGCGGTCCTACCCGCTCATGCTCCTGTTGTATGGCATCCGGGGATTTGGGTATCCGCTTTTCGCGTTCGGCTTCCTGGTCTGGGTGGTGACAACGGTCAATCCTGGCAGGCTGGGTTCCGCCGTCGGGTGGTTCTGGTTCTGCTTTACCGGCGGCATGCCAACACTTGGCTCCGTATTTGCCCGTTACACCATTCCCCATATCGGCCCGATCGCAACGCTGTGGCTCGCACTTGGCCTTGTGATGCTTGGCGGGATCATGGCGCTGGGCGGCATTCGGGAAACACACGGCAATCTCCATGCCGCCAGTGCGGACAGGCACCCGCTACAAACCCTGTTCGCCTCGCTGTCCATTGCGTGGGAACGGCCCAAGGTTGGTCTGGGCTGTATTGTCCGGGCTATTGATACCTCGGCTGAATTCGGCTTTCTGGTCTGCCTGCCGCTGTATTTCATGCACGACCTGCATTTCAGCCTGGGGCAGTGGCTGCTGGTGCTGCAGGCCATTTTCATCTCCAACGTGATCTGGAACCTCCTGTTCGGCATACTGAGCGACTGGCTGAGCTGGCGCGGCACGGTCATGCTGGGGGGCGGCGTGGGGTCGGCCATCAGCACGCTGCTGCTGTACTGGTGCCCCACCCATTTCGGGCCGGGGCACATGCTGCCCACGCTGCTGGCCGGGGCGCTGTATGGTATGACGTTGGCCGCTTACGTGCCGCTTTCGGCGCTGATGCCCTACCTGGCACCCGATGACAAACCGGCCGCGATGTCGCTGCTCAACCTTGGGGCCGGGGCGAGTGTGTGGATCGGGCCTGCTGTCGTCTACCTCTTTGAACCAGGCTTTGGCATCTTCGGCGTCATGTGCATCTATGCGGGCATCTACCTGCTGAGCGCCTGCCTTGCGTGGTTCCTGACACTGGACCCGGTGCTTCAGGCGGAACTGGACAGTTCCCGACGGGCCGTGGCCAGAAGTAAATAAACCTGACCATAAATAAAAACATAGACGGAAATAATAAAATGAAACCGTTCAGTGAACTCCTCAGCCTTGCGGGCCGTACTGCCGTCGTGACCGGCGGGGCATCCGGCATTGGCCTGGCCATTGCCCGGCGGCTTGCGGGGCAGGGGGCCGTGGTCTGCCTGGTTGACCGTAATGAAAAGGTGGCCGAAATCGCGGCCAGCCTGGGTAGCCAGCATTGTGGCGTGCATACCGATGTTACGGATGAGGCCGCGATCGCGACGGCCTGCCGCACCATCCTGTCCCAGTTGGGGCATGTCGATATTCTGGTCAATAACGCTGGCATCGCCCTGATCGCATCAGCGGCTGAACTGGAAACGTCCGCATGGGACCTGACCATGGCGATCAACCTGCGCGCGCCCTTCCTGTTTGCCCGCGCCCTTGGCCCGGCCATGTGCACGAAGGGCTTCGGGCGGATCGTGAACATCGCATCACAGGCAGCCCTTGTGGCCCTGGACAAGCATGCCGCCTATAGCGCGAGCAAGGCTGGCATTCTGGGCCTGACCAAGGTACTGGCGTTTGAATGGGGACCATCAGGGGTTACGGTCAACGCCATCTCCCCCACCGTGGTCGAGACGGAACTGGGCAAGCAGGTCTGGGCCGGGGCAGTGGGCGATGCCTTCCGCGCGCAGGTGCCAACAGGCCGCTTTGCCCAGCCAGACGAGATTGCCTGCGCCGTCGCCTATCTGGTCAGCAATGCCGCCGCCATGGTGAATGGTGAAAACCTGGTGGTGGATGGCGGCTATACAATCCGCTGAACAGTCAAAAGAAAGTTTTTGGTGAAGCTTTTTTCAAAAAGCTTCAGGGAACGCCGCCTTTTGAAAAAAGGCGGTCTCCAAAAACTTTTATCATTTTTCTCAACAATACTTAAAAACGCAGGAAAACCGCACGAGATGCGCCACATAGTCCCTGCTGCCCCCGATGGGGGCGGCCACGCCAGCGCCAGTATCGACCAGCTCTGCATCAACACCATCCGCACTCTGTCCATGGACGGCGTGCAGAAGGCGAATTCCGGCCATCCCGGCACTGCGATGGCGCTGGCACCCTGTGCCTATGCCCTGTGGCGCAATGTCATGAATTACGACCCGGCCAACCCGCTCTGGCCCAACCGCGACCGCTTTGTGCTCTCCATCGGGCATGCCTCGATGCTGCTTTACTCCCTGATCCATCTGGCGGGCGTGCGCGATGTGCAGGCGGGCCGGGTGACGGATGCGCCAGCCCTGACGCTGGGGGATCTGGAGCAGTTCCGCCAGCTTGGCTCAAGGACTCCGGGCCACCCGGAATACCGCCACACCACGGGCGTGGAGACCACAACCGGGCCGCTGGGGCAGGGATGTGGCAATTCGGTCGGCATGGCGATGGCGGAAAAATGGCTGGCGGCGCGCTACAACCGCCCCGGCTTCGACCTGTTTGACTACCATATCTACACGCTGTGCGGTGATGGCGACATGATGGAAGGGGTGGCGAGCGAGGCCGCATCCATCGCGGGCCACCTGAAACTGGGCAACCTGACATGGATTTATGACAGCAACCGGATTTCCATCGAAGGCTCGACCGACATCGCGTTTACCGAAAACGTGCGTCGGCGCTTCGAGGGTTATGGCTGGCACGTGCTGGAACTGATGGATGCCAACGACACGGGCGATCTTGAACGCCTGCTGGCCGATGCGAAGGCCGAGACCTCGCGGCCCACGCTGATCATCGTCCACTCCATTATCGGCTGGGGCGCGCCGCACAAGGCGGGCACGGCATCCGCCCACGGCGAGCCGCTGGGCGTGGAAGAAATCCGCGAGACCAAGAAATTCTACGGCTGGCCGGAAGACCGCAGCTTTTACGTACCTGACGGCGTGCTGGCGCATTTCCAGTCCGGGCTGGATGCACGCGGGGCTGCGGCCAGCGCACGGTGGCAGGCGCTGTTTGCTGCCTACCTTCAGGCCCATCCCGACCTTGGGGCCGAGGTTACGGCCATCATCAACGGCACGCTGCCGGTCGGGTGGGATGGTGGCATCCCGACCTTTGATGCGAATGCAAAAGGTGTGGCCTCCCGCGCCAGTTCGGGCATGGTGCTCAACGCGGTTGCGCAGAATTATCCATGGATGATCGGTGGTTCGGCCGACCTGTCGCCTTCCACCAAGACCCACCTGACATTTGCGGGCGCGGGTGATTTCCAGCCGCCGCAATGGGGCAGGACCTATGGCGGGCGCAATGTGCATTTTGGCGTGCGCGAACATGCCATGGGGTCGATCTGCAACGGGATTGCGCTGGCGGGTCTTCGGCCGTTCTGCTCCGGCTTCCTTATCTTTTCCGATTACATGAAGCCGCCAATCCGCATGTCGGCACTGATGAACCTGCCGGTCCTTTATATTTTCACCCATGATTCCATAAGCGTGGGCGAGGACGGCCCCACCCACCAGCCCATCGAGCAGCTGGCCCAGCTGCGCGCCACCCCCGGCGTGACCCTGATCCGCCCAGCCGATGCGAACGAGGTGGCGGAAGCCTGGCGGGTCATCATCCCCATGACCGATCGCCCCGCCGTGCTGGTGCTCAGCCGCCAGAACCTGCCAACACTGGACCGCAGCGTTTACGCCCCCGCCACGGGACTGGCGAAAGGGGCCTATGTCCTGGCCGATTGCGGCGGCAAGCCGGACCTGATCCTGATGGCGACGGGTAGCGAGGTCTCCCTTGTGGTAGCGGCGTATGAAATCCTGAAAAAGGAAGGTATCAGCGTTCGTGTCGTTTCCATGCCGTCATGGGATCTGTTCGAGGCCCAGCCCGAAGCCTACCGCAACAGCGTGCTGCCGCCCGATGTCACTGCCCGCGTGGCGGTGGAACAGGCATCCGGCATGGGGTGGGCGCGCTATATCGGCCTGACGGGCGAGGCCGTGGTGATGCATGGCTTTGGCGCATCCGCCCCGGCGGAAGCGTTGCAGGAAAAATTCGGCTTTACCGTGGCCACTGTCCTTGCCGCGGCAAGGTGGCAGATCGCGCGCGCCTGACCCCATGAAGAGCCGGAAACACAGATCATGAACGAACTCCACAGCATGACCCTGACCAATCCATTATGCGCACTGGCCAGCCTTGGCCAGTCGCCGTGGCTGGACTTCATCCAGCGTTCCTTTACCGAAAACGGCAGCCTGAAACGGCTGGTGGATCAGGACGGGCTGAAGGGCGTGACCTCCAATCCCGCCATCTTCCAGAAGGCCATCGGGCAGGGCAGTGAATATGACGCCCGCATCCGGCAGGTGCTGGCCGAACGGACAGTCGACGCGGCAGCCCTATATGAAATTCTGGCGGTGGAGGACATACAGGCCGCAGCCAGAGTGCTGTACCCCGTCTATGAAGCCAGCAGGCATATTGACGGGTATGTCAGCCTCGAGGTTTCGCCCCATCTGGCGCATGATGCCATCGGCACACTGGCCGAGGCACGGCATTTATGGAAACGGGTCGACGCGCCCAACCTCATGATCAAGATCCCCGGCACGCAGGAAGGGGGAGAGGCCGTGCGAACCGCGATCGCGGATGGCATGAATGTCAATGTGACGCTGCTGTTCTCGCTTGAGGCATACAAGAAGGTGCTGGATGCCTACATGGCCGGGCTGGAGGCGCGGCATGCGCAGGGTCTGCCGGTATCGGGCATCGCCTCGGTCGCGTCCTTTTTCGTCAGCCGCATTGATGCCCGTATCGATGCGGCAATCGACGCGCGGGTGGCGGCAGCGGATCCGGAAGCAGGGGCGCTGGAAAACCTGCGTGGCAAGGTCGCCATCGCCAATGCCAGGATGGCCTATCAATACTGGCGGGAGGTGACACAGAGTGCGCGATGGCGGAAGTTGGCGGCCCTTGGCGCGCAGCCCCAGCGCCTGCTCTGGGCCTCGACCGGCACGAAAGACCCTGCTTACAGCGATGTGCTGTATGTCGATGCGCTGATCGGGCCCGAGACGGTCAATACCATCCCACCGGCTACATTCGCAGCCTTTCGCGACCACGGCACGGTGGCCCCGACGCTGACACGGGATATGCCGGGCGCGGAACGGGTGCTGCATGAGGCGGACCGGCTGGGGCTTGATCTGGGCGGGGTGACGGAGGCCCTGCTGCATGAAGGGCTGGGCGCGTTTGAGGAAGCCTTTCATGTCCTGCGCGACAGTATATCCACGAAGATATCAAGCCTGAAGCCACATTGAAAAAAATAAAGGTTTTCGGGTGCCGCCTTTTGATCGAAAAAGGCGGCATTCTTCGAAGCTTTTTGAAAAAATCCTCACCAGAAGCTGCTTTTTACTGTAGCCCGGATCATCATGAGTGGGCATCCAGCCATTGGCTGATCGCGTCAACTACCCGGTCTTCAATCCCGTAATACCCATGCGGGGTGAGTGAACCACACGCCTTTTTCGATCGGGTGGTGCCGCCTGCAACCATCAGTACATGCACGTCCCGACTAGCCGTCATGGCGTCCGCAATCCGCTGGGCGGCCTGTGGCGGTGCGACGTTGCAGCGGTCATCACGGTTGGCGACGACAAGGACGGGCGCGCGTATTGCCTGCGGATCGGCGCTGAAAACTGTCTCCCTGCTGCCCCCCATGACGGAAACGGATTCCGTCAGCACCACACCGGCAATGCTGCCCGCTGGGGCATGTGCTGCGCCATTCACGGCTGCGATGCTGCCCTGGCTCGTGCCCAGCAGGAAAACAGGTTCCGGTCCCTGCTGGTGCGCAAGGGCGATGAGTTGCGCCACAACACGGGCATAGACCGGAGAACTGCGCTGGCCCCTGAGGTTGGCGCGGTCGATCGTATCGGGAATGAGAACGGCAAAACCCCGCCTGTTCCACAGGCCGCGCGTGCGCACGACAAAATTGTCGCCGTGTCGGATGTCTCCATTCTCTTCAAGGCCGACATCGCCAGCCCCGCCAGGCAGCATGACAATGATCCCCCGGGGGCGGTCGGGCGCGGTAGACAGCACACGGACTGTTTCTCTCCCATTCAGCGGCAGGTTGAAAAGACGGTCGTTCTGGCCCGGCTCGGCGGTGATGGCTGGCATTTTCTGCAGGGGGTGATCACGCGCGAAGGCCGCGGCGGGCAGGAGGGCGAGAAGCGACAGTGTCGCGATCATGTTTCGCGTGTATTTTCGCATCGGGGTTCCTTGGTGGCTTCTGGCCAGGTTACGGGCGGATGCCGTGAAAAATCTCCACAACCCAGTCAATGAAAAGGCGCACGCGCGGCGACATCTGCCGGTTATGCGGATATAGCAGTGCGACGGGGGAGGAGGTTGGTGGAAACGCCGCCAGGATTTCAACCAGTGTCCCGGCCCCGATGTCGTGCGCCGCGTGATAGCGCGGGATCTGGATGAGGCCCAACCCGGCCCGGGCAGCCGAAACATAGCTTTCCGCCGCATTGACGGCCATGTGGAGGGGCAGGGTCATATCACGCTGTTTTCCGTCAATGACGAACTCCAGCGGCAGGATACGGCCCCGCAGGCTGGACTGGAAACCGACCATGTAGTGGCCATCCGCCAGCGCGTCCGGGTGGGTCGGGACGCCATGCGCCGCCAGATAGGCCGGGGCAGCCAGGGTCACTTCCTCCAGCATGCCCAGTTGCCTTGCCACCATCCCGCTATCCTTGAGTTCACCCACCCGTAGCACGCAGTCCATGCCTTCGCGAACGGGATCGAACAGACGGTCGCCCTCGCTCATATGCAGTTCGATATCCGGATAGGTGGCAAAGAACGCGGGCAGGGCCGGGAGCAGGAAATGGCGCGCGAGCGTGCCATGCACATCGATCCGCAATGTGCCTTTTGGCCGGACAGTGCCGAATGCCGCCTCGGCATCTTCGATATCGGCCACGATATGCCGACAGCGGCGGTAATAGGTTTCGCCTTCCGGCGTCGGGCTGACCTGGCGGGTCGTGCGGTGCAGCAGGCGCACGCCAAGCCGCGCCTCCAGCCCCTTGATGACATCGGTCGCCGTCGAACGCGGCAGGTTCATGTCCTCTGCCGCCTGGGTAAAGCTTTCGCGTTCCACGATGCGCATGAACAGGCGCATGATATCCAGCCGGTCCATGAACTGTTCCCATTATCCGAATAGCCTGTCCGGATTATGCGGGATTATCGGGCGGCCGAAAAGGGGCAGGGTCATGTCCGAAGGCCTGAGTGGCCGCAGACAAAAGGAAAAGCAGACATGACACAGGGCAGAAAAGTCGCGATCGTCACGGGTTCGTCACGCGGGATTGGTGCCGCTATTGCCACGCGGCTGGCGAAGGACGGGCTGGCTGTTGTCGTCAATTACGCCGGCAATGCCGCGCAGGCGGAGGAACTCGTCGCCAAAATCCATCACGACGGTGGCGAAGCCATCCCGGTGAAAGCCGATGTGTCCGATCCGGCAGCCGTGGCCGCGCTGTTTGATGCGGCGGAAAAAGCCTTTGGCGGGGTCGATGTGCTGGTCAACAATGCCGGGATCATGACGCTGGGCCGGATTGCCGATGTGGATGATGCGGCCTTTACGCGCCAGGTGGATATCAATTTCCGCGGCACGTTCAACACGCTGCGCGAGGCGGGCAGGCGGCTGCGTAGGGATGGGCGGATCGTCAACCTCTCGACCAGCGTCGTGGGGCTGAAATTCGAGAATTATGGCGTCTATGCCGCCACAAAGGCGGCAGTCGAGACCCTGACGGCCATCATGGCCAAGGAACTGCGCGGCCGGAACACCACAGTCAACGCGGTCGCACCGGGACCGACCGGAACGGCGCTGTTCCTTGATGGCAAAAGCCCGGAACTGATTGAAAAACTGTCGAAGATGAACCCGCTGGAACGCCTGGGCACGCCAGACGACATTGCGGCGGCCGTGGCGTTCCTCGTAGGTCCCGATGGCGCGTGGATCAATGGCCAGACCCTGCGCGCCAATGGCGGCATAGTCTGAGGCGGTCATGGAAGGAAAAAGCAGCATGGGCAGGCAGGTTGTCCTGATTACCGGGGCATCGAGCGGGTTTGGCGCCATGACCGCACGCGCGCTCGCCACCGCGGGGCACTGCGTCTATGCCGGTATTCTGGACCCCACGGGCAGTGGGAAAGCGGCGGTGGCGGACGCGGCCCGGTTTGCCGGGGACTGGAATGTTGACCTGCGAACCGTCGCACTCGACGTGCTTCAGGATACGCAGGTCCGGGCGGCGATAGACAGGGTGATAGTGGAGCAGGGCCAGATCGACGTCGTGATCCATAACGCGGGTCATATGTGTTTTGGCCCGGCGGAAGCGTTCACGCCGGAGCAGCTGGCGGTGCTCTATGACGTCAATGTCCTGTCCACCCAACGCCTCAATCGCGCGGCCCTGCCGCATATGCGCAAAAGGGGGCAGGGGCTGGTCGTGTGGGTCTCGTCATCGAGCACGCGGGGCGGCACGCCGCCTTTCCTCGGCCCCTATTTCGCGGCAAAGGCGGCGATGGATGCGCTGGCCATTTCCTATGCTGGTGAACTGACCCGCTGGGGGATCGAGACGACCATCATCGTGCCGGGCGCCTTTACCAAGGGCACCAACCATTTCCGTGATGCCGGTGCCCCAGCCGATCAGGCCGTGGCGCTGGCCTATATGGATGGGCCGTACAAGGGCGTGGAGGAAAAGGCGCTTGCGGGGCTGGCGGCCCTCGAACCGACCGATGCCGACCCGCAGAGCGTGGCCCGGGCGATCGAAGCGGTTGTGGATGCACCGCGCGGCAGCCGCCCGTTCCGCGTACATGTCGATCCGGCACAGGATGGGGCGGAAATCGTCAACGGCGTGGCCGACAGGATGCGGGCAGAACTGCTACGGCGCATCGGTCTTGAGGATCTGCGGCATATCGTGGCACCCACACGACCGGCATCGCCCTGATCTTGCGTCAGGCGGTGTCTGAAGCCGCCTGTCTTTGCAGAGTAGGGCAGAAACAATAAATGTGCTCCGGGTGTCGTCCTTTATGGAAACGCGACACCCGGAAATTTTATGTCCGTTTATCGGGGTCAGGCATCCGTTGAACAGGATAGCGTCCGCCAGCGCTCGAATTCCGCCTGCAGGCGCGCCAGTTGATCGCCGACAAGCCGCACCGCGTCACGGCCCAGCAGCAGGTGCGCAGGCGGCGCCGCGACCTTCAGGATTTCCAGCATTGCGCGCGCGGCCCGTTGCGGATCACCCAGATGAGGCCCGTTATTTTCGGCACGGCGTTCGTGTAGCTGCTCAAAGACTGCGCGATAATCGGGAATATGACGTTCAGCCCTGACCATGGACCGTCCGGCCCAGTCGGTCCGGAACGCACCGGGTTCCACGGCTGTGACATGAATTCCCAAACCGGCCACCTCCTTGCCCAGGGCCTCGGTAATGCCTTCGAGGGCGAACTTGCTGCCATGGTAAAGGCCCAGCCCCGGCATGGTGATCATCCCGCCCATCGAGGTTACATTGAGGATATGACCGGCCTTGCGCGCGCGCATATGCGGCAGAACCGCCTGGATCATTGCGATGGCGCCAAAGACATTGACCTCGAACTGCCGTCGGATCTCGTCCAGCGATGCCTCCTCGATCGTGGCTTCCAGCCCGTAACCCGCATTGTTGACGAGCACATCGATCGGTCCCTGATCGGCTTCAATCCGGTCGACGGCGGGTTTGATGGCAGCATAATCCGTGACGTCGAGCACAATGCCGGTTAAGCGTGCCCCAAGCGCCTCGAATGTCTCCCGCGCCTTTTCGGTCCGGACGGTGCCTATGACATCATGACCATCAGCCAGAGCCTGCTCGGCCAGTGCGCGCCCCAGACCGCTGCTGACGCCGGTAATGAGAAAGCGGCGCGTTTGTGTTTGTGTCATATCTGGTTGTGTTTCCCTGTGTTTTAGGAAGGTTCCCGGTCGGATGAGGGATGGCCGCAGGCTCAGGCCGCATAGACCGCACGGCGCAGCGCCAGTGGAAATGGCCCGGTCATTCCCGCAACCGCCGTATTGGTCAGGGCCACGACACTCAGTTCGCGTACCGGATCGACCCAGAAGCCGGTGCCATACAGGCCCGACCAGTTCCATGAACCGGGTGAAAGCGGCAGTCCCGCCTTCGCCGGGTCTGTCAGGACCGCAACGCCCAGTCCCCAGCCAAAACCCGGACCCGCCGCCCCGACCGGCAGGTCGCCTATGGCATTGCCCGTCATGGCGGCGACGCTTTCAGGCTTCAGTATTCCGGCACCTCCCGTCCGGATGGTCTCGGCAAAGCGCAGATAATCGGCGGCCGTGCCCAGCATGCCGACACCCCCGGACGGCCACGCCGTTGGATCGAAGGCGCGGGAGGGTGAGTACACCACATGACCCGGCCCGAATTTCAGGCTGAACGGGTCTGTCATGCGCATGGTCCCCGCCGCTCCGCCATCGCCATACGGGGTGGCGATAGGCGTGCCTTGGGGCACCGAGAAGGTCATGGTGTTCAGGCCAAGCGGGCCGGTCACGAGCATCCTGACCGCCGCTGGCAGGTCCTGGCCGGTAACGCGTTCGATGACCCCGCCCAGCACATCAATGGCGAGCGAATAATGCCATGCCGTTCCGGGGGCAAAGAGCAGGGGAACCGATGCGATCCGGGCGATGTTTTCTGCCAGCGTGAGAGCGGAATGGTCCAACCCGTCCGATACGCCAGCGCGATGGCAGGGGCCGGTTTCAGGCTCCAGAAAGCCATAGCCCAGCCCAGCCGTGTGCGTCATGAGGTGCCGGATGGTGATGACGGGTCGCCTGCCATCCGGCAGGGCAGGGCGGAAATCGGGCAGCCAGCGTGTTACCGGCGCGTCCAGTGACAGTCTGCCCTGTTCCATCAGGACAAGGGCGGCAACGCAGACGACCGGCTTGGTCATTGAGGCCAGACGGAAGAGCGTGTCCGTCCGCATCGCGACGCCAGCCTCACGATCGGCCAAACCGACCGCGCGCTGATAAACGGTCCTGCCGCGTTCCGCGACCATTACGCTCGCCCCGACAATTGTGCCCGAGCGGACAGCGTGGTCCAGAACGCTGTCGAGCGCGCCTGCGCGCACACTGGCGGCAGATCCCCCCGCAGCCGAAGCGTGGGAGAGCGATGATGCCCACATGGCGGCTGGCAAAGCCGCACCAAGAATGCTGCGCCGCCCCGTAGCAGCGTGATGCCGTGCCTGTGTTCGCTGTCGCATGCCTTCGTCCCTGCTGTTTTGTGCAACTGTCAGGGCGCTATCGTAATTCCTGTCATTTCGGGACATAATCAGGCTGAAAATCAATTTAGTTTATACGGACAGTCATCAATCACATGCTCGACCGCATTACCGGCATGCAGCTTTTTTCCCGTGCCATGCAGATGGGCAGCATTTCGGCCGCTGGCCGGGCGTTGGGCCTGTCACCAGGCATGGCCAGCAGGCATCTGGATGCGCTGGAAAAGCGCCTGGGCGTGCGGCTGTGCCATCGCAGCACCCGCAGGCTCAGCCTGACCGAGGCGGGCCAGCATTATCTGGAACTGTGCCAGCGCCTCCTTCCCGAACTGGAGGAGGTCGAGGCGCATATTGCCTCACAGCGTATCGAGGCGTCCGGCGTCCTGCGCTTTAATGTCCCGCTGTCTTTCGGGGTGCGGTATATCGCACCGCTGATCCCGGCGTTTCACGCGCAGCATCCTGCGGTCACGGTCGATCTGGGGCTGAATGACAGGGTTGTGGACCTGACGGGGGAGGGGTGGGACTTGACCATCCGCATCGGCCGCCTCAGGGACAGCCGCCTTGTCACCCGCAGGCTGGCCACGTGCGAACTGCTGGTCTGCGCGGCCCCCGATTACCTGACAGGACGCGGGCGGCCCCGATCCTGGGCTGATCTGTCGGAACATGACTGTCTGGGGTTTTCACTCTCCGGCATCGCAAAGCCGGGAGAATGGCTTTACGGGCGGTCACGGGACAGGCGTGTTCCCGTGCGTGGCCCCCTATGCGCGAATAATGGCGATGCCCTGGTTGCCTGCGCCACCGCTGGCCTCGGGATCATTTATGAGCCGGACTTCATCGTGGCCGATGCCGTCCGGGCAGGCAGGCTGGAGGTTCTTACGCTCGACGCACCACCCGCCGCACTGGGCGATATTCACCTGTTATATGCCCCGGACCGGACGCCGCCCGCCAAGGTGCGCGCCATGATCGACTTTCTGGTGCGCGCGTTCGATGGTACGGCCCCGTGGACCATACAGGGGATTTAGCCATACGGGCTTGCGGCCTTATGTGAATGCGCCCTGTTCCGCCTCCACCTGCTGGATGATCTCCGTCACGAAATCCATGAACGCGCGCGCCCGCGCACTGGTCAGGCGCCCGGCAGGCAGCAGCGCCCACAGATCGACCGCCGGGAGCGTCCAGTCCCGCAGGCATCGCACGACTGCCTGCGTGCGCAGTTCGGTCAGGAACATCCAGTCCGAGGAAACCGTCAGCCCCAGATCCGCGAGCACGGCCGCCCGCACGCCTTCCGCCGCACTCAGGCGCAGGCGTGAGCAGAGTGTGACATCAATGCTTTTCTCCCCCCGGCGAAAGGTCTGCCTGAGTGTGCCGCCACGTGTGTACAGAATGGCCTGATGATGCATCAGGTCTTTCGGGGATATCAGGGCCGGCCCCCGGGCGAGGTAGCCTGGCGTGGCGATGACGGACCGCCGCCCGCGCGCCAGACGCCGCGCGACCACGGTACTCTCATTCAGTGGCCCCACGCGAAGGGCCACGTCGATTCCTTCCGCCACGAGATCGACGCGCCGGTCATCGAGTTCGATATCCACCTCAAGGCGCGGATGAGCCGACAGGAACCGCCCGAGCCTGGGAATGATCTGCAGGCGGCCAAATGTCGTGGGGGCCGCCACGCGCAACCGGCCGCTCAGATCGGCAAGACTGTTCCGCGCCAGCGCATCGGCTTCATTCGCATCCGCGATGACGCGGGCAACCCGTTCGAAATAGCGCTGGCCGGTATCGGTCGGTGTCAGGCCGTGGGTCGAGCGCAGGAGAAGCTGGGTGCCCAACTGCTGCTCAAGCCCTGCCACGATCTTGGACACCGCCGGCTGGCCCATCCCCATCTGGCGGCCGGCGGCGGTAAAGGAGCCGGTTTCGACAACGCGCACGAACACGGTCATGGCCTGAAGGCGGTCCATGGTTATTCCCTTATGGAATGAACATTAGGTCAATACTGGGTCTGCCAGCGCAGGACCGGCATGTCTATCGTTCATTTCAGGGCAGGGAACTGCCCATACAGTCCGTAAAACGAAAGACCGTTTCATGACCGATCTGCTTTTCACCCCGAAATTCGTCGGCTCCATGCTGCTGAAGCACCGCGTTGTCATGGCCCCGCTGACCCGCATGCGCTCAAGCCCAGGCAACCTGCCCAACGACCTGATGCTGACATACTATACCCAGCGCGCGACCCCCGGCGGGCTTCTGATCTCCGAGGCCTCGCCCGTTGCCCTGTCCGGTTACGGCTTCGAGCGGGCTGCTGGTATTTATGACGATGCGCAGATCGCGGGCTGGAAGCGCATTACCGATGGCGTGCATGCCAAAGGCGGCCGCATGATCCAGCAGTTGTGGCATGTGGGGCGTCAGTCGGCCCGTATTCTCCAGCCCGGCGGTGGCGCACCGCTTGCGCCCTCGGCCATCCGGGCGGATGGCATGGCATGGACCCTGCAGGGTACCGTGCCCTTCGATATGCCCCGCGCCCTTGAGCGCGACGAGATTCCGCTGCTGGTGGCAGCCTATCGCGCGGCGGCGGAACGTGCCCTGAAGGCCGGGTTCGACGGTGTGGAAATCCACGGCGCGAACGGCTACCTGCCCGACCAGTTCCTGCAGGATGGTGCAAACCGGCGGACGGATGATTATGGCGGCCTGATCGTGAATCGCGCCCGTTTCCTGCGTGAGGTGACGCAGGCGGCCATGGAGGTCTGGGGGCCTGCGCGCGTGGGCGTCAGGCTGTCTCCCAGCGGTTCGTACGGGTCGATGTCCGACAGCAACCGTCACGCGACCTTTGGCTATGTGGCAAGCATGCTGGAGGAGATGGGGGCGGGCTACCTGCATATCGTCCAGCCCCGCCTCGGTCTGGATGCCGAGGACAACCCCGTGGATGCCGCCGCACTCCGTCCCCTGTTTTCGCGCACGATCATTGCCGCTGGCGGGTTTGCGCATGACAGTGCGGACCGGTTGCTGGCGTCGGGGAATGCGGGCCTGATTGCCTTCGGGCGCTCATTTATCGCCAATCCGGACCTGGTGGCGCGTCTGCGGCATGGCTGGCCACTCAATGCCTATGATCGCATGACATTTTATGGCGGTGATGCGCATGGCTATACCGATTACCCTTTCCACGATGTCCCGGTGAAGGAAATGCAGGCATGACAGGTCAGATCATCGCAACAACGGCGGACGATACCTGTCCGGCGTTTGATCCGGGGGCGTTCTGGAGCGTGTTCGGGCATGAAACGGTCCGGACAGGCGGGACCGATCTCCATTATGTGGCGGGCGGCGACGGTCCACCCGTCCTGCTGGTGCCGGGATGGCCGCAGAGTTGGTACGCATGGCGGCATGTCATGGACCTGCTCCGTCAGGCCGGGCGGCGGGTCATTGCGCTTGACCCGCGAGGCATGGGCGATTCAGGCCGTCCCGCCAGCGGGTATGATCTCCAGACGGTTGCTGCCGATATTCACGGCCTGGTACAGGCGCTGGGCCTTGCGGCGGAAGGTCCCCTTGATGTGGTGGGGCATGATGTCGGAAGCTGGATCAGCTACGCCTATGCGGCGGACTGGCCACAGGATGTCGGACGGCTTGCGGTTCTTGATGCGGCCCTGCCCGGCATCACGCAGGTTCCGGCCGTTGATGTCCTGCCGGATGCGGTCAACCTGAAAACGTGGCATTTCGCCTTCAACCGCCTTGATGACCTGCCGGAAATCCTGCTGCAGGGGCGTGAGCGCGAATTCCTGACATGGCTGTTCAGGGTCAAGGCAACCCGCCCATGGACCATCACGCCAACGGATCTTGAGGAATATGTCCGGGTCAACGCGGCGCCGGGAGCAACACGGGCGGCGCTTTCCTATTACCGGCATGTCTTCAGCCCTGATGGCCTGAATGCAAATCGCCGCCGCGCCGCGCATCCGCTGTCCATTCCGGTGCTGGCACTCGGTGCGGATAACGGGGCGGGGAGCGTCCTGTATGAAACCATGAAGTCCGTTGCGACGGACGTGCGGGGCGGCGTGTTTGAAAATTGCGGTCACTACATGCCCGAGGAGGCGCCGCGCCGGGTTGTGAGCGACCTTTTACAGTTCTGGGCGGAACGCGGAGCATAATACGGCGCACGCATGAGATGGCGATGGTGGACGCAGGATACGGCCACAAACCAGTCATGGCGTTTCGATCTGGCGTGCCTGCAATTCCTTCACAACGTTGATAAAGGCCCGTAACGCGGGCGGAACCAGCCGGTGGCCGGGATAATAGAGGGCATAACCGGGGAAGGCAGGCGACCAGTCATCCAGAATGATCGCAAGCCGTCCCTTTTCAAGGGCTTCCCGGGCCGTCTCTTCGGAGACAAAGGCAATACCCTGCCCCGCGCTGGCCGCATCGACCATCAGGTCCATATCGTCCAGCGTCAGGGCGCCGGAGACATCCATGACATGATCCTGGCCGTAACGCGCGAACTCCCAGCGATAGAGCCGCCCGCCGGGCAGGCGAAAGCGGATACAGGCGTGGTGGAGCAGGTCATCGGGGGTTCGCGGGATACCGTGCGTGGCAAGATAAGCAGGCGAGGCAACGGCGACAAAGCGCCCATCAGCGCCAAACCGCACGGCGATCATATCCTGGGGCACGGCTTCCACCAGACGGATGCCAGCGTCAAAACCTTCAGCCACAATGTCGATGAACCGGCCATTGGTCACGAGGTCAATATGAACATCGGGGTAGCGGTCGACGAAGAAGGGCACGATGTCCCCCAGCAGGGCGCGGGCGGCCTGTCTGGAGGCATTGATCCGCAATGTGCCTGAAGGTCGTGCCTTCAGCATGCCGACAGTGGCGAGGGTCTGCTCGAGACCGGAAAGAATGGGGGCCAGTTGCACAACAAGCTGCGTGCCAGCCTCGGTCGGGGCGACACTGCGCGTTGTCCTGTTAAACAGGCGTAGCCCCAAGCGTTCTTCAAGGGCACGGATCATATGGCTGAGCGTTGATGGCGAAAGGGCGAGTTCATCCGCCGCGATGCGGAAGCTCTGATGCCTTGCAACAGCAAGGAAGGCCGTCAGTTCCGGCAGGCTGGGCGTTTTATTCATGGTGTTTTTTTAATAGTTCATGCGCATTTCCATGCATAGACCCAGCTATCTGGATGCGACAGATTTCCTGCCAGTGGGCTTAACGCACCGGGCTGTGCAGATCGGGAAGGGATTTTGATGTCCAGAAACTGGCTTATTACCGGAACGTCCTCGGGGTTCGGCCGCATCATGATCGAACGTCTTCTGGAGCGCGGAGACACCGTTGTCGCGACATTGCGCCAGCCTGACAGGCTCCACGGTCTTCGGTCCCGGTATCCGGAGCGTCTGCATCTGGCTGCGCTAGATGTTACCGATACGCAGCAGGTCCGTCAGGTCGTGGACCAGGCCTTCGCACGGCTTGGCCGGATTGACGTGATCGTCAGCAATGCCGGCTACGGGTTGTTCGGTGCGGTGGAGGAGGTCTCGAGCGCCCAGATCCGGCAGCAACTTGATACAAACGTCATCGGATCAATCGAGCTTGTCCGGGCGGTATTGCCGCATCTGCGCGCACAGGGTGGGGGGCGCATCCTCCAGCTTTCATCGATGGGCGGACAGGTCGCGTTTCCGGGGCTCGGTCTTTATCACGCCAGCAAATGGGCAATCGAGGGATTCTTCGAAAGCCTTGTGCAGGAAGTCGCCCCGTTCGGGATCGAGGTGACGCTGATCGAACCGGGGGCAGCCAGAACGCAGTTCGGCCGGAGCAGCATGGTCATGGCCGCGCCACTTGCGGCCTATCAGGTGGCCCCGTTCAGCGCACGCCGCGCGGTTCTGGCCCAGGATTCCTACACGCCCATCGGCGATCCGGAAAAAATGGTCCGTGAGATGATCGCCAGTGTGGATGTCTCCCCCGCGCCCCGGCGCCTGGCCCTTGACAGTGATGCCTACCGGCTGTTGCATGAGGCGTTGACAGGACGGATTGCGCAACTCGAGGCGCAGAAAGACATCGCCCTCTCGACGGACGCCAGCCCGTGAAGGGCGGGCGCGACCGCCACATTTCAACCCTTTAATCAAATACCATAAAGGATAGGTTTCATGAGCAATTCCCTTCAGGGCAAGGTCGTGGCCATTACCGGGGCCAGCAGCGGGATTGGCGAGGCCACGGCCCGGCGGCTGGCGCATTCCGGCGCTTTCGTCGTGCTTGGGGCACGCCGGATGGACCGGCTTTCCGCCATCGTGGCGGATATCGAGCGCGCGGGCGGCAGGGCCATTGCGCTTGAGCTGGACGTTCAGCAACAGGGGCAGGTTCAGGCGTTTGTTGACGGGGCTGTCAGGGAATTCGGCCGTCTGGATGTTCTCGTCAACAATGCGGGTGTCATGCTGGTCGCCCCCCTGAGTGACCTGAAGGTCGATCAGTGGAACCAGATGATCGACGTCAACATCAAGGGCGTGCTGTACGGCATTGCCGCGGCACTGCCGGTCATGCAGGCGCATGGCGCGGGTCATGTCATTACTGTCTCATCGGTGGCCGGGCACAAGGTTGGGCCGGGTTTTGCCGTCTATTGCGGCACCAAGTTCGCCGTGCGCGCGATTTCCGAGGGGTTCCGCCAGGAAGCCGGGCCGAACATCCGCAGCACGGTCATCTCCCCGGGTGCGGTCGCGACCGAACTGCCCACCCATATCAGCGCAGGCTCCGCGAAAGACGCGGTAGAGGCCATGTATGCCACGGCGGAGATCAGCGCCGACGCGGTTGCTGGGGCCATCGTGTATGCGATCTCCCAGACGCCGGATGTCGATGTTAACGAGATTATTATCCGGCCGACAGCACAGACATTCTAAAGGCAATGATGGGCTGCGTCGGCATGTTGCAGCAGGGAGAACGGAATTGGTTTACAAAGCACTTGTCGCGGGCGCGAACGGCATTATTGGCAAGGCCCTGCTGGAGGAACTGGCCCGCGCACCCGGCTGGGAAGCCCGTGGCCTGTCGCGCAGCCATGGCGATATCCGCGCGGACCTGACCGATGCCGCGCAGACGCACGGGGCGCTGGAAGCAGCGGCGGACTGCACGCACCTGTTCTATGCCGCCTATGGCCCCGGTGGCGGGCTGGCCGGGGAGGATACGCGCAATGCGGCCATGCTGCGCAACCTGCTTAATGGATTGCAGCACGCTGGCGCACCGTTGCAACGGGTTGTCCTGTATCAGGGTGCCAAGGTGTATGGCGTGCATCTTGGCCCGGTTTCCACGCCGTTTTATGAAGATGAAAACCCGCGCCCGATCGGCCCGAATTTCTATTTTACGCAGCAGCGTGAATTGCAGGAACGCCATGAAGCCGGTGGCCCCGAATGGACCATTCTCCGTCCCGACGTGGTCGTGGGCGATGCCGGAGGCAATGCGATGAATATCGCAACCGTCATCGGTGCCTATGCCGCCATCTGTGCGGCTGACGGGGCCGCGTTCCGTTTTCCCGGCTCCTGTAAAACGTATGACAGGTGCCTGGCGCAGGTCACGGATGCCCACGCTTTGGCCCGTGCCAGCCTGTGGGCGGCAACGTCCGGCACGGCAGCCGGTCAGGCTTTCAATTACGTGCACGCGCCCTTCCGCTGGCGCCGGATATGGGAAGGTGTGGCGCGGCATTTCGGCCTGACCACAGGCGAGCCGATCCCGTTCTCGCTGGCCGGGCATATGCCCGCGCTCGCCCCGGTCTGGGATGCGATTGCAAGGGATCTGGTGCAGCCCGATTTCGCCAAAGCCGTTGGCTGGGGGTTTGGTGATTTCGTGTTCGGCACGGAGGCTGATGTCATCTCCGACATGACCAAGATCCGGCTGGCCGGATACGCGCAGGATGTCGATCCGCTCGCGGTGCTGATCAGCGCGATCGAACGCCAGCAGCAGAACGGCGTGATCCCGCGCATCGGCAGGGACGGACCGCGTTCACGCTGACATAGGATGATATGCGGCTGAACCCCGCCCGAGCAGGCGGGGCGACCGGGTCCGGCCCGCAGGGAGCCAGAACCCGGCCTGTTACAGTGGCGTGGCTCTATTGTGCCGCCTGTGGCAGGGCGAAGACCACCAACTCGTCCGTCACCGGCGTCATCATGAAGTGATGGCCGCCCGCCATGATCGCCACATACTGCCGTCCGTTGACCTCATATGTCATCGGGTTGGCCTGTCCGCCGCCGGGCAGTACATGGGACCACAGGACCTTGCCGGTGCGTTCGTCAATCGCGCGGATCAGGTTGTCCGTCGCAGCACCGATGAACACCAGCCCGCCCGCCGTAACCACCGCGCCGCCATTGTTGGGCGTGCCGATCTCCCACGGCAGGCCGGTCGGCAGGCCCCACGGCCCGTTGGCGCGCGCCGTGCCCAGCGGGTGCTGCCACAGCACTTTCTGGCCGTGCTTCATGTCAATCGCGGTAATCATGCCATAGGGCGGTTTGTGGCACAGCATGCGCGTGAACGGGTCCCAGAACGGGGCGATGGTGATGGCGTAGGGCGTGCCCTCCATCGGGCCATTGCCTTCCGCTGCCCCCGCGCCGGGGTGGTAATGCGGGTCGTCGATCGGCATGAGGTTCAGCGCATCTGCCTTGTTGCGGGTGATCAACTGGGCATACATCGGTGATGCATTCCAGTTCGCGATCAGGATGCCGGTCTGCGGGTCATAGGCCATCGATCCCCAGTCGCTGCCCCCGTTATTGCCGGGATACATGATCCACGGCCTGTCCAGGCTGGGGGGCGTGAACTCACCCATGTAATGGGCACGACGGAACTTGATGCGGCAGTAAAGCTGGTCGATGGGGGACATACCCCACATGTCCTTCTCCCGTAGGTCCGGCATATGCAGCGATGGCATGCCGACCGACCACGGCTGGGTGGACGCGCGGGTGTCGCCTGCCACGTCACCAGCGGGGGCGGGGCGTTCTTCCACCGGCAGGATCGACTGCCCGGTGCGGCGGTCCAGCACGAAGGTCTGCCCCCGCTTGGTCGGCACGATGATGGCGGGCACCGTCTGGCCGTCGGTACCCGGCATGTCCATTATGGTGACCTGTGATCCCATGTCGTAATCCCAGACATCCTTGTGTACCGTCTGGAACACCCAGCGCGGGCTGCCGGTCTTGACGTCGAGCGCCACGATGGAGGTGGAGACCGCATTTTCGGCAGCACTGCGATAGCCGCTGAAATAGTCCCCCGCCGAATTGCCCGTGGGCACGTAAACCAGACCCAGCGCATCGTCCCCGGTCATGGCGGCCCAGGAATTGGGGGTGCCGCGGCTGTAATGCCGGTTACCCGTGGGCTGGTCGTGGTCATCGGGGCGTTTGACGTCCCACGCCCAGACAAAGCGGCCGCTTTCGGCATCATAACCGCGCACCACGCCCGAGGGCGCCCAGCGGCGCTGCCCGTCAAGCACCTGATGATTGACCACGACCACGCCGTTCACCACGGTGGGTGGTACCGTCATGGCGACAAAACCGGGAACGGACTCGCCCATGCCCTGCATCAGGTTGACCTGCCCGCCATGGCCGAAGCCGGGGCAGAATTCCCCCGTGGCGGCATCCACCGCCACCAGCCGCATGTCCAGCGTGCCCTCGAGTATCCGGTTGTGGCAGGGCTGGCCCTGCGGCACCTGCGACGATGTGAAATACGTCACCCCCTTGCACGCGGCGGTATAGGGAATGGCCTCGTATTTTTCGCCAAGGTTGCGCCGCCAGATTTCCTTTCCCGTGGCGGGGTCCAGCTTCATGATGTCGTTCTGCGCCGAGCACATGTACAGCCCGTCGCCCACCTTGATCGGCGTGGTTTCCGCCGCCCATTTGTTCGTCTGCCCTGGCCGGGGATAGCTGCCGGTGTGGTAGGTAAAGGCAACCTGAAGGTGTGAGACATTCTCCGGCGTGATCTGGGCCAGAGGTGAATAACGGGTCTGCGCGTCATCCCGCCCATAGGTGGCCCAGTCGCCCGGTGCCGGGTCCGCACCCGCCTGTGGCAGCATGATGGGCAGGCTGTCGGCGGCAACACTCCCAATATCGGGCAGGTTCGCTGCGTTTACCCCTGGCGCCTGCGGGGCATAGGGGGAGGGACCGGCAAAATAGCCGGGATCGGCCGGAGCCTGTTCCGCCGGTTCATCGGCCCGGCCCGGCCCCGGAATGGATGCGCCCGGTGGCCCGCCAGACCCTGCGGCGGCAAACTGTGCGTGTGATGATACCGGCAGGCACAGCCATGCGGCCCCCATGCCGATGGCGAGGAAACGATACCAGCGCATCAGCATGTGCCCCCGATGGCGCGACGTGCGGCCATCCGCCGCAGGACAGGAATGGAGAAAAGGACAGGCAGGGCGAGCAGGGTCGGGCCAAAGGCGCGGGGCAGGAGGTCAATCGGGCTGAACCCGATCTCCCACACGGACCAGACCCATGTATAGGCGAGGGCCACAAGATAAAGGAGCGCCCCCTGCAGGCGCCCCATCAACATGCACAGTCCGCTGGCAAGCAGGACAAGGCCACAAAGCAGATAGTAAAGGGAACCACCCAGCAGCGCCAGTTCGGCCCCGCCAGCGACAAACACCAGACCAACAAGAAAAATGACTATGCCCAACAGCAGCACGAGCCATTCCACAAGGGGCTTTCCCCCATATTCACGCAACATGGATTGATGCCTTTTACATCATATGAATGAATATTTCCGTTACGCGTCCATATTCAAAGCATGTGTTTTAGTTAGAAATATCGAAGAGATATATTTATTTCATATGCTTTACATTAAACGAAGCATGCCCGCGCGCCAGTTTTTTACAAAACCCGACCCGCCGGTTTGCTTTCATTCAAGGCGAGGGGATATACGCTCCACGTTTTCCTGTCGCGTGGAAATATGAGCCGGGCGTTCAACAATGTTGAAATTTGTCAGAATTTTATGCGCAATCGCGCTGGGGTTCCATCATATATCCGGTTGATGTAGGGTACCAAATTACGGCGGATAGATATTTCGGTAAAACCAACATTGTTATACGCCATGTCCATAATATATGAGACATAGACAAAATTATTAAGTTGTATGAGTATAATATACTCGATAATTAATTTTATGAGCGAATAAATCAAAAACTTTTATTATAAGATTTAATGCTTACTACATCGGTAGGCATCTTGCTATCTGGTAGGTTTCATACAGATACTCACAAATACAATTTTCCAGCAAAAGCCGGCTGCTACGGCTACGACCAATTGGTCAGGCACAATGCGATGTTCAGGCCTTGATTACCGTTTTGCTTAACGGGAAACAGAAACGATGAGGAAGACTGGTGCATGACACCTGCTGGGCGCTTCTACTAGCCAAGGGTTGAATCGCGGATCTTAGACGTGATGCTCTGGACCATTTGGCATGGTAGTTACCTGAAGCGAAATTTGTCCTGTCGTTTTCGACCGTCGCATTAGAGTGTCGGGCCTGGCAAACAGAAGACGGAAATGCAGTTCAGAGGAGCGAGCGTGGTAGGATATCTGACAAAGACAATCACGTTGCTGTAGAACACTCCTCGCGACTTCGCAGCGGAACCTTTATATGCCATAGACACAATGAGCGAATGCGTCGCATTTGAGAGTATGAGCATGAAGAAGATCCACCGTGACAACAGACCGGATTGAACGCGTCGCACGCCTCAACCGCAACAGGCTAGTTTGTGCCGTAGCCGCCTGCCTGATGGCCTACGTGATAGCCCGCCTGCTGGTGCGTGACATCGCGCCCATGCCAGATGCGACGGATCTGATCCATATCGGCCAGATGATTGCGGTATTCTGCCTGCCGGTCATGATCGTGGTGGCCTTCGGAGTGTGGCGGCGACACGCGGGGCTGATCGGTGTGGGAACATGTGGCTGCATCGCCGCCGGGATATGGGTGCTGGTGGCCTGATGCGTGAAACCCTGCGGACCCGTCTGGGCTGGCTGCATGGCTGGCTTGGCTATGTGGCCGGGCTGGTGCTGACCTGCATTTTTGCAACCGGCAGCGTCGCGGTTTTCAATATGGAACTCACGCGTTGGATGCAGCCTGAAGTGCTTCGGGCGATGCCGGCGCCACCCACGGCCACGGCACTTGATGCCGCTGCCCGGATGGTTGCACTCGAGAAGGCGCAGGGGGTGCTGGCCTTTGTGGCGTTGCCTGGTTGCCGATCGCCTACGCTGGATGTGCTGCATTATAATGGCCACGAGTTTGTAGGCGCGCGGCTTGACCCAACCACCGGTGCGCTCATCCCCGCGCGGGCAACAGCAGGAGGTGGCCTGTTCTACAACCTTCATCATACGCTTTACCTCAACGCGCAGATGGGTACCGTCATTGTCAGCATTGCAGGGATTGCCCTTCTGGTTGCCATTGTGTCGGGCGTTGTCATCCATATCCATGCGCTTGTGCCCGATATCGTCATGCTACGCCTATCGGTGGCCAGGCTACGGGCGTGGCTTGATGCACACCTGCTGGCGGGCGTACTGTTCCTGCCATTCATGGTCATGATGGCCTATACAGGCGTGCTGGTGAAGGCCGACATGACCCTTCCCGGTCCCCCCTTCCACTCCATGCCGCTTCGTACGTCGTCGCCCCCCCGTGCGCCGATGCAGGCTCTGACATATCCGCCACTTGCGCCGCTGCTGGCCCAGGCGCGTGCCAGCCTACCGGGGCAGGAACCCGGTTTCATCCTGTTCGCGCCAAATGGCGTGCATATCTTTGCAGGCGATGCCAGCAGCGCGTTTCTGACCCGTGACCACGCCGATTTCCGCATGCCCGATGGGCGCGCCCTGCCGGTCAACACTGCGGCATCCCCCGTTGCCCGCACCATGCAATTGATGCGTGGGTTGCATTATGCCCGTTTTGCCCCGCCGGGATTGCGGTGGCTGTATTTCCTGTCCGGCCTGTGCGCAACCACCGTCATGGCCAGCGGGCTGGTCCTGTTCGTGATGAAGCGCCGCCGCCATGCGGGCCACAGGCAAGCGCACCGGCTGGCTGATGGGCTGAACATTGCGGTTATTGTCGGGCTACCTGTCGCCATGCTGGCCCTGCTATGGGGTAACCGGCTTGTTCCGGTCCGACTGAACGGGCGCGAAAGCTGGGAAACCGGGATTTTTTTTACTGTCTGGGGGCTATGCGCGCTGCATGCGCTCTTTCATGCGCTGCGTGGGCAGGCTTCATGGGCATGGCGGGCGCAACTTGGCTTGGCTGGCCTGCTTGGTGGAAGCCTGACGATCCTTGATTTGCTCTGTTGTCCTGCAGCCTTCCAAGCTCTGCCAGGGCTGCACATGGCAGTGGATGGCATGGCGCTATTGGCCGGGGTCACCGCGATTTATGCCCGTGGCAGGCTGGAGCGGCCGTAGGCATGACCGTTGTGTCTCTCCTCGTGCTTTGGGTCATAGCCTTCATGTGTCATGCGGCGTTGTGGCCTGCACGGTACGGGCTGCCTGTCCTCCCGTCGGCCGCTCAGAGCATGATGGGTGTAACGCGGTTCATCTTGCCCGTTCTAGCCCTGGGACTGGCGGTGGAAGGGCAGGGGAGCGTCATGGGGGTGCTTTTATGGTTTGCCGCCCTATCGTTTGGTGGCCTCATGGCTGCCAGCCTGCTTGTCCTGCGCGGGACCATCATGCGCGAGATCAGAGGCGAAAATTAAACGCAGACTTCCAACTAACGCATGGTACGCTCTACGGTGCTCTGGCAGATCACGCAATGCGATCTATTGAACAGTTCGGGTAGTGGACGATGCAACCGGTTCTGCGACCGGACGCGGGCGCTTTCGTCAGATTATTACGGGCATCGTGCCACGTCCAGACGTGCTGGCCGAAAATAGCCCCGAATTATGGCTGCAAAAGACGAAGGGTAAAGTTCCAACATTATCCCGCACGTAGATGGAAAAGGATGATCTCGGACGGCCTGCCCATGCCGGGCGTCGACCGGTCGGTAACGCCAGCAATGACCAGTCTTGCCCCTCCCCTTATGATGACCGCATGCCGGTTCAGCAGCATGTGAAAACCCAGTTCCGACAGGTGATGCATCCAGTTGGCATAATCAAAGCAATACTCATGCGTATGTAATACCAAAGGACGTAGCCACTGACTCGTGTGTGAAGTGACGAACGGCGCCGGCTTCTGGCCCTGGCGGCGATCCATGACGGGGCGAGCCGGACGGATGCGGCCCGCGTAGGCGGCATGGACCGCCAGACGCTGCGGGACTGGGTCCACCGCTTCAATGCTGAAGGGCCGGATGGCCTGCGCGATTATCAGCATCCGGGACCAGCCTGCCGTTTGAACGGGGCACAGCAGGCCGAACTGAAGGCGCTGGTCGAGGCCGGGCCCGATCGGCAGCGTGACGGTGTGGTGCGCTGGCGCCGGATTGATCTGCAACGCATGATCAAGGAGCGCTTCGGTGTCATCTACCACGAACGGCATGTTTCCACTTTGCTGAAACGTCTTGGTTTTTCCCATGTCAGCGCCCGGCCGCGTCATCCGGGGCAGGATCCTGCCGTCATGGAAGCGTTCAAAAAAACTTCCCCCGCATCCTGAATGCCCATATCGGCCATCTGCCGAAGGGAAAGCCGATCGAAATCTGGTTTCAGGACGAAGCCCGCATCGGCCAGAAGAACGGCATCGTCCGCCAATGGGCCCGGCGCGGCACGCGACCACGCCAACCGGCTGATCAGCGCTACGAGAATGCCTGGCTGTTCGGGGCGATCTGCCCGGCGCGCGGCAAGGCTGCCGGCCTGGTGCTGCCATTCGTCGGCACCGCCAGCATGCAACTTCATATCGAGGAGATCTCACGCTACGTCGCCCGCGGTGCCCATGCCGTCGTGCTGCTCGATCGCGCAGGGTGGCATACCACCAGTAAACTGAAGCTCCCCCGCAATGTCAGCCTGATCTTCCTGCCGTCCCGTGCTCCCGAACTGAACCCGGTCGAGAATATCTGGCAGTTCCTGTGCGCCAACTGGCTGGCCAATACCGTCTTCGACGGCATCGAGCACATCATCGACGCTGCCTGTTCCGCTTGGAATAATCTTGCCGCCTTGCCTGACACCATTCGATCCATCGGCCTTAGAAAGTGGGCTTACAAGGTCAGTGCCCATAACCGTTGGTATAACCCGGCAAGCGGTGCAACGTCGGCACGGCGCATGGCCACCGAACCGTCAATGAAATCGCCCGTCACGACAATCATATCGGCACCGGTCGCGTTGGTGCGCTCGACAACTGTCCTTGCCCATCTGGCGGGAAACAGCCGGCTGATATGCATGTTGGTCAGGCGAGGGGTGGCCTTCAGGATGTCAACAGACGCCGTGCCCAACTGGGCTGTCCTCGCTTCGGTTTTGCTGTCCGGGAGACGCAGTTCCGCTTCATTGACGGAAAATGGAAGGGCGTGATCCTTTATCATCTGCTTCAGGGAACCCGGCGCTTTAACGAACTGCGCAAACGCCTACCCTATATCACCCAGCGTATGCTCACAGCGCAGCTTCGTGAACTGGAGCATGACGGGTTTGTCCTGCGGACGGTTTATCCTCAGGTCCCGCCAAAGGTGGAACACAGCTTGACCGGACGCGGATGGACCCTGGAGCCGGTGATCATGGCCCTCAAGAAATGGGGAGATGAAAATACACCGTTCAGATATGAAGCCTGTAAAGCCCCGTAGGGACGTATTCCGCTTCTGGCTGATTTTAATTCAATGGACGATTGTTATTGACGGCCGTTTTACTCATAGGAACTGTGACGGTATTTGCCAATTTCGATGCAATGCCAGATATTCTGAAGACAGCGGGGGCGGCGATCATTATTCTATTCGGCCGCAGAAAACGCCTGATATTCGTCAATGGCGCGCAGGGTTTCATAGAGCCCGGCTGCAACGCCTTTCCCGTCCACGATCTCATCTGCCAGTTCGTCCAGAACGCCAGCAAATGCTTCATCAGTTGCGAGACCAAAAACATTCATGCGTTCGCTTTTTCTGCGTTCGATCTCGCTGTTTGCTGTTCCCGAGGGAAATACGGTGGCAAGCATCCGCAGGGCCCGGGCAAAGTGGATCCGTTTGTAAAGGCGCGAACGGAGCGCCGTGTCTCCAGGCGTCGTCGAAAAAGACCAGAGTTCGATTGGCCCCAGGACGTTCACCAGAAGCTGTTCATACTTTGCTTCTCCGGCCGACATGTCCACGAAGAACGGCGCACCATTCTTTCCCGGACCCGGCAGTGCGTTGCGGATCACATAGGCGCTGGCATCGGACAGCTTAAAGCGTCGGATAAGGCTGTCTGCCGTCTCCTGATCACCGCATTTGAGGACCCATCGGGCGGTTGATATCTTGTAAAGGTCCTCGCTGAAATCGGTATGGTTCTGTGAAATGAAGGCGAGTTGGACGTTGTGCTTGCGCCCCTCGCGGCCGTCGCGGACAGCCTGCTTGTCTACCTGGGGCGCTGGTTCGGTACGGTGCCACTCGTCGAAGTCGACACGTTTCGTCGTTTCGTACATCTCCGTGAAACCTTGCAGTTACCCACAAATCTGCTGTTCTTGAATTTTGTGCTT
>NZ_CADP01000025.1 GCF_000285295.1 Komagataeibacter europaeus LMG 18890 | reverse complement strand
ATTCCGACCCTTGGGCGCTACCCCCAGCTTGACCGGGTGCGCACGCCGCATGACATGCGCAACCTTTCGGTGGAGCAGCTGAAGCAGCTGGCGGAGGAACTGCGGTCCGAGACGATCGATGCCGTGTCCACCACCGGCGGCCATCTTGGCGCGTCGCTGGGCGTGGTGGAACTGACGGTGGCGCTGCATGCCGTGTTCGACACGCCTGATGACCGGGTGATCTGGGATGTCGGCCACCAGGCCTATCCACACAAGATCCTGACCGGGCGGCGCGAGCGCATCCGCACCCTGCGCCAGCCGGGCGGGCTGTCGGGCTTCACCCGGCGCAGCGAGAGCGAATACGACCCGTTCGGCGCGGCGCATTCCTCGACCTCCATTTCCGCCGGCCTCGGCATGGCCGTCGCCCATCACCTGCGCGCGGAGGAAGACCCCTCCTACCGCGAGCGCAACGTGATCGCGGTGATCGGCGATGGCTCGATCTCGGCGGGCATGGCGTACGAGGCCATGAACAACGCCTCGCATTGCGGCCCGGGCGCCGAACGCCTGATCGTGGTGCTGAACGACAACGAGATGTCGATCGCCCCCCCGGTGGGCGCGATGTCGAACTACCTGTCGCGGCTCATGTCGTCGCGCAAGTTCCTGTCCTTACGCGAACTCGCCGCCAAGATGGCCAAGCGCCTGCCCGGCCGCCTGGAACGCACGGCGAAGAAGGCGGATGAATACGCGCGCGGCATCATGACCGGCGGCACGCTGTTCGAGGAACTGGGCTTCTATTATGTCGGCCCGGTTGACGGCCACGACATGAACCAGCTGGTCCACATCCTGCGCAACCTGCGCGACGCCGAGGATGTCGGCCCCGTCCTGGTCCACGTCATCACCGAGAAGGGCCATGGCTACACCCCGGCCGAATCGGCGGGCGACAAGTACCATGCGGTCTCGAAGTTCAACGTCGTGACCGGCGAGCAGAAGAAGGGCCCGTCCGGCCCGCCGAGCTACACCTCGGTCTTTGCGAAGGAACTGGTGCGCCAGGCCGCGACCGACGACAGGATCGTCACCATCACCGCCGCCATGCCGTCGGGCACGGGGCTGGACAAGTTCGCAAAGGCCTATCCCGACCGTTTCTTTGACGTCGGCATTGCCGAACAGCACGCCGTGACCTTCGCCGCCGGCATGGCGACCGAGGGGCTGCGTCCGTTCTGCGCCATCTATTCCACCTTCCTGCAGCGCGCCTATGACCAGGTCATGCATGACGTGGTGCTGCAGAAGCTGCCGGTGCGCTTCGCCATTGACCGCGCGGGTCTGGTCGGCGCCGATGGCGCGACCCATGCCGGCGCGTTCGACATCGCCTATCTCGGCTGCCTGCCGGGCATGACGCTGATGGCGCCCAGCAACGAGCTGGAACTGCTACACATGACCGCGACCTCCATCGCGTTTGACGAAGGCCCGATCGGCCTGCGTTACCCGCGTGGCGCAGGACTTGGGCTGGAGCTGCCGGCCGCGGGCCAGATCCTCGAGATCGGACGCGGGCGAATCGTGCGCGAAATGACCCGCCAGTCCGGCCCCGAACAGGGCGGCATCGCCATCCTGTCGCTTGGCCCGAGGCTGGAGGACGCGCTGAAGGCCGCCGACATGCTGGCGGCCCAGGGCCTGTCCCCCACCGTGGCCGACGCCCGCTTCGCCAAGCCGATCGACACCGCCCTGGTCGAACAGCTGGCGCGCAACCACGCCGTGCTGATCACGATCGAGGAAGGATCGGTTGGCGGATTCGCAAGCTATGTCATGACCCATCTGGCCAGAACCGGCCTGCTGGACCGCGTGCGCTTCCGTCCCATGACCCTGCCCGACCGCTTCATCGACCACAACACGCAGGCCGCACAGTACCATGAGGCCGGGCTGGATGCGGTCGCCATTACCAATACCGCCCTTGAGGCGCTGGGTGTCGGAATCAGCATGACGCAGCCCTTGCTAAAGACAGCAAACGGACCGAAATCATGAACATTATGAAACATGTCCTGAAAACCACCTCGCTGGCGCTGTGCGCCGGACTGATGGCGGCACCGGTCGTCCCTGCCGTCCTCCCCATTCATGCAGCCCATGCGGCCAGCGCATCCGATGCGCAGGTGCAGGAGCCGATCAAGGCCCTGTACGCCGCGCTGGAGCGCGTGCAGGCCAAGGGCAGCGGTTCGTTCGAGCAGCGTTCACAGATGCTGGCCCCGGCAATCGACCACGCCTACGATATCGAGACCGTGCTCGCCTCCTCCATCGGGCCGCGTTACGCTGGCCTGTCCGATGACCAGAAGCAGACCCTGCTGACCACATTCCGTCAGTTCACGATCGCCCGTTATGTTTCCAGCTTCAAGCCCGGCAGCGACGCCCGCTTCACCATCGACCCGACCGTCACCCCTTCGCCCGTTGGCAATGATCGTATTGTTGTAACACATATCGGATCATCCGATGACCCGAGCGGGACCGAAATCAACTACGTCATGCGTTCGGGCGCCAAGGGCTGGCAGATCGTCGACGTACTGCTCAATGCCCACATAAGCCAGGTCGCGGCCCAGCGGGCTGACTTCAGTTCCGCGCTGTCGGGCGGGAATGTGCAGAAACTGACAAATCTGCTACAGAAAAAGATCAAAACGTTCTCGGAAGAGTGATATTACACTTCCCTGACGCCGTTTTCTAATTTGCTCCATACGCGGGACCTTGCCGGAAAGATAATGTCTGTTTTCAACGCTCTTGTTTCACCCGCCGGACTGGCCGCGACCGTTGCGGTCGCCGGGTGCATGCAGGCAGCGCTTGGCACTTTTCTGGTCTCGCGTTTCCGGTGGCAGGAAAAACGCATGGACCGGGCGGTGCCCATGCCTCCGGTTTCCGTGCTCAAGCCCCTCCACGGCGATGAACCGCTGCTGGAGGAAGCGCTTGAAAGCTTCTGCACGCAGGATTACCCGCAGATGCAGATCGTCTTTGGCGTACAGGCCGAAGACGATGCGGCGATCCCGATCGTACAACGGTTGATGGAACGCCACCCGGATGTGCAGATGGAACTGGTGATTGACCCCACCTTCCACGGGCTCAACCGCAAGATCGGCAACCTGATCAACATCATGACGCGCGTGAAGCATGATGTCCTGGTCATTTCCGATTCGGATATCCACGTTGCCCCCGATTACCTGCGGCATGTGGTGGGCGCCATGGTGCCCGACAATGTCGGCCTGGTCACGACGCTGTACGCGGGGCTGCCCGCGTCATCCACGCTGCCGCGCCTGCTGGCCGCATGCCAGATCAACCATAACTTCCTGCCCGGCGTGATGCTGTCACGCTACCTCGGGCGGCAGGACTGCCTTGGGGCGACAATGGCGCTGCGGCGTTCCATGCTGGACGAAATCGGCGGGCTGGAAGCCCTCGTGCCGCATGTGGCCGATGATGCGATACTGGGCCGTTACGTGCGTGACCGTGGCAAGGATATCGCCATTGCCGCGTGCATGACCTGGACCACCGTGGGCGAGACCTCGATGCGTGAGGTGCTGGCGCATGAACTGCGCTGGGGCCGGACCGTCAAGACGCTGGAGCCTGCTGGTTATGCCGCATCCGCCATCCAGCTGCCCCTGTTCTGGGCCAGCGTCGCCGTGCTTGCCGCGCCGCATGCGACCTGGACATGGTCCTTCTTTCTTGGTGCATGGGGATGGCGGGCCGTGTGTTCCTTCATCCTGGACCGTACGCTGGCGCAACGTAGTCTGGTGCTGCCGTCACTGCTTCTGCCACTGCGCGACTGGATCTCGGCCGCCGTCATGGTGGGCAGTGTCACGGGCACGCGGGTTGCATGGCGTGGGCAGACAATGCATGTCACGCCCCATTCGGTCATGACACCACGATCGCAACCGGCTTCCCCCGGTGACTGACCCGCCGTCAGCAGGCTGAACTGCTTGAGAATTCCAACCCTGTCGTTAATAAGAACGGGTATTAAGGGAACCCCATTCCCCGCCAGAGCCCGAGGATATGCGTAGCATGATGAAAACCCTGTTTCTCCAGCCGCCTTCGTTTGACGGATTCGATGGTGGGGCCGGTTCCCGCTATCAGGCCAAGCGGGAAATCAAGTCGTTCTGGTACCCGACATGGCTTGCGCAGCCTGCCGCCATGGTCGAAGGCAGCCGCCTGATCGATGCACCGCCCGCGCGCATGGGTATGGAGCCGATCCTGGAAGACGTGCGCAACCGTGACCTGGTCGTCATGCACACCTCCACCCCGTCCTTTGCATCCGATGTGCGTGTCGCCCAGATGCTCAAGGACGCGAACCCGAAGGTGAAGATCGGCATGGTCGGCGCGAAGGTTGCCGTCCAGCCGGAAGAAAGCCTGCTGAACGCCCCGCCGGTCGATTTCGTGGCGCGCAACGAATTCGACTTTACCATCAAGGAAATGGCGGAAGGCCGCGACTGGAAGGATGTCGATGGCATCTCTTGGCGCGATGCGGATGGCAAGATCGTCCATAACCGCGACCGCGCGATGATCGAGGACATGGACAGCCTGCCGTTCGTGACCGAAGTGTACAAGCGTGACCTGAAGATCGAAGATTACTTCATCGGTTACCTGATGCACCCGTACATCTCGATCTATACCGGCCGTGGCTGCAAGTCGCGCTGCACCTTCTGCCTGTGGCCGCAGACGGTGGGTGGCCATCACTACCGCACCCGCAGCCCCGAGCACGTGGCCGCCGAAATCCGTCTGGCGAAGCAGTATTTCCCGCAGGTGAAGGAATTCTTCTTCGACGACGATACCTTTACCGATGACCTGCCGCGCGCCGAAGCGATCGCCAAGGAACTGGGCAAGCTGGGTGTGACGTGGTCGTGCAACGCGAAGGCCAATGTGCCCCGCAAGACGCTGGAAGTGCTCAAGGCCAATGGCCTGCGCCTGCTGCTGGTCGGTTACGAAAGCGGCAACCAGCAGATCCTGCACAACATCAAGAAGGGCATGCGCGTCGAGACGGCGCGTGAGTTCACCAAGAACTGCCACGAACTGGGGATCAAGATCCACGGCACCTTCATTCTCGGCCTGCCGGGCGAGACGAAGGAGACCATTCAGGAAACCATCAAGTTCGCCACCGAAATCAACCCGCACACGCTGCAGGTCTCCCTGGCGGCACCGTATCCCGGCACGTTCCTGCACAAGCAGGCGACCGAGAACGGCTGGCTGGATGAAAAGAACGCCGAACTGATCGACGATAACGGCGTGCAGATCGCACCGCTGCACTATCCGCACCTGTCGCACACGGAAATCTTCCAGAGTGTGGAAGAATTCTACCGGAAGTTCTATTTCCGTGCGCCCAAGATCGCCTCGATCGTGAACGAGATGGTCCGCAGCCCACAGATGATGAAGCGCCGCCTGCGCGAAGGGGTGGAGTTCTTCCAGTTCCTGCGTGAACGCCGCGCCGCCTGATCCGGCTTTCTGCGATTACCCCATGCCGGGACCTTCGGGTTCCGGCATTTCTTTTGTCATGCCATTCGGTTTTGCATCATGAAGCGCGTCATCATATCCGCCGATGATTTCGGCCTGTCCGAAGAAGTGAACGAGGCGATCGAGATTGCCCATCGCGACGGACTGCTATCGACCGCAAGCCTGATGGTATCGGGACCGGCCGCAGCCGACGCCGTGCGCCGCGCGAAAAAACTGCCGGACCTGCGCGTGGGGCTACATCTGGTCGCGATCGAGGGACCGGCAACCCTGCCGCCTGCCGATATCCCCCTGCTGGTGCCGCAGGACGGGCAGTTTCCGTCCGACCAGTTGAAGCTGGGGGTTGAATATTTCTTCCGCCCCGCCGTACGCCGTGAACTGGCCGCCGAGATCGAGGCCCAGTTCCGCGCCTTTGCCGCCACCGGACTGGCGCTGGACCACGCCAATGCGCACAAGCACATGCACCTGCACCCCACGGTGGGGCGGTACATGATCGAAAGCGGGCTGCGCCATGGCCTGCGCGCAATCCGCGTGCCACTGGAACCGCCCGAGCCGCTTTATGCCGCAGGCACCTATACCGACACATTGGGGGATGCGGCATTACGCCGCTGGACCGGCCTGCTGCGCCATCAGGCGCACAAGGCGGGACTGATCACGAATGACTGGTGTTTCGGGCTGGCATGGAGTGGTCATATGACGACCGACCGGGTATCGGCCCTTGCCGCGCACCTGCCGGACGGTCTGTCGGAAATCTATTTCCACCCGGCCACGGCAAAGAACAAACTGCTGCAGAAGCTCATGCCCACTTATGAGCATGAAGCGGAATTCCGCACGCTATGCGCGCCCGGCTTCCGATCCGGCCTGACCCATTCGGGGGCCGTGCCCACCACATGGACGGACGTGGCCCGCGCATCCTGACGGGCCACCCCTGACAGCGGGACAGATCAGCCGAGGCTGCTCTTGACCCATTCCTTGAGCTGGCTTTTGGGCAGGGCGCCGGTCTTGCTGGCGACCGGCTTGCCATCCTTGAACAGGATCAGCGTCGGGATGCCGCGCACGCCGTACTCATTGGGCGTGTTGGGGTTGTCATCAATATTGACCTTGGCGACGGACATCTTGCCCTTGAATTCCGCCCCGATTTCATCCAGCGCCGGTGCGATCATCTTGCACGGGCCGCACCATTCCGCCCAGAAATCGACCAGGACCGGTTCCTTGGATTCCAGAACCTGCGTCTTGAACTGGCCGTCGCTGACGGCAATCGTGTTTTCACTCATCACTCAAAACTCCTCTGTGGCGGCCAACGCCGCCCTGTCCTGCTGACATGGCCATGCCGACGCATGCGGTCAAGTCGCAGCAGCCATATCCGGCGCATACCGGTCCAGTAGCGTAGCAGGCAGAATGTCAACGCGCACGCCCTCCGTCCAGACCAGTACGCACACCACCCGCCTGCCGGGATAGACCCCGCGCAACAGGGCGCGGTAGGCCGCCATCTGCCGCAGGTACAGCACCGGCGTCCTGTCAACGTCCGCGGGCGGCGTGCGGTTTGTCTTGAAATCGCACACCGTCACCGTATCCGCGCTGACCGCCATGCGGTCCACCTGCCCCACGATCACCTGCTGGCCCACGATACCGGCCAGTGGCTGTTCCGCCCGGCTGCCGGGGGCAAACAGAGCGGCAAGCCGGGGCATGTCCATGACCGCAAGCACCTGTTCCACCAGTGCCTCACACTGCGCGGGGTCCAGCCCCGCCGCCGGGCGCGACAGCCACGACCAGGCAAGTTCCGCCCGTTCATCCGCAGGGCAGTCCGGCAGGTACTGCAACAGGGCATGCACCAGTTGCCCGCGTTGCAGGGCACGGGCGCGCTGGCCGGCCGGGTCGGCGCGGTCCCTTACGGTGGTTGCGGACACCAGTGGCGACCGCACGGCGGGCTGCGGGCCAAGGGCGACATCATCGGGACGACTGGGGGCGAGCGGTCGGGCAAGCGGTCCTTCCATGACCGGCATCACGGGACGCCACAGCGGGGCATGGCCCATCCATTCCGGCAGGGCGGGCGCGGGTGCCGGTGCCACCGGGCCATTATCAGCACGGGCGGCCCGCGCGGGCGGGACCGTGCGCGCTTCCTCCAGCACCAGGCTTTCCCCCTCCCAGCCAAGGTCGAAAGGCCGTGCCGCGGCCCCGGCACTTTCAAATCCCTGGCGGCACAGGTCATACCAGCAGCCATCGGGCACGCCACGACGGGGTTCCCACCCACAGATCACCAGCCGGTCGCTGGCCCGGGTCAGGGCGACATAGAGCAGGCGGTTATATTCTTCCGCCGCCTCACGGCGTATCTTTTCCTGTACGGATGCCGTTACATCCGTGGCCAGTTCCCGCCGTGGCACCCATATCGGGATATCGAGTCCCGTGGTCCTGTCGGTCTCCCACAATATGTTGGTGTCGGAACGCGGCGTTGCGATCGTATCGGGCAGGATGACAAGACGCGCCTGCAACCCCTTCGCCCCATGCGCGGTCATGACACGCACCATGTTGGCCGAGGCATCGGGTTCATGCCGCACGGTTTCATCCGATGCATTCAGCCAGTGCAGGAACCCCTGCAGGGAAATGGCGTGCGTCTCCTCAAACCGCAGGGCGGCGGACAGCAGTTCGTCAACCGGTTCCACCGCTTCCGGCCCCAGTCGGGCCAGCAGCCGGGCGCGACCGCCCAGCGGGCCAAGGGCTTCGGCCAGAAGCTGATAGGGCGTGGCATAATCAACCTGCCGGAACAGGGTGTTGAGGATATGCCACGCTGCCGACCAGTCGGGCCGTTCTGCATGACGCACGCGCAGCACCGCCCACAGCGGCTGCCCGTCACGCCCCGTCGCCAGATGCATGAGCGAGTCGTCATCCAGCCCGCCAATGGGCGATGTCAGCACGCAGGCCAGCGTCAGGTCATCCTGCGGCAGCAGCAGCGCCGCGCACAGCGCCATGAGATCCTGCACAGCAAGCTGGTCGGTCAGCACGGTGCGCACCAGTGTCGCCACCGGCACGTCATTGCTTTTCAGCGCGCGGATCAGCGCGCGGGCAAAGGCGGAGCGACGCGGCACGAGGATCAGCACGTCACCGGGCGCCAGCGGCGCTTCCCCCGGCGCGGGCGGCGCGCGCAACTGCCCGGCGATCCAGCCCGCCAGTGTATCGGCCAGGCGCTGCTGGGCCGTGGACTGCCCGGCGTTACGGGTCGGGGCCATCCATGGGCTTATGTCCGTCTCGTCAGGTTCCACCGGCACGGGGGGCCAGATTTCCACACATCCCCCCTGTCCCGACCGGGCGGTGACATGGGCGGGAATGGTGCCGTCGGGTTCCACCACGCCACGGGCGGCGGCGGGATTGGCGAACACGCTGTCCACCAGTTTCAGCACCGGCGCCGTCGAACGGAAGGAAACCGTCAGCGCCGGTTCGCGCCATATGGCGCGGGCGGCCGCCGCACGCTGGCGAAATCGCTGCCGCCATGCGCGGAAGGCTTCCGGATCGGCGCCCTGAAAGGAATAGATCGACTGCTTGTAATCCCCCACCGCGAAGATGGTACGGGGGCAGCCATCATCATCATGCGTGCCTTCGCCCGCGAAGAATTCCGCCGTCAGGCCACCGGCAATGGCCCACTGGTCGGGGGACGTGTCCTGCACCTCGTCAAGCAGCAGGTGATCGATCCCGCCATCAAGCTTGTACAGCACCCATGCCGCCCCCGGATCACGCAGCAGGTCAAGCGTGCGGTCGATCAGGTCATCATAATCGACCATGCCCTGCGCGGTCTTGCGCGTGGCGTAGCGTTCCAGCACCGGCTGGGCCACGGACAGCAGGGCACAGGTCAGTTCAAACACCGTAATGGCGCGCAACTGCTGGTCAATGCCAATGACCCGCACGGCTTCCGCGCCAAGACGGTCGGCCAGACCGGGGCAGGCGGCATCCATCTTGGGATTAAGGCCGCCCCGCCTGCGCGGCTCCCCCTTCTGCGTCAGCAGGCCACCCCGCCATATGGGCCAGTCCGCCGCGCGGGCGGCCACGTCCTGACCCAGCCATGCCAGCATGGTTTCCGCCTGCGCCCGGACGGTGGCCGATCCTTCCCGCGCCACGCAACGCAGTCCGTCACGCAGAATGTCCTCATCAGGGATCGTGGCGCAGGCATTGCGCAACACCGCGTCCACGCTGCGCCCGCTTATGCCCAGCAGGCGCATGAGCGCCGATTCCACCCCCGCGCGATCCACCATCCACCGCCGCGCCACCGGCAGCATACGGCGCGACTGGGCCTGCAGCCGGGCGATCAGCGCGGTAAAGTCCCCCACCCCGATCTGCCCCGCCAGCATGGCGACGGCGGGACCGCCCTGCCCCACCACGTCCTCCACCGCCGCGCGCTGCGCCAGGCGGGCGTCGGTTTCCTCGATCAGGGTAAAATGCGGGCTGATCGCCGCTTCCACCGGGAAACGCCGCAGCAGCGACTGGCAGAAGGCATGGATGGTGCCGATGCGCATGCCGCCGGGCAGGTCCAGCACACGGGCGAACAGTTCACGCGCCACGCTCCGGGTTTCCTGCCCCGTCGGCACGGACAGGCGTGCAAGTTCACGGTCCAGATCCGCATCGGGCAGCATGACCCACTGGCCCAGACGGTTCTGCAGGCGGATGGACATTTCCGCCGCAGCCGCCTTGGTAAAGGTCAGGCACAGGATACGGCCGGGATCGCTGCCGGGCACGCGCGTCATGACGCCATCGCGGTCGGGCACGTCACGTGGCAGCATGAGACGCAGAAGCCGGTCGATCAGCAGCTTGGTCTTGCCACTGCCGGCGGAAGCGGAAACGAACACCGACGCCTGCGGGTCGGATGCCGCCGCCTGGCTGCGATTGGCGATATCGATGGCGGACGCCATGCCGTCACCCTTCGTCATGGCCCTGTTCATCCGCCACTCTCCTCCCGCGCGGCACTCCATTCCGCGACACGGGCCAGATGCGCGTAATCGGCGAAGCGGGGTTCCTCCCCCGGAAAGGGATGGGACAGATAGGGCTGGTCAGGATTGTCATAGGCCTCGACCAGCGCCCGCAGTCCCGCGCGGCAGCCTGCGATCAGTTCCGTCAGTTCCGCGCCCCGCGCCACATCCAGCACCTGCGCCGGGACATGGCCGCCGGTCAGCCGCCAGTACACCAATTCTGCAACCGTGCCCGCGACCGGGGGCGGAAAGCCGCCGCATTCGATCATCGCAGCTTCCAGCACCAGTTGCGACTGCCAGCCTTCCATCACGCTGCGCCGGGTGGGCAACGTGCCGGTCTTGTAGTCAAACAGGCTCAGGATGCCATCACCATGCAGGTCGATGCGGTCCGCGCGGCCCCGCAGGGTGAACGGGCCAGCGGGCAGGTCCTCCAGCCGCATCGTGCCCCCCAGTTCCGTCAGCACGGTGCGGGGGCCGCCGGTGGCGCGACGTGTTTCCTCGGCTTTCGCGCACCATGCCGCGATCCGTTCCAGCCGGGGCGCCCACCATGCCGCAAGGGCGGGACGCAGGTCAGCCGCCCGCAGCACATCGGCAAAGACATCGCGCATGCGGGCCGCGCCATCATGCGGCCAGTCGGATGGATGGGCGCGAAACCAGCGATCCAGCGCCGCATGCACGATCTGCCCGTAATCGGCGGCATCGGCCAGTTCCTCCAGATCCGCAAGCGGGCGCAGGCGCAGGATACGCCGCGCGTAAATGGCGTAGGGGTCGCGCATCCATGTCTCGATTTCCGTCACCGACAGGCTACGCGGGCGCAGGCCCAACGCGGGACGTGGCTGTGGCGGGGCGACCGGCATCGCCGCCCCCTGTGGCCGGTCCAGACTGTCCAGCCAGCGCAGCGCCGGATGCGCCGGCAGGCCGTGGCCATGGCCCGCCAGATACGCATCCAGCCGCACCAACCACCGCGCGGGCACGGTCGGCGCGCCCTGCCGCCGCGCGGCCAGCGACAGCACCACGTTGGGCGCGGCGCAGGCACAGGACACGAAATCATGCGCGGCCTGACCGATCGCCCATTCAGGCGAAGGCAGGCCGACGCGCGTGCGCATGGGGCGGCTCATCCACGGTCCCGGATCGGTCGCGAGGGGCCATACGGTTTCAACCAGGCCGCCGAGTACGATGGTATCCGCCGTCTGCATCCGGGCTTCCAGCAGGCCCCAGATGAACACGCGCGGATGCACCGCCGTGCCCTCGCGCCCGCGCACGGCGCGCCGTCCCTGCACCATCATGCCGGCAAGGGAGGACGCAAGCAGCCCGTCCAGCGCGCCCACGCGCGCATCGGGCAATACATCGCACCATGCCAGCATCGCACTCATGTGCTGGCCCAGCGCATTGCCTTCCTCGCCCGCCCACAGCCGCTCCGCCCCATCCACCGTATCGGTCGTGGCCAGCGCCTGCGCGGTTTCCACCAGTGCGGCCAGCAGGACGGAAACCGGCACCAGCGTGCTGCCCGGCAGGACCAGCAGCGGGCCGAAGGCTGTTTCCAGACGGTCGAGGAACGCGTTTATTTCCTCCGGCGCATCAGGCGCGTCGGCCAGTGCGCCATGCGGGTCATCAGCCGCGCGCGCCAGCGCGCTGCGCAGGCCCGCAATACCCGGCGGCGGCGCAGGCCCGCGCAGGACAAGACGTTCAAGCTGGCGCGCGCTGGCGCGGCAGTTGCCCGGTGACAGCCCGCACGCCGCCAGCGGATGCTTGATGACGGACAGAAGGGCGACAGGCGACAGCCCGCCATCCACCGCCTGCACGATCAGCCGCAGGAAGGCAGTCTGCGGCACGGTCAGCAGGCTTTCGCCCGCGCTGTCGTCGGCAATGACGCCCCAGCGCATCAGTTCCGTCGCCACCCGCCCGGCCAATGCACGGTCCGGCGTGACAAGGGCGGCACGCCTGCCCGGCTGTTCCAGTACCTGCCGCAGCACCAGGGCGATGGCGGCGGCTTCCTCCTGCTGGTCGGCGCTGCGCAGGACCGACAGGCCATCGGCCGCCACGGGCGCATCCGGCGCACGCCAGCGATCCAGCGCACGGGCGGGCAGCAATGCGCGGGCCAGCAGGCTGGCGCGCGGGACGGGACTGCTGGCCACGCCGCCATCGTTCAGGGTGTCCCACTGTTCCATACAGGCACGTTCGATGCCCAGTTCGGCCAGCATATGCGCCGTGCCCGCCTGCGGGTGGTCGGGCGGCAGGTGCTGCCAGACATCATCATCGCAATCCATGTCCACGCCGGGCAGCACCAGCAACCCGTCGGGCAGGGACATGACAGCGCGCAGCATGGCGATGGTGGAGGGCACGGCATCGGAAAAACCGGCGGCCCATATGGGATCACCCGCTGGCGGGGGCGTTTCCGTCCACCGCGCGGCCTGTGCGTGCAGCAGGGCCGTCTGGCGGGCGACGGGGTTCATCACCCCCTGTTCCGCCAGCCATGCGGGCCACACGCTGGTGACGATGGACAGGAATTTCAGCGTCTGGTGCCAGTGCTGGGCAAAATCACCGTCCGCGGCATGGGACAGGCGTTCACACAGGTCGCATTCCGCCCATTCCGCCTCATCCATCAGGTCCGCCAGGGCGCGCGCCAGCGGCCAGGCCTGGTCCACGCCCTGCACATCGCCAAACGCCTTGCCCGCCTGCATGACCAGCAGCGTCAGCGTCGCCAGCCGCCGCACGGGATCGACCGCGGGCGGCAGGTCCAGCGCACTGCACCCCGACAGCGCCAGCGATGCCTCGTCCAGTGCCGCGATGGGCGCGATACGGGGCAGCAGGATGGGGCGGCCATCCACCTGCCGCACGAACGCCTCGGTCAACGCACGGGCGGCACGGCGGCTGGGCAGCAGGATCAGGCCATTGCCACAGGCCTGCGGGTCATGACCCGCCTGTTCCAGCCAGCGGGCGGCGATCTGGTCAACAAATGGCACATGCGGCGGCACGACCGCCGCACGCCCCCGCACGCAGTCGGCCGTGGCGTCGGTCATATATCGTTATCCGAATCCGGGTTCAGGGCGGAATGCAGCACGCGCTCCGCCGCATCGATATCGGCGGGACGGGACAGGTGGAACCACAGCGAATCGTGCACGATCACCCCAAGCCTGCCTGCCGCCATCGCGCGGTCCCACAGCCGGTTCATGCTGAACCCGCCTTCCGGCGCGCCATCAAACAGCGCGGGGGAGACAATCTGCACGCCCGTAAAGACATAGGGCGTGATTTCCCCCGTACGCGGGCGGCGCGGCACGCCATGCGCGTTCACCGCGAAATCCCCATGCCCGACTTCCCCCACCGCGCGCGTCATCGCGCCCAGCAGCAGCATGGCGTCCATGCGTTCGGGATCGAACGCCGCCGCCAGACGGCGCAGCGCGGGCACCGGCCCGTTGAGCCACATGGCGTCGCCATTGAGCAGGAAGAACGGCCCCGGCCCCAGTTGTCCGGCCCGCAGGGCGGCCGCCGCACTGCCCCCGGTTTCCAGCAGGGCGGGTTCGGGCTGTTCAATCGTCACCGGCCCGCGATGGGCGGCACGGCGGGCGGCAAGGGCGGCATGGATATCATCGGGCCGCCAGTGGGCATTGACCACCACCTGCTGCACGCCACAGGCCTCCAGCCGGTCCAGCACGTGATCGAGAATGGGCTGGCCCGCCACGCGCAGCAGCGGCTTGGGCATCGATTCGCTCAGCGGTCGCATCCGCCGCCCCAGACCTGCGGCAAAAACCATGGCGGTACGGGGCATGTTCACGCCCATGATGCATCTCCTGTCCCGAAAACGGCTGACTGCGCCAGCCGCGTATCCCATCCCTCCAGCCGGGCGACCCGCCCGCCCGTCGCATCCGGCGCAAGGGTAATACGCAACGCATCAGCGGGGGCAAGCGTGCCCAGGCGCTGCGGCCATTCCACAAGGACAATGCCTTCACGCGCATCATCCCAGCCAAGTTCGTGCACGCCCTCCGGCCCGTCCAGCCGCCACAGGTCGAAATGCGCGACCTCCGCCGCCGGCGCGTCATAGACCTGCACCAGTGTGTAGGACGGGCTTGGCACCTCCATGTCCGCATCCCCGCACAGGGCGCGCAGCAGGGCGCGCGCCAGCGTGGTCTTGCCAGCGCCCAGATCCCCTTCCAGCAATACGCAGTCCCCCGCACGCAGCACGTTGGCCAGCGCATGGCCAAGGGCTGTCGTGGCCTGTGTGTCGGGCAGGGCAATTTCACGCATTGGCGGTCCCGTCCCCTGCTTTTGCACGATTATCTGTCATGGACCGATTGTGCCTTCCCCTGCCGTCCACGCACAAGGGGCGATGGAAAGGATGCGCCAAAGCGCTTGCACCAATGCAGACAACAACGCAAAACCGCACGTGACATAGGCCTGTAGCAAGGCCACGGATTGCGGAACACCAGAACCGGACATGACCATGCCCTCCCCCACCCATACCACCGATGTCGCCATTATCGGCGCGGGCCCCGCAGGCCTGTTCGCCGCGTTTGAATGCGGGATGCTCAAGCTTGGCTGCATCATCATTGATGCGCTGGATGAAATCGGGGGGCAGTGCACCGCGCTGTATCCCGAAAAGCCGATTTACGACATTCCCGCCCACCCTGCCATTGAAGGTGGCGCGCTGATAGAAGCGCTTGACCGCCAGATCGCCCCCTTTGACGTGCCCCGCCTGCTGGGCCGCCGGGTGGAACGGCTGGAGCGCACGCGTGGCGGTTTCGTGCTGGGCACGTCCAGCGGCGATGTCATTGCGGCGCGCGCGGTCATTATCGCGGCAGGGGCCGGCGCGTTCGGCCCCAACCGTCCCCCGCTGGAAGGACTGGACGCGTTCGAGCAGACAGGCGGCGTGCAGTATTTCGTCCGCCGCCGCGCCGATTTCGCAGACAGGGACGTGCTGATCGCGGGCGGCGGCGATTCAGCGGTGGACTGGGCGCTGGCCCTGCGCGACGTGGCGCGCAGCGTGAAGCTGGTGCACCGGCGCGACCGTTTCCGCGCGGCGCCCGAAAGCCTGCGCCAGCTTGATGACGCCGTGGCACTTGGCCAGGTGGAAAAGATCATCGGCTACCAGCTACACGGCCTGCATGGCGCGCAGGGGCGGCTGACCGGCGTGGACCTTGCGACGCTGGATGGCACGGTGCGGCATGTGGCCTGCGATCACCTGCTGCCCTTCTTCGGGCTGGCGACCGATCTTGGCCCGATCGCGCAATGGGGGCTGGACACCATACGCGGCACCATTCCCGTCACCCCCTCCACCTGTGAAAGCAGCCTGCCCGGCATTTTTGCCGTGGGCGATGTCGCGACCTATCCCGGCAAGCTGAAACTGATCCTGCAAGGCTTTACCGAAGGGGCCATGGCCGCCCACGCCATCCACCCCATCGTTCACCCCGATACGGCGCTGCATTTTGAATACTCGACCAGCAAGGGCGTGCCCGCAGGCTGATTTCTGCCATCCCGTGCTGTCATAACAGAAACGGTTGACCATTGCGGCGCTGTGGCGCATCCCCGGTGTGTTGATGATGGAAGTAAGGATGAAACTGTGAAAGTTATCGTTCTGGGCGCAGGCGTGGTGGGTGTCACGGCGGCATGGTACCTGGCCAAGGCCGGGCATGAAGTCACGGTCGTGGACCGTCAGCCCGCTGCGGCACTGGAAACCTCCTTTGCCAATGCGGGACAGATTTCACCGGGTTTTTCCGCGCCGTGGGCGGAACCGGCCCTGCCGCTGAAGGTATTGCGGTGGATGGCCAGCCGCCACGCGCCCATCGTGGTCCGCCCGCGTATCGATTTCGCCATGATGCGCTGGATCGAGCAGCTGCTGGCCAACTGCAACGCGCATGACTACGACATCAACAAGTCCCGCATGCTGCGCATTGCGGAATACAGCCGTGACTGCCTTGACGCCCTGCGCAAGGATACCGGCATTACCTATGATGATGAGCAGCGTGGCCTGATCCAGCTTTTCCGCACGCAAAAGCAGGTTGACCATGCCGCCCGCGACATGTCCCTGCTGGACCAGGCGGGCATTGCCCACGAATTCCTCAGCCCGGATGAAATCGCCAGGCACGAACCCGGCCTGATGGAAAACCGGCACCTGTTCAAGGGCGGCCTGCGCCTGCCGGGTGACGAATCGGGTGACTGCCACATGTTCACCCAGCGCCTGGCCCAGAAGGCGGAACAGGAACTGGGCGTCACCTTCCATTATGAAACCACGATCGAGGCGCTGGATGCCTCGGCCACCGACATTTTTGGTGTCCGCACATCGGCCGGCCGCATGACGGCGGATGCCTATGTCGTGTCCATGGGCAGCTATTCGCCGCTGCTGCTGCGCCCGCTCGGGCTGCATTTGCCGGTCTATCCCACCAAGGGATATTCCCTGACACTGCCGGTGACCGACGCCGCACGCGCGCCGGTTTCCACCGTCAATGATGCGACGTACAAGGTCTCGATCACCCGTCTGGGCGACCGTATCCGTATTGGCGGCACGGCGGAACTGGCCGGTTACAACCTGCGCCTGCGCCGTGACCGGCGCGAACTGCTGGAACTGTCGTTTTCGGAACTGTTCGGCGCCAGCGGCGACATGTCACAGGGGGCGTACTGGACCGGACTGCGGCCCAGCACACCCGACGGCACGCCGGTCATCGGGCCGGCTGGACGGTTTTCCAACCTGTGGCTCAATACCGGCCATGGCACGCTGGGCTGGACCATGGCGTGCGGGTCGGGCCGCGTGCTGGCTGACAGGATGAGCGGCAAGCGCACCGAAATCCCCTGCCTGGACCTGTCGCTGGACCGTTACACCACAGCCTGAAGGCACTGTTTAAAAACAGAAAGTTTTCGGGCGCCGCCTTTTTCCAAAAAGGCGGCATTCCCTCAGACCCCTTGCAAGAAGCTTCACCAGAATCTTCCGTATGATCTACCCGGCATTCCCCTTGGGCAGACTGTTCAGCCTGCTGGTGCCAGATCATAAAAAAAGCCCGGTTTGATACCGGGCTTTTTTCTTGGCTGTCCTGACCGGGATGACATGCCCCCGGTCAGAATGCGACAGTAATTACTGCGCAGCCGGAGCAGCAGGCGCTGCATCCGTGGATTCAGCCGCCTTCTTCGCACCATGATGGTGACCACTGCGGTGATGACCACCGTGATGCTTTGCCTTCTTGGCGCCAGCTTCCGCCGGAGCGGCACCTTCAGATGCGTCAGGGGCATGTTCGGGTGCGGAAACGGCCGGGGTGGTCGGCTCGGCGGTCTTGGCCATGACGGGAGCGGCCACGCCCATGACGGCAACAGCGGACAGGGCGGCAACGAAGCGACGGGGGAAAACGATCATATAAAAATACTCCAACAAATCAGGAATTCTGATCCCAATGCGTGCAGCTGGCGACGAATCGGTACACCCGGGCTGACCTCCCTGCTGTAACATGCTGCCGGGAGGCCGTCTCGGATTAAAATCCTTAAATTTGTTAGTAATGTCTTACTTTTGCCCTACGGTGACCGCAATCTCAAGAACTTAAACGTAACTAAAGATTGCAGCCACCCCGGGGCCAGACCGTCAGGTCAGTCAACCGCGCCCGAACGTTCGCGCTTCTTGCGTTCGTGCGGGTCGAGATAGCGCTTGCGGATACGCACGGCGGACGGCGTGACCTCGACAAGTTCATCATCCTCGATATAGGCGATGGCCTGTTCCAGGTTCATCTTGCGCGGCGGGATCAGCAGCAGGGCCTCGTCCTTGCCTGCGGCACGGATGTTGGTCAGCTTCTTTTCACGGATCGGGTTTACTTCCAGATCATTCTCACGCGAATGCTCGCCAATGATCATGCCGACATAGACCTTTTCGCCCGCGTCAACGAACAGCGTGCCACGGTCCTGCAGCGAGAACAGCGAATACTGCGTGGTCGCGCCATCTTCGGACGAGATCAGCGAGCCGTTACGACGGCCAGCGATCGGTCCGACATAGGGCTGGTAGCCATGGAACAGGCGGTTCATGATGCCCGAACCGCGTGTATCGGTCAGGAATTCACCGTGATAGCCGATCAGCCCGCGTGACGGGATCAGGAAGCTCAGGCGCACCTTGCCGCCGCCGGACGGCTGCATATCCTGCATGATGCCCTTGCGCAGCGCCATCTTTTCAACCACGACGCCCGAATACGGTTCGTCCACGTCGATCAGGACTTCCTCGAACGGCTCTTCGCGTTCACCGGTTTCCTCGTTGGTGCGGAACAGCACGCGGGGACGGCCGATGGTCAGTTCAAAGCCTTCACGACGCATCTGCTCGATCAGGACGCCAAGCTGCAGTTCGCCACGGCCCGCAACCTCGAACGCCTCGCTCTCGGGGCTTTCGGACACGCGGATGGCGATGTTGCCTTCGGTTTCCTTGAACAGGCGGTCACGGATCTGGCGCGACGTGACCTTCTTGCCTTCACGGCCACCCAGCGGACCGTCATTGAGGCGGAAGGTCATGGACAGCGTCGGCGGATCAACCGGGGTGGAGGGCAGCGGTTCCTTGACTTCGGGGGCGGCGATCGTCTCGGGAATCGTTGCTTCGGACAGGCCGGCCACGGCCACGATGTCACCGGCTTCCACTTCCTCGACCGGCACGCGGTCCAGACCACGGAAGGACAGCAGCTTGGTCAGGCGGCCGGTTTCCACAACCGAGCCATCGGGACGCAGCACATGCACCGGCATGTTCATCTTCGCCACGCCCTGCTCGACACGGCCGGTCAGCACGCGACCAAGGAAGTTGTCGTTTTCCAGGATGGTGGCGACCATCGCGAACGGCGCGTCCTTGTTCACCTTCGGCGGCGGCACATGGCGCAGGATCAGGTCGAACATGGGAGAGAGATCCTTGCGCGGACCATCAATCTCGGTATCGGCCCAGCCCTGACGGCCCGATGCATACAGCATGGGGAAATCAAGCTGCTCGTCATTCGCGCCCAGGGCTGCGAACAGGTCGAAGATCTCGTTATGGACTTCATCGGGACGGGCGTCGCCACGGTCGATCTTGTTCACGACCACGATCGGCTTCAGGCCGCGCGCCAGCGCCTTGCACACGACAAACTTCGTCTGCGGCAGCGCGCCCTCGGCGGAGTCGACCAGCACGACCGCGCCGTCAACCATGCTCAGGATACGCTCGACCTCGCCACCGAAATCGGCATGGCCCGGGGTGTCGATGATGTTGATGCGGGTATCTTTCCACACAACCGACGTACACTTGGCCAGGATCGTGATGCCACGCTCACGCTCCAGGTCATTGCTGTCCATGGCGCGTTCGGCCACGTGCTGGTTGTCACGGAAGGAACCGGACTGTTTCAGAAGCTGGTCGACCAGTGTGGTCTTGCCATGATCGACGTGCGCGATAATGGCGATATTGCGGATATCCATAAGTGCTCTTGACCTGACTTTCCTTGGCGGACGCCATAAGGGGGCGCGGCGGCACATACGGGGGGCACCCGTGCGTGCGGCGGCGGAATGGGTGGCTGCTGCCTGCGTAGATAATGCGGAAGGGCGCGGATTGCACGCGAAACTTCGTGCCCACACCCATCACACGACCGGCAGGATGCGCCCTGTGGATCAGAAATCCATGTCCTGACGCATGTTCATGAGCGGGCGCGCCCCGTAATGCGAGATCACTTCCGATGCCGCGACACTGCCCAGACGCCCGCATTCGGCCAGCGTCCGGTCCGATGTCCAGCCGGCGAGGAAGCCTGCGGCATAGGCGTCGCCCGCCCCCGTGGTATCGACCACCTGCGTGCGCACGCTGTCGATCACGATGCGCTGCTGGTCCTGGATGATGACGCTGCCACGCTCCGACCGGGTCAGGACGGCGAAATGCGTATCGGCCGAGACAAGGCGGGCCGCCTCGTCAAAATCATCGGTCTGGTACAGGGCGCAGATCTCGTCCTCGTTGGCGAACAGGATGTCGATATGCCCGCGCACGAGTTCATGGAAGGCATGGCGGTGACGGTCCACGCAGAAACGGTCGGACAGCGAAAGGGCGACCTTGCGCCCCGCTTCATGCGCGATACGGGCGGCGGTGCGGAAGGCTTCCTGCGCATCCGGCGGATCGAACAGGTAGCCTTCCATGTAGATGACCTTGGACGCGCGCACGACATCCGCCAGCACGTCTTCGGGGCTGAAGGTGACGCATGCGCCCAGATAAGTGTTCATGGTGCGCTGGCCATCAGGCGTGACCAGGATGATGCAGCGCGCGGTGGGGTGGTTTTCCCCCGCATCGCCCTGCAGCGGGGAAGACGGGAAATACACGCCCGCCGCCTGCATGTCGGCGGCAAAGGCCTGTCCCGGCGCATCCGCCGCCACCTTGCCCAGATACGCCACGCGCGCGCCCATGTTGGACGCCACGACACAGGTGTTGGCGGCAGACCCGCCGCCCATTTCCTTTTCACGCCTGATCTGGCCATACAGCGCCTTGGCGCGGTCGGCATCGATCAGCATCATGCTGCCCGGTGTCATGCCGTTATTCTGCGGGAAGGCCGCGTCCACCGGTGCCAGGACATCAACAATCGCATTACCGATACCCAGCAGATCAAACCGGCATTCCGCCGCCTGTCCCGAATTTTCCATTCTTCTGTTCCACTACCCGTCATTAAACAGTCATGTTCGCGGGCATGGCGTAGCTGCGCCACGAAATAACCCATTTTTTCCCGCTTGATATGGCCCATCGCTATCATTGGCGGGTAAGCGGCGCAATGCATGATGTTTTTTATGTACCGCTGTTCCCCTTAACGCCCCTTGTCGGCATGATGGGGGTGCGTATAACCGTTTGAAGGGGGCTGCGGCCTGCAACCAGCCCGAAAGCGTATCTTCCAGTTTCCGGGATGCACCACGTCCCGATACAGCATAACCAAGCGGGGTAATATTGTTTAGACGACGCAAGCCAGCAGAAACCCAGCCAGCCGCCCCGACGACGCCCCCCGCGCAGCAGCCGGGCCGACCAGCCTCAGGCGGTGGCTCCTCTCCCTCACCCCAACCTGCCAGCAAGGAAAATACATCCATGGCCCGTCCCCCCTTCCCGCCCACGCCCAACGCCCCTCCCGGACCTGGCGGGGCACGTCCCGGTGCACCGGGGGCTACGGCCGCCAAAAAGGAAAATGACCGCCGCACCCTGGTCGTGGGCCGTGGCATTAGCGTGCAGGGAACCATTCAGGACGCCGAGCGCCTGGTTGTGGAAGGGACGGTTGAATCCTCCCTGATCAACGCATCCGAACTCCAGATCGCGCATGGCGGCGTGTTCAAGGGTGAAGTCGAGGTTGAGGACGCTGAACTGGCGGGCACGATCGACGGCACGCTGACGGTGCGTGGCAGCCTGACCATCCGTTCGACCGGTCGCCTGCTGGGCAAGGCCAAGTGCCGTCGCCTGAAGGTGGAAGATGGCGGCCAGGTCACCGGCCAGCTTGAAATGATCACCACCCCCGGTGCGCCGCCAGCAGCCCCGGCGGCGCCTGCCGCGGCACCCGCCGCGCCGCCGCGCCCGGCTGCGGGCTAGGAGGTCCGATCCGCCCGCATCCTGTCGGGCGGATACAAAAAACGCCAGTGGCAGCAATGCCCTGGCGTTTTTTAATGCAATCCCCAAAAAACCGCCTGAAACAGTTTCCCTGTGGGACATCCTGCAAATCGTAAGGAAGTTTTTTTGGTGAAGCCTTTTTTCAAAAAGGGGCACCCGAAAACTTCCATTGCATTTCATCAAGACGTTATCTTGAAAAAATCCCTGACAGGAAAAGGTTCAGGCCACGTTATCGCGACGGTCGCGCAGTTTGACATAGGCAAGCTGCGCATGTTCCGCGCAGTACGGTTTGCCCGGCAACGGGGTGGCCCCACAGAAATGGAAGCCCGGCGTGCCCGGATCACCCAGCGGCCAGCAACAGGACTGGCTGCTGCGCCGACGTGGCTCACTGACCGGACGCAGGGCAGCTTTCGCCGTGGCACGGGGCTGCGCACGGGTGGCGCGGGGTGCGGGGGCCGCATCCTCTGACACGGGGGCTGCCGCCGCAGGCTTGGGCTGTGGTGCGGGCGTCGGGGCCGCCTGCGCTTTGGCGGGGGCCTTTTCCGGTGCCGGGACGGCGGCCGCTACCGGGGCTGCCGTAACTTCGGGTTTCGAAGGGGCTTGCGTGCTTTCGGTAGCGGCAGGGGCCGCCGTGGTTTCCACTGTCGTGGCGGCTGGCGCAGGAGCTGCCTTCGCCGCACGCCGGATGGGCGATGGACGCGGCTTGAGGCCCAGACGGTGCGCCTTGCCAACCACCGCGTTCTTGGTAACGGATAGCTGACGGCCGATTTCTGCGGTCGATAAGCCCTGCTGCCACAGATCACGCAGGCGCGCGATCGTCTCCTCGGTCCATTCCATCGCCATCGTTCTGCACTCCTTACGCGGAATGGTGGGAAATTAGGCTTATACTCTGTCTGGCTCAACTGCCATGATACAGAATCTTGTGGACAGTTCTGCGCATAACCTGTTTGCAACCCCGGTAAAACGCGACCGGGGCCATAAACCGGGTCAGTCGTGAATCAGCCTGACCTTCCCACCATCGACGCCCATGGTCAGGTGTCCTGCCTTGAGTTCACGCGCCAGCTTGCCAAATACCTCGTTACGCCAGCCATGAAAGGCGGGAATATCCGCCGCGTCATCCAGCGCGAAACGGTCCAGATCCTCGGACGAGGCCACCAGCTTGGGCGCCACACGATGCGTTTCGCAACAGGTGGCCAGCAGTACCTTGAGCAGCGCGATCAGGGCCGGCGAAGGACGCTGCGCATCCTTTGCCCGTCCTTTAGGTAAGCGCGGCAGGGCCGCTTCCGGTTCCATGACCGCCTGCGCCACGGTTTCCAGCAGCGCCTGACCGCTGCGCCCTTCGGCAAAGCCGCGCGACACGCCCCGCACGCGGGCCAGCGCATCGACCGTGGCGGGCGCGGTTGCCGCGATTTCCATCAGGCTTTCATCCTTGAGCAACCTCTGGCGCGGCACATTGACGCGCTGCGCCTCCCCCTCGCGCCATGCGGCGACGGCACGAAATATGCCCAGCATCCTGCGGTTGTTGGTGCGCGGGCGCATCTTTTCCCACAATGTCAGCGGGTCAGGACGGAACGTGGTGGGATTGTTCAGGATATCCAGTTCGGCCGCGACCCAGTCCAGACGCCCTTCACGTTCCAGCTGGACCAGCAGCTTTTCATAAACCAGCCGCAGATAGGTGACGTCGGACGCCGCGTACCCGATCTGGGCCGGGGAAAGCGGACGCGCCGCCCAGTCGGAAAAACGGTGTGACTTGTCAATCTGCACCCCCAGCAGGGAGGAAACGAGATTGTCATATCCCACCTGGTCGCCATACCCCGCCACCATGGCCGCGACCTGCGTATCGAACAGGGCGGCCGGCAGGCGGTCAAACAGATGCAGGAAGATTTCCAGGTCCTGCCGCGCGGCATGGAACACCTTGACCACGCTGGCATCATCCAGCAGCGCGCCAAGGGGGGACAGGTCGATGCCCGGCGCGGTCGTATCGATCACCACCACGTCCTTTTCCCCGGCCAGCTGCACCAGGCACAGTTCGGGCCAGTAAGTACGTTCGCGCACGAATTCGGTGTCGATCGTCACAAATGGCTCATGCCGCAGTCGCGCGGTTACAGCCTCAAGCTCCGCTGTGGTGGTTACCAGCACAGGGGCGGAAAATTCGGGTCGGGATACACGTGCCATGCGGTGCAGTTATCATGCCTGTGCCCTGTTGCGAAAGCGGGGAAAACCGCATGACGCCCCCCTGCATTTCCGTTGACGGCGCCCCGCCCCTTCCGGCATCAGCCACATATTCCTTTTCCATTCCTGACGGACCCCAGATGAACACCCGCCCCACCCACGATGATGGCAGCCAGTTCCTGACCCAGCTGGGCCAGAATACCCGCCAGCCCAACAGCCCAGAAGAAGCCCGGCTGGAACGCGTGCCCGCGCCCGAACGCGGGCGGAACTATGTCGTGCGCTTTACCGCGCCGGAGTTCACGTCACTCTGCCCCGTTACGGGACAGCCGGATTTCGCGCATATCGTCATCGACTACATTCCCGATGAATGGATTGTGGAAAGCAAGTCGCTCAAGCTGTTCCTGACCAGCTTCCGCAACCATGGCGCCTTTCATGAAAAATGCTCGGTGCAGATCGCGACGACACTGGTGGACCTGCTGAAGCCAGTATGGCTGCGGATCGGGGCCTACTGGTATCCCCGTGGCGGCATGCCGATTGATGTGTTCTGGCAGACTGGCGCACCACCCGAAGGCGTGTGGATCCCGGCACAGGACGTGCCCGGCTATCGCGGTCGCGGCTGACAGGCAGGCATAAAAAAAAGCGCCCCATGCAGGGCGCTTTTTTTTCGGATCCATGTTTTATCCCGTCCCGGTTTCAGGGGCGGGATGAACCATCAGATGGACATGGCCGGAATGGCGGACTGACCGGCTTCGATCTCGGCACGGGCCGACTGGATCTTGTCCATGAGGATATCAAGCGCGGGCACGTTCATCTTGTCCGCTTCCTCATAGGATTTTTCCAGCGCGGCAAGACGTGCTTCCGCATCATCAACCGACACGTCTTCCACCTTCAGCGCCCGGTCGGCAAGGATGGTGCAGTGGGTCGGCGCGATATCGGCAAACCCACCCGCCACGAAGAAGCGATGCATCACGACATCACCTTCATACACATCAACCACACCACCGCGCAGTGTCAGCATAAGCGGTGCATGTTCCGGCATCGCCGCGATGTCACCTTCCGACCCCGGCATGACAACCATATCGGCATCATGCGCGAACAGCACCTTCTCCGGACTGACAATCTTGACCTTAATGGACATGGTCTATCTTCCTTGCGTCAGTGGGTCGGGGTTCAGGCCGATTCCTTCATTTTCTCGGCCTTGGCCACCGCTTCCTCGATCGCACCGACCATGTAGAAAGCGCCTTCGGGCAGGTGGTCATATTCACCAGCCACGATCGCCTTGAACGAACGCACCGTATCTTCCAGCGAAACCAGCTTGCCCGGCGCACCCGTGAACACTTCGGCCACATGGAACGGCTGGGACAGGAAGCGCTGGATACGACGCGCACGCGCCACGATCAGCTTGTCGTCTTCCGACAGTTCGTCCATGCCCAGGATGGCGATGATGTCCTGCAGGGACTTGTAGGTCTGCAGGATACGCTGCACGTCACGCGCCACCTGATAATGCTCGTCACCGACGATCTTCGGGTCAAGCGAGCGGGAGGTGGAGTCCAGCGGGTCAACAGCCGGATAGATACCCATTTCCGCAATGGAACGGTTCAGCACCGTGGTCGCGTCAAGATGGGCGAAGGTCGCGGCGGGCGCCGGATCGGTCAGGTCATCGGCGGGGACGTAAACGGCCTGCACCGAGGTGATCGAACCCTTCTTGGTCGAGGTGATGCGTTCCTGCAGCGCGCCCATTTCCGTCGCCAGTGTCGGCTGGTAGCCCACGGCGGAGGGAATACGGCCCAGCAGCGCGGACACTTCGGCGCCAGCCTGCGTGAAACGGAAGATGTTATCGACGAAGAACAGCACGTCCTGGCCTTCGACATCGCGGAAGTATTCCGCAACCGTCACACCGGACAGGGCGACACGGGCACGCGCGCCCGGCGGTTCGTTCATCTGGCCATAGACCAGCGCCACCTTGGACCCTTCGGTCGAATCGCCCTCAAGCTTGATGACGCCCGCGTCCTGCATTTCATAATACAGGTCGTTACCTTCACGGGTACGTTCACCGACACCGGCAAAGACCGACACGCCGCCATGGGCCTTGGCGATGTTGTTGATCAGTTCCTGAATGATGACGGTCTTGCCCACGCCGGCGCCACCGAACAGACCGACCTTACCGCCCTTGAGGTACGGGCACAGCAGGTCAACCACCTTGATGCCCGTGGGCAGGATTTCGGTCGCGGCGGCCTGCTCGTCAAACGCCGGGGCGGCACGGTGAATGGGGGCGCGCCCCTTGCACGGCACCGGGCCACGGTCATCGATCGGGTCACCGATCACGTTCAGGATACGGCCCAGCGTGCCGGGACCGACCGGCACGGTGATCTGGCTGCCGGTGGCGGACACTTCCGCGCCGCGGGTCAGGCCATCAGTGGTATCCATGGCAATGCAGCGAACTTCGTGTTCACCGATTTCCTGCGCCACTTCCAGCACCAAGGTCTGGCCGTTCAGCTGAACGTGCAGTGCTTCGAGGATATGCGGCAGCGTACCCTCGAACTGAACGTCAACAACGGCGCCGCGGACCTGCGTCACGCGACCAACGACATTGCTTTTCTGCGCCTGCGTGGAGACAGGAGCCTCTTGAGTTGTGGTTTCCGACATGGGACAGCTCCTGTGAGCGTGAAGATCGATCCTCAGACAGCCTGGGCGCCCGAGATGATCTCGATCAGTTCATTGGTAATATTGGTCTGACGCGTACGGTTGTAGGTCAGGGTCAGGCGGTCGATGGCCTTGCCGGCGTTACGGGTGGCGTTATCCATCGCGGTCATCCGCGCGCCGTTTTCACCCGCCGCCGTTTCCAGCATGGTCGCGTACAGCTGGACCTGCAGGTTGCGTGGCAGCAGGCTGGACAGCATCGTGCCCTCGTCCGGCTCGAATTCATAACTGGCGACGTCGGCGTTGCCCGTATTGTCGTTTTCCGGCAGCGCCAGCGGGATAAGCTGCATCTCCGTCGGCACCTGGGTCATGACATTGCGGAACTGGTTGTACACCATCGTGCAGATGTCGAATTCACCCTTTTCCAGCAGGGACGCAATCTGTTCACCCAGTTCCGTCGCGGACGAAAAGGGGATTTCCTTGCTGGCGGACAGGTGACGGTGACCGATGATGAGGTCAGCGAAATCCCGTGACAGGAATTCGTACGTCTTGCGCCCGACCGGCAGGATCTTGACCGTCTTGCCTTCCGCCTGAAGCTTGAGCACCAGATTACGGGTCGTACGGTTGATGTTGGAGTTGAATGCACCGGCCAGACCACGGTCGCTGGACATGGGGACAAGCAGATGCACCTTGTCCTGACCTGTTCCGGTCAGCAGCGCAGGCTGCCCGCCTTCGCCCGCCACGCTGCGGCCCACTTCGGCCAGCATACGACGCATTGCATCGGCATAGGGCCGTGCGGCCGCCGCGCGGGTTTCAGCCCGACGCAGCTTTGCCGCCGCCACCATCTTCATCGCGCTGGTGATCTTTCGCGTCGATTTGACGCTGCCGATCCGTGCGCGCAGTTCCTTCAGGGAAGCCATGGTTGCCCGATCTTCCTCAGTTGCTGAACTGACGGCCGAACGTCGTCAGGAAATCATTCAGGCGGCTTTCGATATCCTTCGTCAGCTGGCGCTGGGTACGGATCGATTCCAGAATGTCCTTGCCCGACGTGCGGACATCGTCCAGCAGGCGCTTTTCGTAAGTCGTCACCTGATCGACCGGCACGGCATCGATATAGCCGCGTGTGCCGGCAAACAGGACAACCACCTGCTCCTCGACCGCAAGCGGCGAGGTTTCGGGCTGCTTGAGCAGTTCGACCAGACGCGCACCACGTGCCAGCTGCTTCTGCGTGGCCGGGTCCAGATCGGACGCGAACTGCGAGAACGCCGCCATTTCACGATACTGCGCCAGTTCCAGCTTGATCTTGCCGGCAACCTGCTTCATCGCCTTGATCTGCGCCGCAGAACCGACACGGGACACGGAACCGCCGACGTTCACCGCCGGGCGGATGCCGCGATAGAACAGGTCGGTTTCAAGGAACACCTGACCATCGGTAATGGAAATCACGTTGGTCGGGATATAGGCGGACACGTCGCCTGCCTGCGTCTCGATCACCGGCAGGGCGGTCAGGGAGCCCGCGCCAAACTTGTCGGACATCTTCGCCGCGCGTTCCAGCAGGCGCGAATGCAGGTAGAACACGTCACCCGGATACGCTTCACGTCCCGGCGGACGACGCAGCAGCAGCGACATCTGGCGGTATGCGACAGCCTGCTTGGACAGGTCATCATACACGATCAGGGCATGCATGCCGTTATCGCGGAAGTATTCGCCCATGGAGCAGGCGGCATACGGCGCGAGATACTGCATCGGGGCGGGGTCAGACGCGGTGGCCGCCACGACGATGGAGTATTCCATCGCGCCGGTTTCCTCCAGCGTGCGCACCAGCTGCGCAACCGTCGAACGCTTCTGCCCGATGGCGACATAGATGCAGTAGAGCGACTTGGTCTTGTCACCCAGCGCGTTGACGGTCTTCTGGTTGACGATGGTGTCGATCAGGATGGCGGTCTTGCCGGTCTGACGGTCACCGATGATCAGTTCACGCTGGCCGCGCCCGATGGGCACAAGCGCGTCAATCGCCTTGATGCCGGTCTGCATCGGCTCACTGACGGACTGGCGCGGCATGATGCCGGGGGCCTTGATTTCCGCACGCTTGCTGATGACTTCACCAACCAGCGGCCCCTTGCCGTCGATCGGGTTGCCCAGGCCATCGACCACGCGACCCAGCAGGGCCGGGCCGGTCGGCACTTCCACCACCTTGCCGGTACGGGCGACGGTGTCGCCTTCGCGCATGGCGCTGTCATCGCCGAAAATGACAACACCGACGTTGTCATTCTCAAGGTTCAGGGCCATGCCCTTCTGGCCACTGGCGGGGAAGTCCAGCATTTCGCCGGCTTCGACATTCTGCAGGCCGTAGACACGGGCAATGCCGTCACCCACCGACAGGATGGTACCTGTCTCGGCAACGTCAACGGCCTTGTCGAACGTAGCGATCTGCTGCTTGAGGATATCCGAAATCTCGGAGGGGCGGATTTCCATCACGCGGCTCCCTTCATGGCATGGTGCAGGCGGGTAAGGCGGGATCTGAGGCTGGTATCATACAGGCGGGCGCCAATGCGCACGACCAGACCGCCCAGCAGGGCCGCGTCAACACGCTCCTGGATATTGACTTTGGAATAGCCGGCCTCGGCAAGGCGGCTGCGAAGCTGGACACGCTGCAGATCGGTCAGGGGATGGGCGGACACGACATCCGCCACCATTTCCCCGCGCCGGGCCGCAGCGATAGCCGCCAGCGCGGCAAGAATTTCACGCAGGCGCGGAAAGCGGCGGTTATTCGCCACCACGCCAACAAAATCACGCATAAGGGGGCTGAAGCCTTCAGCCTCCAGCACGGCATCGACCGCCTTCCGACTGTCGCGGATGTCGAGCGTACGATCCGTCAGAACGGTGCGCAGGTCGGCATTGCCGTCGATCAGTCCGGCAAGGCTGGATGCCTGCTCCAGAACAGGGTCAAGCTGCTTGCGGTCAGCCGCAAGTTCATAGAGCGCCGTCGCATAACGACCGGGAAGGCCATTGGCAATGGAGGCGATCGGTATTGAGGTCGTTCCACCCGAATCCACTGTCCGCTTTTCCAATCCAGAATCTCGATTCAAACACAAGCCGCCTGCCCGGAAACCTTGGCCCCGTGCGCTGCTGGCGCGGCTCTAGCACGCAGCGTAAGCGCACGCAACAGATCAGGCAGCCTGCCGGCATCGTCCGACACCACTGAACCGCCCGTTTTCCCGCGCACGTGAACGCCCCCGCTACAAGTTGGCGGGATCATACATGCAGGACACCATTTCGGAAACAGCAAACCCGCGATTTTGTTGCGCCCTGGCACGGTTCTGGTGACGGGATCATTAGGCATTGATATGCATTAAGTGCATATCAATGATGCGTCAGCTTGAATCCAGCAGCGCAGCAACCTGCCGCGCGCTTTCCTTCGCCCGGATTCCGGTTGAAACCAGCCCCAGACCGGCAATCCCGGCGGCCGCGATGGCCATGCACCACCAGACGACATGCGTGGCCTGGGGAAATTCTTCCCACTGCACGCCCCCGGCCCGCACGCTGCCCGCACTCAGCGCGCCCCCCAGCGCAATGCCCAGCAACGCCCCCACCTGTCGGCTGGTGGACGCGATGGCCGCCGCCACCCCTGCCTGCGTGCGCGGCATGCCCGAAATGGCGGAATTGGTAATGGGCGCGTTGCACATCCCGAACCCGCATCCACACAGGCCGTAGGACACCAGCAGCAGCCATAGTGGCGTATGCGCGTCCAGCCCGGTCAGCAGCAGCGCGCTGATCCCGAATCCGACAGCCGATATCAGCAATGGCAGCCGCGCGCCGTACCGCCCCGTCAGCCGTCCCGACAGCGGCGCGCACGTCATGCTGCCAAGGGCGAAGGGCAATGTGCACAGCCCGGCCTGTAGCGCGGGCAGGCCACGCACATCCTGCAGGTAGAGGGTATTGAGGAACAGGAACGCGCTGAAAATGGCAAAGGCCAGCACCGCCGTCACGATCGCGCCGGAAAAAGGCCACGCCCGGAAAAACCGCAGGTCAATCAGGGGCGAGGCCGTCCGCCGCTCCACGATGACGAACCCCAGGACAGACAGCGCACCGAAACCGAGGAATCCGGAAATGGTGGGGGAGGACCAGCCGTAATTATGGGCCTCGATCAGCCCGGACGTGACCATGGCCAGCGCCACGATGGCCAGAAGCTGTCCCGGCGCATCAATGCTGCGCCCGCGCCCGCCACGGGATTCAGGCACGAAACGCAACGTCAGCACGATCGCGATCAGGCCAATGGGCACATTGACCCAGAAAACCGCCTGCCACCCCACCCAATGCACCAGAATGCCGCCCACCACCGGCCCCAGCGCAAGCGCCACGCCCGACGTCGCCCCCCATATGCCGATCGCCTGCGCGCGGGCGCGGGGTTCCACATACACATTGGTCAGGATCGACAGCGCGACGGGATTGAGCATGGACCCGCCAATCCCCTGCACCGCGCGGGCCATGACCAGCATTTCGACACTGCGCGCCATCCCGCACAGGGCGGAACCGCCACAGAACAGCCCGATCCCCAGCAGGAACATCCGCCGCCGCCCGAACCGGTCAGCCAGCGACCCCACCAGCAGCATGAGGCTGGCGACCATCAGCGTATAGGCGTCCACCACCCATTGCAGGGTGGAAAAACTGCCATGCATATCCGCGCGGATGGAGGGGAGCACGACGTTGACGACCGTCACGTCCATCATGACCAGCAGCAGGCTGAGACAGCACGTGCCCAGCACGATACGCGGGTGAATCGCGGAAGAACCGGTCATTGTCATGTAAGGCTACCCCTCCCCTGCCAACAGCGCGGCCCGACGGCAACGAATCCGGCATTCCTGTCTGGCAACATATTCGGTTATTGCAAGGGGAGTATGGAGCGGGCGAAGGGAATCGAACCCTCCTCAGAAGCTTGGAAGGCTACTGCATTACCACTATGCTACGCCCGCTCATAAGGTTGGCAGAACCTATACCGTTTCCGCCATGCGCGTGGCAAGCCCATAAACCCGTGGCACGGGGCAAACAGGTAAAACTTTCATTTTTATGCGCCACCCCCTTGACTTTCGACGCGAGTCATACTTTTTTCCGCTTCCTGTGCCGGGTTCGCATGGATGGCCCGAAACGGCGCGGCAGTCGCCACGCCACGATGTTTCGGGTTGATGCAGGCGGCTTTGCAGGGGTGTAGCTCAATTGGCTAGAGCGCCGGTCTCCAAAACCGGAGGTTGCGGGTTCGATACCCTCCACCCCTGCCATTTTCCGGTCGGGCATTACCCTTCCGGCCTGGCACCCGATGGGTCGGGCCACAATGGCCCGCACCGGTTCTTAGGCCCCGCACTGGCTGGAGCAGTCCGGTTGGTGCGCCGTGGCGTTGCAGGAAGGGTATTTCGTGTCGGTCAGTCCCGCGAAATTTGTTGAAGACGTCCGTGCCGAGGCCAGAAAGGTCACATGGCCCACCCGACGCGCCACCCTGATGACAACGGGTGCGGTTCTGGCCATGGCCGGTCTTGCATCGGTTTTCTTTTTCCTCGTCGACGAGGTGATCGGCCTTGCCGTACGGAAACTCTTCGGACTGGGAGGCTGAGTTCAGCCATGGCCAAGCGGTGGTATGTGATCCACGTCTATTCGGGCTTCGAGAAGAAGATAGCCCAGCACATCACGGAACAGGCCGCCCAGAAGGGCCTGGCCGATCATTTCGGTGAAATCCTCGTTCCATCGGAAGAAGTGACGGAAGTGCGCCGGGGCCAGAAGGTCAATTCGGAACGCAAGTTCTTCCCCGGTTACGTGCTGGTCAACATGGAACTGACCGATGAGGCATGGCACCTGGTCAAGGACACGCCCAAGGTCACCGGTTTCCTGGGCAGCAAGACCCGTCCCTCGCCCATTCCCAAGGTCGAGGCCGAACGGATCATGAAGCAGGCGCAGGAAGGCGTGGAACGCGTCCGTCCGTCCGTCACCTTCGAGATCGGCGAGCAGATCCGCGTGGCTGATGGTCCCTTCACCTCCTTCAACGGCACGATCGAGGAAGTGGACGAGGAACGTGGCCGCCTGAAGGTCAGCGTTTCCATCTTCGGCCGGTCCACGCCGGTAGATCTGGAATACAACCAGGTGGAAAAGGTCTGACCTTTCCCTACCTGACGACAAAGGCGCCTCCGGGCGCCTTTTTTATTGCCTGCGGCAGATTGTAAAAAGCTTTGAAGAATGCCGCCTTTTAAAAAAAGGCGGCACCCAAAAACTTCTATTCACTGTTCAGGAGTGATGGGCCGCTGGTGCCGCAGGCAACACCTGCAACCGTTCGGCTGCCATGTCCGCCACCTGTCCCGTCAACTGGCTCAGCGCCGCCACCATGGCGCGCGTGCCGGTGCCCGTGGGTGACGCACTCAGGTCAAGCGGCACGGACAGTCCGTGATCCGCATCCCCGACCCTGTGCACGGACAGGCTGCCCGCAAGATGTACCAGCCCCGCCGAATCGCGTGCGAAGCGGGTGATCTCGACCTCGACAGCCCCTTCCGCCGGTACGGTGGTCGCGTCATTCTGGGCAAAGACGGTCCGGCCCGGCAGGCGCTGCTGCAGGTCGGTGGACAGCACATGGCCCAGCATCAGGGCCAGTGGCTCGCTCCATGCCGCGCCGGCCAGTGGCGTGACACTGTAATCATCCTGCACGCCCACGATGGTCTGCCGGTCCAGTGAGGACGGAACACCGGGGGTACGGACCTCGATCACGGCGGGAACCTGCGACGCGGTGACGGCAGGCTGCGTACTGGCCACCGGGGCCAGTGAATACAGCGTCGGGTCGGACGACCCGCACCCGGCCAGCAGGAGCGTTCCCGCCATGGCAGCCGTTGCGGCCATGGTCCGCCGCGCGGAATGTGTGAAGAAGGGGCGTCGCATGGTCTTATCGTCCCGTAATCAGTGCCGAGGGATGGTGGGTCAGAAAGTCCGACAGGAAGCGCAGCGAGCGCGCGGCGTCATTAAGCTGCTGCATCATCTGCTGCAGGTTGCGCTGGAAGTCGGTATCGCCGCCATAGCTGGACAGGACCGAGTTCGCGTTTTTCAGCGTCTTGTCCATGCCGGTCAGCAGTTGCGGCATTTCGCTGCGGGCGTCACGCGATATGACCTGCAGGTTCTGTAGCGAACCGCGCAGCGCGGTCAGCGCCTGCTTCGTGTCGGGGCTGTTGATCCGTGCATCGGCATGGGCCAGCAGGCTGGTCAGGTTGTCGCCCATCTGGGTCAGCGGCATGGCTGCGATCTTGTCGCCAATGACGGACAGCGAATCCATGATGCCCGCCATGCCACCCGCCTGACCCGGCAGGACCATGGCGTCACCTTCCATCGTGATCTGCTCGGGCTTCGCGTTCCTGACGAAGGTCAGCGCGATTTCGGATTCGCCGGTCAGCATGCTGGTGCTCTGCACCGCGGCGCGCAGTCCGTCCGCCACCTGCGTGCGCAGCAGGCCGGCCATGGCATCGGGCGGCACCTGCTGGTTATCCAGCACGCGTTCGGGCTGCAGTTCCATGGCCACGCGCACATGCGCCTTGCCGGTGGCGGGATTAACCTCCAGCTTCACATCGTCAATCATGCCGACCTGAATGCCGAACATGGTCAGGCGTCCTCCCTTCGTCAGGCCGGACACCGAACTGGTCAGGTAGGTGACAAGGGGGATACGCTCCCGGTAGCCCGCGCTGTTCGCTTCTTCCGCGCTGTCATACAGCGGGAAGGTGGTGTCGGCCCCGGCGGTGCTGGGCAGGGTATTCTTTTCATTGCGCGCATCGGGCGGATCAAACGCGACCCCGCCGGACAGCAGCGCCTGCAGCGACTGCAGCTTGACCTTCAGCCCACCCGGACCAAGACCCACCTGCACGCCAGACACGTTCCAGAAGCGCGTGGTGGTGCGCAGGTAACTGTCGTACGGGGCCTGCACGAAAATCTGCACCTTGATCGGTCCGCGGCCTTCGGGCGGCATGGTGTAGCCCAGCACTTCACCCACCACCACGTCGCGAAAGAAGATCGGCGCGCCCTGACCGAGCGAGCCAAGGGACTGCGTAACCAGCGTATAGGTATGCCCCGGCTGGTCCGAACGCACGCCCGGCGGCGATTCCAGTCCCTTGAAATGCGTGGTGTAGCGACCGCCCGGCTCCCCCGCATCCATGGCGATGTAGGCGCCGGACATGACGGTTTCCAGGCCGGTGACGCTGGCGCCGTTGATACGCGGCCGCACGACCCAGAAACGGGCATGGTCGGTCAGCGTGCGGGCGGCGGAGGACGTCATGCGCACGGCGACCTCGACATGGTGCAGGTCATCGCTCAGCCGGATCGAATCGACCGTACCCAGCGACACCGCCTTGTTCTTGACCTCGGTCTGGCCACTGGTCAGGCCATCGGCCGTATCAAAGCTTATGACGATCAGCGGTCCACGTTCGGTCAGGCCGCGCCAGCCCAGGTAACCCGCGATCAGGATGGCGACAATCGGCACAAGCCAGACCACGGAGAAACGGTACCGCCGCGTACGGGCCTGCGGCACGTCCCCCCGCGGGTCATTGGAAAGGAAATCGTCATTCACGCCTGATCTGGCTCCATGCTGGCCGGTCCGGTGCCGACCGGGGAAAGGGAAGGTGAAGGGGTCGTCTGTCCGGGATCCCGCGTTACCTGCGCACGCAGTACGGACGGGGGCAGGCCATCGACCACCCGGCCGTTGCGGCCCGCCNGCATCCCACATGATGCGGGGGTCAAAGCTCCATGCCCCCAGCAGGGTCAGCACCACGACGGCGGCAAAGGCCACCATGCCCGCATTGGCGGTGACACTGGCCATGGCGTTGAAGCGCACGACCGCGACAAGGATCGAAATCATGAATACGTCGATCATGGACCACCGGCCCACCATGTCCACCACACGGAACAGCCGGGTCCGGGCCACAAGGTGTCCGCGCGCGCCATGCCATGTCTGCCAGACCATCCAGCCAAGGCTTGCGATCTTGAGCATCGGGACGGTGATGGAGGCGAAGAACACCAGCAGCGAAAGCGGGATCATGCCGTCCATCCACAATTCGATCGCGCCCTCGACAATGGTATGGCCACCCCCGCCGCCCATGCGCATGAAGGTCATGACGGGGTACAGGTTGGCCGGGATATAGAAAACGATGGCCGCGATCAGGAAGGCGGTGGTGCGTGTCAGCGATTGTGGCAGGCGACGCCAGACCTTGTGCTCGCAACGCGGGCAGATCCCCACGCAGGTCAGGTTGGAAACCGGATGCGCCAGTTCCCCCACCAGCCCGCATGACGTGCAGGCCACCAGATGGTCCACCGGCGGCATGCCGACATCATCCACATGCACGTAGTCCACTTCAACCGCCTGGTCACCTTCGGCCCGGGTCAGGGAATCGATGCGGCGATGCCGCCAGATCATTTCGGTATCCAGCGTCGAATCCGTGGCCGCCATGGTCAGCATCAGCGCGCCGATCAGGTACACGGCGGGCCCGACATCGACATGGGCCATGTCGGTCAGCTTGGTATAGGCGACGAAGATGCCAAGGATATAGACCTCGACCATCGACCATGGCCGCAGCTTGTCATACCAGACCAGGACACGCGGCGCCCAGTCCGGCAACTGCCGGCATGACGCGGCATACAGGATGGCGAACATGAACCCGATCGCAATGGCCGGGGCCAGGATCGTGACCGCGCCCACCAGCACGCCCGCTTCCCCCCACCCTTCATGCATGAGTTCCATCGGCCCGGTCAGCAGGTCCACGGTGCGCTGCCTGCCATACACATCCAGCGTCATGAGCGATGACGCGAGGGCCGCCAGATAGAACGCGGCCGAACTGATGCAGAATGCAAGCGGCGTCGCCAGTGGCGCGGTCCGCCGCCTGCGCGCCAGCTTCTGCCCGCAGCGCACGCATGATGCCTGCTGACCCGGGTCCAGATCCGGCAGGCGCTGGTACAGCCCACAGCCGGGACATTCCGACAATCCGCCAATGACGCGCACATGGCGGACAGGGCCGGGTTCCACATCATCACAGCGTAGATGTGGGGAGGAAGAGGACGTGTTCATACCGGGCACAGCATATAGACCAAATTAAAATGGGGAATGCCGCATTTGAGATATTGCATCATGCCAGACCATCGTTTATCAGACGCCACAGGTCTGCCGACATAGCTCAGGGGTAGAGCAACTGATTCGTAATCAGTAGGCCCTCGGTTCAATTCCGAGTGTCGGCACCACCTTCCCCCCTGATTTTTCCAAGATTTCAAACTTGCCCGAATTCGTAGACCGTTCCCCTGATTCCATGGGGTAGCGGGTGGGTAAGGCCGTCCATTTCACGGCACCCCGGATCGCGACCGGAAACGGATTCGATGACATTCGAATTCCCGGTTGATTCCGACCGTCCCGTCTGGCTGGCGCCCCGGCATGGACGAAACCGCCATGCCATTCGGTACCCCCTTCCTGGTCGTAACCATCCAGCCTGCCCGTAAACCCTTGTCATGTCGGGTATCAGCCTGTTCGACCATTGGTATTATAAATAATTACAGAATATGTCTTATTTAAAAATAATTGTAATTACAAGCGGGTTATTTGTTGTATTCCAACTGCAACATATAGAGGAGCACCTGTCATGGGGATAATAAACAATCTCAATTCCTTCTTCGGAAATTACGAAGACACGTTTTATATAGAAAAAATATCTATTGATGAGATATCCATAAGCAAAAATGGAAAAGTCATCCCGGATACATCCGACCTTTTACACGATTTTTTATACGACCATGAAGAAAAGACCATATGGAATACAAAAGAAGGTTTCGTATTCCATATGGCGGATGATTGTTATGTCATCGATTTCGACGATTATATAAGAGCCCGATCCGAAAGTTTTTGAACAATACCAGCCTGTTGTGATTCATCCGTCTTTACGAAGAGATGGAGTGAATGGTGACATGGACTGGTATTGCCCGACGTGAACATAGCCGGGAAGGAATGCGATATCCATCGGATACGACGGACGAAGAGTGGGCTCTGATCATGCCATTTATACCCCCGGCGAAACGGGGTGGTCGCCCCCGCACGACGGATATGCGCGAGGTGGTCAACGCGATGCTCTACATAGCCTCGGCCGGGTGTGCGTGGCGTTTGCTGCCGAAATGCTTTCCGCCGGTCTCGACCGTCAGGCGCTATTTTTACGCCTGGCGTGATGCCGGATTGTTCGAAGTCATGAATACGGTCCTGGTCATGAGCCTGCGCGAGATTGAGGGGCGTGAAGCCTCTCCAAGCGCGGGCGTGATTGATAGCCAGTCGGTAAAAACCACGGAAAGCGGCGGGCTTTCGGGCTATGACGCGGG
>NZ_CADP01000026.1 GCF_000285295.1 Komagataeibacter europaeus LMG 18890 | reverse complement strand
TGGGCAATCTGGTCCGCTTTACGCTTATCCCCGGCCAGCATTACGATACGGTCGGGGTGGCGCCTCTCCTTGAACCGGCTGATTTTGAGGGACTTCTTGCTGACAAGGCGTTCGATGTCCACTGGATCGTGGACACCATACGCGCGCAAGGGGCCCGCGTGGTCATTCCCCAGCGTCGGAACCGCCTCGACAGGCGACCCTTCGATGGAGCCCTGTTCAAGGCACGCCATCTCATCGAGAACTTCTTCTGCAAGCTCAAGGAGTTCAAGCGCATCGCCATGCGAAGCGACAAGACCGACAGATCATTCGCAGCGATGATTTATCTTACCGCCGCAATCATCAATTCGCGTTAATTCCCAACAGGCCCCAAAAAGCTTCGAACAACGCCACCTTTTTGAAAAAAGGCAGCACCCAAAAACTTTTTCAGGAATCGGCCGCCACGCCTTCGCTGAACAGGCACGGTGCATCTGCCGCATAACCCAGCCTGCGCAGGCCGGGCATCAGGGCGGGCAGGTCAGGCGGCATGGCGGTAAAGCAGATCCGTTCGGCCACTGGCGACCGGGACGCGGCAGTCGTGCTGCAGCGGGCCAGAATGCGTGCTGCCTGCCGGGCGACGGCCGGGGCCGGGTCCAGCCACGTGACATGCGTGGGACCGGTTTCCCGCATTGCGTCCAGCAGGAAGGTATAGTGCGTGCAGCCAATCCCGACCACGTCAATCCGGTCCCCGCCCGTCTGGCCAAACAGGCCATCCAGTTCGGTTTTCAGTTGGTGGCGGTCGGGTGATCTGCCACGGAACGCGGCTTCCGCCATGTCGGCCAGTCCCCGCGCGCCATAGGCCAGCAGGGTGCAGTCAGGGGCAAAACGCGTGCTGAGATCACGCAGATAGGGGCGGCGCACCGTGGCGCGCGTGGCCAGCAGGCCGATCGTGCCGGTGCGGGTATGATCCGCCGCCCATTTTATGGGGGGGACGCAGCCTACGAAGGGCACGTCATACGCCGTGCGCAGGCTGTCCAGCGCCAGCGTGCTGGCGGTATTGCACCCCACCACCACCACATCGGGCTTGAGGCGGTCAATGGCCTGGCCCAGCAGGGTGACGATCCGGTGCCGCAGGGGTGCGTCGGGCTGTTCGCCATAGGGAAAGACTGCCGTATCGGCCAGATAATCGACCGCGACCCCCGGCAGGAGATCACGGATATGACCCACGATCCCCAATCCGCCAATGCCGGAATCAAAAGCGAGGATACGCGCCATCGCCCCGTCCGCTGACTCAGGCCCCGGCGTCGCGGCTGGCCTTCAGCGCCAGTGCTTCTTCAGCGCTGCCCACGCCGCCATGCCTGGCCGACCATGCGCAGGGATCTTCGAGGAAGCGGCGGACCTCGGCTGCATCCTTTTCAGAGAAATAGGGCTTGCCCGCGCAGGCTTCCAGCACATCCCACCACGTACACAGCGCATGCAGGCTGATATCCATGTCGGCCAGCGTGCGGTAGGCGCCGGGGAACACACCGTAGAAGAACACGACAAAGGTATGGTCAACGATCGCGCCGGCCTTGCGCAGCGCGTTGGCGAACTGCACCTTGGACGAACCATCGGTCGTCAGGTCTTCCACCAGCAGGGTGCGCATGCCTTCGGGCACGTCACCTTCGATCTGGGCATTGCGGCCAAAACCCTTGGGTTTCTTGCGCACATAGGCCATGGGCGCCATCATGCGGTCGGCAATCCATGCGGCGAAGGGAATGCCCGCCGTCTCGCCCCCCACCACGGCGTCAATGCTTTCGTAACCCACATGGCGGCCGATCTTTTCCACCGCCAGTTCCATGATCTTCTGGCGCGCGCGGGGGAAGAAGATGATGCGGCGACAGTCGATGTAAACCGGGGATTTCCAGCCGGATGTCAGGGTATAGGGCTCATCGGGGCGGAAATTGACAGCCTTGATTTCCAGCAGCAGGCGCGCCGTCATAAGTGCTGCGTCGCGGTCCCATGCCGTGGAGCCTGTTGAAAGTCCAGCCCCGTTCCCCGTGGCGTCGTGCATACCCTATCTCCGGCCAAATGATATGTGGTGTCATCAATGACAGCACAGACGATTAACCGCAACAGATGTGAAAATCCATCTGTCTGCGTGAACTGCGGGCATAATTGCCGAAAAAAGGCGCTGTCGGAAACATAACGTGACCCGATCAGCGGCGTGTGAGGCCATGCGTACCTTGCCCCATGGGGGTATTCGATCTAATATCCCAATACTGATAATCATTCTCACCAATGGGTCATAGCATCGTGTCTGTTGAAAACAGTCGCATCTCTCGCAAGTGCGAGCGTGCCGTAATCACCGCCTATCAGGAACTGCGTGGCGTAGGGACCAGCGATGTGTCGGCTTTCCATGCCTGTACCACCCTGTACCGTATCCACCATCCCGAATCCTCGTTGAACGAGGCACGGCGCCTGGTGTCGGAATGGATCGACCACCACGTGATCCAGAAACGCCCCGGCCCCACGAATGGCTGCGAATGTGACTGATCGGGCACGAAACACGGGACACATTATATAAGGAAAGGGCGGGCCAATGCATGGCCCGCCCTTTTTTACAACGAACACGGGATATGGCAGGCCGAACCGCCACCATTCGTTCACTGTTGCCCTGCCGGGCGGATGGTGCATCCGCCCGGAAGGGGTTTCACTCAGCCCCGCTTGGCAAACGGCACGAAGTCGCGTTCCGGTGAGCCGGTGTAAAGCTGGCGGGGACGGCCGATGCGCTGGCCCGGTTCCTCGATCATTTCCTTCCACTGGCTGATCCAGCCTGTGGTGCGGGCGACCGCGAACAGCACGGTGAACATGCTGGTGGGGATGCCCATGGCCTTGAGGATGATGCCGGAATAGAAATCGACATTCGGATACAGGCTGCGCTTGACGAAATATTCGTCGTGGATGGCGATCTTTTCCAGTTCGATCGCAAGGTCCAGCAGCGGATCGTCCTTGATCCCCAGTTCGCCCAGCACTTCATGACAGGTCGCCTGCATGATCTTCGCGCGCGGGTCGAAGTTCTTGTACACCCGGTGGCCAAAGCCCATCAGGCGCACGCCGCTGTTCTTGTCCTTCACCTTGGCGATGAATTCGGGAATGTTGTCCTTGTGCCCGATTTCAGCCAGCATTTTCAGCACGGCTTCGTTGGCGCCGCCATGGGCCGGCCCCCACAGGGCCGCGATACCGGCGGAAATGCACGCAAACGGGTTGGCCCCGGTGGAGCCAGCCAGACGCACGGTGGATGTGGACGCATTCTGTTCATGGTCCGCGTGCAGGATCAGGATACGGTCCATGGCGCGCGCCAGGACGGGGTTGATCTTGTACGGCTCGCTGGGAACGGCGAACATCATGGACAGGAAGTTTTCCGCATAGGACAGGTCGTTGCGCGGATAGATGAAGGTTTCGCCCTGCGTGTATTTGTACGCCCATGCCGCAATGGTCGGGATCTTGGCGATGATGCGCATGGCCGACTGGTAGCGCGTGGTCGCGTTCGAGACATCCAGCCCTTCATGATAGAAGGAGGACAGTGCGCCCACCGTGCCACACAGGATGGCCATGGGATGGGCGTCACGACGGAAACCGTTGAAGAAATTGCGGATCTGTTCGTGCAGCAGGGTGTGGTGCTTGATCGAGTTCACAAACCCGTCGTACTGCGCCTTGTCCGGCAGCTCGCCGTTCAGCAGCAGATAGGCCACTTCCATGAACGTCGCCTGTTCGGCCAGCTGCGCGATGGGATAGCCCCGATGCAGCAGGATGCCCTTTTCACCATCAATGAACGTGATCTTGCTGGAGCATGAAGCGGTTTCGCCATAACCGGGATCATAGGTGAATACCCCGGCCTGCGCCGGCAGCTTGCGGATGTCGACGACATCCGGCCCCAGCGTGCCTGACAGTACCGGCAGGGCAACATCCTTGCCATTCAGCGAGATTGTGGCGCTTTTTCCGGACTCGCTCATCTACAACACTCCTCTTGGGTGCCGACCTTGCGCACATTGGGGCAGGGCGGCACATGTCTCCAACCTCCGGGCATCCTGTCGTTCGTGCGACAGTTGGTAAGTGTGCCCAAATTTATTTACCCGTGCGCCGCATGGGCGGCGGTCAGCGGGCCTCGGGTCTGACGATAGGAACGAAAGCCCCGTCGTGGCAATCCGTCCCCCCCGCCTGCGGCAATGACATTATTGGCAAGACAGGTCGGTCAGGCGGATATCCCCGTCACCCGCCTGATTCCATGCCCGCATGGCGGTAAAGCAGGCCATCGAGGCCGGTGGAAAGCCCTGATGCAGGGCATTTTCCAGCCCCGGCGGACAGTGGCGCGCAGCCCAGTGCGCAACCAGCGCCTGCAGGCCGGGGTTGTGGGCTAGTATCATGATATTGCTAGCTTTATCCGGCACCTCATACAGCAGGTCACGGATGGTTTGCGGTGCCGCGTCATACAGGGCGTTCACATATCGGATATCGGGTTGCCGATCGCCATAAAATGATCCGATCGCGGCCAGTGTCTGGCGCGTCCGCACCGCGGGGCTGACCATGACCAGGTCCGGCGCGAAGTGGCGCGCCCGCAGCAGCGCGCCGCAACTGGCGGCAGTCTGGCGGCCATGGGCGGTCAGGGGACGCGCAAGGTCCGCCTGCATCCCCATTTCCCCGAACGGGGCGGGGGCGGCCTGCGCATGGCGCATCAGCACCATTTCCCGGACCGGGGCGGGGCGGCCTGCCTGCATGTCGGGCATCAGGGGATTACCGCCCTTCGCTGGCGGCAATGGCTTCATGGTGGCGGATGACCTCGCGGATGATGAAGGCGAGGAATTTTTCGGCGAAATCCGGATCCAGCTGGGCGGACCTGGCCAGCTGGCGCAGGCGCGCGACCTGACGGGCCTCACGCGCGGGGTCGGCGGGGGGCATGTGGTTGGTCGCCTTCAGCTTTCCCACCGCCTGCGTATGGCGGAAACGCTTGGCCAGCATGTAGATCAGGGCCGCATCGATGTTGTCGATGCTGCGGCGCAGTTCTTCCAGCTTCGCCTGCGCGGCGTCCTGTGTGGCCTGGGTGGTGTTCATGGGGAAAGGCTCTCCTGAAGTATGGGAATGCATATGGTCTGCTAAAGGATGGGGGGCAGGTCGATCCATGCCAGGTGGCCACCCTTGCCCGCGCCGGTATCGGTAAAGATGGCGCGCCCGCCCATCCGGCCATGCCTGACCCAAGGCCGCCCGTCGGTGGAGCGGCGGTCATGCCCGCAATACACCGTATAGCCCGCGGGAATGTGATCGACCCAGTTCAGCCGCCGTTCAGGATAGCCGTCCTTCTGCATCCGGCCCGTCGTCTCGCCAAACAGGGCGCGCGACAGCAGGGGGGTGACGGTGCCCAGTCCCGGCGGCGGCAGTTCGCCCAGCATGCGGACATGGAAGCCGCCATGCACGAATATCGACTGCCCCAGCACGATCCAGGCGGGCGCGCGCGACAGGTCCGCCAGCGCGCGCTGGGATACGTCGCTGTTTTCCTCGGCCATGAACTGGGTCAGGGTTTCCATCAGTGGCGGGTCGCGCCGCATCTTGCGGCCCTGTAGCGCACGGGCCAGCTTGCGGTCATGGTTGCCCAGGATGAACAGCCCGCGCCGTTCATCAATCAGCCGCTGCATCAGGCGGAAGGCCCCGGCGCTGTCGGGGCCGTAATCCACCAGGTCACCCAGCTGTATGACAAACCGGTCCGTCGCGGCGGCGTGGCGGAAGGCGTGCAGGTCGCCATGCACGTCCCCCACCACGCGCAGGGGACGACCGGCCAGCAGGTCCGCCAGCGGGTGCGCCGGCATCGTGACCTGGGGTAACGGGTAATCCCTCGCCGGGGCGGGCGGGGACGTGCCTTCCCGTGCCATGACAGGCCTGTGAGAGGGAAATCGACGTCTCAAACGAAAATCCTCTCCTGTCTTTATGGCGGTGCCGTGTGCCGGGGTCCCCTGATTGGGTCTGGTTGCCTATTATTCACAAGATTGGCCGCCTTTGCACTAGGAGATGGCCAGGAATGTATCTTTAATGACACAAAACGGTTGCATGCAGGTAACGACATTCCAGCTGGCTGACGGAGTATATTGCCAAAAATACATACCAAAAATACACCCTGCGCATATCCCGTCCGGTGATGGAGCAAACGTGAAACCCATCACCGGGGTCCGGGTGCGGTGTCACACTCTTTTGTTGTGACGTCGCCTGCCGGAGGGAGAACAGATGATGGCGTCATGCCGAAGTGGAACGCAGTGTCGGCGCATGTGGTGCAATGGGAATACCCACACCGCACGCAATGGCTGGGCAGATCGGACAGGTGCCAGCAGGATGGGGACAACGCAAGCCCCCGCCAGACCGTGGCTGAGGCATACGACATATCCGGCGCAGGCCGGACATAACGATAAGAGTTTGAGGGAAAGTTCATGATCGACCACACCCGAATCCGGAATGCGGCGCTCCGGGCCAAGATCACCACCGCCGAGCAGGCGGCGTCCCTTGTCCGACCGGGCAGCACGGTTGGCGCCAGCGGCTTTACCGGCGCGGGTTACCCCAAGGCCGTGCCGCAGGCGCTTGCCGCCCTGATGGAGCGCGAACATGCCAAGGGTAACGAATACCGCATCCGGCTGCTGACCGGGGCGTCCACCGGGCCGGAACTGGATGGCGCGCTGGCCAAGGTCAACGGCATCTCCTTCCGCATGCCTTACAATTCCGATCCCGGCCTGCGCGCGCGCATCAACAAGGGCGAGACGGAATACCTGGACATGCATCTCAGCCATGTCGCCCCCATGGCGTGGGCAGGATTCTTTGGCGAGATCGACACCGCCATCATCGAGGCCACGGCCATCCGCGAGGACGGCAGCATTGTCCCGTCGTCTTCCGTCGGTAACTCCAAGACATGGCTCGACACCGCCAAGCAGGTGATCATCGAGGTCAATAGCTGGCAGGACGCGGCGCTCGAGGGCATGCACGACATCTGGTACGGCGCGGCCCTTCCCCCGCACCGCCAGCCCATTCCGCTGCTGCGTCCCGATGACCGCATTGGCGGCACGTCGCTCAAGGTGGACCCGGCCAAGATCGTGGCGATTGTCGAAACCAACGCGCCCGACCGCAACGCCCCGTTCTCCCCACCGGACGAGACCGCGCGCGGCATCGCGGGCCACCTGATGGAATTCTTCCGCCACGAAGTGAAGATGGGCCGCCTGCCGCCGTCGCTGCTGCCGCTGCAGTCCGGTGTGGGCAACGTGGCCAACGCCGTGATGGGCGGGCTGGAAGAAGGGCCGTTCAACGACCTGACCGCCTATACGGAGGTCATTCAGGACGGCATGCTGGGCATGCTGGAAACGGGCAAGATGCGGGTTGCGTCGGCCACGGCGTTCTCCCTCAGCCCGGAAGCCGCGGAATCGCTCAATGCCCGCATGCGTGAATTCCAGAAGAAGATCATCCTGCGCCCGCAGGATATCAGCAACCATCCCGGCCTGATCCGTCGCCTGGGCTGTATCGCCATGAACGGCCTGATCGAATCGGATATCTACGGAAACGTGAACTCGACCCAGATCATGGGTTCGAAAATCCAGAACGGCATCGGCGGTTCGGGTGATTTCGCCCGCAACGCCTATATTTCCGTGTTCATGACGCCGTCCACCGCCAAGGGTGGCAAGATTTCCGCCATCGTGCCCATGGCGTCGCACGTTGACCACATCACGCAGGATTCGCAGGTGCTGGTGACCGAACAGGGCCTGGCCGACCTGCGTGGCCTGTCGCCCAAGCAGCGCGCGGAAGTGATCATCGCCAACTGCGCCCATCCCGACTACCGCCCGATGCTGCAGGATTACTACAAGCGCGCCCGCGCGGGTTCGTTCGGCCAGCAGTCGCCGCACCTGCTGAACGAAGCCCTGTCGTGGCACCAGCGCTTTATCGATACCGGCAGCATGATGCCGTAATCACAGGCGCTGTTTCCCATGGAAGCATGAAGCCTGCGGGAAAGGCGGCGGATGGTGACCGCCTCTTTCCCACACCGGCATCCGGTTCAGGATAAAAGAGGCCTGTGGGATAATGGTTCCCACAGGCCTGTTCTATTTCGCACTGGATGCCTGTTTGAAAATCAGAAGTTCTTGGCGAAGCTTTCTTCAAAAAAGGCGGTGCCCGGAAACTTTTATTTTTTAATAACAGTGTTTTATGCGGTGGGCGTGTCCACCATCTCGGTCGCGCGTTCCAGATCGACCGACAGCACGCGGCTGACCCCGCGTTCCTGCATCGTCACGCCATACAGCCGGTCCATATGCGCCATGGTCAGCTGGTGATGGGTCACGACAAGGAAGCGCGTGCCCGCTTCGGCCACCATGTCACCCAGCAGGGCGCAGAAACGGCCCACGTTGGCGTCATCCAGCGGGGCATCCACTTCGTCCAGCACGCAGACGGGCGCGGGATTGCAGCGGAAGACCGCGAAAATAAGCGACAGCGCCGTAAGCGCCTGTTCCCCGCCCGACAGCAGGGACAGCGTCGCCAGCTTCTTGCCCGGCGGCTGGGCATAGATTTCCAGTCCCGCCTGCAGCGGGTCATCATTGCCCACCATGCCCAGATGCGCCTGCCCGCCATTGAACATGCGTGCGAACAGGGACTGGAAATGCTGGTCGATCTGGGAAAACACGGCCATCAGCCGCTCGCGTCCCTCGCGGTTCAGCTGGCCGATCATGCCGCGCAGGCGGGCGATGGCGGATTGCAGTTCGTCGCGTTCGTGCAGGATGGTGTCGATCTTGCCCGATGCGTCCTGTGCCTCGATTTCGGCACGCAGGTTGACGGGGCCCAGTTCGTCACGCTGGCGGGTCAGGCGGGCGACCTTGCGGCGCAGGCCGGTTTCGGCGTTCACGCTCAGATCCGCCGGCACCACACCGGCGGGTGGCTGCGATTCCGCCTGTAACTGTTCCAGCAGCACCTGCGCCTGCTCCCGCCTGCCTTCAGCGCGGACCAGTTCCTCACGCGCGGCGGTCAGGACTTCCTCCGCCGTGCGGCGGCCTGCCTGCAGTTCGCTCTGGCGGTCCTGCGCCTGCTGTAATGCCGTCGCCGCCACGTCGTGGCTTGCGGCATACTGTTCCAGTTCGGTCGCGATCGCATCCCGCCGCGCACGCACCGCCACGGGTTCCGGGGCCAGGCGTTCATGTTCGGCCTGTGCGTTGTGCAGTCGGGCCAGGGCTGCTTCGGCCTCCAGCGTGGCGGCCTCGACACGGGCGGTCCATTGCGCCAGTTCCTGTGCTGATGCGTCAAAACGCTGGCGCAGGCTGGCTTCTTCCGCCTGCAGTTGCGCCACGGCGTCGCGGCGTTCATGTTCCTGTGCGCGCAGGGCATCATCGTGCGTGCGCAGTTCGCCCAGTGCGTGTTCCAGCCCGGCAATGTCAGGCAGGGCCGCCAGCCGCGTCCGCGCATTTTCCACCGCTTCATCCGCCTGCGCCACCGCAAGGGACAGGTCCGCCATTCGTGCCCGGCGGGCTTCCAGCCGTGCGCCGGTTTCGCGCATTTTCTGTTCCAGCCCCGCGCGGGCCGTGCGGGCGTGTTCCAGTTGCGTGGTGGTGGCTTCCACCGTGTCGCGTGCCTGGCGCAGGGCCTGTTCCGCCTCACTGGCGGCGGTCGTGGCCTGCCGTGCCGCCCCTTCGGCAAGGTCGGGGTCGGGCAGGGTCGCCAGCTGTTCGCGGCGTGTGGCCAGTTCGGCCGCCAGCGCGTCGCGGTCGGTTTCCAGCCGGGCCAGTTCGGGCTGCATGGCCTGTAGGCGGGTTTCGGCCTCGCTATGGCTGGACATGGTGGCCTGCATGGCCTGACGGGCCTGTTCCAGCTTCGCTTCGGCCTGCTGGCGGGTGGTGCGCAGCCCGCTTTCATGGGTCTGCGCCTGGGCCACCTGCGTGCTGGCGGCTTTCTGTGCCTGTTCCAGCCGGGCCAGATCCGGCAGGCTGGATTCGTGCTCCTGTGCGCGGGTGCAGGCGGCCTCGGCTTCCTTCAGGGCGGCGGCGGCCGTGTCCTGCTGCACGGCAAGCGTGTCGATCTGGGCCGTGATGGTGGCATGACGCCGTGACAGGTCGGCTTCCTGCGTGCGGGTGGTGCCCAATGTGCTTTCGGCACTGGTGCGCGCCGTACGGGCGGCTACCAGTTCCCGCGCCGCCTGTTCGCGGGCCGTGGCGGCAGTGCTGGCTGCCTGTTCCAGCGCCGGAATTTCGGTACGCGCCTGCTCCAGTTCCGCGCGCAGTTCACGCAGGCGGCCAAGCTGCTTCAGCCGCAGGGCCGCGCGTCCGGGCAGGTTGGGGGCCTGTACATAGCCATCCCACCGCCACAGCGCGCCATCGCGCGTGACAAGGCATTGCCCCGGCATAAGGCTGGCCTGCAATGCTGTCCCATCCATGCCATCGGGCAACAGCCCCGCAGCCCCCAGCGCACGGTACAGGGCGGGCGGCGCGTTCAGCAGGGCGGAGAGCGGCTGGATTCCCGCGGTGGGGAAGGGGGCGGGCGTGGTCGTGGGCAGGTCGTGCCATTCACGCGGGGCCTTGCCTTTCAGCGTGGCGTTCAGCCCATCTGACAGGACAACGGCCAGCGCGGTTTCCAGCCCGGTCGGCACATGCAGGCTTTCCGCCAGGGTCGTCCCGGATTCGGGGGCGTCCGTATCGCTGTCGCTTTGCAGGGCGCGGGCAAGGCCGTCGGCTTCCGCTTCCAGCCCCGACAGGGTGGCGCGCGCCTGTGACAGGCGGCTGGCGCAGGCTTCGTCTTCCCGCGTGGCAGAGACACTGGCGGTCTCGATGGCCGCCATGTGTTGCTGTGCGGCTTCCAGCGCGGCCTCGGCGGCTTCACGTCTGCTGACAAGGGTGTGCAGGTCCGCATCCTGTCCCGCCTGCGCGCGCAGGCGTTCCATGCTGGCGGCCAGCGTGTCCACCTCGCCCTGCGCGCGCTGCCGGGCCGCCCGCGCCGTGCGCAGGGCTTCCTGCGTGGTCTGGCGGGTGGCGCGGGCATCCTTCAGGCGGGCATTGGCCTGTATTTCGGCCTGTGTCGCCTGTGCGCGGGCTTCTTCCGCATTGCCCAGTTCCGCGCGGATGGCGCTGAGCGTGGCTTCCGCCTCGGCCACCACCTGTGTCAGGCGCTGGCGTTCGGTTTCGGGGACAAGGCTGGCGCGGGCCTTTTCCACATGCGCGCGCACGCTGGCGATATTGCGTTCCAGCGCATCCAGCCGGTCGCGCACCGCATTGGCGTCATGCGTCGCCTGTTCATGCACGCGGCGGCTTTCGGTGGCGGCATTGCGGGCAAGGCCAGCCTGCAGCACGGCTTCCGAATGGGTGTGGGTCGCGGCTTCACGCGTGGCCAGTGCATCGGTCGCACACTGTTCGGCTTCGATGATCCGCGCATCATGTTCGGCAATCGCGGCTTCGGTCGGCATGGCGGCCTCAAGGTCCGCGATTTCGGTGGCCAGTTCCGTGTGCTGGGTGGCAAGGCGTTCGTGCGTGGCGATGGCGCCATCCAGCACTTCGCGCGCCTGCGTGGTCTGAAGCTGGGCTTCGCGCAGGGTCGTGGTGGCCTGTTCCACGCGTCCGGCCATGTCTGTCATGGCCTGCGCCAGCGCGGCGCATTCAGCCTGTGCTGTCGTGCACAGGTCGGGCAGGGCGGACAGGCGTTCTTCCACCTGCGCGCGTTCAGCCACCAGCCGGTCGCGCATGACGGTGGCGTCATCGCGGCGGGCAAGGGCGGCGGCCTGCGCGCTTTCGCATTCGCTCAGCCGCGTGCGGGCGGCATCCAGTGCGGCTTCGGCACGGGCCAGTTCATCGGCAATGGTTTCGGCGCGCACCTTGAAACGTTCCAGTTCGGTGCGCCGGGTATCCAGTTCGTCGCGCAATGCGGGCAGGGTCTGGGTGATTTCGTAATCCGCGATAACCGCGCCTTCGGCGACCTCCTCGGCGGCCTTCAGGTCGCACCGTGCCGCGTGCAGGGCGGTTTCGCCATCGGCCACGGCCTTGTGCGCGCGGGCATGCAGTAGCGCAAGCAGGGCGACTTCCGATTCCCGTAGTCCCTGTGACAGTTCACGGTAATGGCCTGCCTGCTCGGACTGTTCCTGCAGGTCACCCAGCCGGGCCTCAAGCTGGATGCGCAGGTCTTCGGCGCGGGCCAGGTTGGCTTCGGTCGCGCGCAGCTTCAGTTCGGCTTCATGCCTGCGGCCATGCAGGCCGGTAATGCCGGCGGCTTCTTCCAGAATGGTGCGGCGTTCTTCGGGCCGCGCGTTGACCAGCGCGGACACGCGGCCCTGGCTGACGATGGCCGAAGAACGCGCCCCCGACGCCAGATCCGCAAACAGCGTCTGCACGTCGCGCCCGCGCGTGGTGCGGCCATTGATGCGGTAGCCACTGCCTGCACCCCGGTCCGCGCGCCTGCACACCTGCAGTTCGTCCTGCCCCTGAAAGGGGGCGGGGGCGACCTCGGCCGCTCCCTCCAGCGTCAGGGTGACTTCCGCCATGTTGCGTGCGGCGCGCGCGGTGGTCCCGGCAAAGATCAGGTCGTCCATTTCCCCGCCGCGCAGCGAACGGGCGTTGGTTTCCCCCATGACCCAGCGCAGGGCCTCGACCACGTTGGACTTGCCACAGCCATTCGGCCCGACAATGCCCGTCAGCCCCGGCAGGATATCGACGGAAACCGGGTCGGCGAAGCTTTTGAACCCTGCGATGCGCAGCCGGACGAAACGGGCGGTCATGATGGCGTGGTCCCGGTCACTGTGCCGCCGCTTCGACCTTCTTGGCGAACTCCTCGTAATTCAGTTCCTGCGCCACCTGCTCCTTGTTGTTGAAGCGGAAGGTGGGGGTGCCATCGATCTTGTACTGCGCCTGCGCACGGTCTTCTTCATCCATGATGGCGTGACGCAGCTTGTCGTCATGGATGGTCTGCTGGAACGTGTCGGCCGACATGCCGGCAAGTGCCACCATCTTCTGGATCTGTTCCTCGGGGTTCACGTCCTTGCCAAATGCCCAGCGGTCCTGGCTGGACAGCAGGGCCAGCACGAAGGGCTCATAGCGTTCGGGCGGCAGGGCGCGGGCGACCATGGATGCGGTCAGAGCCACCTGATCCAGCGGGAAATCACGGAAAATGTAGTACACGCGCCCCGTATCGACCAGCTTGGTGCGGATTTCGGGGAACACTTCGGCGGCGAAGCGCGCGCAGTGCGTGCAGGTCAGGGAGAACCATTCCTCGACATGCACCTTGGCCTGCGGGTTGCCCACCGCGCGGATCGACAGGCGCGGGTCGGCGTCCTGCGCCATGGCCCTGCCGGACAGCAGGCCGCCGCCAGTAATAAGCGCGGGGGCAAGGGCAAGCAGGGTGCGGCGTTTGATGGGCATCACGGGTCACTCTCCGGTATGGGACTGGATGGGGATAAAACCCCGGCGCGGCGAGTGTAAAGAGGCGACGGGCGCGCGTAAATCCATTCCACGCGCCATGGCGCGCCCGCATGGCGCGGGCGTGCCGTGATGGTCAGGCGGCGGGCGGCGCCTCACGTGGCGGCAGGCGCACGCGCACATGGCGGATATGGCGGGCATCCGCATCAAGGATGCGGAAAACCATGCCGCTTTCGTGGGTTACGACTTCGCCGCGTGTCGGGACGTGACCGGCCAGACGGAAAACCAGTCCGCCCACGGTCTCGATCTCGGCCTCACGTTCCTCCCGCGTCAGGATTGGACCAACCTTTTCCTCAAACGCCGCGACGGGGGTGCGGGCGTCCACCTCCAGCGTGCCGTCCGGCCTTTCGCGTATCATGTTGGCCGCAGGCTCATCATGTTCGTCCGAAATGTCGCCCACGATGGTTTCGATCAGGTCCTCGATGGTGACCAGACCGTCGATGCCGCCATATTCGTCAATCACCAGCGCCAGATGGACATGGCGGACGCGCATCTGCAGCAGCAGGTCCAGCACCGGCAGCTGGGGTGCGACCATAAGCGGCTGGCGCAGCAGGGGTTCCATGCGGAAGGCTTCGGACGTGCCGACATAGGCGATCAGGTCCTTCACATGGATCATGCCCACGATGTCATCCAGTTGGTCGCGATAGACCGGCATGCGGGAATGGTTTTCCCGTCGCATCATGGCCAGTGCCTCGTCCAGGCTGATATCGACGGGCATGGCCACGATGTCGGCGCGCGGGATCATTACGTCATCCGCCGTGATCCCGCGCAGGCGCAGCACGTTGGCCAGCAGGGCGCGTTCCTGCCGGTCCAGTTCGGACGACCGGGGGTCGGCTTCATCCCCCGCCGCGTCATCGGCTTCCTTGACCAGCGCGGCAATGGAATGGCGCAGTCCCTGTTCGCCACGTTTGCGGCTGAACAGCGACAGGAATCCCTTGCCGCGCGACCCGGACGGAGGTTCCGCGCCCGCGTCATTGCCATTCCGGCTCATGACCGTCCCCCCCGCGTGGTGGCCATGCGGCCGGATTTCCATGGATTGGCGATGCCAAGCCCGGACAGGGTGCGGGCTTCCAGCATCTCCATCTCCCGTGCCTCGCCGGGATGATGGTGGTCATACCCGGCCAGGTGCAGGACGCCATGGATGACAAGGTGGGCGAGGTGGGCGGCCATCGTGCGGCCCGCCGCGCGGGCCTCGCGCGCCACCGTCTCGAACGCGATGATGATGTCACCGCCCCATATGCCGCCACCCGCATGGGCCGGGGCATATTCGAATGTCAGGACATTGGTGGGTTTGTTCCGGCCGCGATGGCGCCAGTTCATGCCGGCCACCGTGCGGTCATCGGCCAGTACGACCGTTACCGGCCCATGGCATCCCGTGGCCTGCAGCGCGGCGTCCACGGCGCGCGCCACCAGCCGCGCCGGGTTGGGGACGGCGCGGTTCCAGCGCCGGTCCGCCACGGTTATGTCGGGGCCGTCCAATCCGGCCGGAAGGACGGGCGCACCGGCCCGTCCCGCTGCATCCGCGACCCCGCCGGAATGGGCGGGGCCTGTGCTACTTCGAGGTTTCATCGTTCTCCTGCTGCGACCGGGCGCGGTGGGGACGGTGCTGTGCCCCGGCGCGCTGGTCGTATGCCTCCACTATACGCGCCACCAGCGGGTGGCGCACCACGTCACGCGATTCAAATCGCATCATGCCGATCCCGGGCAGGCCGTCCAGCGTCTCGACGGCTTCCCTCAGGCCGGATGTCACGCCACGCGGCAGGTCAACCTGGCTCAGGTCGCCGGTAATGACCATGCGCGTGCCTTCCCCCATGCGGGTCAGGAACATCTTCATCTGGGCGGGGGTTGTATTCTGCGCCTCGTCCAGAATCACAAAACAGTGCGCCAGCGTCCGCCCGCGCATGAACGCAAGCGGCGCCACCTCGATTTCCCCCGTGCCCATGCGCCGGATCACCTGATCCCCCGGCATCATGTCATGCAGCGCATCATAGAGCGGGCGCAGATAGGGATCGATCTTTTCCTTCAGGTCACCGGGCAGGAAGCCCAGCCGTTCGCCCGCTTCGACCGCGGGCCGCGACAGGACGATCCGGTCCACCTGTCCCGCCTGCAGCATGGCCACCGCCTGCGCTACCGCAAGGTAGGTCTTGCCCGTGCCGGCGGGGCCAAGGCCAAACACCATTTCCTGTCGCGCCAGCATGTCCATGTACTGCCCCTGTCCCACGGAACGCGGGGCGATGGGGCCACGGCGGGTCATGATGGTGGGCAGGTCCGCAAGGGATGGGCGGGCGGGGGCAACAGGGGGGCTGGCATTGGTCATGGCGGGCATATCCGTTGTTGCGGCGGATGGGGCGGACAGGGCATGGGCCGCGATGCGGATGGCGGTGTCCACGGTTGCGGTATCCACGACCTGCCCCGCGCGGGCGCGGCGGTACAGTTCGGTCAGCGTGCCCTGTGCAAGGCCCACCCGTGCGGCCGTGCCCGTAATGGCGATACGGTTGCCACGGCAGGCCAGCCGGACATCAAATCCACGTTCAAGATGCAGGAGATGACGGTCGTGATCCCCCACAAGCTGCGCCAGAAGCGCATTATCCTCAAACTGCAGGGTCACGGTGCGGTCATTCGCCGCAGCCGTGCCATGGGGGGGAGGACGCCGCCCGCCACCGCGACGGGGGGCGTGGAGCGTGGATTGTGTCTGTTCTCTCAAGCCCTGTCTGTCTCCTCTGTCAGGACACCGCCCAGCGAGTTGGTGTAACGGTGGCGGATATCCACGTTGGCGATACGCCCGATCAGGCTGTCCGGCCCATCCACGTTCACGGCCTGCAGCCACGGGCTTTTCCCTGAAACCTGTCCCGGCTTGCGCCCGTGCCCGGTAAACAGGACGGGGGCGGTCACGCCCACCGTCGCATCATTGAATGCATCCTGTTGTACGCGCAGCACGGCCTGAAGTTCCTGCAGGCGGGCATCCTTCACGTCCTCGGCAACATGCATGGCGGCCCCTGCCGCGGGCGTGCCGGGGCGGGACGAGTATTTGAAGGAATAGGCCTGCGCGAAGCCGATATCGTTGATCAGGCGCATCGTATCGGCAAAGTCGGCATCCGTCTCGCCGGGGTGGCCCACGATGAAGTCGGATGACAGCGCAAGGTCGGGCCGCGCATCGCGCAGGCGGCCCACCAGCGCGCGGTATTCATCCGCCGTATGTCCCCGGTTCATGGCCGCCAGCACCCGGTCGGACCCGGACTGCACCGGCAGGTGCAGGAACGGCATGAGCTGGGGCAGGTCGCGATGGGCGGCGATCAGATCGTCCTCCATGTCGCGCGGGTGCGACGTGGTGTAGCGGATGCGTTCGATCCCCACCTCATCGGCCAGCACGCGCGCCAGGCGCGTCAGCCCCCATGTACGCGCGTCGGGACCATCACCATGATAGGCGTTGACGTTCTGGCCCAGCAGGGTGATCTCGCGCACGCCTGCCGCCACCAGACGTCGTGCTTCCGCGATCACGGCCTGTGCGGGGCGGCTGCTTTCGGCCCCGCGCGTATAGGGCACGACGCAGAAGGAACAGAACTTGTCACAGCCTTCCTGAATGGTCAGGAAGGCTGCCCCCCCGACCGGGGCTTCGCGGTCGGCGGGCAGGAAGTCGAATTTCTGCTCGACGGGGAAATCCGTCTCGATCACCGCACCCGCCGCGCGCGCCGCGCGCGCGACCATTTCGGGTAGGCGGTGATAGGTCTGCGGCCCCAGCACAATGTCGACATACGGCGCGCGAGCCAGGATCTCGCCGCCTTCCGCCTGCGCGACACAGCCCGCCACGGCCAGAACCGTGCCTTCGCCGCGTTCGGCGCGGGCTTCCTTGACCTTGCGCAGGCGGCCGAGTTCGGAAAACACTTTTTCCGCCGCCCGGTCGCGGATATGACATGTGTTGAGGATGATCATGTCCGCATCATCCGGCGTGCCCACGGCGCGATAGCCCAGCGGGCGCAGCACGTCCGACATCCGCTCGCTGTCATACACGTTCATCTGGCAGCCCCATGTTATGACATGAAGCCCCCGTGTCGCGGACGATGTGCTGGATTGCGGCTGGGCCACACCGGAAGGGGGAGACAGGCTGTTCACGGGTCAGGTATCCTCGGGCATCATCGCGGGCGGTTGCCCGCACAACGGGCGCAACACATCGGTGTACAGGTGCGCGCGGTCAAGTGCCTTGCCGTTGATAATAAGCCAAGGAACAAATGGTCTGCCCATCAACGCTCCCGGTCCGCATCATGGTGGGGTGCCGGGCGCGGCAACCCCTTCCTGCCGATATCGATCATGCCCGCCGGAATCGGGGGTATGTCAAGAAAGGATTGAGGGGATGGAGACAGTTTGCAACATGACCCGCGCCTTTTGGGCACCTATATGACATATTTGGAACTTATTAAGGTGGCGACGTTAATATCGGTTTGATCATGCATGCCGGGAATGGCAGTTATCACACAGTGGGAAACTGAACACACGCAGGACAGGAACAGGGGCGGCACCGTTTGACAGGATTGCGTCATTCCCGTCTGGCACGCCGCCTTCATGCGCGTGTCCGGCGCAGTGCCGGTTATGTAAGCCTGTGTGCAGCCATGACAGCCCTCGGGCCATGGGTTCCCGCCGCCATGGCGGCCGACCCGCAGGAATACACCACCACCCTGCGCCCGACCGGCAATGCAGACCTTGATGATGCGCTGCGGGCGTCATCGGACCTGCTGTCGCTGCAGAAAACACAGGCCGTCAGCCCCTTTGCGCTGACGGGGCGCATCCATAACGACTATTCCCGGCTGATCAGCGCGCTGGAAAGCTACGGCTTCTATGCGGGCGGCATCACCATGACCGTGACCGATGGCGGCGGCAAATCCGGCGCACCCATTGCAGGCAGCCATGACGGGCGTGATCCCGACCTGCCGGAATGGATGCAGTCCATCCCGGCGGGGCACAGGGCGCAGATCACCATCAGCGCCCGGCCCGGCGTGGCGTTCCGCATCGGCGTCGTGACGCTGAACCCGGACAAGGGCGATCCACCCGTTCACCTGAATGCGGATGAAATCAGGGCATTCGCCATGAAGCCCGGCATGCCCGCGCAGGCGGAAAGCGTGCTGGCCGCCGGCGTCACGCTCCAGACCGCCCTGACGGAGGAAGGATACGCGCTGGCCAGTGTCAGCAAGCCGCAGGCATGGCTGCGGCCCGACACGCATACGCTCGACGTCGCCTATACCGTCCATCGCGGGCCGGTGGTCAATCTGGGCGCGTTCGACTTCGCGGGGCTGCAGCGCACGCACCCGGCCTATATCGCGCGCAGGCTGACCATCGCACCGGGAGAGCTGTACCAGCCATCACGCATTGAACGCGCCCGGCAGGACATCGCCTCCACCGGGCTGTTTTCCGATGTGCAGGTGAACCATGGCGACACGCTGGCATCCGATGGGTCCATGCCGCTTGATTTCTCCTTCCGGGAGGGCAAGCGGCACAGCGTGGGCGCCGAAGGCGGCTATTCCACCGACCTTGGTGGCCGCGCGGGTGTGACATGGACGCATAACAACCTGTTCGGCAATGCCGAGCGGCTGCGGCTGACGGCGCTGATCACCGGGCTTGGCGGCTCGGCCGAGCAGGGGCTGGGCTATGACTTCTATGCCGACCTGCTGAAGCCCGATTTCGGGTCGCGCAACCAGAACATGAGCGCGCGCCTCGAAGGCATCAAGCAGGAACTCTATTCCTACCGGCAGACCGCGCTGCTGGCGCGCATCGGCATCGTCCGGCGCGTCAACCGCCACTGGAACGTGTCCTTTGGCGGGCAGATCGAGCAGGAACAGATCCAGCAGATGCGCACGAACAACAGCTATTTCATCGCATCCCTGCCGCTTTCGGCCAATTATGACGGCACGGGGGTGGACAACCCCATCACCCCGGCAACCCATGGGGTGCGGCTGGGGGCCAGCATCACGCCATCGGCGTCGCTGACGGATGGCACGTCGTTCTTCGCGATCATGCAGGCCACGGTCTCCACCTATTTCGACCTGAAGGCCCTGGGCCTGTCGCGGCCCGGCCGCAGCGTGCTGGCGTGGCGCGGCACCATTGGCAATGTGGAAGGGGCGTCGACCTTCGCCATTCCGCCCGACCAGCGGCTGTATGCCGGTGGCTCCGCCACGGTGCGCGGCTTCCGCTATCAGGGCGTGGGACCGCAGTTCGCCAATACGCGCTATGCCATTGGTGGCACGTCCATGGATGCGGGGTCGTTTGAATACCGCCAGCGCATCATGCAGAAATTCGGCGCGGTGGGCTTTATCGACGCGGGCCAGGTCACGGCGGGCCGGACGCCGTTCCAGGGCACGGTGCGCGTGGGCGCGGGTGCGGGGGCACGCTATTACACGCCCATCGGGCCGGTGCGGCTGGACGTGGCCGTGCCGCTCAACCGGCCCGCGCGCGGCGACAAGTGGGAACTGTATGTGGGGCTGGGGGAAACGTTCTGATGTCTGATACGACCATCCCCCCCACGCCGCGCGGCCCGGCCCGGCGCGTCCTGCGCGCGACCGCCTTTGCCGTGGGCATTCCCGTGGGACTGGTGGCCGTGGCGCTGGGCATGGTGCTGGTGGCCGCCAATACCGGGGCGGGCCAGCATGAAATCGAACGGCGCCTGCCGAGGCTGACCGGCGGTAGCGTGCACCTGTCGGGGCTGGGGGGGCGTTTTCCCGATGCGCTGCATGTCCGGCATCTGGAACTGGATGATTATAAAGGCGCGTGGCTGTCGATTGATGACCTGCAACTGGACTGGTCGCCGCTGCGGCTGCTGACGCGGCGCGCGGTCATCAGCAACCTGTCCATGGCGCGCCTGTCCATCCCGCGGCTGAGCGAGGATGATCCCGCCCATCCGTCAAAGCCGGAAAAGGACACGTCAGGCAGCATCCACATGGGGGTCGATATCCGCGCGGTGCATGTGGCGCGGATTGACGTCGGTGCTGCCATTGCCCGCGTGCCCGCGTCCTTCAGCCTCAATGGTCATGCCAGCCTTGATGACATCGCCCCGGTGCTGGACCATTTTTCCATCGCCACCCTGCCGCCCGCCGATATCGCGCTGGACCTGAAGCGGCTGGACCAGCCCGGTGCGCTGTCGCTGGCCACGCGGCTGGACCGCACCAATGTCGCGCTGGACCTGCATGCGCATGAGGAAGCGGGCGGGTTCGCCACAACGCTGAGTGGCCTGTCCGCCCTGGCGCCCATGGACCTGTTGCTGGGGCTGCATGGCCCGCGTGACGCCACCCGCCTTGCGCTGACTGCCACCGCCGGGGCCATCCACCTGCAGGCGGGTGGCCAGGTCGGGCTGGTCACGCATCACATGACGCTGGATGTATCGGGCAAAAGCGACCCTGTGACGATCAGCGGCGCGAACTGGCAGGGCATAAGCCTTGCCGCCCATGTGGGCGGCAAGGTGGACCGGCCCACCGGCAATGGCACGCTGGATATCGATCGCCTGACCTATAACGACGCCGGTTTCACATCCCTGCACATGGTGGCTGACGGGCTGAGCGCGCAGGCGGGCGGGCAGGAGGAGCACGCCGCCCTCCATACCACCGTGACCGGACTGCGCATTCCCGGCAGCCAGCCCACGCTGTTCGCATCCGACCCGCTGCGGCTGGATGTGCTGTGGCGGCCCGATGCGGCCGGTGGGCCGGTGGCGCTGTCGCTGTCGCATCCGCTGGCGCAACTGACCGGGCAGGTCACGACGGCCCGGCCCATGGCCGCGACCTTTCATGCCGACCTGCCCGACCTTGCCGCGCTGGCGGCAGCAGGGGGTACGCAACTGCATGGCCATGCCGGGCTGGATGGCAATATCACACTCCCCACGGCGCAGCAGGCGGGGCCGTTCGCGCTGGACAGCCATATCGTGCTGGATGGCGGCCTGCCCATGGCGGTTGGCCTGATCGGGGACACCGGACACCTGAATATCGCAGGCACCATCGCCAGCGGGCCGGGCAGGGGGAATACGGTCACCTTTACCTCCCTGCTGGCGGAGGGACGGACCCTTCACCTTGATGCGACGCCTACCCGGCTGGTGACGGGGGAGCCGATGCAGGTTGATGCCACGGCGCATCTTGCCCTGTCGGACCTGCATGTGCTGGCCCCCACGCTGAAGGGGCAGGCACAGGCCGACCTGCATGCCACCGGGCCGGTCAATGACCTTGCGGCCAGCCTGAAGGCGCAGGCCAGCATGGCGGCCAGCAACACGGCGGCGGGCAATGTGCAGGCCAGCCTGACCATGCAGCACCTGCCACAGGTCAGGGAAGGGGCGCTGGATATATCGGGTACGGTGGACCGTGCGCCGGTTCAGGTCACGGCCCGTCTGGACAGCAATGCCGATGAAAGCCGTCACCTGCAGCTTTCGCACCTGAACTGGAAAAGCCTGACGGGGCTTGCGGACATGACGCTGCCCAAGGGGCATGTGGTGCCGTCGGGCACGCTGGACCTGCACATGACGCGGTTGGCGGACCTGCGCGATCTTACGGGACAGGACATGAGCGGCCACCTGTCCGCCAGCCTGCGCAGCACCAGTGCGACCGCGGACAGCCCCGCCGCCCTGAGCGTGAACGTGGACAGTGCGCTGAGTGCGGCCATGGCGCGCGTGGACCGGCTGGTGCTGAAGGGCAGGGTGCAGGACCCGACGGGGGACGCGCCGGTAACCGACCTCGACCTTGTGGTGGATAACGCGCATTTCCGCGACATGGGGGGACACGCGCATGTCACCGCGAAAGGGCCGTTCGCCGCGCTGAACGTGGTGGCGCAGTCGGGGCTGGATACGCCGTGGACGGGGCCTGCCAGCATTGACGCGGCGGTGGTGTCCAACATTCCCGCAAGCTCGGTAAACGTGCGCCGGCTGGAAGCGCAGGCCCGGCGCGAGGTCATCCGGCTGGATGCCCCGGCCACCGTGACCTATGGCAGGGAAACCGCGATCGACCACCTGCGGATCAGCCTTGCCCCGCCGCAGGGGCAGCCGGGCAGTGTGGAGGTCAGCGGCAGGATCAGGCCCACGCTGGACCTGCATGCGGCCATCAGCCGCCTGTCCCCCGACCTGCTTGTCCCCTTCATCCCCACGCTGCATGCGCAGGGGACACTGTCGGCCGAAGCACGGCTGACCGGGACGCTCGATCATCCCTCCGGCCGGGTGACGCTGCAGGGGCGGGACCTGAAATACCACACCGATTATACATCGTCCCTGGCACCTGCATCGATGGAGGCCACGGCCAACCTGACAGCAGGCATGGCGCGGGTCGATGCGCAGATACGCGCGGGTACGCAGGTCAATCTGGGGCTGCACGGCACGGCCCCGGTCAACAGGGCGGGCCAGATCACGCTGCAGGCCGATGGCAATGTGGACCTTGCGGTGGCTAATGCCTATCTGGGCGCACAGGGCATGCAGGCGGGGGGCGCGCTGCAGGTCGCGCTGGGCGTGCGTGGCACGCCACAGCAGCCACGCCTGAATGGCACGCTGAACCTGACCAATGGCGTATTCCATGATTACGGGCAGGGCATACAGCTGTCCGCCATGCACGGCACGGTCGATGCCATGGGGGACCGGCTGGTCATAGCCGACCTGAACGCGCAGGCGGGCAAGGGCACCATCGGTGTCACCGGCAGTTACGGGGTGCTGGAACCCGGCCAGCCGATCGACCTGCATATCCATGCCGATAACGCCCGGCCGCTGGCCAGTGACCTTGTGACTGCGACCATAAACGGTGATCTGGGCGTAAAGGGCCAGCTTGCCAGCCAGATCGATGCAACAGGGGGCATCACGCTCAAGCGCGTGGATGTCAACATTCCGGACTCACTCCCGACATCGGTGGCGCATCTGGATGTCATCCGCCCCGAGGATGCGGAGACGCAGGAAAAGGTGGTCCATACCTCGCCACTGGTGATCGGGCTGAACCTGGACGTGCGTTCACCGGGGCAGTTCTATGTGCGCGGGCATGGGCTGAACACGGAAATGCACGGCAGCATCCATGCAGGGGGCACCACTGTGGCGCCGGTGGTGACGGGTGGGTTCTCGCTGGTCAAGGGCGGGTTTTCACTGGGTGGGATCTCGCTTGATTTCAGCAAGGGGCAGGTGGGCTTCAACGGCGTGGGTGTTACCCATGCAATCGACCCCACGCTGGATTTCGTGGCCGAGCGCAGCACGAATGACGGCACGGCCCGGCTGAATGTGGGCGGGTATGCCAGCGCGCCGAAAATCTCGTTTTCCTCCACGCCGCCACTGTCACAGGACCAGATCCTGGCCATCCTGCTGTTCGGGTCGGATACGCAGTCGCTTTCGCCCACGCAGATGGCGTCGATCGCGGCCGCCGTCGCGACGCTGAGTGGCGGTTCCGCCTTCGATCCGCTGGGCATGGTGCGCAAGACGCTGCATCTGGACAGGTTGCAGATGAGCAGTTCATCCAACGGGTCGGGCAGCAACGACACCGGTTCGATCGAGGCGGGGAAATACGTCATGCGCCGTGTCTATGTCGGCGCCAAGCAGGCGACATCGGGTTCGGGCACGCAGGCCCAGGTGCAGGTTGACCTGACCAAGCGGCTGAAGCTGAACACCACGGTGGGGACGGGCGGCAACGTGACCGGTTTCACCACGCCGGAAAATGATCCGGGCAGCAGCATCGGGCTGCTGTATCAGTTCAAGTACTGAGGGATGGCATAAGAGCCTTCCTGAAAACAAATCATTGATAAAAAATAAAATTTTTCGGGTGTCACCTTTTTTAAAAAGCTTCAGCAGAAACGTCCTTTGATCTTGAAGTGATATCGTGAACTGACTTGTCAAACAGTCCTGGAATATGTCTCGGCCTGTTCGGTGCGGGGTAAATGCATTACGGTCCCGGCATGAATCCTCATGTTACGACCCGTGGCGGCCTGCTGCCCGTCATGCTGGCCATTGGCAGCGGCATGCTGGCGATGGGGGTGGCGTTGTCGGCCCTGCCGCTGGAACTTCAGTCACGTTTCGCTTGCGGAACCACCATGATCGGCCTGATCATGGGCATCCAGTCCGTCGCCACCGTGCTGTCGCGGCCGAAGGCCGGGCGGATGGCGGACCGGCTTGGCGGACGCAATACGCTGCTGTGTGGCCTGCTGTGCACGGCGTGTTCCGCGCTGGCTTACAGCCTTGCGCTGGTGCCCGTCCTGTCACCGGGCCTGCAGCAGGCGATGATCGTGGCGGGACGGCTGGCCATGGGACTGGGCGAAGGGTTGATGGTTACAGGCGGCGGCGTCTGGGCCGTGACCAAGGTGGGCAGCGCGCGTGCGGGGGCCGCGATGTCATGGGTCGGTCTGGCCATCTTTGCCGGTCTGGGCATTGGAACCGCACTGGGTGACGAGATCGAGACCCATGCCGGTTTTGGCCCCCTGTGTCTTGTCGCCCTCGCCCTGCCGGTGGCGGGCATGGGGCTGACCGTGGTACTGCCCGCACCCGCGTTGCCGCGCGCTGGTGGCCAGACGGATGGGATGGCAGGTGACATACGGTGGAAACACCTGATCGGGCATACATGGGTGTGGGGGGTGACGCTGGGCCTGTCGGCGGTGGGGTTTGCCGCGATTTCGTCCTTTCTGGTCATTTTCTATGCGGCACAGGGCTGGCATGGCGGGGGCTGGGCGCTGGGGGCGTTTGGCGCGGGGCATGTCATTGCCCGCCTGGTCGGCAGCCGCCATGTTGATCGTGATGAAGTCAGGCCGATGGTGGTCGCCATCATGCTGGCCGAGGCGCTGGGCCTGGCCCTGATCTGGCTTGCGCCGGGACCGGCATGGGCCGTGGCGGGCAGCTTCCTGACGGGGCTGGGGTTTTCGCTGACCTATCCGCTGCTGGGGCTGCCGGTACTGCGGCAGGCACCACCCGCCGCGGCCGGGTCGGCCATCGGGCTGTTTGATGTTTTCTTTGATATTGCGGCAGGTATCGGCGCGGTGCTGTCCGGTGTGCTGTCCGGCATGGCGGGACCACGCAGCCCCTTTGTCATGGCCATGGTGGCGGCGCTAGCAGGGTGCGTGGTCATGCTGGCGCGGCCGCAGGGCATGAAGGGAAATAAACGTGATCCATGATGACCGGGGTGGAACAGGGTTGTCCGTGCTGGCCCAGACCGCCTGCGCTGCCTGTGGCGGCTACGAAACGGGTTCAGGTTGCGTGGCTGCGGGCCTGATTGCGTAGCTGTGCCGGTCTTGCGCTGTTGATGGGCCTGTCATGGTCGTATCATGCTGTTCCACCCGGCGCATAGCGGGGGATGGGGCTGCCAGCCGCCCCATATCAGAACCGCCGGCACAGGGCCGGCGGCATGGGGTTGGATGTGTATGGAAAAAGGCGGAATATTCAGGCCGCCTTCATGACCTCGGTCAGTTTTTCGAGGACTTCGGTCGGTTCCTTGCCTTCCAGCACGGCAACCTCGGCCACGAAGCGTTCCTGTGCCGCCTCGAACAGCTTGCGTTCGCTGAAGCTGCCATCCAGACTGTCCACGTTGCGGCGCAGGTCACGCAGCACTTCGGCAATCTGTACCAGATCGCCGGAATTGATCTTTTCCTGATAGGCGACCGCGCGGCGTGCCCACATGCCACGGCTGACATGCGGCTTGCCCTTGATGATGGCCATCGCCTTGTCCACGATTTCCCTTGATACGATCTTGCGCAGGCCCGACTTGCGCGCCTTGGACAGCGGGATGCGCAGCGTCATCTGGTTGCCGGGAAAGGAGATCTGGATCATTTCCAGCTTGGTGCCGGCGATTTCGTCAACGCCAATCCGGTCAACGCGGCCAACGCCATGCGCTGCATACACGATGGCGTCGCCCTCACGGAATGGATCTTCGTCTTTTACGGCCTTGCTGGACTTTGCTTCGGCTGCCGTGGCAGCTGCGGCCGTCCGTGCCATTGCATCGGTCACAGTGCCCTTCTGGGTGGTTCTGAACATGCTCATGCCACCCATATAGCATAAATCCGCCCTTCTGTCTTGATTCCTTCATATGGCATCGGGCAGGGTGAACCATCAGGCGCTGCGCATCATGCCTGTATGCCGCGCACGGCGGGCAGCGGCGGCGGCGCGGGCAGGCCGCAGGACTGCATCAGGTCGATTTCGATCGTGCGGGAAATGGTCAGCATCGGCATGCCATGCGGTGTCGCGCTGAAGGGGTCCTGCAGGTCGTTGCCGATCTTGTCCAGTGCGACGAACAGCAGTCCCACCAGCGATGACCCAAGCGGCGTGATCCACCCCAGCGTCTGCACCATCGACAGCGGCAGGATGATGCAGAACACCACCGCCACCACTTTCGGCAGGACCGAAAACTGGATGGCCAGCGGCGTGTTGCGGATACGTTCCAGCCCGCCCTGCGCGTTGCTCATGTCCGACAGGATTCGGTCGATCTGTCCCTGCAATGCGCCGTCAATGCCCAGCCTGCGTGATTCCGCGTCCACCCGCAGCCCGATTTCAAACAGGATGGCGGCGGGGATGTTCACCTTGCCCGCGATCCCGGCCTTCATGGAATCGGGCAGCAGGCGCATGATGTCGTCCGTCGCATCCAGCCGCCCCAGCGCGCCGCGCAGGGCATAGGGATAGGCCGCCATGGCACGGGCAAGGTCTGGGCACCCGCGCAGGATCGTGCCCGCCTGCCGGGCGAAGGACCGGCTGTTGTTGGTCACCGCCCCCCACAGGGTGCGCCCTTCCCACCAGCGGTTATAGGCGGTGTTGTTGCGGAAGCTCATGAACAGTACCAGCGCGGAACCGATCAGCGATATGGGCAGGGTGGGCTGTTCCATCCATTCCTGGTGGAAGATCTGGAACATCACCACCACCACCACGTCCCACGCGCACAGGAAAACCAGCGACAGCACACTTTCGCGAAGCAGGATCCACAAACCAATTCTACGATCAATGACCATGCAGGCATCCCGGTATATCTGGTGAAAATACGGGTATCCGTTTCCGGTCCCCTTCCGCCGCTTATCACATTGCATGGTGGTTGCGGGACCGCACATGGGCGGGTGGCATGTTTTGTCACTGAAAATATCGTCACCCCTGCATGGACGGCGTAACATTGACGCCAGTGCCGATGATGCCCTTAATCGTTGCGAAACAGGGGCGCGCCCATGGGGACGCCCCACGCATCAAAGGAAAGACCGGGTTCATGGACGTAAGGGCAGCCGTTGCCTTCGAGGCAGGTAAACCACTTGAAATCGAGACCGTGCAGTTGGAAGGCCCACGCGCGGGTGAGGTGCTGGTCGAGATCAAGGCGACGGGCCTGTGCCATACTGACAAGTTCACCCTGTCCGGCGCCGATCCGGAGGGACTGTTCCCCGCCATCCTTGGCCATGAAGGGGCCGGTGTGGTGGTGGAAGTCGGCGCGGGTGTGAAGCACCTGAAGCCCGGCGACCATGTCATCCCGCTCTACACCCCCGAATGCCGGGAATGTAAGTCCTGCCTGTCGCGCAAGACCAACCTGTGCACGGCCATCCGTTCAACGCAGGGCAAGGGCGTGATGCCCGACGGCACGTCGCGCTTTTCATTCAAGGGGCAGCCGATCCACCACTACATGGGCTGTTCCACCTTCGCCAACTACACGGTGCTGCCCGAAATCGCGCTGGCCAAGATCCGGCCCGACGCCCCGTTTGACAAGGTATTCTACATCGGCTGCGGTGTGACCACCGGCATCGGGGCCGTGCTGTTCACCGCCAAGGTCGAGACCGGCAGCACGGTGGCCGTGTTTGGCCTGGGCGGAATCGGGCTGAATGTCATTCAGGGTGCGAAAATGGTCGGGGCTGAACGGATCATCGGCGTCGACATCAATCCCGAGCGTGAAGCCATTGCCCGCAAATTCGGCATGACCGATTTCATCAACCCGAAGGATCTCGGCCCCAATGGCGACCTGGTCGGCCATATCGTGGAACTGACCGGCGGTGGCGTGGATTATTCCTTTGAATGCGTCGGCAACCCGACCCTCATGCGGCAGGCACTGGAATGCGCGCATCGCGGGTGGGGGGTATCCACCATCATCGGCGTTGCGGGGGCCGGTCAGGAAATCAGCACGCGGCCGTTCCAGCTTGTGACGGGGCGGCGGTGGATCGGCTCGGCCTTTGGTGGCGCGCGTGGCCGCACCGACGTGCCGCGCATCGTGGACTGGTTCATGGAAAACCGCATCGACATCGACAGCCTGATTACCCACAGGCTGCCGCTGGAGCGCATCAACGAAGGCTTTGACATGATGGCGAAGGGCGAGAGCATCCGCACGGTTGTCGAGTTCTGATCCATGGGCAGCATCACGACGCTTGAGGAACATGCGAGCTGTGGCGGGCGGATCGGCTTTTATAGCCACCCGTCCGAAAGCCTGGGGCTGGAGGCGCGCTTTGGCGTGTTCCTGCCCGAACGCGCGCTGGCGGGGGAGCGCGTGCCCGTGGTGCACGTGCTGGCTGGCCTGACCTGCACGCAGGAAACCTTCCTGATCAAGTCCAACGCCGTGCGTTTCGCGGCTCATCATGGCATCGCGCTGGTGGCGCCTGATACCTCGCCACGGGGTGCGGGTGTCGCGGGGGAAGGTGACGCTTATGACCTCGGCACGGGGGCGGGTTTCTATCTTGACGCGACAACGCCTGCATGGCGCGCGCATTACCGCATGGGTACCTATGTCAGTCACGAACTGCCCGAACTGACACAGGACGTGTTTGCCATTGATGGCGCGCGGCGTGGCATCATGGGCCATTCCATGGGCGGGCATGGTGCGCTGGTCCATGCCCTGCGCGCGCCGGATGCATGGAAATCGGTTTCGGCGTTTGCCCCGATCTGCCATCCCGCCGTCGTCCCATGGGGGGAGAAGGCATTTTCCACCTATCTTGGCCCCGATCGCGCCACATGGGCACGCCATGATGCAACGCTGCTGCTGGAAGCGGGTCATACCCACCCCACTGGAATCCTGGTGGATCAGGGGGAAGCCGACCAGTTCCTGCATGACCAGCTGAAACCCGAACTGCTGGCGGCGGCGGCCGGTGCGGCGGGGCAGGCCTTACGTCTGCGCATGCACCCGCGCTACGACCATTCCTACTGGTTCATCCAGTCATTTATTGCCGATCATATCGACCATCACGCCACGATCCTTAACGCGGTGTGATCTTGGGGAAAGCAGATCTGGCGTGCTGGTGCATGGCGATATGCGCTGGCCGCCCTGTCTGTGCTGTCTGTCGGGGCAGCATCCCTGATAAAAACAGAAGTTTTTGGTGAAGCTTTTTTCAAAAATCTTCAGGAGAACGCCGCCTGTTTGAAAAAAAAGGCGGCACCCAAAAATTTCTACTGTTTTCAAATCGTCTTCAGGAACGGCAACGGGGGCATATCGCGATCGCCGGTGTCCGGTCAGTCACCCATCAGGTGCAGCACGATTTCGCGCCGGTGCGGGCGGGCACGATGTTCAAACAGGTACAGTCCCTGCCACATGCCCAGTACCGGACGACCATCGGCCACCGGAATGGAAAGCTGTGTATTGGTCAGCATGGCGCGCAGGTGGGCGGGCATGTCATCCGGGCCTTCATCATCATGGATGTAGCGCCCCGGCTGTTCGGGTACGAGGGTTTCGAAATACCGTTCGATATCCGTGCGCACCGTAGGATCAGCATTTTCCTGCACCACCAGCGATGCGGAGGTATGGCGGCACCATAGCGTCAGCAGGCCGGTCTCAATCCCGCTCTGCCCCACCCAGTCCAGCACGGGCCGGTCGATGGGGACCAGTCCCTTGCCCCGGGTCGTAACCTGCAGGGTGTGCAGTTCCTGCCGCATGGCGCCACCTTTCGTGCTTACTTCAGGAAGCCGATCAGGGTTTCCGCTTCCGATACAATGGGTTCGGCAATGGTGCGCGCCCGGTTCGCGCCATTGCGCAGCGTGTCGCACAGGAAACCGGGTTCCTTCAGCAGTCGTCCGGTTTCTTCGGCAATCGGGGCAATCGCCGCCACCACCACGTCGGTCAGCGCCGTCTTGAACGGTCCGAAACCTTGACCGCCAAACTGCGCCAGCACATCGGCCACCGTACGACCGGACAGTGTGGCGTAGATGGTAACCAGATTGCGTGCCTCGGGCCGGTTTTCAAGGCCGGATTCCTCAGATGGCAGAGGTTCGGAATCGGTCTTGGCGCGCTTGATCTTGTTGGCAATGGCGTCGGCGTCATCCGTCATCTCGATCCGGCTCTGGGCGGAGGGATCGGATTTGGACATTTTCTTGGTACCGTCACGCAGGCTCATCACACGGGCACCCTGCGGCGGGATCAGGGCTTCGACCTGCGGGAAGAATTCGGTCCCGTAATCGTGGTTGAATTTCTGCGCGATGTCGTTGGTCAGTTCCAGATGCTGCTTCTGGTCATCGCCTACCGGCACGACCGTGGCCTTGTATGCCATGATGTCGGCAGCCATGAGGTCAGGATAGACATACAGGCCGGCGGAATGTTTTTCCCGGTCCTTGCCCGCCTTGTCCTTGAACTGCGTCATGCGGTTGAGCCAGCCAATGCGCGCGACACAGTTGAAAATCCACCCCAGGCGCGCATGGGCGCTGACAGCGGACTGGTTGAACAGGATATGTTTGTGCACATCAATGCCCGACGCCAGCAGGACCGCCGTCTGTGCCAGGGTCTGCTGGCGCAGCACTGCGGGATCCTGCCACGTGGTGATGGCGTGCATGTCCACCAGGCAGAAGATACATTCATGATCACGCTGCAGCGCAACCCAGTTGCGTATTGCACCAAGGTAATTGCCAAGCTGCGGGATACCGGTCGGCTGAATGCCGGAAAATAGGCGTTGCATGAAGGTATTTTCCGTTTTTTTGCCCGTGCAGGTCAAGGTGCCGGGGGGTCAGGGCAGGGGATGAATGGCGTCAAGGCGGCGGCGTTCTTCCGCCACCGTGGTGGTGGTCAGCGGGTGGGCGCGTTCGGCCGCCACTTCCTCGGGCGTGAAGACCGGGAGGGGGCGGGTGTCGCCACGGGTCGCCAGATAGCTGAGGATGGAGGCGATTTCCGCATCCGACAGATGGGCACGGAACGGCGGCATGGAGAAGTTGTAGCGCACGCCGTCAATCTGCAGCGGGCCATTCAGCCCGTTCAGCAGCACATGCATGAGGTACTGCTTGCCTTCCGGTGTCGCGGCTATTTTATCCACCCGACCGGACACGGGCGGGATCTCGCCCTTCATCCCTTCGCCGCCATGGTGGCAGATGCCGCAGTTGGTGCGGTAACGCGCGTACCCTTCCTGCCCATGGCGCGTGCACGCCGCCAGCAGTACAACGGTGGCCACCATGCAGCCCCCGCGCAGTACGGACGCCATGCGCCCGGTTCCAATACCCATGTCGGTTGTCCGGTTTCCTGTCCCGTTATGTCATGAAAAAAGGGCCATTCACCCGGCTGGGGTGAATGGCCCTGCATGCCTTAATGGCCGCCGGGGGAAACGCCCAGAAGCTGTATCTTGAAGATCAGCGGGCTGTCAGGCTGGATGATGCCCATGGATTTATGCCCGTAACCCAGTTCGGGCGGCACGTACAGCATCCATGTATCGCCTACATGCATCATGGGCACGGCTTCCTGCCAGCCCTTGATCACCATTTCCAGCGGCATCTGCATGTACGCGCCATGCCCGTGCTGGTCGGAACTGTCAAAGATGCCGCCATCGGGCAGGCGGCCTTCGTATATGACCATGACGCTGTCATTGATGGTGGGCTGCGCGCCGTCTTTCGGCCCGGATTTCAGGACCTTGTAGGCCAGTCCGTCCGGCAGGGTCTTGACGCCGGGCTGCTTGCGTACGTTGTCCATGAACTGTGCCGGGGTCAGTTCCGGCTGGTCATCCTTGTTTCCCCCGCATGCCGCAAGCGGCAGCGCCACCGCTGTGGCAAGGAGAAGGGAAATGACACGGGAAAAGCGTTTCATGACACCTCGGCAGGTTGTTGGAATGAACACGAAGGACCGGATGGGCGATTACAGCGCGCCGCCACGACGGCCGATCTTGGCCCCCAGGCGCAGCCGCAGCGCATTCAGGTTGATGAAGCCCTGCGCGTCGGCCTGGTTGTATGCGCCCTCGTCATCCTCGAAGGTGACGACGCGGGTGTCGTACAGGCTGTTGGGGCTTTCACGGCCCACGCAGATCACGTTACCCTTGTACAGCTTCAACCGCACGCGGCCGGTCACCGAATGCTGGCTCTGGTCAATCAGGGCCTGCAGCATGCGGCGCTCGGGGGAGAACCACAGCCCGTTGTAGATGATCTCGGCATAACGCGGCATCAGGCTGTCCTTGAGGTGCATGGCCTCGCGGTCAAGGGTGATGCTTTCGATGCTGCGATGCGCGGTCAGCAGGATCGTGCCGCCCGGCGTTTCATAAATGCCGCGCGACTTCATGCCGACAAAGCGATTTTCCACCAGGTCAAGACGACCGATGCCGTTGTCACGGCCCAGTTCGTTCAGGCGCGTCAGCAGCGTTGCGGGCGACATGGCCACGCCATTGATTGCCACCGGGTCGCCCGATACGAAATCGATGGTGATTTCGGTCGCCTTGTCCGGTGCGGCTTCGGGGGAAATGGTGCGCTGGAACACGATTTCCTCGGGGCCTACCGCCGGGTCTTCCAGCAGCTTGCCTTCCGAGGAGGAATGCAGCAGGTTCGCATCGACCGAGAACGGGGCTTCCCCGCGCTTGTCCTTTGCAATGGGGATCTGGTGTTCCTCGGCAAAGGCCAGCAGGCGCGTGCGCGATGTCAGGTCCCATTCACGCCACGGCGCGATCACGGTGATGTCGGGCTTGAGCGCGTAATAGGCCAGTTCGAAACGGACCTGGTCGTTGCCCTTGCCGGTTGCGCCATGGGCCACGGCGTCGGCGCCGACCTGTTCGGCGATCTCGATCTGGCGCTGGGCGATCAGGGGGCGGGCGATGGATGTGCCCAGCAGGTACTGTCCCTCATACAGCGCGTTGGCGCGGAACATGGGGAAGACGAAATCCTTGACGAAGGTTTCGCGCAGGTCCTCGACAAAGATTTCCTTAACGCCAAACATTTCGGCCTTGCGGCGGGCGGGTTCCAGTTCCTCGCCCTGGCCAAGGTCGGCCGTGAAGGTCACGACCTCGCAGTTGTAGGTGGTCTGCAACCAGCGCAGAATCACGGAAGTATCAAGACCGCCCGAATATGCGAGAACGACCTTTTTGACATCCCTGGCGGCCATGGGAGAACGCTCCTGTCGAGAAAACTTTGGACAACATTTTGCCGGGTGAACCGGCGGCATGTCCTCCTAGCATCCCACGGCGCGGGCGACCAGAAGATAAGGCCGGATTTTTATGCCCCGGCAGGGTCCGGCGTGGCGTCCGTCCGCCCCGCGCGGCGCAGGCGCTGGCTTTCCGTGCGCAACTGCCCGCACGCAGCCAGGATGTCGCGCCCGCGCGGCATGCGGATGGGGGAGGCAAAGCCCGCATCCATCACGATTTTCGCGAAACGGTCCAGCTGTTCACGCGTGGATGGCCGGTAGCTGCTGCCCGGCCATGGGTTGAACGGGATCAGGTTGACCTTGGCCGGGATGCCCGAAATCAGGCACACCAGTTCACGTGCGTCGGCCTCGCTGTCATTGACGCCACGCAGCATGATGTATTCGAACGTGATGCGCCGCGCATTGCTGGCGGCGGGGTAGCGGCGGCAGGCGGCAATGACTTCCCTGATCGGGTATTTGCGGTTCAGCGGTACGATCTCGTCACGCAGGTCGTCGCGCACGGCATGCAGTGACACGGCCAGGTTGATACCCAGCTCCGCCCCGCACTGGTCCATCATTGGCACCACGCCCGACGTGGACAGCGTGATGCGCCGGCGCGACAGGCCAATGCCCTCGCCATCCATGATGATGCGCATGGCCTTGGCCACGTTGTCATAATTGTACAGCGGCTCGCCCATGCCCATCAGCACGATGGTGGACAGCAGGCGCGGGGTGTCGCCCTTCGGGCTGGGCCATTCGCCATAGCTGTCGCGCGCCGCCATGAACTGGCCTACGATTTCCGCGGCGCCAAGGTTGCGCACCAGCGCCTGCGTGCCGGTATGGCAGAAGGTGCATGACAGTGTGCAGCCCACCTGTGAGGAAATGCACACAGCCCCCCGGTCTTCCTGCCGGTCGGGGATGTACACGGTTTCGGCTTCCTGCCCGTCGCGGAAGCGGAACAGGAATTTGCGCGTGGAATCCTGCGATGTCTGCTCGGTCACCACGCCGGGGCGGCCGACGACAAAGCGTTCGGCCAGCTTTTCCTGCAGCGGACGGGCGATGGAACTCATGCGCGAGAAATAGGTCGCGCCCTGATGGTAGATCCAGTGCCACAGCTGCTTGGTGCGGAATGGCTTTTCACCAATCTCCACCATGATGTCCGTCAGTTCCTCACGCGACAGGCCCACAAGGTCGCGCCTGCCATCGGGCAGGGCGGCGGCAGGGGGAGCGAACTGCGCGGATTTCGCACGGATGCGCGTGCGTTCCTCGTCATTCAGAAGCGAGGCCGCCGTCCCGTCGCGTGACCGGGAAGGTGAGGGTGCAGGGGCTGCGGACATACCGGTGCTGCCTATGTTCGTCGTGTCATTTCAGAAAGGGGAAGGGCGTTGATGGCCGCTCTTTCGTGCCTGTGTAGCACAGGCGGGGCAGGGGATGCGACTGTCGATCAGCCGTCCTTGCGGGCCGCGATCAGGAATTCCCGGTTGCCTTCCGGCCCGGTGATGGGGCTGGGGTCGATGCCCAGCACGGTCCAGCCCGGCAGGCCAGACCACCATTCATGAATCATCTGGCACACGGCTTCATGCACGGCCGGGTCGCGCACGACGCCCTTGGCCCCCACCGCGTCGCGTCCGGCCTCGAACTGCGGTTTTATCAGCGCAATGGCCCATGCCCCCGGCACGCACAGATCCAGCCCCGCGGGCAGGACAGTGCGCAGGCCGATGAAACTGGCATCACAGACCAGCGCCTGTATCGGGTCGGGAATGATGGTGCTGTCCAGCGCGCGGGCGTTGCATTTTTCCAGCACGACCACCTGTTCGGTATTGCTGCGCAGTTTCCAGGCCAACTGCCCATGGCCGACATCGACGGCATAGACCTTGGCCGCCCCTTCATGCAGCAGCACATCGGTAAAGCCACCGGTTGATGCGCCAACATCCAGGCAGGTCAGGCCCGAAGGCGACAGGCCAAAGTGCTTCAGCCCGTGCGCCAGCTTGATCCCGCCACGCGACACCCACGGGTGGTCCTGTCCCTTCAGGGTCAGGGGCGTGTCCTCGGCAATCTGCTCCCCGGCCTTGTCAATGCGCCGGTCGGGCGTGTGGACCAGACCAGCCATGATAAGTGCCTGCGCACGGGTGCGGCTTTCCACCATGCCCCGGTCCACCAGCATCTGATCGACGCGACGTTTTGCCATGCGCGGTGCCTGTTCCCCTGTGCGCTCAGGCCATCTGGCGCGAATGCGGCACGCCCAGGGCGGACAGCGCGGTGGCGACAATGGCGGGCGCATCCAGCCCGGCCTCATGGTACTGTGCGGCCTGCGTGTTGTGGTCGATGAAGCGGTCGGGCAGGGTCATGGGACGGAAGCGCACGCGGTCCAGCAGGCCGGTTCTGGCCAGATGGGTCATGACATAGCTTGCGAATCCGCCAACCGATCCTTCCTCGATCGTGATCAGCACGGCGTGGTTGCGCGCCAGCTGTTCGACCAGGGCGGTGTCGATCGGCTTGGCGAAGCGGGCGTCGGCCACGGTGGGGGACAGGCCCTGGGCCGCCAGCATGTCGGCGGCCTTCAGCGCGTCCTCCAGCCTCGGGCCAAGCGACAGGATGGCGATGCCGCCCTGTTCGGGGCCGGACTGGCGGGTCATTTCGCGCACGATTCGCCCGCGTCCGATCTCGAGGATCTGGCCCGCGGCCGGCAGCTCCAGCCCAAGTCCTGCGCCACGCGGGTAACGCAGGCCGATCGGGCCTTCGTCAAACGCGATGGAGGTCGCGGTCATGTGTAGCAGTTCCAGCTCGTTGCTGGGCGCCATCAGCGTCATGCCCGGCAGGCAGCCGAGATAGGCGATGTCGAACGCGCCGGCATGGGTCGCGCCATCGGCGCCGACCAGACCCGCGCGGTCAATGGCGAAGCGCACCGGCAGCTTCTGCAGCACCACGTCATGCATGACCTGGTCATAGGCGCGCTGCAGGAAGGTGGAATAGATGGCGCAGAACGGACGCAGCCCCTCGGTCGCCATGCCGGCGGCGAAGGTCACGGCGTGCTGTTCGGCAATGCCGACGTCAAAGAAACGGTCGGGATAGGCCTTTGCGAACTTGTCCAGCCCCGTGCCCGACGGCATGGCGGCGGTGATGGTGACGATCCTGTCGTCGGTCGCGGCCTGGCGCACCAGTTCCTTCGCAAAGACCGAGGTGTAGCTCGGCGGGCCGGACGGGCCCTTCTTCTGCTCGCCGGTCACGACGTTGAACTTCGAGACCGCATGGTACTTGTCGCCCGCCGATTCGGCCGGGGTGTAGCCATGGCCCTTCTCGGTGATGACGTGGACCAGGACGGGGCCGACATCCTCGGCGTCGCGCAGGTTGCGCAGGATGTGGACCAGCTGGTTCATGTCGTGGCCGTCAACCGGGCCGACATAATAGAAGCCCAGTTCCTCGAACAGCGTGCCGCCGGTCATGATGCCGCGCGCGTATTCATCCGCCTTCTTCGCCGTGCGTTCCAGGCGGCCGGGCAGGCGCTTGGCCATCTTGGCGGCGAGTTCGCGTAAGGACAGGAACTTGCGCGACGACATGAGCCGCGACAGGTAGTTCGACATCGCGCCCACCGGGGGGGCGATCGACATCTCGTTGTCGTTCAGCACCACGATCAGGCGTTCGGCGCCCGGGCCGCAATGCGAGGCGTTGTTCATGGCCTCGTACGCCATGCCCGCCGAGATCGAGCCATCGCCGATCACCGCGATCACGTTGCGCTCGCGGTAGGAGGGGTCTTCCTCCGCGCGCAGGTGATGGGCGACGGCCATGCCGAGGCCGGCGGAAATGGAGGTCGAGGAATGCGCCGCGCCGAACGGGTCGTATTCGCTCTCGCTGCGCCGGGTGAAGCCCGACAGCCCGCCCGGCTGGCGCAGGGTGCGGATGCGCTCGCGCCGCCCGGTCAGGATCTTGTGTGGATAGGCCTGGTGGCCGACATCCCAGATCACCCGGTCATCAGGCGTGTCGAACACGGCATGCAGCGCCACCGTCAGTTCCACCACGCCCAGCGACGCGCCAAGATGGCCGCCGGTGGTGGACACGGCATCGATCGTCTCGGACCGCAGTTCCTCCGCCAGCTGCTTCAGCTGCTCCACCGAAAGGTTGCGCATGTCATGCGGCGTGCGCACCCGGTCAAGCTGGGGGTAGCGCCCAAGGGTCGGAAT
>NZ_CADP01000027.1:26512-37608 GCF_000285295.1 Komagataeibacter europaeus LMG 18890 | reverse complement strand
GATCATCGCCATGACTGACGCCCTGGGCAATCTGGTCCGCTTTACGCTTATCCCCGGCCAGCATTACGACACGGTCGGGGTGGCGCCGCTTCTCGAACCGGCTGATTTCGAGGGACTTCTTGCTGACAAGGCGTTCGATGTCCACTGGATCGTGGACACCATACGCGCGCAAGGGGCCCGCGTGGTCATTCCCCAGCGTCGGAACCGCCTCGACAGGCGACCTTTCGATGGAGCCCTGTTCAGGGCGCGCCATCTCATCGAGAACTTCTTCTGCAAGCTCAAGGAGTTCAAGCGCATCGCCATGCGAAGCGACAAGACCGACAGATCATTCGCAGCGATGATTTATCTCACAGCCGCAATCATCAATTCGCGTTAATTCCCAACAGACCCCAAAATAATGAACCGATTTACAGCAGTTTCATAATTTTCAGTAGCAGCCATGTAATCATCATGAATACGAAACAGATCCCGCCAGCTTCCACAGTGCCCAAGGTACCAGTGGCCAGGAACATGCCGCCAGTATTCATGCCGAAAAACCCGGTTACAAAGGTTGCGGGCAACATGAGCGTGGTCACGATGGACACGGTATACAGGCGGCGGTTGGTTTCTTCCGCCTGCCCCGACGCCAGTTCATCCTGCAGCGATCGTGCGCGGTCCTGTAGCGCCAGAAGATCATCAAGGGCCGCATGGATCTGGCGCTGCGAACGGTCGCGGATGTCATCTTCCGCCCATTCGGGCAGTTCTAGATCCTCGTTGTGGAAAATACGGTCCACGGGCGAGATCACGCGCCGCAATTCGGTCGAACGGCGGCGCACGCGGCCGATCAGTCCGCTTATGCGCCCGAAATCAGTGTGCTGGTCCAGTGTCAGCAGCAGGTCCTCGGCGCGGTCCAACTGGTCATCCAGCATGGCGATATTGCGCCGGACGGTATCGGCGAATTCCAGCAGGGTATGATCTACCACCTCGGCAGGGGAGTCGAATGACGCCCGCTGCATGGCCCGGTAAATCACCCCCAGTGCGGGAACCGGCTGGCGGCGCGTGGTGATCAGCAGGGTAGGCAGGACCGCAAAACGCCATGCGGACAGGTTTTTGTCGTCTTCCGACATGGCATCGTCAAAGCCGGGCAGGGCGCCATAGACGATATCGCCTTCCGCCTCGACATTGGTGCCCCGATCCGTGCTGCCCAACGCAAGGCGCACTTCCTCGGGCAGGCAGGGAATGGCCTGGATGTGGGCGCGACTGGCTGTGTGGACGATATCGTAATGCAGCCAGACCCAGGTGGCTGGCTCATCGGGGGGGTAGCCTTCAAGCGCGCGGGCAATCTGTTCATCCGTCAGGCGCTCGGGCTTCTGGCCCGGCTGGCAGGCAATGGCCCATACCAGTCCATTGGAGACAGAGGACGCGGATAACATGTCGGCGGACAGCCCGGTGGCGTTGTCCGTCATGGGAAAATCGGGGACGTTTCCCATCGCGTATCCCTTCGTCATGCTGCCGGTCTGGCCGGTTCTGGTGGCCCTGTCCATGGCTGATACGAAACGGGCGGCCGGTGGTCGTTGACCACGCGCCCGCCCGTTACGCCAGCGGCGTATTACTTCATCAGGTCAGGGGAGACCTTGCCGCCATTTTCCGCCAGCTTCTGCATGACCTGCTTGATCAGCCAGATGTTCATCGGCGCGGTGTCGTTCATGTCGCCGGTGTAGTGCAGTTCCGTCGCCAGTTCCTTACGCGCGGCCAGCGAGTTGTCGAGGCCCAGGAGGCGCATCAGGTCGACGATGGAGGTCTGCCAGTTCAGCTTTTCCGGATACTTGGCCGCCAGTGCGGTCAGCACGGCGTTCACGTCCACCGGCTGTGCCGGGGCCGCGGGGGCGGCAGCTGCCGGAGCCGCCGCGGGTGCCGCCGCGGCAGGCGCTNNNGTTGCAGCGGCCGGGGTGGCGGCGGCGGCGTGGCTGCCGAAAATCTTGGACAGGATTGAACCGAAGATGCTCATGTTTTCTTTCTCCATCACGTGATGGTCCGGCGGATGCCGGACCCGTCACGTATATGTTAGGGACGTTTGCTGCGCTCAGTAACGATACAGATCATTCTTGAACGGGCCATTGACCGGCACGCCGATGTAATCCGCCTGCGCTTTAGACAGCTTCGACAGCTTCGCGCCGACCTTGGCGAGGTGCAGGAAGGCCACCTTTTCATCGAGGTGCTTGGGCAGGGTATAGACCTTGTTTTCGTACTTGCCCGCCGGTGCCTGCCACAGGTCGATCTGCGCCAGCGTCTGGTTGGTGAAGGACGCGGACATGACGAAGGACGGATGGCCCGTCGCGTTGCCCAGGTTCACCAGACGGCCTTCGGACAGGACGATCAGGCGCTTGCCATCGGGGAAGATGACCTCGTCCACCTGCGGTTTGATATTGTCCCACTTGTAGTTGCGCAGCGCATTGATCTGGATTTCGGAATCGAAATGCCCGATGTTGCACACGATGGCGCGGTTCTTCATCTCGCGCATGTGCTCGATGGTGATGACGCCCTCGTTGCCGGTCGCGGTGACGAAGATATCGCCGCGGGGGGCGGCCTCTTCCATTGTCACGACCTCGTAGCCTTCCATCGCGGCCTGCAGGGCGCAGATGGGATCAACTTCTGTCACCAGCACGCGGCAGCCCGCGTTGCGCAGGGATGCGGCGGAACCCTTGCCCACGTCGCCATAACCGGCGACCACGGCAACCTTGCTCGCCATCATCACGTCGGTGCCACGGCGGATCGCGTCCACCAGGCTTTCACGGCAGCCATACAGGTTGTCGAACTTCGACTTCGTGACGCTGTCGTTGACGTTGATGGCCGGAACCCGCAGCAGGCCCTTCTTGGCCATGTCCCACAGGCGATGCACGCCGGTCGTGGTTTCTTCGGAGACGCCACGCACGTCATTGAGCATCTCGGGATACTTCTCGTGCATCAGCGTCGTCAGGTCGCCGCCGTCGTCGAGGATCATGTTCGGCGTCCAGCCGTCCGGTCCCTTGATGGTCTGCTCGATGCACCACCAGAACTCGTCCTCGGTCAGGCCCTTCCACGCGAACACGGGCACGCCGGTCGCGGCGATGGCGGCGGCGGCCTGGTCCTGTGTCGAGAAGATGTTGCACGAAGACCAGCGGACCGTGGCGCCGAGCGCCGTCAGGGTCTCGATCAGCACGGCGGTCTGGATCGTCATGTGCAGGCAGCCGGCGATGCGCGCGCCCTTCAGCGGCTTGGACGTGCCATATTCCTCACGGAGCGCCATAAGCCCCGGCATTTCGCCTTCCGCGATCGAGATTTCCTTGCGGCCCCACTCGGCAAGCGAGATGTCCTTGACCTTGTAGTCGGTGCTGGTGGTCATTTCTTATCCTGTATTCGTCAATGCGGCACAGGATATACCCCGTCAGGCGCGTGTGATCCAGAGCACGCGGAATTCCATGTTCACGCGATCGTGCTGGCGACATCTTCCGCCTGCTTCAGGATCCGCAGGAAATTTTCCCCCCACAGGGCCGCGATCTGGCTGCGGTCATAGCCACGGCGTAGCAGTTCCGCCGTAAGATTGGGCGATTCCGATGCATCGGCCCAGCCACGTATGCCGCCGCCGCCATCGAAGTCGGACGAGATGCCGACATGCTTGATCCCGATTCGCTGCACGGCGTAATCGATATGGTCCACGAAGTCAGCCACCGTGACCGGGCGTATGTCGCGCACGTCACGCGGGCGCAGGAAGGCGTCCATGGCGGTAATGTGGATGACCCCGCCACAGGCCTTCAGCGCGTCAAGCTGCCCGTCATCAAGGTTGCGCGGGTGATCGCACAGGGCGCGCACGCAGGAATGGCTGGCGAAGACCGGCGCGTGGGACAGTTCGACCGCCTGCATCATGGTGTCGCGTGACGTGTGCGACACATCGACCAGCATGCCGACGCGGTTCATCTCGGCCACGGCATCCCGGCCAAGGCCGGACAGCCCGCCGTGCAGCGTTTCGGGATCATCCAGATGGTGCATGGGCCGCGCCGAGTCCGCCAGCTGGTTGTGCCCGTTATGCGTCAGCGTCATGTAACGTGCGCCCAGCCCCTGGAAACGCGCGATAAGCGACAGGTCCCCGCCAATCGCATAACCGTTTTCCACGGCTGGAATGATGGCGATCTCACCCGCGTCACAGGTCGCGCGCACCGCCGCCGCCGTGTCGCATACCCGCACGCCCTCGATCCGGTCCGTCTCCCCGATCACGTGCAGCATGGCTTCCGCCCGGGTGGAGGCCGCCTCCTGCCCCGCCGCGTCACGCGCACCCTGGCCCACATAGGCCACAAGGCATGCCGCCCGCAGGCCGCCTGCGCGCATGCGCGGCAGGTCCACCCGTCGCGACGGCGCGCCCGTGGCGAAGTCGCCGCGATCCGGCCACGGGATGTCCACATGGGTATCAATGGTCAGCAGCGTGCGGTGCAGTTCCGTCGCATCGGTGACGGATATGTCGGTTGGTGTGTCAGTCATGGGGCCTCCAGCAATGGTGATAATGAACCACATGCAGCCCAGTCCTGAAAACTGGGCATAAACCAAAAGTGGTTACCTGTCGTTAGGGTAGGGACCGGCGACGCACGTCCAGCCCCCGGCCCGGTCGCCACCCTGCCGCCTGTGCGCCGGGGCACCATAGCCGCCGGGAGCGCCTGACGAAGGAACGACCATGACAACCTCCATCCCCCTGCTCAAGCTGAATGACGGCCACAAGATCCCCGCCATGGGGTTCGGCACCTATCCGCTGGACAACCCGCAGGCCGAAAAGGCAGTGCGGGAGGCCCTTGCGGCGGGCTATCGCCTGTTCGATACGGCGTCGCGTTACGGAAACGAAAGCGGGGTGGGGACCGGACTGGTCAGCTTCGACATCGGGCGTGAGGATATTTTCGTCACCACCAAGCTGCGTGGTGCCGACCAGGGATATGACAGCACGCTGCGCGCGTTTGACGAAAGCCTTGAACGCCTGAAGATGAGTTATGTTGACCTTTACCTCATCCACTGGCCGCTGCCCGCCAAGGACCAGTATGTCGAAAGCTGGAAGGCGATGATCCGCCTGAAGAAGGAAGGGCGCATCCGCTCGATCGGCGTTTCCAACTTCCTGCCTGAACACCTGCAGCGCCTGATTGATGAAACCGGCGTCACCCCCGCCGTCAACCAGATCGAGATGCATGCCGATTTCGCGCAGTCGGAACTGGTCGCCCTGCACAAGAAGCTGGGCATCCTGACCGAGGCATGGAGCCCGCTGGGGCGCGGCAAGCTGCTGGAAAATCCCGTTGTCAAACGGGTTGCGGACCGGCACGGCAAATCCACGGCGCAGGTCCTGCTGCGCTGGGTAATCGACTGTGGCGCGGTGCCCATTCCCAAGAGCGCGCATCCCGACCGCATGCGCGCCAACCTGCATGCGTTCGATTTCCAGCTCACGCCGGATGACATGAGCGACCTTGCCACGCTCGACAGCCCCCACAACCGCACCGGTGGCGATCCCGCCACCTATGTCGAGGAATAAAAGGCTGTTTTGAAAGAAGAAAAGTTTTTGGGTGCCGCCTTATTTTAAAAAGGCGGCGTTCTTCGGGGCTTTTTGAAAAAAGCTTCGCCAAAAACTTTTCTATGAATTCGCATCAACCTGACCTACCGGTTACATCACGGACATGCTGGCGGGTCAGGATTGCACAAGCCGAAGCCACGCTGTTATGGTGCGCCCGCCCGTCCCGTCGGGCGGGCCATGTTGGCGCGTCTGCCATGGGAAAATGGGCATGACCGGGATCATACCACCAGCATGGCACCAGCGCAGGCAGTAGCGGCATCTGACGAACATGACGGCCTGGCCGCGCAGGCTTCCTCCACGCGCCGGTCCCTGCGATGGCTGGCGCTGGGATTTGCGGGCATGCTGGCCGCCTGCGCCCACAATCCTTCGCCCGAAATGAGCGAGGAACAGATCCTTCACGAGGCCGAGTCCTATCGTGCCCGTGCCCAGAGCAACTATACCCCGCCGGGACCGCCGGAAGACCCATGGGGGCCGTATATCAACGAGGCCTCGCAGCGTTTCGACGTGCCCAGTGTCTGGATCCGCGAGGTCATGCGGCGCGAGTCGGGCGGCCAGCTTTATCATAATGGCCAGTTCGTGACCTCGCTGCCCGGCGCCATGGGGCTCATGCAGCTCATGCCGCCGACCTATGATGCGATGCGGGCACGCTACAACCTTGGTCCCGACGCCTATGACCCGCATGACAATATCGAGGCGGGCACGGCCTATATCCGTGAAATGTACGACATTTACGGCTCCCCCGGTTTCCTTGCGGCCTATAACAGCGGGCCGGGGCGGCTGGATGACTTTCTTGACCGCTATCATACCCTGCCCAAGGAGACGCGCGATTATGTCGCCTCCATCGGGCCACGGATCGCGGGCAGCACGCCCGTAAACCGTTCGCAGGCCGACCTGCTGGTGGAAGCGCGCGCCCTGGCCCGCGCGCAGGCGGCGCAGAATGCGCGTGGCGGGCAGAGCCGGGGTCGCCAGCTTCTGGCATCCGTTCCGCGCGGGGCCGCAGCCGATACGCCATCGCCCGAAGCCGCTGCCGTGCGTGCGGCATGGAGTGCCCGTGAACAGAGCGGCCTGTCCCCGATGGCCGCGGCCGGAACCCGTCCCGGCGTCATCAGCATGGCGAACAGCCATGACTGGGCGGTACAGGTCGGCGCCTATGGATCGATCGGACAGGCGGAGCATGCGGCAGGACAGGCGCGGGCGAAGGTTTCGTTCAGTGGCGCGCATACACAGGTCGCGACCGTTGCATCAGGGCGCCGTCATGTCTATCGTGCAAGGCTGACCGGCCTGTCGCACGAAGCGGCCCAGCAGGTCTGTCAGCGACTGGGTGGATCAGGGTGCCAGATCCTGCCGCCAACCACATGAAGGCATGGACCCTGCCCCGCAGGGTGTGAGGACACATGAGGTATTTTTACAGGCGTTCACGTTGGTCCCTGCCGGGACTGTGCCTGCCGCTGGTCGGTGTCATGGCGTTTGCCGGCTTTGTCTGCTTTTCCCCCGCGCGTGCGGCCCTGCCGGTTGGCAGCCAGGCCCCGATGTTTGATGCGCAGGCCACTACCAACGGCAGCGAGTTCGATTTCCGCCTGGCCGATGCGCTGCGGCAGGGGCCGGTGGTGCTGTATTTCTACCCCGCCGCCTTTACCCGTGGCTGCACCATGGAAGCGCATGACTTCGCCAACGCCATGGACCAGTACAAGGCGCTCGGCGCCACCGTCATTGGCGTTTCCACAGATGACATGCACACCCTCGACCGCTTTTCCGTAAGCGAGGGCCATGGTCGTTTCCCCGTCGCGACCGACCCGAAGGGTCAGATCGCAAAGATGTATGACAGCCACCTGCCGCTGGTGAACCGCGCCAGCCGTACGTCCTATGTCATCGCCCCCGATGGCAAGGTGATCTACGCCTACAGCGCCCTGTCGCCCAAGGGGCATGTCAGCGGAACGCTGGATGCACTGAAGCAGTGGCGCGCGGCGCAGGGCAACGCCAGCAAGGTCACGCTGCCTGCAAAGCCCCAGTAAAGGCCGATTTCAAAATAATATCCTGATAAAGATAAAAGTTTTTGGGTACCCCTTTTTTTTAAAGGGCGGCGTTCTTTGAAGCTTTTTGAAAAAAGCTTCACCAGAAACCTTTTATAATTCCAGATGGATTTCTGAAGTCGTCCTTAAGACCGCAACATTGACTTACGTTCCTCGCACGGTATTGACTGGCCTTTCCGTATCCGTGGGGAGAAGCCGGTGGGATTCCGGCACGGTCGCGCCACTGTACACCGCAGCCCCTGCGGAAGTCAGACCTCCCGGCGGATAGAACTTCATTCCGTTACGGGACGCGCTTTCCCGACAGGAGATCTGACCCTCATGTCCTTCATTCCGTTCCCCTGGCTGCATCGGGATATGCCCTGATGGCCGGACGCCTTCTGCTGCGTGGCATGCTGGCGGGCATTGCCGCCGCCGCCCTTGCATTCCTGTTTGCCCGTGTATTCGGTGAACCGCAGGTCAACCTTGCCATTGCGTTCGAATCCGCCATGGATGCGGCATCGGGTGAGCCGCCGGAACCCGAACTGGTCAGCCGGGGCGTGCAGGCATCCCTTGGTCTGCTGACGGCCGCCGTCATGTATGGCGCGGCCTATGGCGGGCTGTTTGCGCTGGTATTCTCGCTGGCATATGGGCGCATCGGCCGCTTTTCGCCGCGCATGCTGTCCATGCTGCTGGCGGGGGCGGGATTCCTGGCCGTGGTGCTGGTGCCAGACCTGAAATACCCGGCCAATCCCCCGGCGGTGGGGCAGCCGGAAACCATTGGCCTGCGCACGACCGCCTATTTTGAAATGGTCGTCTTTTCGCTGTGCGCACTGACGCTGGCGGTCCTGTCAGGCCGCGCATTGGCCGCGCGCCTTGGCAACTGGGGCGCGACGCTCTTCGGCGGGGCGGTGTTCGTGGTGCTGGTGGCGCTGCTGCAATGGGCGCTGCCCGATATCAGCGAAGTGCCGGACAATTTCCCCGCCACCCTGCTGTGGCGCTTCCGCGAGGCCGCCCTTGGCATGCAGATCGTGCTGTGGGGCGGCCTCGGGCTGGTCTTCGGCATGATGGCCGACCGGCTGCTGGGACGCGGCATGCCCCGTTACGGCTGATCCGGCGTATCATCCCCATCGTGCCCGCCGCCGATTCTGTCCGGCGTGGGGGCGGTGGTGGAGGTGTCTTCCTTCATGACCCTGTCCCATATCGCGTGCAGCCTGGCGTCCATGGCGTCATCAAGCACGGGGAAGAGATGGCTCGCCGCGATATAGGCAGGCTGCTGGTCCCAGTGCAGGGCGGCTTTCGTATCGGCATCCAGCGGCGCGTTGGTATTGGCGGGCATGCCCCAGAAACATGATGACGTGGCCAGCCGCGCCTGTGCCGCGGGCGTGCGCAGGTATTGCGCGAACGCCAGCGCCAGCGCCTTGCGCTGCGAGGCCTCGATGATCGAGATGCCATGCTGCCACCGGATGCCGCCCTGCCGGGGCAGGGTGAATGTCAGGTCCGGCCGCTGTTTCGGGGTGTCGGGCTGCGCCGTGGGCGTGCTGACCGTGCCGCCTTCGCCCACGCCCGCCGTGGTCCATGCGCCGCCGCCTACGACAATATCCACCACGCCATCGGCCAGCGCCTGCTGCACGCTGGCGCTGTCACCCACCAGTGTCGCATTGGCGCGCAGGGCCGCAAGCCTGTCCTGCAATGCAGGCAGGTCGGCATCCGTCAGGTGCGCGGGATCAAGCCCCAGCGCCAGGGCGACATAGGACAGGATGGGCAGGTAACTGTCATAAATCGCGATATGCCAGTGATAACGCGGCTGCCACACCGCGTTGATGTCCTGCATGTCCTGCGCGCTGACATGGGCCTGATTGAAGGCAACCGCGTGAAAGCCGTATTTTTCCGGCACGGAATACAGCCGTCCCTGGTATGAACCGGCGGCCGCGCTGGCAATGGCGGCGGGAATGCCATCCGACGGAAAATCCGCAGGATCCAGCGGCGCCAGCAGGCCGGCGGCGGCCAGTTGCGGGGCGGCGGTTTCCTCCAGGATCACAACGTCCCAGTCGTCCGCCTGCGACTGGCGCAGGATGTTTCGGGCGCTGGCGGTGCTGTCGATATCCTTGAAATGGACCCGTACCTTGTTGGCCTGTTCAAAGGGGCCAAGCAGTTCCGGGTCTTCATGGTCACACCATGTCAGCACGTTCAGCACATCATCCGCCGCCCGTGTCGGGCCGGGCTGGATGGCTGCAAGGATGATGAAGGCGGTCGTGGCGGCAGCAAGGGAGCCGCGACGGCTGCATGCGGACATAAGGGACAACTCCTGAAGGACAGGGCCCCAACATGGACGGGTATGCACGATGGGTCCAGTCAGGAAGGATTGCAGATGCGGCGGACAGGCCGCATGGCACATATATATATCCATGCACCCATAATATGACCGTATGATGAAAGGGTTGATGCACGCCGCGTCGTTGCGTGCAGGACACGCCCCGTGCCTTGCACGCTTTCGCCATATTGTCCCGCGCCATCAGGTGGGGCTATGGATAGGCGCATGATCGCCGATTTCATCCGCCGTCTTACCCGGCGTCGCGCCCCACAGCCTGTGTCCCGGTCCACGTCACGCGCCGCCCGTCCGGTGATCGCGCCGCAGCCCGGATCGGTCGCGGAACGGGATATCGCCAACACAACGGTCATGTCGTCGGGACGGATACGTGCCTGTGCCCGGACCGCGCGCGGGGTGGGCCGCCTGGCCGCCATTACCGTGTGGGTGCCGCTGTCGGTCGGGTTCGAGGCGGTGCTGCTGCTGGTGCCCGGCACGGCCAAGATCCGGTGGACGCGCATGGTCTGGGGCGGGCTGTGCCTGCTCCTGTCGCTGCGCATCCGCGTGGTGGGACGCAGGGCCGGCGGCGTGGGGGGCAGGCGCGCACGGCAGGAAGGCGAACGCCCGGTGATCTATGTGTCCAACCATTCATCATGGCTGGATGTGCCGGTGCTGGGCACGGTGCTGCCATCCAATTTCGTGGCCAAGGGCGATATCGAGGGCTGGCCCATCATGGGACTCGTCTCGCGCATTGGCCGGACCATATTCGTCAGCCGCCAGCGCAGCACCACCGGCCGCGAGCGTGACGAAATGCTGCACCGCCTGATGGTGGAAGGCGACAACCTGATCCTGTTCCCCGAAGGCACGTCGTCCGACGGGTCGCGGGTGCTGCCATTCCTGTCGGCCTTTTTCGCCATTGCCAAGCCGCCGCGCCTGCCACCGGGCAAGGGGCCGGTGGAACCGGAAAGCGAGGCCGAAGCCATCGCGGCACGTCCCGGCATGACGCCGCTGATCCAGCCGGTATCGGTGGTGTATGACCAGCTGGAAGGCGTGCCGGTCAACCGTGCGCGCCGTCCGGTCTTTGCCTGGTATGGCGACATGGAACTGGGGCCCCATGTGTGGCAACTGGTCAAGTGGCGTTCGATGCGTGCGACCGTCCTGCTGCACGCGCCGCTGGATCCGAATGATTTTCCCAGCCGCAAGGCGCTGGCGCAGGCGACATGGC
>NZ_CADP01000027.1:19890-26507 GCF_000285295.1 Komagataeibacter europaeus LMG 18890 | reverse complement strand
TGGCCGCAGGGGCCGCCGAACTGCGCCAGAACCAGCCGCAGCCGGAAAGCGAAACCGCGTATGCCTGCCGCCCGCTGGCGGGCCTGTTGCCACAGGATCTTGAACGGAACCGGAACTGAGGGCTTTGTGTCAAGATTGAGGCATGTCATGTTTCCCCTGTCCCTTAACCCGTAGGGTAGCCCCCCAATCGACGGTCCCGGTGGTGTCTGCCACTGTATAGGGCTGGTCTGTCCGGCATGGTACTGCAAGCGTGCCTGCCACGATCAGGAAAAGTGATCTCACATGGCGCGACGGGTCGTGCCAACGTTCTGGAGTTTACGGTGGATCAGCCGAAGATAAGCGCCGATGTCCTGCTGTCCGCAATGGAGCAGGCCATTGATCCCATGGTCGTGATTGATGAGCACAACTGCATCATCTTCTTCAATGCCGCGGCCGAGCGGATCTGGGGCCTGCCGCGTGCACAGGTCATGGGACAGAATGTCAGCTGCCTTGTGCCACAGGCGGACCGTGCGCAGCATGACAGCTATATCGACCGTAACCGCGAGACGGGCGTAGGCCGCATTGTCGGCACATCGCGTGAGGTGGAATTCCGCCGCGCCAATGGCGAATCTGTCTGCGGTGAACTGTCGATTTCGCGCGTGCAGGTGGGTGAGACAGGCAGGATCTACTACATCGCCGTCATGAAGGACGTGACGGAACAGAGCCGCCAGCGCAAAATCCTGATCCTGCAGAACGAAGTGCTCCAGTCGCTGGCGTCCGACGTAACCCTGCAGGAAGTGGGAGACCGGTTGTGCCGCCGCGTGGACGGTTTCGTGCCCGGTGGGGTGGCGGCGCTCATCATGTTTGACAGCGCGCACAAGGTCAGCGTTACGTCTTCCCCCGGCATGCCCAACCGCTACCGCACGGCGCTGGACAGCATGCAGCTGACACCCGAACAGATCGACGCGCTGCGCACTGCGCCCGGCAACAGCAATGCCGTGGTGTGGGATGGGTATTCCTCCCTTGCCCGTTCACTGGGGCTGGAGCGGTGCTGCTCTTCTGCCATCATTTCCCGCACGGGACAGGTCATGGGTGTGTTCGCCGTGTACCTGCGTGATGACGATCCCTCGCTGGCATGGCCCGAACGGGTGGTTTCGACCTGCATGCCCCTGTGCGCGCTGGCGATCGAACAGAACCAGACGCGCCAGCACATTGCCCAGCTGTCCAATTTCGACAGCCTGACCGGACTGCTGAACCGTACGTCGCTGCATAATGTCATCGAACGCCTGATCATGCGGGGCGGGGACAGCCAGTTCTCGTTGTTCATGGTGGATATCGACCGTTTCCGCGATATCAATGACGAGCTGGGCCATGTGAATGCAGACCGTTTCCTGATCGAGATCGGTCGCCGCATCCGCGCACTGGTCAATGACGAATATATCGTCAGCCGTTCGGGTGGGGATGAATTCATCATTGTTGTGCCTGACTGTTCGCACAGGCGTGCGGAGCAGTTTGCCGAAAACCTGATCAATTCGATCGCCAAGCCCCTGCAGGTGGGTGAGAATACGCTGAGCATTTCGTGCTGTGTCGGCATCAGCACCTTCCCCGAAAACGGACCGGACAGCGAATCCCTGCTCAGCCTGGCCGATGCCGCGGCCCGGCAGGCGAAGGAAGACGGGCGTGGCCTGTACCGCTTCGCCGGGCATGAAAAGAACCAGGTGGCGCAGGAACGGCTGATGCTTGGCTCCGCGCTGCGGGACTCGCTGGCCAAGGGCATGCTGAGGCTGCATTACCAGCCGCAGGTGGAAACCATGACCGGGGGCCTGTACGGGGTCGAGGCCCTGTCGCGGTGGCATCATCCCACACTGGGCAACATCTATCCGTCCCGCTTCATCGCGGTGGCGGAGGATACGGGGCAGATCGAGGCCATTGGCCGGTGGTCGCTGCAGGAAGCCTGTAGGCAGATGGTGAAATGGGACCGTGACGGGGTGCATGTGCCCACGGTTGCGGTCAACCTGTCAGCAGTGCATTTCCGCAACCGCGCGCTGCCGGAATATATCAGCAACCTGCTGAAGCACCATGACCTGACGCCGGACCGCCTGACGGTGGAAATCACCGAAAGCGTGATGATGGACAACAGCAGTGATACCGAAGAGGTGCTGTACGCCATCCGCAAGCTGGATGTCGGGCTGTCGATGGATGATTTCGGCACGGGCTATTCGTCGCTGTCGCGGTTGACGCGCCTGCCGCTGACGGAAATCAAGATCGACCGCAGCTTCATCAATGATTTCGAGCATGACACCAACGCGCAGGCCGTGACCATGGCGGTGATCGGCATCGGGTCGCGCCTGGGCATGACGGTGGTGACCGAAGGGGTCGAGACCGAGCAGCAGTGGCGCCTGCTGGAAGAACTGCATTGTGATGTGATGCAGGGTTATCTGTTCGCGAAACCCCTGCCGCCGGAGGAACTGGAAAAATGGTTCCGTGAGCGACAGGAACGTGGTTCGTTCCTTATCCCGACCAAGGTGTAATATGATGTGGTCTCTGGTCTGGCGTGGGCGCATGGGTGTATCATGCAGCGCTTCGGTCCTGTTGCCGGGCTGATTTCATGAAGCATTCTGTTCTGTTTTTTATTGTAGGTTCCAGGCGGGAATATGGCATTGCAACACGATGATCGGCTGCGGGCACTGACACATCAGGATGCTGATTTCTGGGCCGACCTGGTTGACAGTGTCCTGATCGTCGCCATTACCGACACACAGGGGGTCATTACCTATGTGAATGACCGTTTTTGTGAAATCAGTCAGTACTCGCGGGCGGAACTGATCGGTTCCACGCACCGGATTGTCAATTCCGGCTATCATGACGCGGATTTCTTCCGGGACCTGTACCGTACCATCGAGGCGGGCGAGCTGTGGCAGGGCAATATCTGCAACCGTGCCAAGGATGGATCGCTGTACTGGGTGGCGACCACCATCATCCCCAAAAAGGACAGGCAGGGCCGGATACAGGGCTATGTCGCCAGCCGGTTCGAGATTACCGAACTGATGAACACCCGTGACCGTCTGTGTGAACTGGCGGAAACGGATACGCTGACCGGTCTGCTCAACCGTGGTGGTTTCAATACCGCGCTGGCAGATGAAATCGCGCGCTGCCGTGAATCAGGCGGTGGTGGGGCACCCCAGCCCGCGCTGGCCATGTTCGACCTTGATGGCTTCAAGCAGATCAATGACGTGCATGGTCACCATGCGGGTGACATCGTGCTGCGCGCCATTGCCTCGCGCCTGATTGAAATGACCCACCCCGATGACCCTGTCAGCCGCCTGGGCGGGGATGAGTTCGCGGTGATCCTGCACCGCACGCTGGAGGACGTATCGCTGGAGCGGTACATGGACCGCCTGCAGGGCGTGCTGGAACGTCCCATTGACATCGAAACGGTGACCGTAAGCGTTGCGGGCAGTATCGGCGCGGTGCTGCTCGATGGCACCGACACGATGGAAGACGTGCAGAAAAACGCCGACATGGCGATGTACGCCGCCAAGCGCGCGGGCGGCAAGCAGTCGCAGATGTTCACCCGCAACCTGCGCGAGCGCGCGCAGGCCCGTGTCTCCATCCTGAGCGAGGCGCGGTGTGGTGTCGAACGCAACCAGTTCGAGGTCTATTACCAGCCGATCCTGAACTGCCGCACACTTGAAGTGGACCAGATCGAGGCACTGCTGCGCTGGCAGCACCCCGAGCGCGGCCTGCTGGCGGCGGAGGATTTTTCCGACGTGTTCACCGATGCCGGCCTGGCGCAGGCCATGGGTCCACGCATGATCGAGGCCTTCCGCCATGACGTGTGCATGTGGAACGAGAAGGGCCAGCCCCCGCGCCAGCTTGCCATCAACCTGTCGCGCATGGACCTGATCCGTGATGACTACCAGCGTGAACTGGAGGAATCGCTCAGGCGTTTCAACATGTCCCCGGACAGCTTCGTGCTGGAAGTGACCGAGGCGATGCTGCATGGCCGCCGGGCGGATCAGGGGATCCGCAACCTGCGCGAACTGGCGCGTTCGGGTTTCCGTATCGCGCTGGATAATTTCGGCAAGGGAATTACCGTGCTGAACCACCTGCGCGAACTGCCCTTTTCACAGGTCAAGATCGACCAGAGCATGGTCGCCAACATCGTGGGTAATCCCGATGCCTGCATGGTCCTGTCCAGCCTGATCGACATGGGGCAGGGTTTCGGGATGGAAATTACGGTCGAAGGTGTCGAAAACCGCGAACAGTTCGATCTGGTCATGCAGATGAAGCCGGAGCGGATACAGGGCTTCTATATTTCCTCCGCCCTGTCATCGCAGGATATCCTCAAGCTGCCATCGCATTTTGAAGGGGTCGCCCGCGCATGACCGGTACCCCCCGTACCGTGGCCGCCCGGATTGGTGACGATCTGCCGCGCATTGATGTGATCGAACTGGCCAATACGCGGCGCATCATGCATGCCGAACGGCATAATGACGGGTCGCGCATGCCCATGTTTATTCCCACGGCGGCATGGTCGAAACTGCTGGAACTGCACTGCACCGGTGACGACACGCCCCAGCACCCGCGCCTTGCCCCGTCACGTGTGATGGAAGGGCTGGAACGCGCGCTGGGCCGTCTCATGACAGCGGTGGCGCGTCATGATGCCGCCGATGATGAACCCCTGCGCCCGGCCTATGTCGTGACATCCGACCTGTTTGGCGCGGAAGGCCCGGTGGATATCCGCATGGTGGTGGACCGCACGACCGGGGTTGCCTGCATGCTGGCAGGACCGCCCGCGGATATCGCGGCCCTTGGGCTGGATAATCTGTAATCAAGGAAGTTTTTGGTGAAGCTTTTTTCAAAAAGCTTCAAGGGACGCCGCCTTAAACGTTTATCCAGTGTCCGCCCTGCCATCGGTCAGGTCGCAGACCGCCCCGTAAATATGGTACAGCGAACTGGCGGGCATATGATCCATGGCCGATGTCTCGTCCGCGTTCAGGCGGTCGATCCACCCTCCATTCAGGTGGGACGGGATATAATGGGTGGCGAAATGCGCCAGCACGCCCGCGATCATGCCCGATGAACCTGTATTCGTTCCAAGGGAGCGCATCAGTTCCGTCTGGGGCCAGATGCGCGTGCCTCCATCCACGACCCGTCCGTCCTGCCCTACCGCATTGCGGATGACGGGGGGATGGACGGATGCGGCATGGGCCAGGGCGACCCGATGCAGCCGTTCGGCAACCTGCCGGATGCCGTCCGCATCCCGTGGTGCGCACAGGCGCAGGTATTCATGCAGCAGCCATGACCATTCCAGCAGGTGGCCCGGTTCCGCCCGGTTCTGGCCCGCAGGGTGAAGAGGATGCCAGTCGGCGGTAAAATCTTCCAGCAGCAGGCCGCTGGCCGGGTCGATGAAGCGCGTGGTGGCCAGCGTGACCAGTCGGGCGGCACGGTCGCGGTAAATATCCTCTCCCGTGGCTTCGAACAGCGCCAGCCACGCTTCCAGCAGGTGCATGTGGGGATTCTGCCGCCTGATGGCGTCTTGGGGCGGCACGGCATCCATGAATCCCGGGCCGGAGGTACGGAAGATGGTCTCCAGTTCTGTCGCGGCGTCTCCCACGCGGCGTCGCAGGCCCGGATCACCCGACAGGCGGTACGCCCATGCATGGGCGTACAGGATGAAGGCATGGGCGTACAGGTCGCGCCGCCGGTCGGCAGGCCGCCCGTCGGGTGCAAGGGAGAAAACCCACCCCGCCGCGCCATCGGCACGGTGATAGCGGTGTTCGACTTCCGCAAGGCAGCGCAGGGCCATCTCACCTGCTGGCGAGTCGCCACGCAGGGCCGCGCGACAATAGGTCGCGATCTGGCGTGCCTGCACCATCAGGCGCAGGGCGGGCAGGGGGATAGGACGTCCGTTGAAATCAAGCCGTTCATGGAACAGGGTCCGATCCCTGTCGAACCCGTTTTCAGACCATAGCGGCAGGGCCTGGCGGACAGCCCATGTCTGGAAGTGGTCGGGTGTCACGCCGGGGTATCAGTCCCGGCCCGGCGCTGGCCGCCCGCCTGCCGTACAAGCGATGTGGTTGACCGGCCTGGCATGATGTCAACCAGCACGACACGCCCGCCATTGGCTTTTACGATATCGCCGCCCACGACTTCATCCTCGCGGTAATCCGCACCCTTTACGATGACATCGGGCAGGATCGCGCGGATGGCCTCTTCCGGCGTGTCCTGGTCAAACAGCACGACCAGATCGACATTGCGCAGCGCGCCGATCACGGTGGCCCGTGCGCGTTCATCCTGTATGGGGCGGCTTTCCCCCTTCAGGCGGCGGACGGAGCGATCGGTATTCAGCGCCACGATCAGCTTGTCCCCCTGTGCCGCAGCCTTTTGTATGAGGGCGATATGACCCGGATGCAGCAGGTCGAAACATCCGTTGGTAAAGACAACCCGTGCCCCATGGTGCCGCCAGTCCCGCGCCATGGCCGCCGCCTGTTCAAGGGAGACGCATTTTCCCGAATCCGGCATGTCGCGCATCAGTGCGTGGCTGAGTTCGGCGCGCGAAACGGTGGTCGTGCCCAGCTTGCCCACCGCTACGGCGGCGGCCGTATTGGCAATGGTCACCGCCGTTTCCATGG
>NZ_CADP01000027.1:0-19868 GCF_000285295.1 Komagataeibacter europaeus LMG 18890 | reverse complement strand
CGACGGTCGCGACCACGCAGTCCCCCGCGCCCGAGACGTCAAAGACCTCGGCCGCCCGGCTGCGCACATGGCTGACCGTCCCGTCATCCTGCCACAGGGTCATGCCTTCTTCCGAACGGGTGACCAGCACGCTGCCACCAAACTGTGCGCCTGCCGCCTGTGCTGCGGCAATGATCTGGTCATCGGTCCGCACCGGCAGGCCGGTGGCCCGGCCCAGTTCCTGCCGGTTGGGCGTGACCAGCGTCGCCCCGCGATAGGCCGCGAAAGACGTGCGCTTGGGATCGACAATGACGGGAATGCCCCGCATGCGGGCACGCGTGATGATTTTTTCCAGCATACCGTCATCCAGCACGCCCTTGCCATAATCCGAGCAGATCAGGATGTCGGCCCCGTCTATGGCCATACAGGCCCTGTCCACCAGTTCGGCCTGTGTGGCGGGATCGGGTGGATGGGTATCCTCGTTATCAATGCGCACGATCTGCTGGCGGCCGCTCATGACCCGTGTCTTGGTCGTGGTCTGGCGATGGGCGTCGCGTATCAGGCCACTGGTATCGATACGGTCCCACCGTGCAAGGGTCTGGGCCAGACGGGTTGCGTATTCATCCGTCCCCACCAGCCCGACAAGCGAGACGCGCGCGCCCAGTGCCGCGGCATTTGCCGCCACATTGGCCGCCCCGCCCGCCACGGTATCAAGGTGTTCATGCACCAGTACCGGCACGGGGGCCTCGGGGGAGATACGGTCAGTCCGGCCGGAAATATAACGGTCCAGTATCACATCGCCCACAATGGCGATGTTTCCGAAATGCATGTTATCAATCATGGAGGTGCCTACCGTTCCCGTCCCCGCCTGCGGCACTGCTTTAATATGGGATCCATGTGCTTCACAAGAACAAGTGATGCCATCCGCCCCGGCAGCATATGTGGCCACATGCATCCGGTCGAGAGGGGCGCGGGACGGCATGCCTGCATAGGAATGTCTGATTGCCGCAAGGAAGGGACAGCCCGGTCGGGCCGCAGGGGCGGATGGACCCATGCGTCCGGTCGACCATGCAGGCATGGACGGATGCATGACACGCCTTCCACGCGCATGGTCCAGATGGACCAGAAACATGCAGACCGGAATATGTAGGGAAATCATGGTGCTGCTGGACAGGATTGAACTGTCGACCTCTCCCTTACCAAGGGAGTGCTCTACCACTGAGCTACAGCAGCACTGTATGCGAGCTTCCTAACTTTTCCTGCATCGGCTGGCAACCCCCTTTTGTCGTATTCTGGCAAATTGGGGTCATCCAGCCGGATGGCAGGGGGCGTCAGTCGTCGCGGTGGATGCGTTCCATGCGTTCGTGGCGTTCCTGTGCCTCGATCGAAAGGGTCGCGATGGGGCGGGCTTCCAGCCGCTTCAGGCCGATGGGTTCGCCCGTTTCCTCGCAATAGCCATAGGTGCCGGCCTCAATGCGCAGCAACGCCTGGTTGATCTTGGAAATCAGCTTGCGCGCCCGGTCGCGCGTGCGCAGTTCCAGCGCACGGTCCGTCTCGACACTGGCGCGGTCGGTGATGTCCGCTTCGTGAATGCCGCCTTCGGACAGGCTGGCAAGCGTCTCGTCCGCTTCCTTTAGGAGGTCCGCGCGCCACTTCAGCAGTTTGAGGCGGAAATATTCCACCTGCTGCGGATTCATGAATTCCTCATCATCCGAAGGGCGGTAATCGGGGGGCAATGTAATCATGATGACAGGTCCCTGCGCCGTGGTTCCGTGTGGCGGCCTGTGCCAATCCAGTCGGGAACGGGGCGGCTTATACTAGCAAGGCGCGCGCGCGCCAAGCCTTTAACGCCGGATTCAGGCCGGTTGGTGCGATGGAGCGGGCGTGGAGGTGGCTGCGGGCGTGGTGGTCGTGGCGGGGGGCTGGGTTGCCTTCGCCTGCTTCGTGCGGGGGGCGGGTTCGGGGTACGTGGTTTCCCAGCCGCCACCCAGTGCGTTGTAAAGACGGACAAGATTGCCCGATATGGTGGCCGTACTGGTGGTCAGGTCGGATTGCGCGCCCAGATACTGGCGCTGGCTGTCCAGAACATTCAGGTAGGTGACCATCCCGTGGCGGTACTGGTCCTGCGCCAGTTGCAGGGCATGGTGGCTGGCTTCCATGCGCTGCGTCAGGTTGTCGTGGCGGACCTGTTCATCGGTATAGGCGGTCAGCGCGTTGTCAATGTCATGCCATGCGCCCAGCACGGTCTGCTGGTAGCTGATGGCGGCTTCCTTCTGCGCCGCCTTGCGCAATTCCAGCTGTCCGCGCAGGCGCCCGCCCTGGAAGATGGGCAGGGTGATGGACGGGCCGACATTCCATGCCTTGGCGTTCCAGAAACCAAGGTCGCGGAAGGACAGGGATTCAAACCCGAACCCGGCATTGATCGTTACGCGCGGATAGAATTCGGCCACGGCCTCGCCCACCTGCGCGGTTGCGGCGTGCAGGTTGGCTTCGGCGCGGCGGATGTCGGGGCGGCGGCGCGCCAGTTCGGACGGCACGCCCACCGGCACGCGCGGCGGGACGGGCGGAATGGCGGAAGCGGTCAGCAGTTCGTCGGACAATGCGCGCGGCGGCTCGCCCATAAGCAGGCTGAGCGCGTTGACCTGGGCCACCAGCTGCTGCTCAAGCTGGGGCAGTTGCGCCAGCGTGTTCTGGTACTGCACGCGGGCCTGTTCCACTTCCATGTCGCTGGCCAGTCCCTTGGCGTAGCGCTGCTGGTTCAGGTCCAGCATGGATTTGGCCACGTCGCGGTTTTCCATGACGATACGCAGCTGTTCCTGCGTGTTGCGCAGGTCCATGTAATCGCGCGCGACTTCGGCCTGGCGTGAAATCAGCATGCCGCGACGGGCTTCGTTCGTGGCCTGCGTCTGGGCGGCGGCGGCTTCGTACTGGCGGCGCACGCGGCCCCACAGGTCCACTTCCCATGTGGCGTCGATGCTGTCGCGCCACTGGTTGAACAGCGGGATCCTGGCCTGTCCGGGTGGTGGCGCGTACTGGGAAAATACGGGGTTGTTGCTCAGTTGCGGGTCGCTTTCCACATCCGTTACAATCCGTTGCAGCATCTTGGTGCTGTACTGCTGGCGGGCGTATGACCCCGTGGCGGACATGGCGGGATAGCGTTCGGCGCCTGCGATACGCAGTTCCGCGCGGCTCTGCGCCATGCGGTAGGCATAGCGGCGGACATCAAGGTTGTCGGTGGCGACGCGCTGTTCCAGCTTTGTCAGTTCGGGATCGTTGAAGATGGTCCACCACGCGGTATCGGGGTCATCCGACGTGGTCTGGCTTGCGACCTGCGCGGGCGTGCCATCCTTGCCGGTTGTGGCGATACGCTTCGGGCCACCGTATTCCTTGGGCGTCCACGGGGTTGGCTTGTGGAAGTTCGGGCCAACCGCGCACCCGGCGGTCATGACCGACAACCCAACCACCGCCGTGCGCCATGAAAATCCCCTACCCACCAACGCGGCCCCCTGTTGTCCCTGAAAACAGTTGATATAAACCTGTATGCCCTTGGCATGGTTTTGCGGCCATGCCATGAATTGACCGATCAGTTCGGTCAGTCCCCTAGCCTATCGGCTTTCCTCACGGGGTCAATCGAAAGTACGCACCGATAACGGGAGCAGGGTGATTTCCATGGGTACCACGCCAGACCATCGGGACCAGACACAGGCCGAAAGCTGCCCGCTGTCCGGTGCGTCCACGGCCAAGCGCCAGCAGATCCTGGCCGGTGCCGCGCGTGTCTTTGCCCGGCAGGGATACGAAGGGGCCAGCATGTCGGGCATCGCCCGCGATGCGGGGGTGTCCAAGGGAACGCTGTATAATTATTTCGAAAGCAAGGCCACGCTGTTTTCCGCCTTCGTGGAACAGTGCGCGTGCGAGAAGATGCCCATTCTGTTCAGCCGGATTGACGAAGGGGCCAACCTTACGGAATCGCTCGAACACCTTGCCGTGGCCATGATCCGGCTGCTGACATCGCCGCTGTCGCTCATGCTCAACCGCATCATCATTTCGGAGGCGGGCAACTTCCCCGACCTTGCCGAAACCTTCTGGAAGCATGGACCGGAGAAGGCCATTGGCATCCTGTCCGCGTGGCTCATGCAGCATAATGACGCGGGCGTGCTGAACATTCCCGACCCGGTTTTCGCGGCGGAACAGTTCTATGGCCTGTGCCAGACCCGGATCGTGGCGCGCGCACGGCTGCAACTGCCGGTCAATACGGATGAGGCGCATATCGAATTCATCGCCCGTTCCGCCGTGCGGACGTTCCTCAATGCCTATCTGCATGACGCCCCGCGCCAGCCGCCGGTCGTGATGGAACGCCCGGGATCCGGTACCGGCCCGACGTCATAAAAGTTTTCGGGTGTTGCCTTTTTTCATAAAAACGGTGTGTCTTCTGAAGCTTTTCGAAAAAAGCTTCGCCAAAAACTTCTTTCAGTTTTGGAATATTTTACGGACGGGCTTGTGAAACAGTCTTTCGCCTGTCCTGCGCCCTGACCGGGTTTTCCCAGCATATTTTCGCATCAACGCGCTGACGGAATGGTCCGTGGCATGCGTCGCCCTGTGCGTAAGTCAGGGCGGGTATGCTTCTGTTGCATAAAAACAACATTCCGGCTGTGTCGCGAGGATGCCTGCTTTTTTAGTCTGTTATGTTATATTGTACCAATATACGACGGAGGCATCCGAAATCTCCTGACTGGATGCGAGCCCACCCTGACATGATCCGCTTATGGTTCTCCCGCCGCCCGTTGTCCCCCGCCATGCTGGCGGCCATGACCGCGTTTACGCCGGTTTCCTCCCTCGTGGCGCAGACCACGACGGCGACAGGCACGCCCACCACCACGACCGGCACGGCCATCACGCCGGTGACGGACGGGGACATCACGCGCCGCTCATCCGCCCCGGATGCCATGACGGTTACCGCCCGGCTGGACCGGGCGCGCATCCAGTTGCAGCCATCCACCGGGGCCACGGTGCATGCCTTCAGCCGCAAGGCCCTGGAAACCATTCCCGGTGGCGATAATGCCGGGATGAACAGCGTGCTGCTGCAGGCCCCCGGTGTGGCGCAGGACAGTTATGGGCAGATCCATGTCCGCGGTGACCATAACGAGGTGCAGTTCCGCCTTGACGGCGTGCAGTTGCCCGAAGGCCTGAACGTGTTCGGTCAGACGCTGATGACGCGCTTTGCCGACAACCTGTCGCTTTCGACCGGTGCGCTGCCGGTGCAGTACGGCTTCCTGCAGGCGGCGGTAGTGGACATCAACACCAAGAACGGGTCCACCAACAAGGGTGGCAACGTATCCATTTACGGCGGGGCGCGGGACTACTTCTTTCCCTCCGCCCAATATGGGGGACAGCATGGCAAGTGGGATTACTTCTTCACCGCCGATTACGTGCATGACCGCGTCGGGATCGAGAACACGACCCCGTCCTTCAACGCGCCGCATGACCTGAGCAACCAGTACCATTTCCTGGGCCACGTGCGGTACACAGTGGATGAGAACACCCGCATAAGCCTGATCGCCGGTGTGTCCAACGCCGAGTACCAGCTGCCCAATATCGGCGGCCAGCCCATGTTTGGTGATAATTACAGCAGCCTGCTGCCCCAGGCCCCGGGCAGCAGCAACCTGAATGAACGCCAGAAGGAAATCACCGATTTCGGCATCCTGTCGCTGCAGAAGACGATTGGCGCGTTCAGCCTGCAGACATCGGTTTTCTCGCGCTACAGCAGCCTGGGCTACAGCCCCGATCCCAATATGGGCGACCTTGCGTATATGGGCATAAGCCAGCACGCCGAACGTTCGGTCATGTCCACCGGCACCCAGAGTGACGTGACATGGCGCGTGCGTCCCGACCACACCATCCGCTTCGGCTTTCAGGTCTTTGGCGAACGGAACATCACCAAGGCCGATGCCACGGTGTTCAATGACGCGAACCAGCAGGTCAATATCCACACGGGCAATGGCCGCACGGGCGACATATACGGCCTGTATGTGCAGGACGAATGGCAGCCACTGCGCAACCTGACGGTCAATTACGGCCTGCGCTTTGACGGCGTAGGGGAATATACCGACGAACACCAGCTCAGCCCGCGCATCAACGTGGTCTGGCGTGCGTGGAAGGGGGCGGCGCTGCATGCGGGCTATTCACGCTATTTCACCCCGCCGCCGTTCGAGGTCGTGGGCGGCACCGACCTGCGGCAGTTCGCCAATACCTCGGCTGCGACCGATGTCAGCCGCAGCGATACGGTCAAGGCCGAGCGTGACCATTATTTCGATGCGGGCATCGAGCAGGTCATCCTGCCGGGCTGGCGCGTGTCGTTCGATGCCTATTACAAGCTGGCCCATAACCTGATTGATGAAGGGCAGTTCGGCGCGCCCATCATCCTGTCCGGGTTCAATTACCGGCGTGGCCAGGTCAACGGGTATGAATTTTCCACGTCCTATGATCATGGGCCGCTGTCACTGTACGGCAATTTCGCGTGGTCGCGGGCGATCGGCAAGGACATTACCAGCGCGCAGTTCAACTTTGACGCCGATGACCTGAAATATATCAGCCAGCACTGGATCCACCTGGATCATGACCAGCGCTGGACGGCTTCGGCCGGGGGCTCCTACACCTTTTTCTATCGCAGCGGACACCCCACGCGCATTTCGGCCACCATGGTGTATGGCAGTGGCCTGCGGCAGGATTCGGATGTGCCCAATGGCGGGGTCATCCCGCAATACGCGACGTTCAATATGTCGGTCGTACAGTCCTTCCGTGACCTGTTCCACTCCCGCTTCCTGCGCACCACGCAGTTGCGGCTGGATGTCACCAACCTGTTCGATCACCCGTACATGCTGCGCAGCGGCACGGGCGTGGGCGTGGGCGCGCCGCAATACGGGCTGCGCCGGACCATTCTGACTGGTATTTCGCAGTCGTTCTGACGGATGTGCTAGGGTCATCCCGTTACACAACCGGGATGACCTTTATGTCTTTTTCCATCCGTAAGGCGGTCGATGATGACGCCCGCTTCCTTCCCGCCATTGAACGTTCGGCCGGGCAGGCTTTCCGCAGCGTGCCCGAACTGGCTTGGGTGGCGGATGACGGGGTCATGTCTGTTGACGCGCACCGGGCCTGCATCGCCACGCGCACCTGCTGGGTCGCGGTTGATGAACAGGGGCGGGTCGTGGGCTTCCTCAGCGCGCAACGCTGCGGGCAGGACCTGCATATCCTTGAAATGTCGGTGGCCCATGACCGGCAGGGCAGGGGACTGGGGCGACGGCTGTTATCAGCGGCGTATGACGATGCCCGTGCGTCTGGTCTGTCCGGGCTTACGCTGACGACCTTCCGCACGATTGCGTGGAATGCCCCGTTTTATGAAAAATCAGGCTTTTACATGCTGCCGTCCGACATGCCGGACGCGCGTCTTGCCGCCGTGTTGCGGGAGGAAGCGCAGGCGGGCTTTCCCCCCGGGTCGCGCTGCGCAATGCGGTGCGATGTAGTGGATTGAAAGAAGTTTTTGGTGAAGCTTTTTTCAAAAAGCTTCAAAGAACACCGCCTTTTTGAAAAAAGGCGGCACCCAGAAACTTTTATTTTTTATCAATGGATTATTACGCATGAAAAAAGGGCGACCCGTCGGGGCCGCCCTCAGTTTCAGGGATGCAGGAACAGGCGGAGGGGATCAGGAATTGATCCGCTCGCCATGCAGGCTCATGTCCAGCCCTTCCATTTCCTCATCACGCGTGACGCGCAGGCCAATGGTCAGGTCGATCAGCTTGAGAATGATGAAGGTCAGCACCGCGCACCATACGATGGTGACGCCAACGGATTCCGCCTGCGCCACGAACTGCGAAAACGATCCGCTGACCCCTTCGGGGCTGGCGTCGGTGGCCGAAAGCGGGCCATAGGCGAACACGCCGGTCAGCAGCGCGCCCACGATGCCGCCAATGCCATGCACGCCAAAGGCGTCAAGGCTGTCGTCATAGCCCATCATGTGCTTGAGGCCCGTCGCCCCCCAGAAGCAGATCAGGCCGGCAGCCAGGCCGATCATCAGCGCGCCGCCCGGCAGCACGAAGCCGGCTGCGGGCGTAATGGCCACAAGCCCGCCCACGGCGCCGGAAATGATGCCCAGCACGGTCGGCTTGCCGGTCTTCATCCATTCGGCGCACATCCATGACACGCCAGCGGCAGCCGCCGCGATCTGGGTGGTGGCCATGGCCATGCCCGCGCGCCCGTTCGCCCCCACGGCGGACCCGGCATTGAACCCGAACCAGCCCACCCACAGCAGGGACGCGCCAATGATGGCGTAGGTCAGGTTGTAGGGGGACAGATCTTCTTCCCCGTACCCCTTGCGCCGCCCGATCACCAGGGCCGCGACAAGACCCGCGATACCGGCATTGATATGCACGACGGTACCACCGGCGAAGTCGATCGCGCCGATCTTGCTGGCGACCCATCCATCCGGTCCCCAGACCCAGTGGGCTACGGGCACGTACACGATCAGCGACCACAGGATGGTGAAGACACACAGCGCGCTGAACTTCATGCGTTCGGCAAACGCGCCGGTAATCAGCGCGGGCGTGATGATGGCGAACGTCATCTGGAACGTCATCCACACGCTTTCGGGAATGGTCATGGTGGTCGCGGCGGGCGTGCCGGCGGCCATGGTGAAGGCCACGTCGGACCCCTTGGAGATCCCCGCGCCAAGACCGTTGAGCATCACGCGCGACAGCCCGCCGATGAACGCGTTGCCCGACGTGAAGGTCAGGCTGTAGCCCAGCACCATCCACACGACCGTCATGATGCAGCAGATGCTGAACGACTGCATGAGGGTCGCCAGCACATTCTTCTTGCGCACCATCCCGGCATAGAACAGGGCAAGGCCGGGAATGGTCATCATCAGCACAAGGCCCGTGCTGATCAGCATCCATGCCGTATCACCCGTATCGATCGCGGCGGGGGCCGCGTCGGCCGCCATGGCGGGCAGGCTGCCCATGGACAGCGCGACAGTTACGGCCGCTGCCCCGAACGGGCGGGCGCTCTTGCCAATCTTTGTGATCACAGCGCGTTTTCTCCGGTTTCCTGTGTCCTGATACGCATTGCCTGTTCAAGGTCGAGGACAAAGATCTTGCCATCGCCGATCTTGCCGGTGCACGAGGCGCTCTGGATCACGTCCACCACCTTGTCGCACTGTGCGTCCGCCACCGCGATCTCCAGCTTGATCTTGGGCAGGAACTGGATGTTGTATTCGGCGCCGCGATAGATTTCGGTCTGGCCTTTCTGGCGGCCATAACCCTTGACCTCGGTTGCGGTCAGGGCATCCACCCCGATGGAATGCAACCCCTCACGCACCTCATCGAGCTTGAACGGCTTGATGACGGCAATAACGAATTTCATTTCGTTCCCTTCCTGCCTTGCCCCTGAAACATCTTTTCGCTGTCTCTGTTCCGTACAGGTAACCATATACGGAAGCAATATGAACTTGCTACCGCCTTTGGACCCGATTGTGCAGTGCCTGTGTGTTGCCATTACGGACGCGGCATGTTCCCCGTTTTCGACCTGCGTTAAGGGTCAGCGTCATTATCGAAATGTTTTTGTAATGAAAGGCGCTTTTCCACTTCATGCCGGATCTTTCCGTCCGTGCGGTTTTTGGGCATGTCCGGCGCATGGGGTAACGGCCTTTTTCCGCTTTTGTAATGTTACGTGTCCTTAGCATTCGTAACGCAGCCGGGACAGCGTGCGCCACAAGACATCCCCATGTCGGCGGTTGCGTTCCTGCCTTCGGCCAATCCTGTGCGCCAGCCCCTTCCCGTGCCTGTCATGGCGGATCAGGCCCCGTTTTCCACGGGCGCGGATGCTTTCGCGTTGCATGACCGCATCGACGCTGGATCGCGCCGGGAGCAGCATGGGAGCCTGTGACCTATCCGGCCTGTCCCACCGCGTCTGAAACCTGTCTTGCATCCGGCCCCTGATCCGGCATACCCCATGCAATCATGACCACATCCGCTTCCCCTTCCGTTCCACCTGCCGCTTCCTCGCCTTGGCCGGTCATGGCCATGGCGGTTGTCTGCACGGGTATCCTGTCCGGGCTGGGGGGTACGGTGCTGTCGCTGCTGCTGCACATGATCCAGCATGTTGCCTATGGCTACGGGCAGGCGGATGGGCCGCATAACTTCCTGCAGGGCGTCAGCAACGCTCCGCGCTGGCGGCGTATTGTGGCCCTGTCCATTGCGGGTGTCGTGGCCGGCGTGGGCTGGTGGGCGCTGGGGCGTTTTGGCCGGCCCCTGGTCAGCATTGCCGCTGCTGTTGGCAAGACGGGTCCGGGCAGGCCGATGCCGCCGCTATCCACCCTCATCCATCTGCTGCTGCAGATCGTGACCGTGGCCCTTGGCTCGCCGCTGGGGCGTGAGGTGGCGCCGCGTGAACTGGGTGCCGTGCTGGCCACCGGCACGGGCCGCATGCTGGATCTTGTGGCGGATGACCGGCGCATCCTCATCGCCTGCGGTGCGGGAGCGGGGCTGTCGGCCGTCTATAATGTGCCGCTGGGCGGTGCGCTGTTCATCCTCGAAGTACTGCTGGGCACCGTCGGGCAGCGGGCCGTCCTGTGCGCGGTGGCGGCGTCGGCTATCGGGGCATTCGTGCCGTGGGCGGTGCTGGGCAATGTACACCAGTATGAAACCGGGCCGATGGCGGTCACCGCACCCGTGGTGCTGTGGGCGATATGCGCCGGTCCGGTCATCGGTACTGGCGCGCATGTGGCCAGGCGGCTGATGGGTATCGTGCAGAACCGCGCGGCGAAGGGTGTCTCACGCATCGGCTGGTGCCTGGTGGTGTTTCCCCTGCTGGGGGTGCTGACCTGTTTTTACCCGCAGCTGCCGGGTAACGGGCGCGGGCCGATGCAACTGGCGCTGTCAGCCCGGCTGGGCATGGAACTGGCGGCAATCCTGCTTGTGCTCAAGGTCGTGGTGATCATGGGGGCATTGCGCGCGGGCGCGGCGGGTGGCCTGCTGACACCCAGCCTGACCATGGGGGCGCTGCTGTCCACCGTTCTGGCGGGGGCGTGGAACATGGTGCTGCCTGTGGTGGATGCGGGCAGCGTGGCGCTGCTGGGCGGGATCGCCTTCCTTGGCACGTTCATGTCCATGCCGCTGACGGCGGTGGCGCTGGGGATCGAGTTCACGCATCTGGGGCATGACATGTGGATCCCGGTTTTCGTGACATCGGCTGGCGCGCTGCTGGCCTTCAGGGTCTGTGCGCGGATGGGGGGACGGATGGCCGCCCAGACGCAGCCCAGCGCACCGGGCAGCATGTCGGCGCGGTCATGATCGCCTGAATGGAAAAAGGCGGCACCGTTGCCGATGCCGCCTTTCCCTGAGGACAGTCGCCGTTTTCATTTCAGCAAAACCGTCAGCGCCATTCATTCCACGTGGCGCGGTCCCTCTACAATGGGGGGAACACTCACGTTTCAATGACCTCACACCATCGTGGCCCTAAGGCTTATTTTTCGGCAAAGGGGTCGAAGTCGCCATCGTTTTCGCGCACGGCCCACCATCCCTTGTTCCACTGTTCATAGGCGGGCAGGGTCTCGTCAAACGGGTTTTCGATCAGGGGCTCGCCCCTGGTGGCGGCGGCCTTGCCCTGTTCAAAGGCGTCGGGCTGGGTCTGGTCGGTCATGGGTGGTTATCCTGACTTGTCTCTGTCTGGTGATGCGTGACGCTTACACCATGTGTCCCGCGCGGGCAGCCCCACCCGGCGGAAGGGGGTAATGCGTCAGGCGCAGGTGTTCAGGCCGTCGTGCCGTAGCTGACCCCGCGGTCGCGCAGCCACCGGCGGTAGGCGACCGACATGCGGTCCGCCACGGTGGGGATTTCCGCCCCGGCCGAAAGCGGCAGCCGGCGCGGACGCTGGTTTTCCAGAATGATACGATCCTGCAGGAAGATGGTCTGCTGGAATTCGATAAGGTTGGCCTGGGGCGAGACATCATCGATCAGGAACATGACCGGATGCGCGCGGGAACATTCCTGCGTCATCGGCTGCACGAACAGGGCAATGACGTCAAAGCGTCCGGGCTGCGCGGGACAGGTCTTGTACAGCAGCGTCACGAACGGCCCCGCCACGCGGTACAGGTATTCCGTATCCAGCCCGTCGGTGGCGGACAGGGCAGCCTGCGGCTGGAAGAAATGGCAGTCCGTGGCCCAGACCTCCTTGCCGCCATCACGCAGTTCAATGGTGTAGCGCGCGACTTCGGTGTTCGGTTCGGCACCAAGTATGTTGGTGTGGACAAAGGGGAAATGCGCCATGTCGAGGAAATTCTCGACAATGCGCGGGGCCGATGTCCGCACCGTGAACACCCCGCAATCAAGCAGCCTGCGGTCGGGTTCCAGGGCTTCGTCAATGGCGGGAATGTCACCCGCTGGCGTGCCCAGGCAGGTCCACAGGCAGCCGTGGCGGGCACGGACCGGCAGGGCGCGCCTGTCCGCCACGTCGCAGGCGAAGGGATTGTCCCGCGCATCAAGACCGAAGGTTATGTGCCGGTCCAGCAGCATGGTATCGGTGGGTGTGGTGCGCAGGTGTGACAGGGGACTGATCACATGCCAGTCGGACAGGATGGTTTCATCGGCGGTGATCTGTGTCATTGCCCGGTTCCTGTTTGCGGTATGCCATCGCGCTGTATGCGGATTGCCGTGACGGTGGCGTAATGTTAGCTGCCATCATGGTGGCACGCCATGGTGTTGCGTGAAAGAATACACGCTGTTGTGTCCGATACGCCCCGCGGTGTGCAATCCTCAGGGCCTGATGGAAGGAAGCGGGGAACGTATGAAAAGATGGCAGCCGGTCAGCGTCCTGTCCGATATACGCCGTGGCGAGGTCGCGGGCGTGCGGATTGGTGGCCGCGAAGTCGTGTTGTGGCGTGAGGACGCACCCACCCCAACGCTGCATGCGTGGGAAGACCGCTGCCCCCATCGGGGCATGCGGCTGAGTTTCGGCTTCGTGCGCGATGATGCGCTGGGGTGCCTGTACCACGGCTGGCAGTTTGGCGGCGGCGCGCGGTGCAGGCTGATCCCGGCTCACCCGCAGGTGCGCGTGCCTGCCTCGATCCATGTACATGCCTATGGCGTGCGCGAACATGCGGGCCTTGCATGGGTCAGCATGGACGGGGCGGAGGATTTTCCCGCCGGGGGAACCGGGCCGGACAACGTGCTGCCGGTGCGCACCCTCCACGTCAAGGCATCCGTGGGGCCTTTGCGCCATGCGGCCGGCATCGCGCCCGATGCGGGGATTGCGTGGCACGGGCCGGTCGGCCTGGCGGTGCATGAACCGGTGGCGGGGCAGGCCATGCTGCATGTGGTGCGGGTGGCGGATGCGGATGGCCCGTCGTACCCCGCGCTGTCACGCTGGGCCGAACAACTGCGTGACGCGGTGGAAAGTGGCGCTGGCATCGCCCCCGTCATGAACGGACTGATCGCGGGAGAAATGGCATGACCGCCAGACTGGTCCTGTATGACTGGACGCCGGATGTGCGCTGCTATGCCGTACGTCTTGGCCTGTCGCTCATGGGCATGACGTATGAGATACGGGCGGTGGACACGGACCTGCCCGTGGGCCAGCGCCCCGCGGGACTGCGGGCGGGGGAGCGGCCACCGGTGCTGGTGGCGGGCAGTGTGCGCCTGTCACGCCCTGGCGTCATCATGCAGTTCATCGCCCGCCAGCCGGAGGTTGCGCGGGCATGGCTGGATCCGGCGCATGAATGGGCGATCCTCGACTGGCTGGATTTCGGGACGACGGCGCTCGATACGATGGCGGCGGCACGCGATGCCGCCTTTGGCACCACGCTGCCGGTCCTGCCGCCCATGGGCGCGCTGGTGGCCGCCCTGCGCCGGATGGAAGACCACATGAGTGCGCGCGCGATGGAGGGGCATGACTGGTTCGCAGCCCCCGCCGCCAGTATTGCCGATGTGGTGCTGTTCGTCGTGTTCGCGCTGACGGTGGACCTTGGGGTGGAACGCGACACCTGTCCCGCCCTGCGGCGATGGGCGCGACGGATGCGTGGCCTGCCGGGCTTTGTGGTCATGCCCGGCGTTCCGGACTATGCCTGACCGCCATACATCTTTGGATACATGACTGCATTTAGACGTTATGGAATATGATGAAGTCGGCCTGGGCGCAGGTCCAACCGGCAGGGGTCCATACCCGTCAAGAGATTGAGGAAAGAACAAGAAATATGAACGTGAAGCTGTTTGCACCCCGTCGCGTCGCGGCGGCACTGGCCATTACCATAACGGCAGGCGCCGCCAGTCTGTGTGGCGCGTCACAATCCGCCATGGCGCAGGCCGCCCCGGTTATCGTGGGCAACCAGACGGCGACTGCAATCGTCGAAAGCGTGGACCACGAAGCGGGCATGGTGCTGCTGCGTGACAAGGCGGGCAACCTGGATACCGTGCGCGTTGACCCTGACGTGCGCGCCAAGCTGCCGGTCCTGCATGCCGGTGACAAGATCGGCCTGCGCATCGTGCGCACCATTGACGCCGTCATCGCGCCGCCGGGCGCGCCCATGCCGGAATCGACCGAAAGCGCCGCAGGCACGCGCACCGGCCCGCACCCGCATGGCATGATGGTGTCCTTCAAGCGTGAACGCGTGAAGGTGACGGGCGTGGACACCACGCGCAATCAGGTCGTGTTTGTCGATCCCGATGACATTACCCGCGTCGTGCTGGTGCGCCAGAAGCCGATGCAGGACTTCCTCAAGACCCTGAAGCCGGGTGATGAAGTGGACACGACGGTCATGGATGCGGTGTCGTTCTCGGTGCTCAGCCGGATTCCGTCCTGACGGCCGCAAGCGGCGGACGGTGGGCGGCGGGATAGTCTTCCGCCCATTGCAGCGGGCCGCGCTGGTCAAGGAAGCCGGGAATGTCCTGGATGATCCGCGCCGCCTGCTCCAGACACGCCATGGCCTCGACCTGCGCGGGGGGGCGTAGCGTGATCGCGTCGGGCGGGCACAGCATGTCCGCCGCCCGACGCAGGCCCGCCGCCGTCAGCAGCGGGTTGTGCGCCAGTTCGGCGAAGGTATCGAGCGCATCGTAAATGGCGACCTGCTGCGCCCCGGTTATCTCGGGACTTGCGGCAATCATGCGGATCCGCTCCACCAGTCGCCCCAGTGACAGCGTGGCCAGCGCCGCATCGATGTATTCATGGATCATGGCGGGCCGGGCGAAGAAGGACAGCCGCATCGCCAGACGCAGCACCTTCTGCAGTTGCAGGTTTTCCCATACCAGCCATTCCTTGCCCTGCCTGCGTCCCGACAGCGCCAGCCTGCGCAGGCTGCGCGTCAGCGACGTGACAAGGCGGGCGGCATCCAGCCTGTGGTTGGGCGGCAGGATCACCCGGAACGACAGCACCAGCATGATGCACCCCATGAGCAGCGCCATCCAGCCGTTGAGCAGGCTTATGTCGTTGTAATAATGGATCGGGTTGTTGACCTGCAGCATTACGGTCGAAAACACGCCGTAACCAAACCCGCCAACCCCGAATTTCGGATGGAACTGCAACCATATGCCCGGCAGCAGCATGATGCACAGCGAAAGCCACAGCAGCGGGTAGCCATCTACCTGCGGCAGCAGGTAGGTATGGCATAACAGTCCCGCCGGAACCCCCAGCGCCGTGCCCGCCGCCATGAGCCCGGCCGCGCGGGATGCGGAGGGCAGGGTGGATAGCAGGCTGGCCGCCGCCACCACGTACAGCATCATGGTCGGGGCCGCCGTCCAGTGCAGCACGTACCAGATCAGGCACGCCGACATGGTGATCAGCATGCCGCGCGCGCCGTTGCGCAGCGCCGTCGGCCATTCCAGATAGGGCTGCAGCCGCAGCCTGCGGCCCGCGCTGCCCCGGCGCGACAGATCCTGCAACGCGGTTTCGATCTGGCCCAGCAGGTCCTGTATGTCATCAAGGAAAAGCAGCGACTGCGGGGAATGCGTCCCGCGCGCCTGCGCGATCATGAGGTCGCGGGTATGGCGTATGCGCGCGCAGCCCTCCATCCAGCTGGATTCCAGCGTCCGGCCCGTCGTCCGGTCCATGAGGAACTGCAGCATGGACACGATTTCGGCATGCACCGCACGGTCCTGCTCGGTATCGGCGGCGGTGATGGTGTGGGGATGGTAAGACGCAACGATACCCGACAGGCGCGCAAGCCCCGCGCGGATTTCACGTTCGCGCACGCTTATGTCGTAATTGTCGGTGGCCGCGTATTCCACCGCATCCGACAGCCGCCCGATCCGCGCCAGCATGGCCGCCCGGCTGTCGTGAAAATTGGTCGGCAGGGAGCGGAACGTGCTGCCCGGCAGCGCGTCGGGGTCCTGCGCGGGCACGTTGGTATAGCCCTGGTGAAACGCCTGGATATAGCCGATCGTATCGCGGAACAGGGCGTGGATCTGCACGAACAGGGTGTCCGAGCGGCGCGGCGAGGTCACCATGAACACCGCCGCCGTTGTCACGATCCCCACCACCACGGCGGAAAGCCGCGACATGGCGCTGAGGAAAATGCCATCCGGGTCATCAAACGCGGGGGCGGAGATGATGACGATGGTATAACCCGTCAGCACGGCGGCATAGGCGCGGAACAGCCGCAGGAAAGTCGCCGCCATGCACGCCAGTCCCACCGTGAATGACAGCCCCATGAAATACAGTACCGGGGACTGCACGAACACCGCCATAAGCCCCACGCTGATGGACGCGCCGATAATGGTCCCGATCACGCGCCATACGCTTTTGGATACCAGCGCGCCCACTGTCGGGTTGGCCACGATCATGACCGTTGTGACCGAACTCATGGGGGACTGGAGCTGGAAGCTGAACGCCAGGAAGAGCGCAATGGCAACCGACAGCAGGGCACGCCCGCTGAACGCCGCCGTGGTGCGCAGCGTAGCCCATTGGGCGTCGTCGGAAAAATGGCGCGTAAGGCTGGAAAACATGTGGGTGCCGACTCCCGGCTGCGGCGTTTTGGGCATCTGATAACGCATGCCGCAGGAAGTTAAAGGGTATGGAGCGCAATTTATTGTATGACAATTAATGCCATGTCAATTATATCTGTCCTGCATATCGGTGCCGCCGGGCAGCCATCGCATAAATGGGTCATGATCGGACCGGGCGGGCATGCTATCGGGCACGCAGAAGACTTCGGCGGGGTCTGACACCAGCAGGGGATGCGCATGGCTGACCGTTCACCATTGCCAGATATCGAGGGCGCGGGTTTTCAGGACATGAGGATGACGTTCCTGACCATGCGGCTGGCCAATACGTGGCGGCTGGGTCTGGACCGTGCGCTACGTCCCGAAGGCATGAGCATGGCGATGATGCGCCCGCTGGCGTACCTCATGATGCTGCCCGACCGCGTCAGCCAGCGCACGCTGGCCCATGCCATGAATACCGACAGTTCGGCGCTGGTGCGCGTGCTGGACCTGCTGGAGGAAGAAGGGCTGGTCGAACGCCATCCCGATCAGGAGGACAGGCGCGCCAAGAGCCTTGTGCTGACCGCGCGCGGCCGGCGCAAATGCGCGACCCTGCACCGGATCTGCGCTGACATGGAAGCGCGCGTGCTGGATGGCATTCCCGCCGACAGGGTACAGGACATGATGGATGTCCTGTCCCGCGTGCTGCGGCAGGCGGAGGACGTGATGATGGATTCCGCCGCTGGGCCATGAGAACGTGTCCCGAAAATCAGAAAAGTTTTTGGTGAAGCTTTTTTCAAAAAGCTTCAGGGAACGCCGCCTTTTGGAAAAGGGGTCACCCGGAAACCTGTATCTTTTATCAACGGTCTGTTTTGAAACAGTCGCTGACTGACCTGCATCAGGTCTTCCTGTCCGGTCCTGATATAGTAAACACCATGTCCACACCCGCTGGCTGATGCCATGACAGGCCACGCATCGGAACATGGAATTGGGGGAATAGGCGTCAATGTCGGTCGGAATGGCCCTGTTACTGGCTGTTGTGGCCATATGCGTTGTCGTTTTCCTGATTGAACGGGTCAAGCTCAATCCGTTCCTGGCCCTGCTGATCGCATCCATGCTGCTGGGGTTTGCCGCCGGCATGCCCGCTTCACGGGTCGTGTCGTCGTTTGAAGGCGGGGCGGGGCAGGTGCTAGGGCAGATTGCCTCGGTCATCGCGCTGGGGACCATGCTGGGCAAGATGCTGGAGGTGTCAGGCGGGGCTGACCGCATCGCCATGACGGTGGTGGCACTCGCGGGGCCACGGCGGCTGGACTGGGCCATGATGGTGATCGGCCTGCTGGTCGGGCTGTCGGTGTTCTTTACCGTGGGCTTTGTCATCCTTGTGCCGCTGGCCTTTTCCATCGCGCGGCAGACCGGGCGGCCGATCCTGCATGTGGCGCTGCCGGTGACGGCCGCCCTGTCGGTCGTGCAGGGATATATGCCACCCCATCCCGGCACCATGTTCGCCCTTGCTGCCTATCATGCCGATATCGGGCGTGTAATCTGGATGGGGGCCGTGGTCAGCGTGCCGGTCGCGATCATTTCGGGGCCGCTTTATACCCGCTTTATCGTCCCCCGCCTGCCTGCGGATGCCGGGATGGGGGCGGAGCATGACCATGGGCACGATGCGCCCCGCGCACATGCGGACCTGCCGGGATTTGGCATTACGCTGTTCACCATCCTCGCCCCCATCGTGCTGATGCTGGCGGGGTCGGCCACCCGGTTCATGGGGCCGACCACGGGGGACTGGGTCGAGGCCCTGCGTTTCGTGGGGGACCCCAATGTGGGGCTGGCGCTGGCGGCCCTGCTGTCGTTCTGGACGCTGGGGCTGCGGCGGGGACTGACGCGTGAGAAAATCCTGGCCTGTTCCAACGAATGCCTCGGTCCACTGGCCAGCCTGCTGCTGATGATTGGCGCGGGTGGCGGTTTTGGCGCGGAACTGATGGATAGCGGCATTTCCGATGCGATTGCCCGCGCTGCGGTGGACATGCATGTCCCGCTGTTGTTCCTGGCATGGGGGCTGGCGGCAGGCATGCGCGTGGCGGTGGGGTCCGCCACGGTCGCCATGAGCACCACGGCCGGAATCGTGGCGCCGATCATGGTGCATGGGGCGGGTGCCTCGCCCGAACTGCTGGTGCTGGCGACGGGAGCGGGGGCGGTCATGTTCGGGCCGATGAATGATTCGGGATTCTGGCAGGTGCGCGATGCGCTGGGGCTTACGGTACCGCAGACATTGCGCACATGGTCGGTGATCGAGACCCTGATTGGCGTGGTGGGTCTGGGGATGTGCCTGCTTCTGGGGTGGTGCGGTTTGTAAGGTGCGGCGGGACGCGCGGCATGCAGCATTATAAAACAAGCCACCCGGTCGATCGAACGGGTGGCTTTATTATGTATACGGGTTCCTATTTTTTTAGTCGTGTTTCATAAATAGTTTAATATCCAGCCCTATTCCTTTTTTTGATATTGTCATTTTTGGATATAAATTGGCATTTGTTGTTAGAGCCCGATCCGAAAGTTTTCCAAGCTTGACAATGCCTTGCTGTCCGTCGTGTGAGCATGCGGATCGAGGCGATCAATGTCCATGCGGTTGAGGAAGCAATGGACTTTTCCCAATCTTTGGCGAGCCGCCTGCACCGTCCCAGCCAGGCGAATGTCCGTTCAACCACCCAGCGGCGAGGCAAGATCTGAAAGCCCTTCGCCGTATCGGACCGCCTGATGATTTCGACCGTCCATTTTCCCATGGAGGCGAGCGCGGATCGCAATTTGTTGCCAGCATAGCCGCCATCAGCAAAGATGTGGCGCAGCCAGGGAAAGCGCCTGCGTATTGCCGCCAGAACATCAACCGCCCCATCACGGTCCTGGATGTCGGCGGCATGAACGAGGAGAAAGATC
>NZ_CADP01000028.1:0-35000 GCF_000285295.1 Komagataeibacter europaeus LMG 18890 | reverse complement strand
GCCGCCCTTGTCCAGGCGCAGCTGGATGTTGCGCTCATCCAGCAGCTTGCGCAGACGACCGATCTGGATTTCCACGATCTTGCCCATATCCGCCTTCTGCAGACGGGAGAACAGGATGATCTCATCCAGACGGTTGAGGAACTCAGGCCGGAAGTGATTGCGCACGACCTGCATGACTTCGGGCCGCACGCTTTCGACCGATTCCCCGTCCGGCAGATGGGCCAGCACGTCAGAACCGAGGTTGCTGGTCAGCACGATCAGGGTATTGCGGAAATCAACCGTGCGTCCCTGTCCATCCGTCAGGCGGCCATCATCAAGCACCTGCAGCAGGATGTTGAAGACATCTTCATGCGCCTTCTCGACCTCATCGAACAGGATGACCTGATAGGGCCTGCGGCGAACCGCTTCGGTCAGTACGCCACCTTCCTCATACCCGACATAACCGGGAGGGGCACCGACCAGACGGGCAACCGCGTGCTTCTCCATGAACTCACTCATGTCGATACGCAGCAGGGCCTTCTCGTCATCGAACAGGAAGCGGGCCAGCGCCTTGCACAGTTCCGTCTTGCCCACACCCGTCGGGCCAAGGAACAGGAACGAACCGATGGGACGGTTGGGATCCTGCAGCCCGGCGCGGGCACGGCGCACGGCGTTCGACACTGCCTTGAGGGCAGGTTCCTGCCCCACCACGCTCTTGCGCAGTTCGTCTTCCATGCGCAGCAGCTTGGCGCGTTCACCTTCCAGCATCCGGTCCACCGGCACGCCGGTCCAGCGCGACACGACAGCGGCAATGCCCTGATCGGTCACGGTATCGCTGACCATGCCATCGCCCTTGCTGATCTGGTCAGCTTCTTCCTGCGCCTTGGCAATCTGGGCCTGAAGCTGCGGCAGGCGGCTGTACATCAGTTCCGATGCACGGCCCAGATCCCCCTTGCGCTGGGCGATCTCGATATCCGAACGGACCTGGTCCATGTCTTCCTGCAGCTTCTGCACCGCGTTGACGCGGTCCTTTTCAGCATGCCAGGCAGCGGTCAGGGCATCGGACTTTTCCTGCAGTTCCGACAGTTCGGCTTCCAGCTTGACCAGACGTTCCTTGCTGGCCGCGTCGTCTTCCTTGCGGATGGCTTCGCGTTCGATCTTGAGCTGGATCAGGCGACGATCGAGTTCATCAAGCTCCTCGGGCTTGCTGTCGATCTGCATACGCAGACGGCTTGCAGCCTCATCCACAAGGTCAATGGCCTTGTCGGGCAGGAAGCGATCGGTGATGTAGCGGTTGGACAGCGTCGCCGCCGCCACCAGCGCGTTATCGGAAATACGGATACCATGATGGAGTTCGTATTTTTCCTTGATCCCGCGCAGGATGGAGATGGTGTCGGCCACCGTCGGCTCACCCACATAGACCGGCTGGAACCGGCGGGCCAGGGCCGCATCCTTCTCGATATACTTGCGGTATTCATCCAGCGTCGTGGCGCCGATACAATGCAGCACGCCACGGGCCAGTTCCGGCTTGATCAGGTTGGAGGCATCCATCGCGCCATCACTGCGGCCTGCACCCACAAGGGTGTGCATTTCGTCGATGAACAGGATGATCTGGCCTTCAGCCGACTCGATTTCCTTCAGGACCGCCTTCAGCCGTTCCTCGAACTCACCACGGAACTTCGCACCGGCGACCAGCGCGCCCATGTCGAGCGAGAGCAGCTTCTTGTTCTTCAGCGCTTCGGGCACATCACCATTGACGATACGCTGCGCCAGCCCTTCGACGATGGCGGTCTTGCCCACACCCGGCTCACCGATCAGGACGGGGTTGTTCTTGCTGCGGCGGGCAAGGACCTGAATGGCGCGGCGGATTTCCTCGTCACGACCGATCACGGGGTCCAGCTTGCCCTGCAGCGCAACCTCGGTCACGTCACGGGCATATTTCTTCAGCGCGTCAAAATTGGCTTCTGCGTTTTCGCTATCCACGGTGCGTCCCTTGCGGATGGTGGCAATGGCTTTTTCCAGCGCCTGCGGCGTCGCACCCCCTGCACGCAGGGCCTGACCGGCCGGGGTCTCGGACGCGGCGATGGCGGCCAGCAGGCGGTCCTGCGCCACATATCCGTCACCCGCCTTCTGGGCTGCCTGTTCGGCCGCATCCAGTACGCGCACCAGTTCGCCCGTGGCACTGGGCTGACCCGCGCCACCGCCCTGTACTTTGGGCAGCTTGGCAAGAGCCGCTTCATTCGCCGCCGTAATGGCGGGAACCTGCCCACCGGCTGCGCGGATCAGGGCGGCAGCCGCCCCCTGATCATCATCCAGCAGGGCCTTGAGCAGGTGCTCCGGCGTCAACTGCTGGTTGTAGTCCCGCATGGCAATGGTCTGTGCTGCCTGCAGGAAGCCGCGCGACCGTTCTGTAAATTTCTCGATATTCATCTATTCCCTCGTCCCTTTCAATCAGGCGACATAACAGGTGATGCCTTTGCGCCGTCCCTCAACAGGCAACGGCATGGCGCTGGATTCCAGATGGGATCAACTGGATGTTATTACAAGATATCGGGCGTGGATTTCCTTCCCCTGTTTCCTGTCATACCGCATTGGGCGGCCCGGATTTCCATGGGGGATAGCTGATCATTGCCTGCGGGTTCGCAACCTTGATCCATGTCAAGATTGCCGTGTCTTATCAACGGGCCGGCCATTCACCCAGCGGCAATCCCGCATGCAACCGACAGGTTTCCCTGCCCTGTCGGGGGCAGGGAAAGAAACATCTGCCCTACTTGCCTTTCCTGGCGACCGTCGGGCCAAGCAGCAGCAGATCAGCGGCCGAAAGTCGGTCCGACGCGGTGCTGGCCTGATGCCAGAACGGATAGAGCAGCGGCGGCGCGCTGGCGTCATCCAGACGGCTGATTTCCTCGGCTGTCAGGCTCAGTTCGGCGGCCTTGAGGTTATCGATCAGTTGCGCCTCGGTCCGCGCGCCAATCACGATGGAGGTCACCGCCGGACGCTGCGCCACCCATGCCAGCGCCACCTGTGCCGCCGAGATACCGCGTGATTCGGCAATGCTGACCAGCACTTCCACCACGTCATACAGCTTTTCGATATCATGGACCGGGGGCTCGCCCCAGTTCTCGATCTGCCGTGTTCCCTGTGGCTGGGGCTTGCCGCGCCGGTATTTGCCCGACAACAGGCCGCCCGCCATGGGACTCCAGACCTGCACGCCGATCCCCTGGTCCACCGCCACGGGCAGGAGTTCGTATTCCGCGTCCCGCGCCTGCAGGGAATAATAGATCTGCTGCGCCACCGGCGCGATCAGGCGGTTGCGTTCCGCCGTGGCCAGCGCCTTCATGATGTGCCACGCCGAGAAGTTGGAAACCCCCGCATAACGGATCTTGCCCGACCGGGTCAGTGTATCCAGCGCCTCCAGCGTTTCATCCAGCGGGGTCTGGCCATCCCATTCATGCAGGTAGTACAGATCGATATGGTCACGTCCCAGCCGCTTCAGGCTGGCCTCGCACGCGCTGACCAGATGATAGCGTGACAGACCCGCGTCATTGGCCCCCCTGCCCATGGAGAAACGGGCCTTGGTGGTCACCATGATGTCGTCGCTGCGGCCCTTGAGTGCTGCGCCAAGGATTTCCTCCGACACGCCGGTGGAATAGATGTCGGCGGTATCGAACATGTTGATCCCGGCATCAACACACAGGTCGATCTGCCGACGCGCACCGGCAAGGTCGGTATCTCCCGTCTTGGCGAAGTCACCCTTGCCGCCAAATGTCATCGTCCCCAGCGTAAATGCCGAAATCCGCAGGCCGGAGCGGCCAAGCTGACGGTATTGCATGTCTTTTCAATCCTTCTTCATGAAGAGATCCGGAAGACTGTCTGTGGAACATCGTGAAAATTGTAAAAAGGCTTCAGGTAACGCCGCCTTTTTGAAAAAAGGCAGCACCCAAGAACTTTCTGTTTCCAGACAGTCTCCCAATGGCTGGCGCACGGCATGACAGCCCGCGCCGCAGGTATTCAGGCGGTATAGGTGACGTTCAGTTCACCCACACCGGCACAGGTGGCATGCAGCACATCGCCACGCCGGACCGGTCCCACCCCCGATGGGGTGCCGGTCATGATCAGGTCACCGGGGGCAAGGGCGACAAAGCGACTCAGGCAGGAAATGATCTCGGCCACGGACCAGATCATTTCCACCAGATCGCCCTTCTGCCTGGATTCACCATTCACGCTCAACGTAATGGCGCCCCCTTCGGGGTGGCCACAGACCGATGCGGGAACGATGGATGAAATGGGACAGGACTGGTCAAACCCCTTGGCCAGTGACCATGGCCGCCCCGCCTTCTTGGCGGCGGCCTGCAGGTCACGCCGGGTCATGTCCAGGCCCACGGCATAGCCATAGATATGCGACAGCGCCTTTTCCACGGGGATGTTCTCCCCCTCACGTCCGATGGCCGCCACCAGTTCCACCTCATGATGCAGGTCGGACGTACTGACCGGAAACGGCAGCAGGCCGCCACCCGGCACCACCGCATCACCTGGCTTGGAAAAGAAGAAAGGTTCGGAACGTTCGGGGTTGCTGCCCATTTCGCGCGCATGGGCAGCGTAGTTCTGCCCCACGCACCATATCCGCCGGACGGGAAAGACACCCGCACGCCCCTCCACTGGCACAACGGGAAGGGTGTAGGGGGGAATCACGTAATCCGTCACGGTACGGTGCTCCTGCTGTTCATATCCGGCGCGCATGGTGACACCACGCCCCTGTCCGTGTCACGGCAAATGCTGGCAACGGCAGGAAAAGCCGACATAAAAAAAACGCCAGCCGGGACAGCCCGGCTGGCGTCTGGAAAAAGGAATGGCGCGCCATCCCCGATCCCGGTCGTGCGATGATCAGTTGCGGGCCTTGTCAACCAGCTTGTTCTTGCCGATCCACGACATCATGGCGCGCAGCTTTTCGCCCACCTTCTCGATCTGGTGTTCGTTGTTGCGGGCGCGGGTGGCCTTGAAGCCGATGTTGCCGGACTGGTTTTCCAGAATGAAGTTGCGCACGAAGGTGCCATCCTGAATGTCGGTCAGGATCTTCTTCATCTCGACCTTGGTTTCCGGCGTGATCACGCGCGGGCCGGACACGTATTCACCATACTCCGCCGTGTTGGAGATGGAGTAGTTCATGTTCGCAATGCCGCCTTCGTAGATCAGGTCCACGATCAGCTTCATTTCGTGCAGGCACTCGAAATACGCCATTTCCGGCGCATAACCCGCCTCGACCAGCGTCTCGAAGCCTGCGCGGATCAGTTCAACCAGGCCACCGCACAGCACGGCCTGCTCACCAAACAGGTCGGTTTCGACTTCTTCCTTGAAGGTCGTCTCGATGATGCCCGCACGGCCACCGCCATTGGCGGATGCATAGGACAGCGCGATTTCCAGCGCATTGCCCGACGCGTTCTGCGCCACGGCCACCAGCGACGGCACGCCGCCACCCTTCTGGTATTCGGAACGCACGGTGTGGCCCGGGCCCTTGGGCGCGATCAGGAACACGTCCAGGTCGGGACGGGCTTCGATGATGCGGAAATGGATCGCCAGACCGTGGGCGAACGCAAGCGCCGCACCCGTCTTCAGGTTCTTTTCCAGTGATTCCTTGTACAGCGCGCCCTGGCCCTCATCGGGGGTCAGCACCATGACCACGTCGGCCCACTTGGCGGCGTCGGCGGGGGTCATCACCTTGAAGCCGGCGGCTTCGGCCTTGGCAACAGCCTTTGATTCGGGACGCAGGCCGACAACGATGTCGGTCACGCCCGAGTCCTTGAGGTTGTTGGCATGGGCATGGCCCTGGCTGCCGTAACCGATGATGGCGACCTTCTTGCTCTTGATCAGGTTCACGTCGGCATCGCGATCGTAATAGACGCGCATGGTCTTACTCCTTGGGAATGAAAAACGAATCGATCAGGTAAAAACGCGACCCTTACAGGATTGCCGCGCCACGGGCGATGGCGGCGACACCCGTGCGCGACACCTCGGCCAGGCCAAGGGGACGCATGAGGTCGATAAAGGCATCGAGCTTGTCGGTCGCACCCGTCAGTTCAAAGACGAACGAAGTGGCCGAGGCATCAACAGGATGGGCGCGGAACGCCTGCGCGATGCGCAGGGCATCGGCGCGGCGTTCGCCACTGGCGATCACCTTGACCAGCGCCATTTCACGCGCAACGTGGGGTTCCGCCGCCGTCATGACCGACACCCGGTACACCGGCACCAGACGCGCCACCTGCGCGCGGATCTGTTCCAGCACACGCGGGGTCGCCGTGGTGACGATATTGATGCGCGACTGGCGGCCGGTTTCATCAACCGGGGCCACGGTCAGGCTTTCGATATTGTATCCACGACCAGAAAACAGGCCGATGACACGCGCCAGCGCACCGCTTTCGTTTTCGACCTGAATGGAAATGACCGCGGAGACCGGGCTCTCCTGCTGCGTGGTCATGATGGTGTTTCCTGACTGCTGAAGACGCCGGCATGCAGGCTGCATGCCGGCAGGAAAGGACAGAGGCGCCCGGCAGGTGAAACCCGCCGGGACAGACGGGCGATCAGACCAGCATGCGGCCTTCGGCGCTGATCTCGTCATCCTGATCGGGACCGAGCAGCATCTGGTTATGCGCTGCCCCCGACGGGATCATGGGGTAGCAGTTTTCATCCTGCGCAACACAGATGTCGGCCACCACCGGACCCGGATGGGCCAGCATTTCGGCAATCACGCCATCCAGTTCCCCCACGCAGGTCGCCCGCAGGCCGCGCCCGTGGAAGCTTTCCGCAAGCTTCACGAAGTCCGGCAGCGCCGCACTGTAGCTTTCGGAATACCGTGATTCATGCAGCAGTTCCTGCCACTGGCGCACCATGCCCATGTACTGGTTGTTCAGGATGAACACCTTAACCGGCAGGCGGTACTGCGCGATGGTGGACAGTTCCTGAATGTTCATGAGCGTCGAGGCCTCACCCGCGATGTCGATCACCAGCGCATCAGGGTGGGCGACCTGCGCGCCAACGGCAGCAGGCAGGCCATAGCCCATGGTGCCCAGACCGCCCGAAGTCAGCCAGCGATTGGGCCTGTCAAAGCCGAAATGCTGGGCGGCCCACATCTGGTGCTGGCCCACCTCGGTCGAGACATAGGTGTCACGCCCGGTGGCGGTCGCCATTTCATGCAGGCGGCGGATGGCGTATTGCGGGCGGATGATCGCATCGGGCGCCATGTCCTGCGAAAAGCCGAGGCTGTCGATCTTCCGCCATTCACTGATCTGGTGCCACCACTGCGCGACATCGATCGGCTGGCGGGTATTGGCGGAGGTGCAGTCCCATTCCTCCAGCATCATCTCGATCACGCGCCGCGCGTCACCCACGATGCCGACATCCACCCGCACGATCTTGTTGATCTGGCTGGGATCGATATCCGCATGGATCTTGAACGAACCGGGCGAGAACGCATCCAGCCGCCCCGTCACGCGGTCATCAAAGCGCGAGCCAAGCGCGATCAGCACGTCACAGTCATGGGTGGCCATGTTGGCTTCGTACGTGCCGTGCATGCCCAGCATGCCCAGGAAGCGACGGTCGCCCGCAGGCATCGCCCCCAGCCCCATGAGCGTGGACGTGCAGGGAAAGCCCGTCTTTTCCACCAGGCGGCGCAGGGCGGTGGAGGCTTCGGGCCCGGCGTTGATGATACCGCCACCGGTATAGAACAGCGGACGGCGCGCGCCCTTCATGGCGGCCACGGCACGGGCGATCACGTCCCGCCCCGGCTCGGTCTGCGGGTGATAGGACGGATGCGGCACGCGCGGCGCGTCACTGTAGGGCGCGGGACCGACCATGATGTTCTTGGGCAGGTCGACCAGCACCGGGCCGGGGCGGCCGCTGCGCGCGATATGGAAGGCTTCATGCACGCAGGGGGCCACCTCCTCCGCCCGGCGGACAAGATAGTTGTACTTGATGGCCGGGCGGGTGATGCCCGTGGTGTCGGCTTCCTGAAAGGCGTCGGTGCCGATCAGCGGCACGCCCACCTGACCTGAAAAACACACGACCGGAATCGAATCCAGCATGGCGTCCAGCAGGCCGGTCACGGTGTTGGTCGCACCGGGGCCACTGGTCACCAGCACCACGCCCACCTTGCCGGTGGACCGGGCATAGGCTTCGGCCGCATGCACGGCCGCCTGTTCATGACGGACCAGCACATGGCGAATTGCGTCCTGGCGGAACAGCGCATCATAGATCGGCAGGACCGCACCGCCGGGATAGCCGAAAATGACTTCGACCCCCTGTTCGACCAATACGCGCAGAAGCACTTCCGCACCGCTGAGTACGGTCGTGTCCGTGCCAGTGGCGTGATGCTTCAGGTCTGTCTGGTGCGATGCTGCGTTCATGTTCCTGCTCCTTCGCCCAAAGCCGCCGGAACAATCCGGCCAGCTACAGGAGGCGAAATCCCGGGGCCGGATTTACGGAAACCCTTGGCCCGCGTCAATGCGGTTAATAACAAAAGAAATGATTTTATTGCTCCATCTTTCCATTTGTTGCGCGGTTTCGCATTTTTCAAACCGTTTTTCATATAAAAACGTGTCCATCTCCGCCGCCAGCGCGTGATGGGCGAACCATGTCGCCTGCCGTTTCGTGTATTGCCCGGTCAGGCGGACGGCCTGCTGCACGGCCGTGGCCATATCCATTTCGCCCCGCAGCACGGCGGCCAGTTCGGGCACGCCATGGGCACGCATGGCAGGCAGGGCCGGGGGCAGGTCCTGCGCCAGCAGGCGGGCGACCTCATCCATCGCGCCAAGGTCGAGCATGGCCTGGAACCGGCGGGCGATGGCGGCGCGCAGCACATCGCGCGGGGGATGCAGGCGTATGGCGACAAAACGCGCGGCAAGCGGGGGCAGCACCGCTTCACGCCGCCACCAGACCAGCCCATGGCCGGTGGCCGCGTGTACTTCCCATGCGCGCGCGATGCGCTGGCCATCGGTCGGGCGCAGGGTGGCGGCGGTTTCGGGGTCGCGCTGGCGCAGCATCCCATGCACGGCCTCCGGTCCCAGGCGATCGACCATGTCACGCGCCTGCGCACGAATGGCGTCGGGCGGCTGGGGAATATCCGCCAGGCCATCGGTCAGCGCGCGGAAATACATGCCCGTGCCGCCACAGAATACCGGCACCCGGCCCGCATCCCATGCGGCGTGGGCCGCAGCGATGGCCTGCGTGCGCCACCATGCGACACTGCCGGGTTCCGCTGCCGGCAGCACGCCGTACAGCGCATGGGGCACGCTGGCTTCCTCGGTGGCGTCAGGCCGGGCTGTCAGGATATGCAGGTCACGGTATACCTGCATCGAATCGGTATTGATGATGGTACCGTTCACCTGCCGTGCAAGGGCCAGCGCAAGTGCGGACTTGCCCGAACAGGTCGGACCCGCCACGATCACCGCCATGCGCGCCCGCCCGGCAGGGGGGCGTGTCATTGTCTCTCACCTGTCATATACCCGGACCCCATGGCTGATTCCTCTTCCTTCTCCCATACCCTTGTACTGGTGGCCAACCGTGACGCCACATCCCTCACGCCGGTTGATATCCAGACCGCGCGTGACCTGGTGCGCGGCGGTGCTCCCGTCACCCTGTCGGAAGGGGAAGCGGTCGAAATCGGCTGCACTGCCCCCGCAACATGGATGCAGCCGGATATCGGGGCCGTGCGGGACGTCTTTGCCGGGCGTGGGATGGACGTGCTGGTAACGCCACGCGACAACCGCCGCAAGCGCCTGCTAGTGGCGGACATGGACAGCACCATCGTCAGTTGCGAAACGCTGGATGACATCGCGGCCCATGCCGGGATCGGAGAAAAGATTGCCGACATCACCCGGCGGTCCATGAACGGGGAAATCGAATTCGAATCCGCGCTGCGCGAGCGCGTCGCCCTGCTGCGCGGCCTGCCGGTCAGCCTGCTGGAACGGGCGTGGCAGGATGTGAAGCTCAATACCGGCGCCGTGGAACTGGTGCGCACCATGCGTGCGAACGGTGCGCGCACGGCACTGGTGTCGGGCGGGTTCACGTTCTTTACCAGCAGGGTGGCGGCCCTGTGCGGCTTTGATGAAAACCACGCCAATACCCTGCTGGATGCCGACGGCATGCTGACGGGCACGGTGGGGCAGCCCATCCTCGGCCCGGATGCCAAGCTTGCGCACCTGCGCCGCCTGGTGGCCGCAGGTGGTCTGGACATGGACGACGCCATGGCGACGGGCGATGGCGCAAACGACCTTGCCATGCTGCGTGTGGCCGGTGCGGGCATCGCCTTCCATGCCAAGCCCGCTGTCCGGCGCGAAATCACCAGCCAGGTCAATCACACCACCCTGCGCACCCTGCTGTTCGCACAGGGTTACCGAGCGGATGAATTCGTCACGGCGTAGGCACGCTGCCGCTGGCGGCCGTGCCCGGGGGCTGGGTGCGGCTGTCCTGTGCCTCGATGAAAACACGGGTCACTTCGGGATAGGCCTGCTTGATCTGGTGTTCCAGCGCGCTGACCACGATTTCCACCTGTCCCGCCGTCATGTCGTTGCGGAAATCAAGGCTGATCACCACCAGCACGTCACGCGGGCCGAAATGCAGGGAGCGGATTTCATTCAGCCGCTCCACCCCACTGGCGGCCAGCGCCATGCGGCGCAGGGCGGCCAGCACCTCCGGCGCGACACCTTCGCCAGTCAGCAGTGACTGTGATTCCCGCGCAAGGAACGCCGCCGTCACCGCAAGGATGCACGCGATGATGATGGACGCCACGCCATCCAGCACCGGCATCTCCAGCCATTCGGCAAGGATGTTGCCCAGAAGGGCCACGCCAAGGCCGCTGAGTGCCGCCGTATCCTCGAACAGGACAGTAAACACGGTGGGGTCCTTGCTCATCTGCACGGCCTCGACCCAGCCACGACGGCCCTTGCCTTCCTTGCGGAAGGTCCGCAGCGCCATCAGCCAGACCGAACCCTCGAACACGATGCTGGCCACCAGCACGACGTAATTGACCAGCACATGCGCCACGGGCTGCGGATGGATGATGTGGATGATCCCTTCATACAGGGAGACACCGGCCCCCAGCCCGAAGATCAGCAGCGCCACCACAAAGGTCCAGAAATACAGTTCCAGCCCGTAGCCGAACGGATGCATGGCCGTGGCCGGTCGCGTCGCGCGCCGCATGCCGACCAGCAGCAGCCCCTGGTTGCCGGTATCGATCAGGGAGTGGATGGCCTCGCTCAGCATGGAGGCGCTGCCGGTCATGAACGCGGCGGCAAATTTGGTTGCCGCCACCAGCAGGTTGCCACCAAGGGCGGCGAAGATGACAGTTCGGGAAGATGAGGAATGCGCCATTGATTTTTCAATATGAAGTACGGCCACATCTTATCGCGCTGCCACGGCTTTTAACAGGGCGCACGATCAGGCCATACCGGTTGCGGGCGCGGGCCTGCCTGTCCTATGGTCGGGGGCCAATGCCCACGGAGTACGTATCCTGATGCGCACCACTGTCATCCAGATGGCGCCCGGCGCATCCGCGCCCGATAATATCGAACACGCCCGCGCACTGATTACCGCCGCCATCACCGCGGACAAGCCCGACCTTGTCATGCTGCCGGAAATGTGGAGCTGCCTTGGTGGCACCCGGGACATGAAGTTCGCGGCGGCCGAAACCCTGCCCGCCCCCGATGGCACGGGGGAAGCCGGGCCGCTGTACCGGTTCCTGTCAGGTATCGCACGCGAACATGGCGTGATTGTCCATGGCGGGTCCATCGGGGAACGGCATGGCGACAGGCTGTTCAATACCGCGCTGCTGTTTGATGCAAGGGGACGTGAACGCGCGCGCTATCGCAAGATCCACCTGTTTGATGTCACCACGCCCGGGGGCGAAGGCTACCGCGAAAGCGATACATACGAACCCGGTTCGGATATCGTGACGGCACCGCTTTCTGCTGACCTCACGGCGGGGCTGGCCATCTGCTACGACATCCGCTTCCCCGCGCTGTTCCATGCGCTACGGGCGCGGGGGGCGAACGTGCTGCTGGTGCCTGCCGCCTTTACGGTGGAAACGGGGCTGGCGCATTGGGAAACGCTGCTGCGCGCACGCGCGATCGAAACGCAGTGCTGGATGGTCGCCTGCGGTACCACCGGCACCCATACGGATGGAAATGGCCAGAAGCGCCGCACGTACGGCCATTCCATGATCATCGACCCGTGGGGCACCATCGTGGCCCAGGTTTCGGATGGACCGGGGTGGAGCACCGCGCGCCTTGAGCGCACGGTAACCGACAGCATCCGCGAACGCATGCCGGTCATGGCGCATCACCGCCTGTCCATCCACACCCCATGAATGACATGTCGTACCCGGGCTGGGCCGATGGGTACCTTCCAACAAAGCTGAGCTTTGCCGCGGCCCCGAACGAAAGCGCGCAGCTGTGGCTGGAACGTCTGGTCGGGCAGTACGGCCAATGCCCCCCGGAGGAAGCGGATGCGCTGGTCTGCCTGGGTGGCGATGGCTTCATGCTGGAAATGCTGCATACGACGCTGGGGCACAGCCTGCCGGTATATGGCGTCAACTGCGGGACGGTGGGGTTCCTGATGAATCCCGCCGTGCCCGATGACCTGCCCGCCCGCCTTGCCACGGCGCAGGCGGCCATCCTGCACCCGCTGCGCATGAAGGCCACGACGATCGAGGGCAGATGCATCCATGCCCTTGCGCTGAATGATGTATTCCTGTTCCGCCAGACACGGCAGGCGGCGAAAATCCGCATCGAGGTGGATGGACGCGTGCGCATGCCCGAACTGATATGTGATGGGGTACTGATTTCGACACCGGCGGGATCAACCGCCTACAACCTGTCCGCGCATGGGCCGATCGTGCCGCTGTCGGCCAACCTGCTGCCGCTTACGCCCATCAGTGCGTTTCGCCCGCGCCGGTGGCGGGGCGCGCTGCTGCCTTCCACCGCGCAGGTGCGTTTCGACATTCTGGAAACCGACAAGCGCCCCGTGGCCGCCGTGGCGGACTTTACCGAAGTGCGCGATGTCATTTCCGTCGAAATCAGCGAAGCGCGGGAACTGCAGACCACCGTGCTGTTCGATCCGGGGCAGAGTCTGTCGGAACGGATCATAACCGAACAGTTCACCGCGTAAGATATCTCTTGAAAAGTAATGAAAGATTTTAGACCGGGGCGATCCGGTGCAGGCTGGCGCCATGGTCATGCAGCCATTTTTCGGCCTGACGCCTGTGCGGGGTCAGCCGGTCCACCAGCAACCAGAAATCCGGCCCATGATTCATGTGCTGCAGATGCGCGAGTTCATGGGCAATGATGTAATGCTGCACCTCCAGCGGCGCCATGACCAGCCGCCAGCACAGCATGATCGACCCATCGGATGAACAGCTGCCCCACCGGCTTTTCGTATCGCGCAGCCTGACCTGTGTCGGTTTCAAGCCGCAGGATTCGGCCTGTGCGCACAGGCGGGCGGGCAGGCGGGCCTGCGCCTGTGCGCGCAGGTAGGCGCTGACGCGGCGGGGGACGAATTCTTCAGCACCGCTGACATGCAGCACCCCGTCTTCCAGCCATACGCCACGCCGTGCGTCGGGACAGTGGCGGATTTCATGGCGCCGCCCATCCAGCACGACATGGCCGCCATGGCACAGGTCAACAGGCGGCGGCAGGCGTGACAGCCCCGCCGCCACCCATGCGGAATGCGCGCGCAGCAGCGCCAGCCCATCCGTCCGCCGCGCGCCGCGCGGCAGGGTAATGACGACATGCCCGCTACGTGGATCGATCCGCATGGAAATACGCCGCGCCTGACGCGACGCCCGCCAGCAGACCGTGACCTGCCCGGACGCGATGGGCACGACCTCCGTTCCGGCTGTCACCGCGTCCCTGCCGTTAAAGACTGTTTCAGAATCCTGCCCATGAAACCGTCCCGCTCAATTCATAAGGAAGTTCTTGGCGAAGCTTTTTTCAAAAAGCTTCAGGGAACGCTGTCTTTAAAAAAAAGCGGCACCCGAAAACCTTTACTGTTTTTTCATCAGCGCCGGGGCGGACGCGTGCGGCAGAATGCATCCCGCGGGGCTTCACCCGGCCAGTCAACCACATGGTCCTCCAGCATGCCCGCCTTGCGTTCACTGATCACCCTGCCGCTTACGGACACGCCTGCCTCATGCACCGTGTCACGGGTGCCGGACACCAGCGGGTGCCACCATGGCAACGGCTCCCCATCACGCACCAGCACATACCCACAGGTTGGCGGCAGCCAGTCGATATCCGCCAGCATTTCTGGCGTCAGGCTGATACAGTCCTGCACCCGGCGCTGGCGGTGTTCATAATCGGTACACAAACAGGACGTGGTATCCAGCAGGCGACAGGCGACATCGGTAAACAGGACTTCGTCCGTCTCGTCCTCGCGCAGCTTGTGCAGGCAGCACCGGCCGCATCCATCGCACAGCGACTCCCACTGCGTGGTAGACATCTGCTCAAGGGGTGTCGTTTCCCAAAATGGCGGTGTCTCATCTGTCATGGTCGTGGTCCTGCCGTGTCAAATCCATAAAATCTTCAATGCGCGGCCACTGCCGCCATGGCGCATAGCGCGATCATACCGAACGAAAACGCCATCACCCCAGCCACCGGCAGGCCCAGCAGCGGCAGCCAGAGCAGCCGAAAACGCATGTTCGCGTCCGCCCCCAGACCGCCGGCCGTGCGTGACAGGCCCGGCGGAATCCGGTCCAGCACCCGCAGCAGCGGCCACATCGCGGCGGGCGCGATACACAGGCCCTGCATGAGACATCCCGCCACACCGCCACCATGCGTAAGGCATGGCCACCATACCGCCAGACCCAGTCCCGGCAACAACAGGCAAAGCAGCATCCCGCGCAGCAGCACGCACCACGCGGGCCATGCCCGGTACAGCATCACATGCACTACCAGTACCAGCCCGCATGCCACCACAAGACCCAGTGCGATACAGGCTCCATCCAGCCCCATCACTGCAGCCGGGCGGACGGCAAGATCAGGCAGCATCAGCCCGCATCCCGCAACCATGTGTCAAAGCGGCGTGACAGGTCCGGATAGTGTGCCTGCCAGAACTGCACATCCACCGGCAACGCCACGGACGCAGGCAGGGATGCGGGCGGCGTTGCGGCGGGATAGCGCGCAAGGAACGCGGCCTGCTGGTCGGGCTGGATGATAAAGTGCAGCAGGTTGCGCGCCTGCCCCAGCCGGAAAGCCGACTGTCCGGCCACCACACCCCATGACAGGCCATAGGACAGCGCCATGTCCGTATTGATGCCGATCCTGTCCCTGTAGCGTGTGGCAATGCTGCGCACCGCGTCACCGGGCGCGCTGCCCATCAGCACCTGCCCGCGTTCAAGGATGCTGGTGGCGTCCGCCGGGGTGGACCACCACGTGATATAGGGGCGAAGCTGGCTCAGCTTGCGAAAGGCGCGATCGACACCCTGCGGGGTGGCAAGCTGGTTATAGACATCACCCGGCGCCACGCCATCGGCCATCAGCGCGATTTCCAGCGTGGTACGCGGGTCACGCCGCAGACCACGCTTGCCGGGAAAACGCACGATATCCCAGAAATCGGCCCAGCGTGGCGCAAGCCTGCGCCGTGTCTGGTCCCATGCCACCACCACCTGGGCTGTCATGCCCGGCACGCCGCACCCGTCGGGGTTGGTGGCGCTACCAGCCAGGTGAATGACCAGTTCGCGCACGCAGGCGGCGCGGATGGTGGTGTCCTCGGCAAAGACCAGTGACCATGTACCCGTGCGCCCCGCATGCAACCCATGCCCGTCCAGTTCCGCCAGGGTGCCGTTCCATGCCTGCCGCACCACCGGCTGGCGGGACGCCCGCGCGAAAGGCTGGAGGAAGGCCGCATTCTGCGCCTGCGTCATTTGCGACTCTGTACTCGCGACCACAAGGGCAGCCTTGTGCCGCACGGGGGTCGCAGCAATAGCCGGGGCGGACCAGACGGAGGGGGCCACCAGCAGGCAGAACAGGCCGATACGGATGCGGGAACGGGACGCAGACTGGAACACGGACAGGAAACAATCCTTCAGGCAGGGGCGAAGAATGCCGGACGCTACCCCATTTCACCACGGAACGGAAAGGCAATTGCCTGCCCCGGCTGCCACGCCAGCATGGCCACCTGCCCTGCCGCCACGCGCTGCAGGGCGGGGGTGGGCGGACGGCGCGCCAGCAGTTCCTCCCCATTCGCCAGCCTGAAACGCAGCAGCACATGATCGCCCATCTGCCGCATGTCCATCAGGGTCGCCTCCAGCACTGGCGGCCCGTCGGGGTCGGCGCCCCCCGCCATGCCGGGACGTGAGGGAAACATGACCGCGATCCGGTCCGGCCGGATGCACAGCGTGGCCAGCTGGTCCGCTTCCACCCCCGGCGCCGCCATGGCTTCGACCGGCAGGCCACCGGGCAGGTGGGCAAGGGCCACGTCATCATCGACACTGGCCACGCGGGCTGTCAGGCTGTTGGCATGGCCAAACCCGGTCGCCACCCGGTCACACGCGGGACGGTCGAACAGGTCCAGCGCCGTACCAAGCTGCACGATCTCCATGCCATCCATATAGGCGATGGCATCACCCAGCAGCAGCGCATCCTCACGCTCACGCGTCAGCAGCACCACGCACAGGCCGCGCGCGCGCACCAGCCGGCTGACCAGACGCCGCATGGCCACGCGCCCCGCGGGCGGCAGGAGGGTAAACGGGTCGTCCAGCACCAGGACGGGCGGTTCGAACACCAGGACGCGGCCAATCATGACACGCAGCGCCTGTTCGGGCGAAAGGGTGGCGGGGCGGGCATGTTCCAGCCCATCCAGCCCCAGCAGCGCCAGCACGGCGCGCACCCGTGCCGCCACGGCGTGCGATTCCTCCCCCCGCGCGCGCAGCGCAAAGGCCAGGTTGGCCTGAACCGTCATGTGGGCGAACAGCGGATCGCGCCATCCCACCAGCGCGCATGGCCGCCGGTCGGGCGGCAGGCCGGTCACGTCAATCCCGTCAACCATGACCTGCCCCCCCCAGGCGGGCGCATGGCCCGCCAGCATGTCCGCCAGCACGCACAGGCAGTCGGCCCTGTCATTGACAACCGTCAGGCACGTGCCCGCCGCGGCAGAAAAAGACAGGCCCGGCGCACCGGAAAAGGCCCGGAGCGCGTTGACAACCAGCCGAATGGAGAAAGGAGACATGCGATAACAGAAACCTGACTGGGGAGATAACGCGTTATAAGCAATGGTTACCTCCTTACCAGAGGATTGTTGGCTTCACTCGTCACAAAGGAAACGATCATGAGCAAGACCGAAACCATCAAGCACGTCACCCACGAAGACCTGCAGGCCCTGAAGGGCCACATCGAGAACCTGCTGCATACCCACGGCAGGCAGGCCCTGCATGATGTCGCCAGCAAGGCGGAGCATCTGGCGGGCCAGGCACGCGAAAACCTGGCGGAACACGCACCCAAGAAGGGTGGCTCACGCGCTCGTTCGCTTGTGGCTATCGCCATTTTCTCGGTGATCGGCTATTTTCTTGGCCGCGCAACGAAATAAGGCTTTCTAGCCTGCTGCAACCAGAGGATACGCGAGCATCATGAGAATAGGCGAAATCGGTAAAACCATCATTGAAGGGGAACTGACCCTACGCAAGCTGATGGCGATCCGTCTTGGTCGTCAGGCTGCATTCCTGGTTGTGGCGGCTATCTTTGCTTTTTTCGCAGTCATCTCGGGCCATGGGCTGCTGTGGGCCTTCTGTTACCAGACAATGGGCTTCAGCGCCCTTGGTTCGGCTGCGGCCGTATTCGGGGCGGATCTTCTGGTAGTTATCATGGGGCTGGTCATGGGGCGGCGCTCCTACATGACGCCGGAGGAAATCCGCGTGCGATTCGCGCGTGAACACGCCTTGAACGAACTGCGGCAGACCGTTGCCCTGTCCGCCGTGGCCACCACGGTTGCCGGTCCGCTGACCCGCCATACCGGCCGGGCGGTTTGGAACCTGTTCAAGGCCATGACGGGGCGCGGGAAATAACCCCCCAGGCCACCGGCCCACGCAGTCTGGCAATGATCCACGTCATTGCCAGATAGTATCCATGCTGAAATTGCATTGGCTCACTTTGTCGTTTTCTGGAAACGTGCAGCTTCCGGATATACTAAGCACGCAAATGGTTTGCATGCTTAATAATTGTATGTCCCAGCTGGCGGAACAGAATGCCCGATCTGGAGCGCAACGAGAAGGAACTGTCGTTTGGTCGCCGTCTCGCCCGGCTTGGCGCCGCGTGGCGCAGGCAGGTTGACCGCGACCTGCAGGAATACGGCCTGACAGAAGCGACGTGGCGGCCTGTGCTCTACCTTGGCCTGTTGCCGCCGCCGGTACGTCAGACCGACCTTGTGCGCGCCCTTGAAATCGAAGCCCCGTCCGTTGCCCGCCTGCTTGATGTACTGGAACGCCGTGATCTGGTGTTCCGTTCCCCCGACCGTGACGACAAACGCTCAAAACTGGTCAGCCTGACGGAAAAGGGCGAACGCACCGCACGTCAGGTCCGCCATGCGGTGGAAGCCGTGTCCAACCGCCTGCTGCATGGCATTTCCACCCCTGAACTGCAGGCCTGCTATTCCGTCTTTGAACGGATCGAGGCCAATCTGTGCAGCCGGACCGGCACCCCGGGCGGGGGACAGGCATGACCCCCCTTTCCCTGCCCATCCCATTGCGTTCCCCTGCCCCGGCACTGCCTGCATGGGGGCACCCGATGCCACGACGGGATGTCCCGTCCTTGCAGTTTGTCTCCATTGCCGGTTTCTTCCATGCGTCTGGTCGGCTACAGATAGCGACGGGCAGGAATACAGTCCGTCATGGCCTGTCCGTGCCTGCTCCTCCTTCAACGGGACCGTTCGGAATGAGAACCGCCTGATGCTGAGCGAATTCAACCTATTCGGTGTCTTCATGGCGCCGATTGTCGTCTATGCCGTGGCTGCCCTGCCTGTCACCATGCTGCTGCGATCGCTGTTATGGTGGTGCGGCATAATGAAATGGTTCTGGCATCTCGCCCTGTTCGAGGTTGCGCTATACACTTGCGTCCTCTGCCTGATGATCCTGTACATCTGACTGTCCCAAGAAGGTTCGAGAAATCCCCATGCCCCTCCTGCGCACCCTGATCCGTGTGGTCCTGACCCTGGCGGTCGTGACGATGGCCATCGTCATGGGCGTCACCTTATGGGACACCTACATGATTGCCCCCTGGACACGTGACGGACGTGTCCGCGTCTATGTCGTGGACGTGGCGCCGGAAGTGTCGGGAACCGTGGTGCAGCTGCCCGTGGTCGACAACCAGTTCGTGCACCGGGGCGATCCCCTGTTCGTGCTTGACCCCGTCCGTTTCCGTCTGGCCATACGCGAGGCGCAGGCCCGTCTGGACGGGGCGCTGGAAGACCTGAAGCTCAAGCAGAATGATGCACGCCGCCGCATGGGACTGGGCGGTATCGTGTCGGCGGAAGAACAGGAAGTCTTCAACTCGAACGTGGCGACGCAGATCGCGTCGGTCGATGCGGCGCGCGCGGCCCTTGACCTGGCCAAGCTGAACCTGCAGCGCTCCATCCTGTATTCCCCGGTCAACGGCAACATCACCAACCTCAACCTGCGGGTGGGTGACTACGTCACGGCGGGCCATGCGCGGCTGGCGGTGATTGACGCCGACTCCTACTGGGTCAACGGCTATTTCGAGGAAACGAAGATGTGGGGCGTGCATGTGGGTGACGATGCGCGTGTCAAGCTGATGGGTTACAAGGACATCCTGCCCGGTCATGTGGTCAGTATCGCCCGCGGTATCAATGACCAGAACGGCAGGCCCGACGGTCTCGGGCTGCAGGATGTCAGCCCGATCTTCACATGGGTGCGGCTGGCGCAGCGTATCCCGGTCCGTATCCACCTGGACCATGTGCCTGACAGCGTGACACTGGCGGCCGGCATGACCGCCACGATCAGCGTCGGTCCCCAGTCCCGTACCCAACGCGGCCGTCTGACGACATGGCTGCAAGACCACCTGTAAGGCGCCGGGCACGATCATGAACATCAACGCAGTTACCCGCCGGACCGGCCTGTTCCTGACATCGGCCATTTTCCTGGCCGGTTGTACGGTAGGCCCCCGCTACCAGCCCGACCGGATGAAACCCCCGGCCAAGTTTACCGAGGATGACCACGCCGCCACCCCCGAGGAAATCGAGGAAACCAACAAGGAACTGAAACAGTGGTGGCACCTGTTCAAGGATCCTGAACTCGACAAGCTGGTCGACAAGGCGATTACAGGGAATTACAACCTGCAGGTCGCGGGCCAGAGGATCATGGCCGAACGCGCGATCCGTGACGTGCAGGCATCGCAGTGGTATCCGCAGGTGGATACGCAGGCATCCGCCGGTAATGTCCGGTATTCGATCAATATCGACAACTGGCCGCTGCGTCCGGGTACAGCTGCCGGGTCGGCAAACCAGCCACAGGCCGCCTATCTGGGTTATGGTTTCAGCGCCAGCTGGCAGATTGACGTGTTCGGTCGCATCCGCCGCAGCGTGGAAGCCGAGAACCGCGCAGTCGAGGAATCGATCGAGGACCGTCGCGCCGTCATGGTCATGATGCTGTCCGAACTGGCTGGTGACTACATGATGTTGCGCGACCAGCAGTTGCGGCTGGAAATCGCCAACAACAACATCCACGTCGCACAGGACGCCTATGACCTGACCAACCGCCTGTACCTGGAAGGCGTGGGTAACACCATGCAGATTGCGCAGGCCAAGGCGGAACTGGATTCGCAGACAGCAGCGCGTGAACCGCTGAAAACCCATATTTCCCAGATCACGCATGCGATTGACGTGTTGATGGGGCAGATGCCCGGCACATCGGAACTGGAACTGAAGGTGGTCAGGCCGCTGCCGCCGGTGCCGGAATTCCCGTCCACCCTGCCGTCCATGGTCATCGCCAACCGTCCCGATATCCGCAAGGCGGAACGCACCTATGCCGAAGCAACGGCGCGTATTGGCGTGGCCGTCGCCCAGCTTTACCCGAACTTCACCATTCCGCTGAACTTCAATCCCAATGCATCGGCCCTGTATCAGGTGTTCCAGATGGGCGGCATGAGCTGGCAGTTCCTGATGATGGCGTCCCTGCCGCTGATGCATGGCGGGAAATATACCTCCCAGATCCGCATGGCGCAGGCTGCGGCCGAAGCCAGCCGGCTTGCCTATCGCCAGTCCGTCCTCAACGGCTTCAAGGAAGTCGAGGACGCGATGGCCGCATGGCATGATGATGAAGAACACACCGAACTGCTGGCCAAGGCTGCGGAAGACAGCTCATTGGCCAGTGAGCGCGCGCGCAAGCTGTATGCCGCCGGCCTGGTCGGGTTCCTGGAAGTGCTGACAACCGAACGCACGACCCTGAATGCCCAGAACGCCGAGGCCATGGCGCGGCTGGAACGCCTGCAGGATGCCATCAACCTTTACACGGCGCTGGGCGCAGGCTGGCAGGGGATTGCCCTGACCAATACCACCCTGCCCGTATCACTGGAAAAGCAGAATATCCTGGCCCGCGCTTTCCAGCAGTAATACAGCCGCTGTCCTGCTGGCCGCCGCAAGGGTGGGCCAGCAGGGCAGGTATCCTGCCCGCGCAGGGTCCAGTCCGATCCCATCACGTTACATGATCCGTTCTTTGTAAACTGGTCCAGGCTGCCGCGATCCATGAATAGGGCGCTGACAACTTAATTCGATAAAATCATGCCCGATGATTGTCCTGCGTCCTGCATATGCTAAACAGGTCCGCATATGCGAGCTTGGCGGAATGGTAGACGCACGAGACTTAAAATCTTGCGCCCGCAACAGGGCGTGCGGGTTCGAGTCCCGCAGCTCGCAGATCCTACGGACATCATGACCGTGCGCCGGAATGTCCGTTTCGCAGGCTGACTTAAGCGACCTGTTCATTCCCCCTGAAAACGGACGTCACGCAGACAGGCCCACAGGCATGAATGTTGCCTGCGGGCCTGCCAGAACGCATGACCTGTGACCGTATCAGTCTCTGTAATCCGGCTGTTCACGATCGAGCTTGCGGCGCAGGGCCTGCCAGATCAGGCGGCCCTGATCGGGATCATCATCAAACTGCTTTTTCGCGCGCAGGATCTGCGTCTCGGACGGAATGTGCAGCGGCACCCCCGTCGCCTGCGCCGCGATCTGAATGCTGCAGGCCTGATTCAGATAATACATGCGGTAGAATGTATGCGCGACGGTCGTGCCGACGGTCAGCAGTCCGTGGTTCTGCAGAATCAGCGCATTACGGTCACCAAGGTCGCGCACCAGACGCTCGCGCTCGCTCAGGTTATCATCCGCCGCAATCCCCTCGTAGGGATGAAAGGCGACACTGCCGTAGAATTCCATGTTGATCTGGTTCAGCGGCAGGACATTCTGGTCCTGTGCCGCCACCACCATGCCGGGAATGGTATGGGTATGCATGACGCAGGCGGCATCGGGCCTGCTGCGGTGGATGGCGGAATGGATGACAAACCCCGCCGGGTTGATCGGCCATGACGTTTCCTGCCTAGGCAGGCCGTCCGCATCCACCACGACCAGGGAGCTGGCGGTAATTTCCTCGAACAGAAGGCCGTAGGGATTGACCAGATAGGCATGATTTGGCCCCGGCAGACGCACGGACAGGTGCGTATAGACAAGGTCGGTCATGCCGAAATGCGCGATCAGGCGATAGGCTGCTGCCAGATCCTCACGCAGGGCCTGCTCTGTCATGGCAGATGATGTAGCCGGTGCAGTAGACATGATGTCGGAAAATCCCATCCTGTAGCAAATGCCTGGCCGCCGTGGCGGGATCAGGCCTTATCGTTTTTTGCGCGCTTGAAATGCCCGAACGTGGCCACCTTGCGCGCGCCCGTGGGCAGCGACAGCGTCCCGTCCGCCACGCGACGGACAAGGTACTGATAGGTCTGCAGCGCCTGCGCCCACATGTGTTCCCCGATGGTAATGGTTTCATAATCCTGCGCACCATTGGCGAAGGCTGGCAGCGGCTGAATCCTGGTATGATAGTCGCAGGCATAGAACAGGGGAAAGGAATATCGTTCCGCCGGGACGCTGCGGACACGATGCGCCGTCGCGACAAAGGCCCCCGCGGTCATGACTTCCAGCATGTCGCCAATATTGACCACAAAGGCGCCCGGTACCGGCGGCGCGTCAATCCAGTCGCCATTGCCGTTCATGACTTCCAGCCCCGGCTGCTCCGCCAGCAGGATGGTAAAGCATTCATAATCGGTATGCGCGCCAATCCCGGGCGCATCCTTTACATCCGCATCATACGGATAATGGATCATGCGCAGTTTGGACGGCGGGAAATTGGCGTGGTCATCGAAATACGTTTCCGGCAGCCCGAGCGCCAGGGCAAAGCCACGGAACAGCGTGCGGCCCAGCGCGAAAACAGATTTGTAATACGCCTCGGCTTCCGCACGGAAACCGGGCACGGTGGGCCAGTTGTTCGGCCCCAGAAGCGGCGTGCCCGCCTTGACCAGCGGGTTATCGGCCGGAACCTCGAACCCGATGTCAAAGGCTTCCTTATGGTCGGGACGGCCCTTGCTATAGACTTCCTCGCCTTCCGGCACGTAGCCCTTATGCGTGGCGGACGTGCCGATGTAGTATTTCATCTTTTCTTCGTAAGGCAGCGCGAAGAAATCCCGCGCCGCCTTGCGCACGCCCGCGATCTCGGCATCCGGCACCTGATGGCCGGAGATATAAAGGAAGCCGACATTGCGCGCCGCCGCCCCGAGTTCCTCCGCCACGGCCTGCCGTGCGGCAAGGTCAGGACTGTACAGCCCCGCGATATTTACAACGGGAATGGAAGTAAAGGTCTCGACGTGACCGGGTTTTACCGTATCCTGTATGGTAGACGTCATGACGCGTTATCCTGTTGCCTGGTCGATATGAAGTCCAGAAAATGCTGGCGTTCCGTCTGCCCCATCCACACATTCAGCCCCCACAGGTCGGCCACCGGCGCATTGGTGAAGGGAAGCGTGTGCAGGTAGCCATCCGGCCCGCATTCGGGGGTCAGGGTGGTGGTGGTGTAGCCCCGCGCCATCTGGGACTGCCAGACCTTTTCCCAGAACTGCTGGTGAAACCGCAGGGCAGGCTGGTATTCGGGGGCCGCCGGATGGGGCACCTGCGGTCCCTGGTCATATCCCACGCGGGCCTGCACATGATGGACCCGGCTGACAAAGGCGCTGAAATCATCCAGCGGGTCATCAAGCAGCCGTTCGCAGGTCACGACCCAGTGGCTGATATCGGTCGTGAACAGCACGTCGGGATGCTGGCGGATGACCTCCAGCGTCATCCACGGGCTGGACAGGATGCGCGCGCGATGGGTTTCGAAACTGCACAGCAAACCGGTATCGCGTGCCACATCCTGCGCCCGCGCAATGAATTCGACCTGCTGGGCCGCATTCCACCGGTCATTGCCACCCAGCACGTTGATGAAACGGGGTGACATGGGCACCGCACGTTCCAGTATGGCGCGCAGGTCGGTGACATGGTCATCCACGCTGGCCGCCTGGCGGGGCAGCACGCCACCACCGGTCATGGCGATGCCGATATAGGGCACGCCTTCGCCGCGCAGGATCCGCGCGCATTCGGCCGCCTGTGCCGCAGTGGGTGGGATACGTGCCTCGATCCCGTCAAAACCCGCCGCCCGCATATCGGCAACGGGCTGGTCCCATGGACGGGTATCGCCCCACAGCGTCTTGAAGACATCCAGTTGCATCAGTTGACGCTCCCTGGCGTGGAACAGATGGAAAAGCCGAACGGGATCGAGGCACGGATCATGTAATGCAGCTACCCCCTCAATAGACGCGGAATGATATGTTTATGCAACGACGATCAACCGTTGCGGTCATATGTGTAAATAGGAATTTTCCAAAGTACACTTAGGCACACACGGCACCAAAGGCAGACCAGGCAAAAAGCGGTATCGCGTCATTTGCCCGATCGGTCGGCGGCCTGTATCTGACGGCCATGGGACACGGTATCCCAGGGGGACATGATGCAGACAAATCCTGACAAGGCGCTCGCTCTACTGATTGACGGGGATAATGCATCACCCAGGGTCATCATTGGCCTGCTGGAAGAAATCGCCAGTTACGGGGTTGCCAGCGTCAAGCGCATCTATGGCGACTGGACAAAGCCCAACCTGAATGGCTGGAAGGAATGCCTGCTGGAACACGCAATCCAGCCCGTGCAGCAATTTGCCTATACAACCGGGAAGAACGCCACCGATGGCGCAATGATCATCGATGCGATGGACCTGCTGTATACTGGGCGGTTCGCGGGGTTCTGCATTGTATCGAGTGATAGCGATTTCGCCCGTCTTGCCGCCCGCATCCGTGAACAGGGGGTGACGGTCTACGGGTTCGGGGAACGCAAGACACCACGCCCCTTCATTACGGCATGCGACAAATTCGTCTATTTCGATGTCCTCAGCCACCACGCCGCGCATGATGTGGAGACACACAGGCACCAGACAGACCGGACCACGTCCCGTGGCCTGCCCTTCGGCCAGCCGGTGCAGACCCTCGATGAACAGGACCTGGACAAGCTGCGCAACGCCATCAACGCGTCCTCGAACGAGGATGGATGGGCCAACCTCGCCTCGGTCGGCGCCCATCTGGCCAAGCAGGCGTCGGATTTCAATGCCCGCAATTTCGGCTATGCGCGCCTGAGCGACCTGATCACCGATTCCGGTATTGTCGATGTCGAATGGGTCGGCCACCACCCCAAGGTGGTCATGGTGCGGCTGAAGAAATAACCCCGCCGCATCTGGTCTTATGCCGCGTCAATCCGGGTATCGGCCAGCAGCACGGCATGCAGCAGGACATTGGCTCCCGCCGTCGCGTCCGTCGGTTCGGCGCTTTCGGCCTCGTTATGGCTGATACCGTTCAGGCACGGGATAAACACCATGGCCGTCGGCGCCACCTGCGCCATGTAGGCGGCGTCATGCCCGGCGCCGGAGACGATATCACGCATGGGATAGCGTTCCTCCTCCGCCGCCTCACGCACGCAGGCGATGCAGGTGGGATCAAAATGCACGGCAGCTGAATTCCATACCGGCGACACGATCGCCTCAACCCCGCAATCCTCGGCCAGGGCCGCGATCCGGGCGCGGAAATCCTGCTCCATCGCCTCCAGAACCGTGTCGGACGGATTGCGCAGGTCAACGGTGAACATGACATTGCCGGGAATGACATTGCTGCTGGCGGGCTGGCAATCAACGATACCGACCGTGCCCAGGCCATCCTTATGGGACATCGCCACGCCATGCACCGCATCGATCATGCGGGCGGCGGCCCACATGGCGTCGGCGCGCATGGTCATGGGGGTTGTGCCCGCGTGGGAATCACGGCCCATGACGCGCACTTCGTACCAGCGCATGCCCTGGATGCCCTGCACCACGCCAATCGTCTTTTCTTCGGCCTCCAGCACCGGCCCCTGTTCGATATGCAGTTCGAAATACGCGGCGGCGGGATGCTGGCCACAGGGCTGCGCGCCCGCCTGTCCACCCTGCGTCAGGGCATCACCCAGGGTGATGTTGTCACGATCGGGACGGCGGCGGGCATATTCTTCGGTAAAGACCCCGGCAAATACGCCGGATGCCAGCATAGGAGGGGTAAAGCGCGCGCCTTCCTCATTCGTCCAGTTGACGACCTCGATCGGGTGACGGGTCTGGACCTTGCCATTTTCCAGCGCGCGCAGCACGGCGATACCACCCAGCACGCCCAGAATACCGTCAAAACGCCCACCTGTCGGCTGCGTGTCCAGATGGCTGCCCATCATGATCGGCTTCAGGCCGGGCTGCGTGCCGGGACGACGCGCGAACTGGTTGCCCATGGAATCATGGATGACTTCACACCCCAGCGCCCGGCACGTGGCGGCAAACCATTCGCGGACCTTCAGGTCATCCGCGCCAAGCGCCAGACGATGCAGCCCGCCACGTGCGGTCGCGCCAAAACGTGCCGTTTCCATCAGGTCGGACCATAGCTGCGCGCCATCGATCGAAATGCTGTTTTCCATGCCCATGGGTCTGTACTCCCTGTTGAATGACGCCAGACGATGCGGATCGGCAAAGGGTGCCGCAGGTCAGGATGCGCGCCCCCGCCCGGTTCCGACCATGCGACGGGACCGGGCGGGCCATGCCGCATGGCATGCACAGGCAGGGTCATGCCATGTCTGTGCTGGCGCGATGGGTCAGTCCTTCCTGAGGGACTTGCGGCGCAGCGGCATGGTCATGCAGTGGATGCTGCCGCCGCCCTGCGAGAACTGGTTGAGTTCCGGGTCCAGCACCGTCAGGCCTTCCGCGCGCAGCATCTGGTTGATGCGCGTGCAGTGATGGGGGCTGACCACGCGTTCGCGGCCCAGCGACAGGACGTTGCAGCCCATGTCCCGCATGGCTTCCTTGTAGCTGACCGGCAACAGGCGGATGCCCTGCGCGCGGAACCAGTCCAGGTCCTCATCCGCGATCACGTCCACCGCGGCGATGGCCAAGTCTTCCGCCACCATGGTGAAGATCACGTCCAGATGCAGGAAATGCTCGGGGAAGCGGATCATGCGGCAGGTCCAGCCGGCTTCCTCGAACCAGCTTATGAACTCGGCGGCGCCTGCTTCGTCCGTGCGGCCACCGCTGACGCCAACCGCCAGCAGGCCGGGACGGATGATGTGGATGTCACCGCCTTCGATATGGCCCTTCGTGCAGGTCTTCCAGATTTCATCCTTGCCGTAGAATTCATGGATCGGCGTGATTTCCGCCGTGCGCTCGGGACGGGCGAGGTTGGTGACGACAGTGCCGAACGGCGTGGTCTGGGAACTGTCGCGGGTGTACACCTCGTACGGCATATCCTTGTGCGGGGTCAGGAAATGGCAGCTGACCTGTTCGCCTTCCAGCGTGGCGACAAGTTCCCTGAACTGGGCATTCAGCGCGGCGCGGTCGATCTTCGCACCGTTGGCCATGCTCTGGATGGCGATATCATTACTGGGAATCCAGGAATAATAGTCAGGGGGACATAGCAGCACATCCGCCAGATCCCCGGTTTCACTGTCAATAAACCAGCGGTTCGCGACCATTGCCTTTAATCCTTGTCACATAACTGAATACACTAGGGTATTTCCAGAAAGATAACGGTGGGTACGGACGTTCAAATATCAATGGTCCATAGTTTACTTTGTATTTTCATTAATCTTGACATATGCAACGCCCGCCCCCGTTACCATTACCATCAGGCGCGCGCGGATACGGCAACCGCGCAGGCCGGACGTTTTTCATTTCCAGATCAACATATTACGCTTTTCCACCCGACAACCGCACATAATCATTCCACCTGCCCATCGTTGCGGTTTATGGATAAACCTGACAACGAATTGGCCATTTCCGACAATGAGAAGCGACAGATGCCTGCCTATGTTCTTATACAGGAATAATTCCGGTTGCCAGCATGGCGGCACGGCATGTTCCATGTCTGATACCTGGTGGACCGGTCCTGCATGACGCGAGAACATACATCAAGTCCGGGCAACAGCGCGCCCACGCGCCGCAAGGCGCCACACCGCAAGGCCGCCGGTTTTCACGGCCAGATCGCCGAGGTGGACCTGCGCCTGCTGCGTGTGTTCCGCACGGTGGCCGAACATGGCGGTTTCGCCGCCGCCGAAGTGGCGCTGGGCAAAAGCAAGTCTTCCATCAGCATCGACATCTCGGCGCTGGAAAACCGGCTTGGCCTGCGGCTGTGCATGCGCGGGCGCAGCGGGTTCGCGCTGACGGCGGAAGGGCGGATGGTGATGGAAGCCACCAATACCCTGTTTTCCGACATCGCGCGCTTCCAGCAGCGCATCAACGAGGCCAGCGGCACCCTATCGGGGCGGTTCTGCCTGTATGTGCCCGACAATATCCAGATCCATGGCGAAACCGCTCTGGTCCGCGCGATTGAAATCTTCACCACGCGCCACCCGGGGGTGTTCCTTGATATCCGTTCCGCGTCCTCGCGGGAGGTGGAATTCGCGGTGCTGAACGGACAGGCTTCCGCCGGGATCATGCTGAACCCGCGCCACCTGCCCAACATGCACGCAACCCCCCTGTTCCGCGAGGCACTGCACCTGTTCTGCGGCATGCGCCATCCACTGTTCAACATGCCCGAGGACGCAATCACCCCCGAGGTACTGTCCCAGCATCGCATGATCGCGGTGTCGGGCGCCGCGTCGTCGCCCATGTGGGAGGGGATACGCCCCCGCCTGACCTTCGCCGCCGCCGCGGAAAACGTTGATTCGCGCGCGCTGCTGATCCTGTCGGGCAGCTATCTCGGTTTCCTGCCCGACCCCTTTGCCCAGCCCCTGCTGCGGGATGGCCTGCTGCGCCGCATCACGCTGGGGGGGCTGGAACTGATTACGGGCTTCTACTTCATTGCCCGGCCATCACCCGAAACCGGGCTGATGGTCGATATATTCCGCCGCATTCTGGAAGAAGCCTGCTAGCGCGGGCGCCAATTCATGGTTTTCCACCCCCGACACCTGCCCCATACCCGCGTGGAGCACACCATATGACCCATTCCATGGCGCGGTTCATGCGCCGCTGTTCTTCCCGCTTCCGCCCCCGTGCGCTGGCGGCGGCCCTTGCCGGGGTGCTGGCCATTGCGGGTAGCGCACAGGCCGCAGAACCCGACCTGCCCGGCTTCATCCATGACGGTACGCTGACCGTCTGTACCAACCCCACCCTGCCACCGATGACATTCGTGAATGGCACCGATGTCAACGCCGTGGACGGGATCGACATGGACATCGCCCACCGGCTGGCGGATTACTGGCATGTGCCCATGGTTGTGACGACCATGGACTTTACCGGCCTGTTCCCCAGCCTTGCGGCGCAGCGATGCTCGATGGTGGCCAGTGGCATCATCAAGCTGCCGGAGCGCGAGAAGAATTTTGACGCCATATCCTATCAGGATACCGCCCTGGTGGTCGTGGCGCGCGCCGGCACGCCCCGCCTGTCCAGCATGGCCGACCTGTCGGGCAAGACGGTGGCCGTGCAGTCGGGCACCAGCTACAGCGCCCGTCTGGCGCAGGAAAACGAGGCACTGGCCAAAGCCGGTCGCGCGCCCATCATCATCCAGCAGTACCCGACCGAGGACCAGGTGGTGCAGCAGGTGCTGATCGGTCGCGTTTTCGCCTTCGCCAGCCAGGATGTGGAGCTGTACTACCGGCAGGAGCAGCTGCACGGAAAGGTCAGCGTCATCCTGGTGCCGCCCTATCCCGAATACCGGCATTTCGCGCTGTATATCCGCAAGAACGCGCATGACCGCGAACTGCTGGAACAGGCCATCGCCACCATGGGCCAGAACGGGCAGATGGCGGCAATCCAGAAGAAATGGGCCATTTCCCCTGATGCGGCCAAGGCGCTGGCCAACACGCCCGCCCCCCCGATGTTCCGATGGGATACGTTCTTTTCCGCGCTGACATCGGCCGCCTTCATGCGCGGCGCGTTCATCACGCTGGCGGTTGCCGTCCTGTCGCATTTTACCGCCATCATGATCTCGATCCCGATGGCGCTGGCGCTGAACGGGCGGGACTCGCTGCTCAAGATGGCGCTGAAGGGATATGTATCGGTATTCCGTGGTGCGCCGACGCTGCTGCAGCTGCTGTTCATATGGAATGCGCTGCCGCAGTTCCTGCCGATCTTCCGCGAGGCATGGTTTACCCCCTTCCTGGCCACATGGCTGTCGCTGTCGATCAACGAATCCGCCTATCAGGTCGAAATCAACCGCGCGGCCCTGGGCGCGGTGGACAAGGGACAGGAACTGGCTGGAGACGCGCTGGCCATGTCCCGGCGGCAGGTGTACCGCCATGTCATCTTCCCGCAGGCGCTGCGCATTGCGCTGCCGCCGACCATCAATGAATTCATAAGCCTGCTGAAAACCACGTCGCTGGCATCCGTCATCTCGCTTCAGGAACTGCTGGCGGTGACCCAGATCCAGGTGGCGCGCACGTTCGAGTTCACGGAATATTACGCTGCGGCGCTGGTATATTACCTCGCCATGGTTTTCTTCTTCCTGTTTCTGCAGAAACGTGTTGAACGCCGTTTTGCATGGGCTGACCGTCACAAGGCGACCGCAAATGAATCCTGATCCCAAGACCATGCCGGACCCGTCGGCCATGATTTCGGTACGTAACCTGAGCAAGCTGTACAAGGATTTCATCGCACTCGACCGGATCAGCTTCGATGTGCAGCGCGGGGAAAAGATTGTCGTGCTGGGACCGTCCGGTTCGGGCAAGTCAACGCTGATCCGCTGCTTCAACCGCATCGAACCGCATGACAGCGGCATCCTGAGCATTGATGGCCGGGTCATCAATGCGCAGACCGACCTTACGCAACTGCGTGCAACAGTCGGTCTGGTGTTCCAGAACTACAATCTGTTCCCGCATCTGAGCGTACTGGACAACTGCACGCTGGCCCCCCGCCTGGTCAAGAAAACCCCGCGCGCCGATGCGGAGGAAATGGCCATGCGATTCCTGCGGCAGGTCAATATCGCCGAGCAGGCCAACAAATACCCCATCCAGCTATCGGGTGGGCAGCAGCAGCGCGTGGCGATCGCGCGCGCATTGTGCATGCAGCCCGAGGTCATGCTGTTTGACGAACCGACCGCGGCCCTGGACCCCGAAGCGATTTCGGGCGTGGTCGGGATCATGAACGACCTTGCGCAGCAGGGCATAACCACCCTGTGCGTCACCCATGAAATGGGGTTTGCGCGGCATATCGCCGACCGCATCATCTTCATGGACAAGGGCCGTATTCTGGAAATCACGCCCCCGGCCGAATTCTTCACAAACCCCAGGACGCAGCGCGCGCGGGATTTCCTTGACCAGATGATTTCCTACTGAATGGCATGCCTCGCATATTGCAAAGTAAGATTTACAATATTTCAAACGAACCGGGACCAAAATCGTTATTAAATAGGAATAACAAAAGGCGTGGCCTCACACTCACGACATAGCCGTGGGTCATGCTCTATAATAATTGTCAAGTATATATATCATGGATGGGAATAAATAAGGATATGGTGTTTCGATACATATCGAACATTTCTTTTTGTATTCACTCCCATCCCCACCGCACCCTGCGGATGCACGATACATCACCCGGACAAGACAAAGAAAAAGGAACGCTGTCATGAAATGGTGCCCTCATGCCCGTATCCTTCCCCATGCACGGCGCGGCGGGATAGCTGGTTTCCTCATGACATCCACCGCATGTGCCACCCTTGCACATGCGGCCCCCACGACAGGGGTGGGACAGCACCGGCCCACAACCACCACGCACGCCGTTCATGCGCCAGTCCATCACGCAGCCCCGCAATTGCCGGAAACGATCCATGTCTCCCGCACGCGCCAGCAGGCCTATCACAGCCAGCCGGGCACGGTGAATGTCATAAGCGGCGCGGAACTGCGCCAGCTACGGCTGGAAAGCCCCAAGGACATCGCAGCCTTCGTGCCCGGTGTCACGGCGGTGAACGCGACATCGGGCAGCACGCCCATTTTCTCCATCCGTGGCGTCGGGCTGGATGACTACAGCGGCACCAACATGGGCGGCATCGGCATCTACCTTGACGGTGTCTTCGCCCCCTATCCCGAATTCTATTCGGGACAGATGCTCGATGTGCAGAACATCGCCGTGGAAAAGGGGCCGCAGGGTTTCGATTACGGGCGCAGCACCACCGGCGGGTCGATGAATGTCGAATCTGTCAAGCCGGACAACAAATTTGGCGGTTATGCCGACTGGGGTTACAGCAGCTACAACACCAATACCGGAAAATTCGCGGTCAACGTGCCGATTACGGACCGGATCTTCAACCGTACCGCCTTCAGCTACACCAAGGGCGATGGATGGCAGCATGACATCCATACCAACGAACGTTATGGCGCGCAGGACATTCTGGCAGTGCGCAACCTGACCAAATTCGTCATTGATGACAAATCGTCCCTGCTGCTGAACCTGCATTATACCCGCAACCGTGGCACGCCCAGTTCGCCACAGGACACCAATGCGGACAGCATGTATGGCACGCCCACGGGTGCGATTGGCGTGGGACCGAACGCCTCCGCCAACGCGGTAAACGTGGGAAACCAGGACGTGCGCCGCCAGGAAGATGGTGGGGGCGTGTCGGTTACCTATAACCGTGACTTCAGCTTTGGCCAGTTCGTCTCGACCACGGCCATTGATTTTTACCGTCGCAACATTATCGACAACTATGACGGTGAATCCCTGCATATCGGCGATAACAACTGGCAGGACCAGTCGATTGCCCAGATGCACGACATGCACCTGCGTACCAATATCGCCAAACGCCTGCACCTGACGGTGGGCGTGTATGAATCCTATGACAAGATCAAGGGCACCTACAGCGATCAGGAAGATGTCGATTTCGCCGCTGCCGGCGTAAGCCCGTTCGACGCGCCACCCGCAACCTTCGCCCAGCATTTTACCCAGCAGAATGTCTCGACCGGCGTGTACGTCAATACCGTGACAAACGTCATCAAGAACCTTGATTTCATTGCATCAGGCCGCTTTTCCTATGATGATCGCGCCTATCGGGGCGGCACGACTGACGAAACCGGCAGCCTGATCGGTGCGGGCCAGAACATTTCCTATATCAACGAAGACCACAGCTATGAACGCTATACCGGTCGCGTGGGCCTGCGCTACCGCATCCGGCCCGGTACGTTCGTGTATGGCACCATTTCCAATGGGTACAAGGCGGGATCATATTTCTCCGCCGCCTCCACGGCGCCCCAGTCGCTGGGTTATGTCCGTCCTGAAAACCTGATCGCGTATGAAGTGGGCATCAAGGCCAGCCTGCTGCACAACAGGCTGCAGCTTGAAGGCGCGCTGTTCGATTATGAATACCATAACCGGCAGACGCTGGTGCTGGCACAGATGCCCAAAACCACTGCCCTGACCCTTGGCAGCATCCCGCGCGCACGCACCCGTGGCGGCGAGATTTCGGGCACATGGCACAACGCCATTCCCAACCTGGACCTGCGCGGATCATTTGCCTATCTGGATGCCAAGATCATCGACTCCGTGGACAATGTACGCGGCCTGTCGCTTTACCAGAGCATTCCTTCGGGTTCGGCGCTGCCCTTCTCGCCGCGTTTTTCATGGGATGCGGTTGCACGCTACAACATCAACATGGACCGCTACCGCATGACGCTTCAGGCCAGCTACAGCTGGAAGGACAACATGCTGGTGGCCCTGTCCGATCCGAACGCCAAGATCAGCAAGATCAGTTCACTTGGCCTGCGCATGACCTTTGGCCCCAAGACAGAAAAGTGGTCGGCTTCGGTCTATGTTGAAAACCTGACCAACAACCATGGCGACACCTATTCCTTTACTGGCAACGACAACAGCCGTGCGCAGTACATCCAGACGCCACGCTGGGTCGGGTGTGAACTGCATTACAAGTTTGGAAAATAATGCCATCCAGTGGCATGGGATAATGGTCCGGCGCCAGGCCATTATCCCGCAATCCGTTCATCAGGATGCATCTGTCGATCAGAAAGTAATAGAAATCTCCCGGTGTCGCCTTTTTTGGGGCCTGTTGGGAATTAACGCGAATTGATGATTGCGGCGGTAAGATAAATCATCGCTGCGAATGATCTGTCGGTCTTGTCGCTTCGCATGGCGATGCGCTTGAACTCCTTGAGCTTGCAGAAGAAGTTCTCGATGAGATGGCGTGCCTTGAACAGGGCTCCATCGAAGGGTCGCCTGTCGAGGCGGTTCCGACGCTGGGGAATGACCACGCGGGCCCCTTGCGCGCGTATGGTGTCCACGATCCAGTGGACATCGAACGCCTTGTCAGCAAGAAGTCCCTCAAAATCAGCCGGTTCAAGGAGAGGCGCCACCCCGACCGTGTCGTAATGCTGGCCGGGGATAAGCGTAAAGCGGACCAGATTGCCCA
>NZ_CADP01000029.1 GCF_000285295.1 Komagataeibacter europaeus LMG 18890 | reverse complement strand
AAGCTTGAAGAGCTCCGCCTAACGACCGCAGGCCGGCTCGCAAACTGTATCGCCTTATGCTGCGTGGTGGCCTGGCGTATCTCATGGATAACAATGCTCAGGCGTGAATTACCAGGGACGTCGCCTTCTACCGTTTTTACAGATGTGGAACGCCAAATACTCGAACAGTTCACACCCATACGCAAACTCAGCACTTCACCAGACCTGGATTTTTACATCCGGGCAGTCGCCAGACTGGGTGGTTACCTTGATCGCGCTTCCGATGCTCCGCCCGGAACAACTGTTATCTGGAGAGGAATGTCTCGCCTGGCAGATATCGTTACAGGTGCTCTCTCCTATCAAATTACAGAAGAAAAAATTTATGGGTAACTGCAAGCCGTCGTATCGGTATCCGACGCCGTGGTTGTCCGGGCCTGTTTACTGCTGCCGGTCGCGGATGTGGATGTCGTGTCCTGTGTCGCGGCCTGTGCGCCCGTGGCCGCGCAGGCCAGCGCCATGGAAGCGGTGAGCAGGGAGAAAGGCCTGAGTTTCTGGCGGATGGTCTGGTTTGTCATATTGCAACAGCCTCTTAATTGCATGAAGGCTGCATAGCTATTTTGATAATTATTCGCAATAACGCCAGAAACGCTTCGTTTCCGTGCGTCTCTCAAATGCAACAAATTCGCATTATCAATTACAACCCGGGCACGAAAATGCCCCGCACCACAGGGGACACGGGGCTTTTTTCACCAATACGCGACAGGCATATTACAGGTTGGCGATGACCTTCAGCCCGACCAGCGCGGCATTGGGAATATGTTTGGTCTAGCCCGGGCGGATCATGTACTCGAATTCCGGCTGGACCAGTATGCCCGGCATCGCGTCAATGGCGTAATAGGCTTCGATGATATGGGAATCCGTCTGTGGCGCGCGCACGGCGGTGCCCAGCGAATAACCGGCTTCATACCGCAGGATCTGCCCTTCCTCCTTGCGGTGGCTGACATGGTACCATGAGTACATGATGCCCAGCCGGTCGGTAACCCGCGACGGAATGACACCGGCAAAGGACAGGCCGCCATAGGCTTCATCCGAAATCGAGGTGACATGCGGGGTGTTGTGGATGTAACCCGCCATCAGGTAGCCACCCGCCATCTGGTTACGCCCACCCCGGCGATAGACCATCTGGTCGCCTTCGAACCAGAACATGTCCATCGGCGCCGAGCGCTGATGTCCCGCCGCCGTGCGCAGGGCAGGGGGCAGGCCAATGCCGATCTGGTCAGGATAGCGCGTGGTGTCATGCGCATAGCCCAGCACGTAATGCCCCGGCAGGCGGTTGCGGGTCAGGAAGGGCTGCCAAGTGAATTCGACCGGCAGCATGAGGCCGGTCGCCTTCTCACTGCCCCAGGCCCAGCCGCTGGGGTTGTCGGTCAGGGCGCTGACCGAATACGCGCCAAGCTGGATGGCGGTGTCACGCGTGGGGCGCAGGCGGATGCGCGAACCCCATGTCGCCTTCGGGTACACGCTGAAACCGGGGTCCAGCTTCAGCGCCACGGGCGCGGAACACGTGACCATGAACGAACACAGCAGGGGGGATGTTGCAAACACATGGGTCAGCGCCATTCGGCCGAAGGTGATGTCCAGATGGTTGTCCAGCATCTTTTTTTCGGCATAGAAATCCACCAGGTGGGCCACCACGTTGCCCGACAGGCCATAGACTTCCTGCAGGTTGACGTAATATTCCCCCACCCGGTCATGGCTTACGGCATGGCCCGCGCGCTCCATCACCAGCGTGTGGACCGACCAGCCGGTTATCCCCGCCATTTTTTCAAGGTCGAAGTTCACCTGCGCGGTCAGTTCATGCACGTAGCTCATGCCACGTTCCACGCCGCCATTGATCACGCCCATCGCTTCGCCCTTGTAGGTAAAGGCGAAGCTTACGCCATGATCCAGCAGCTTCTTTCGCAACGGGTTGAGTTGCGGGACCAGATGGCCACTGCCAGCGGTGGGGACATAGTACGGGTCCTCCAGGTCGGTGTCATGCTGCGCGTCGATCCATTCGGGCAGCAGCCCGGACGGCCCCTCGTGATGGGTCAGGATGGCGTCCAGTTCGATCTTGTGGAACGCCCGGTTGTCACCGGGGCTGCTGACGGGTGCGACGCTCATGGTTGCCAACCCGGCAGACGGGTAGGTCGGCACGCCACTGGGCGGAATGGGCGTGTTGGGGGGCCTGCGGATGGCTGCGGGCGTCGGGCCCAGGCGTTCCACATCCAGGTTGAGGCTGATCTGGCGTTCCGATGTCATGCCCTCTGGCGCCACCGCTGTTGCGGGCATGGCGGAAACCGCGCCGGACGTGACAAGGGAGGGAACCGTGGGGGCGGCAGGCAATGCCGCCTGGGCAAGGGCGCGGTGGGCTGGCAGCGCCATGGTGCTTACGGCCAGCAGCCACCGGCATGCATGGGGGAATGGATGGCGGCCATGCCGGTCATGGGCACGGCGTGTCTGTCTCGTCATCTGTCGATTTTCTCGTGGCCGGGCCGGGGGGCGGGGCGTGAAAACGCGGCAAGGATGCCTGGGGTACGTGCTGCCGTATCAGGGTACGGGCACGTACAGGACGCATTCGGAAAAGCGGACAGATGTGCTGCGGTGCGGGATCGGGTGGATCATGATTTTATTCAACCATTGTTTTTATTTTTATGATGATCGACCCATATTTTAAAATTATCGAAATGTCAATATGTACGGAATTATATTAATTTTGCACCGCACAAATTGTAATTTTATTACAAAAATCATTCTGCTTTCCGCTGTCCCGGCATCATGGTATCGCCCGTGTCATGCCCTGCGCAGGCCGGGAATAGGAGAATGGGGTGACAGCGCTTGTTCTGATGGTGGTGGGGCTGGTGATCGGGGCGGTCGCGGGGGGGTATGGCATGCACCTGGCCGCGTCCTCCGCCGGTGGGATGCGCCGGTTCCCCGCCCGCGCGCTGGCGGACCCTGTCGCCATCGGGGATGCGGACACGATTACGGTTGATGAACTGCCTGTCGCCCTGGTCGTGCTGTCGCGCGGGGGGCGGCTTCTGCATGCCGCGACCCGTGCGCAGTCTGAATTTGCCGAAGGGCTGGGCACCCTGATCCGTCATCCCGCCCTGCAGCGCGCCGTGGCCGATCTGCAACCCGGCGGCGTGAGCGAGGTACGGATCGAGGCCGATGTGCCCGTCCGCCGCGTGGTGCAGGCTTTCGTGAAGGCAGGGTCATGGCATGGCCATTCCGCCTGCGTGGTGGTGCTGCTGGACGCCACGGCGCGTGATGCGCTGGATCGTGCGCGCAGTGACTTTGTCGCCCATGCTAGCCACGAACTGCGCACCCCGCTTGCCGCCCTGATCGGCTTTATCGAAACATTGCAGGGGCCTGCCGCGAACGACGCCGTGGCAAGGCAGAAATTCCTTGCCATCATGGCCCGGCAGGCAGGCCGCATGCAGCGCCTGATTGATCGGCTGCTGTACCTGTCGCGCGTGCAGATGCTTGAACACCAGCGCCCGCAGGGGCAGGTCGTGCTGCCTGACCTGTTTGCGCGTCTGAATGATGAACTGCAGGGCAAACCGGCGGAAGACCGCGCTGCCGTCATCATCCATGCCCCGCCTGCCGGCACGGTGCGGGGGGATGCGGACCAGATTTTGCAGGTGCTGGTCAACCTGTGTGAAAACGCGCTGCGTTATGGCCGCCCCGCGCCACCGGCCGTGGCGCGTATCGATGTCGCGGCGCAGTGGCTGGAAACCGGCGGGCTTGTGATCTCGGTGCGTGATAACGGCCCGGGCATCGCGGCGCAGCACCTGCCCCGCCTGACCGAACGGTTCTATCGTGTATCACAGCCTGCCGGGCGTAATGGGGGCGATCAGGGAACGGGGCTGGGGCTGGCCATTGTCCGGCATATCGTGGACCGTCATGGTGGCCGTCTGGACATAACCAGCACGCCGGGACAGGGTACATGCTGCAGCGTCTGGCTGCCGCAGGGATAGGGCCAACCCGCGTGGTTTCCGGTCTTGACGGGAAATGCCCCGGCATGGTGTTGTCATGGGGCGAGTAGAAGCGGTCGGGATTTTATCCTGGGCATTGCTCCACACCAATCAGTTCCTGATTTGTGGGCCGCTGGCATACAGGGCATAATATATAATGGTGCGTTTTCATTACCCCCGGTTGCACCGGGACGGGAAGATCGCGCCATGCCCGTATACCCCGCGTGCCCGGCAGGAAGAACCTTCTGGCCGGAGAACACCGCATGTCCCCTTCACCCGTACCCCCATATGGCAACGCGCGGCCCGAACTTGATCGTGAGGCCATGATCGGCGGGCAGGGCACCTGCATTACCCGCGACATACCCATGATCGACCTGTCGGATTACGACAGGCGCAAACCCGTCATTACCGATGCATTGTGGGACGCCGCAACACGGGTCGGTTTCTTTCAGGTCATCAATCACGGTATTGACACGGCGGACGTGGACGCTGCCTTTGCCGCGGCCGGCCGGTTCTTTGAACTGCCCATGGAGCAGAAGACGCATTACGCCCGCCGCCCCGGCTCCAATGTCGGGTGGGAATACCGCGCGCAGGTCCGTCCATCCACCGGCACCCCGGATAACAAGGAATCCTACCAGATCACCCTGCCGCAGATGGGAGCGGATACATGGCCCGCTGAAAGCACATTGCCCGGATTTCAGGCCCGCATGCGGCGTTTCGAACGCCAGAACTGGGTGTTGGGGATGAAAATCCTGTCGTGCTTCGCAATCAGGCTGGGGTTCGATGCGGATTTCTTTACCTGTAACCACGATCCCGCATCCGCGCAGTACCAGAGTACCCTGCGCCTGATCCATTACATGAGCATGGAAAATGCCCGTGACGCGGATTTCGAATTCTGGCGTGCTGGCGCCCATTCCGATTTCGACTGCCTGACCCTGCTGCACCAGCGGCCGGGGCAGGGCGGCCTGCAGGTCTGTCCCGGCAGGGACGCGGATGCACGGGGCACGGATACGCTGGCATGGACCGACGTGCCGCCGGTGGCGGGCGCGGTTACGTGCAATATCGGTGACATGCTGATGCGCTGGAGCGATGACCGCCTGAAATCCACCCTGCACCGGGTGCGCATGCCCCGGCGCGATGAGTATCTTGGCCCGCGCCTGTCACTGCCGTTTTTCTGTCAGGCCAACCGTGACGCGGTCATTCAGGGGCCACGGAAGAAATACGCGCCCATTACCGCCCGGGATTATCTCGATGAACGCATTCGGGCAAATTACGGTGGGCGGTCGTGAATATCCTGCTTTTTTCAAAAAGGCGGCGTTAGACCCCGTCATGGCGGCCCCTTACGTACCGAAATAGTTCTGGCGCAGTTCACGTCGGACAAAATCAAGGAAAAACCGCGTGCGCGAGGGGAGATGCGCACGGGATGGATAGACGGCATACAGTGTCACGTCCTCCCACGCATAGGTGCTGAGGCATTCGATCAGCCGACCGCATTTCAGGTCATCGGCAATATCCCACAGCACTTTCAGCGCGATACCCCGCCCGTTTACAGCCCAGTCATGTACGACCTCGCTACTGGACGTGGCAAGGCGGGGGGTGACGTGGATTTCCTTGCGCACCTTGCCGTCCAGATAGGCCCATTCATTGAATATGCGCTGGCGGCGGATCAGGCAGATGCAGTCATGTTTCAGCAGGTCATGCGGTGTGGCGGGCAACCCCCGGCGCGCGACGTAATCGGGGGAGGCACATACCACGCGGCGGCTGTTTATAAGGCTGGTAGTCATGACTTCCTGATCCGATGGCATGCCGGGGCGGATGGCGATGTCCAGACCATCATCGATCACATCCAGCCCCGCATCCGACAGGGTCAGGTGTACGGTGACATCGGGATACTGCCCGACAAAGGCGGCCACGACACCGGCCAGCAGCTTGCGCCCGATTTCCGATGGCACGCCCACGCGCAGCAGGCCGTGCGGAATACCGGCGCGCGCCGTCAGTTCGGCCTCGGCTTCCTCCACTTCCTGCATGATCCTGACCGCGTGCTCATGCAGGCGCTGGCCTTCCGCCGTGAGGGCGAAATGGCGCGACGTGCGCGTGACCAGGCGCGTGCCCAGGCGGGTTTCCATGGCGCTGAGGCGGCGGCTCATGGCGGCAGGCGACATGCCAATGGCGCGTGCGCACCCGGCAATGCTGCCCGATGCGGTCAGGATGCAGAAAAACTTCAGGTCACTGATTTCATCCGGCATAAGGCGTCCCATGATTGCGTCTGACGTACGGTTGGCGTGCAATCGTATGCCCTACACGAAGATGTGCAGATCCGTATCCTGCGCACTCTTCAACTGTTATCGCAATATCGGGTTCTTATGTCGGATACAGTCCAGTCCACCTGTCACACTTCCCTCAAAACAGCGCTGTCAGGCAGGGAACTTCTGGATTGTCCAGTTCTGAACAAGGGAAATGCATTCGACAGCCGTGAACGTGACCTGTTCGGATTGCATGGCCTGCTGCCTGCACGCATCGCGATGCTGGAAGAACAGGCCGACCTTGCCCGTGCGCGACTGGCGGCGCTGCCGGACAACTTTTCGCGACATATTGCGCTGCGTGAAATCCAGGACAGGAATGAAACGCTTTTCTACGCCATTATCGATCAGGCGCTGGAAGCGTGGCTGCCCATCATCTACACACCCGCCATTGGCCGGGCCTGCCGGGAATTCAGCCATATCTGGACCCGGCCGCGCGGCCTGTTCCTGAACTACAGCGATCGGGACCGCATTGCCGAAATCCTGTCTGACCCGCAATGGGACGGGGTGCGCGTGATCGTGGCCAGTGATGGCGGCAGCATCCTTGGCATTGGCGACCAGGGGGCCAATGGCATGGGCATCCCCATTGGCAAGCTGTCGCTTTATACCGCCTGTGGCGGGCTGGACCCGGCCCGCGCGCTGCCCATCCTGCTGGATGTCGGCACGGATAACGCCACGTTGCTGGAAGACCCGGAATATATCGGCTGGCGGCACAAACGCGTGCGCGGGGCGGATTATGACGCCTTCATTGCCGAATTCGTGGATGCCGTGAACGCGCGCTGGCCCAATATCGCCCTGCATTGGGAAGACCTGTCGGGCGCGGACGCGCTGCGGATCCTGCGCCGTTATCGTGGCGGGATGTGTACCTATAATGACGATATCCAGGGCACGGCCGGGGTCACGGCGGGTGCGCTTCTGGCCGCGATCCGTGCCGGCGCGGCCCCGCTGGCGCAGCAGCGGATCGTCATTTTTGGCGCAGGTGGCGCGGGTTGCGGCATTGCCGACCTGCTGGCGCAGATGATGGTGACTGACGGCATGACGCCTGATGAGGCCAATCGCCGTTTCTTCATGGTCGATATCAACGGCCTTGTGCGTGCGGGCATGGACGGCGTGACCGAAGGCCAGAGTCCCTTCGTGCAGCCTGCCGATATCGCGGCAACATGGAATGTGGCCGATCCCGCCCATGTCACGCTGGCCGAGGTAATGGAAAATGTCCGTCCCACCATGCTGATCGGCACATCGGGGCAGGGCGGGGCCTTTACCCGTGACATCGTGGCCCCCATGGCGCGTCAGTCCGTGCGCCCGGTCATTTTCGCCCTGTCCAACCCCACCGCCAATATCGAGGCGACACCGGCCGACCTGCTGGAATGGACGGTGGGGCGCGCGATCATCGGCACCGGTGGCCCGTTCGCCCCGGTGGCGTATGACGGACGCCAGCGCCCGGTGGACCAGATCAACAATTCCTATGTCTTTCCCGGCGTGGGGCTTGCGGTGGTGGCGGGTGGCATCACGCGCATGACGGATGGCATGTTCCTTGCCGCGGCCCACGCGCTGGCGGGGCTTTCGCCCGCCGCGGGGGCGGATGATCGGGCGACAGTCCCGCTGCTGCCGCCCGTATCCGAATTGCGCACCGTGGCCATGGCCGTGGCACGGGCCGTGATCCGGCAGGGACAGGCGGAAGGTGTGGCCCCCCAGGCATCGCCCGAAACAGTCGAGACCGCGTTGAAGGGCGCCGTATGGACCGCGCGGTACCGCCCGTATGAAAAGGCGGTTCCCGCCCGCTAGGTCGCCCTGAGACGATTTCCATGGGCAAACGGCTTCCGTAAGGGGAAGTAAAACGTGTCCGCCATGCCATGACGGGCAGGATCAGATGAATATTTCCCGCTTCATGCCCGGGCCGGGTGTGCGCTGGCCTGTGGGTGGGGACATGCTGCGCTGGCTGTTCTGTCCCACGCCACAGGCGGTGGCGTTCGCGCTGCGTAATACCATTGCATCCATCGTGGCGCTGGCCATTGCGCTGTGGATGGAACTGGACAGCCCGCAATGGGCGGTCGCGACCGTATGGTCGGTGGCACAGGTGCGCCGGGGCGAAAGCATGTCCAAGGCGCGGTGGCGTATCGTGGGCACGCTGGTCGGCGCTGTCGCGGCGGTGGTGTTCATTGCCGCCTTTCCACAGCAGTCATGGCTGTTCTTTCCCGCCGTGGCGACATGGATCGGGCTGTGCAGTTTCCTTGCCACGTTCTGCCTGAACTTCCGTTCCTATGCCTTCGTGCTGTCGGGCTATACCTGTTCGATCATTGCGGTTGCGGCGGCATCCGCGCCGGACAACGTGTTTTTCATCGGCATTTCACGCGCCACCTACATCATCCTGGGCGTGGTGTGCGAGGCAGGGATGGCCATGCTGTTCACCATCAGCCTGTCCACGCGCGCGCAGGCCACCATGGTGGCGCAGGTGGAAAACGTGCTGCACCGGCTGGGAACGCTGCTGCGTGAAATCGTGCTGCATGACCGTGACACGCTGGTCCATGCCGGTGAGTTTTCGGACATGGTGGTATCGGTCCATCAGGGGCTGGAATTCCCGGCCATCGAAATGGGGCGGCAGGTGCATGCGGGCGATCACGCGCGTGCCGTACTGGCGGAGGTTTCGATTCTCTTGACCCGCCTTGTCGGCCTGTCCGGCGGGGCGGAACGCGCCATGCTGGCTGATGACGGGGTCATGGCGGACACACGGGGGCAACTGCTGCATCTGTGTGACCGGCTGGCGGCCTGTCGGCTGAAATCCGGTGCGCTGGATGGCGTGCGGGCGCAGGTCATGCACCTGCGCACCCTGTTTGAACGGCGTGCGGCGCGCGGCGATCAGGAAACGACCCGCATTACCCATGGCGTACTCGCGGCCACGATGGATGATCTGGAAACGGCGCTGGAACACTGCCATGCCATTTTCAGCCCGCCACCGCATGACCGTTTCCGTTTCCACCTGGGGGGACATCGCGATATCCGGCTGGCGTTCTATAACGGGTTGCGCGGGGCCGCGGCCATCATGCTGGCGGCTTTTGTTTATGAATGCACGGCGTGGCCCGGTGGCATGGGCTTCATTGCCATTACCACGCTGGTCTGCGGCCTGTTCGCCACGCGTGAAAATCCGGTTGTGGGCACGACGCGGTTCCTGTCGGGGGCGGTGTGGTCGGCTGTCGCCGCGGGCAGCCTTGACCTGTGGATCCTGCCTTACCTGACGGATTATGAGGAATTCGCCTTCGTGCTGGGCGTATTCCTGTTTGTGGGCGGCCTTGCCAAATGCAACCGGGGCACGGCGGGGGCCGCGGCGGCGTAAGGGCTGCTCATGCCGAATCTGCTCATGCCCGGCAACCAGAGCCGGGTGGATGAAATCACGTTCCTGAATGGTGCGTTCCACACGGTTCTGGCCGTGGGGCTGAGCGTGCTGGTGTTCCGGCTGGTCCTGCCATTTCGCGCGCGGGATGAACGGCTGCGCTTTGGCATGCATATACGTGGTGAACTGCGGCGACTGTGCCTTGTGCCCCTGCCGCCGTCACCCCAGTGGTGGATTGGTACCAGTGTGGACCGGATCGGGCGGATGGTACGCCACGCGGCACAGGAAGGGGACCGCACCGCTACCGCCGGTATTCGGCTCATGCTCATGTTTTCTTCTGTCGGGCTGAATATCCTGCTGCTGCGTCAGATCAAGCGGCAGCGGCGCGATACGGTATCGGATGTCATTACCGAACTGTTGCGGGTGCTGGTGCGCTACCGGCCGGTCAGCCCGCGTGGCGTCGCCATGGTCCGGGCCACGCGCAGGCGGCTGGCCCATATGGGAAAGGCTGATCCCGGCAATGCCAGGCTGCTGGAGGTACTGGCCTGCCTTGACGGGATCAGCCGTACGGCTACGGCCTGTATTGCCGCCATGACGGCGGGAGTGGAATAATTCCTGTCATATTCGTGAATAATAAGAGTTTTTTTCAGCCTTTCTTCCGGCGTGGCTGCGGCAGGGGATAACGGCTTTCCCATCCACCGCCCAGTGCGCGGTACAGATGGGTGACGGAAGTCGAGACCGCGACATCCGCCTCGATCAGGCGGGACTGTGTATCGAGCAGCCGGTCCTGCATTTCCAACACGTTCAGGAACGCGGCCGCACCTTCGGTATATTGGCGCTGTGCCGTACGCACGGCAATCTGGTTCTGCTCCACCGCGGCGGCCAGCCGGTCGCGCTGGTTCTGTGCCGATGACAGGTCGGCCATCGCATCATCGATTTCCTGCCATGCCTTGAGCATCGTGCGCTGCAGCATGATGGCGGCTTCCTTCTGCTGCGCCTTGCGCAGGCGCAGCTGCCCCGTCAGCCGTCCACCCTCGAATATGGGAAAGGTCGCGGTCGGGCCAAAACCATACTGGCGCGATGCCCAGCTGCCCAGCCCGCTGAACTGCAGCGCCTGCACATCAAGGCTGCCTGACAGCGTCACGCGCGGGAAGAAATCGGCAATGGCGACGCCAATGCTGGCGGTGGCGGCATGCAGCCGTTCTTCCGCCATGCGGATGTCAGGCCGCCGTTCCGCCAGTTGCGATGGCAGCCCCACGGGAATTTCACGCGGCACCGGCGGCACGCCGCCGCCCGGTCCAAGGTTTTGGGTCAGCGCGCCAGGTTCGCGGGCAACCAGGAAGCTCAGGGCGTTGAGCAGATGCGCCTCCTGGTCCTGCAGCACCGGCAGGCGGGAGCGGAATTCCTCGTACTGGCCCGATGCATCAGCCACGTCCATGCGCGTCGCGGCCCCTTCGTCCAGGCGGCGCGTGGTCAGGTGCAGCGTATGGCTGGCCAGGTCGATGTTCTGCCGGACAATGGCCATGCGCGCCTGCACGCCACGCAGGTCAAGGTAGTCCTGCGCCGTTTCCGCCATGAGCGAGACCATAAGCCCCCGGCGCATGTCCTCCGTCGCGTGCATGGCGGCGGTGGCGGCTTCGACCTGACGGCGCACATGTCCCCACAGGTCCACTTCCCATGCCGCGTTCATGCCGTACTGCGGCAGGTTGAAGGACGGATTACCGATCGATCCGGGCATGGCCGTGGGGCCAAAACCCTGCGTGCCGCTGGCGATCGTGCCGGCACCCTGCTGTTCCATTGTGCCCAGCAGGCCCAGTATGCCATTGGTGCTGGCGCGTTCACGGGCATAGGACGCATTGGCTTCGGCATGGGGAAACTGGGCGGCGCTGGCGATACGGCGTTCGGCCATGCTCTGGGCAAAGCGCCATGACGCGGCCTTGAGGTCAAGGTTGTCCTGCGCCACCTGCGTTTCCAGCGCGGTCAGGGTGGCGTCATTGAAAATGGTCCACCACTGCGCGTCCACTGTCGCATCGGTCACATGGCTTTCGGCTGGCGGCAGGCTGTCATGCCATGTCGCGGGCGCAGGCTGGGGCTTGCGATGGTAGTCGGGGCCAACCGTGCAGCCGGTGGCAACCAGCGCGATCATGCCGAAGGCCAGCGCGGCGCGCGGGTGGCGCGCGGCCTGCATGACGTTACTGCCAGACATAGCGGGCCTCCGTCGCGTGGGGGCCATCGGGCGGGGTTACGGTGTCGATACGGGCTTCGACCGACATGCCGACGCGTACCAGTTCCGCCATCTTCTGTCCGGGGTCGAACACCAGCTTGACCGGGATGCGTTGCACCACCTTGGTAAAGTTGCCGGTGGCGTTGTCCGGCTGGATCGGGGCGAAGGCGACGCCGGTGGCGGGCGCAAGGCTGTCCACATGGGCATGCAGCGGGTGGCCGGGGAAGGTATCGACCCATATGGTCGCGCGCTGCCCGGTGCGCACATGGGTCAGCTGCGTTTCCTGAAAATTGGCCAGCACGTAGGCCGCCTGCGTTGGCACCACCGCCAGCAGGGCGGTGCCCGCATGGACATAGGCCCCTACGCGCACGCCACGTTCACCCACCACGCCTTCGACCGGGGCGGGGATGGTGCAGTAGGACAGGTTGAGCGCCGCCGTATGTTCGCGCCCGCGCGCCTGTTCCAGCGCGCCCTGTGCGTGCAGCAGGCGCGCGCGCAGGACCGCGACCTGATCGGTTTCTGCTTCGACCGCCGCGTTGTCATGGTCAAGGCGGGCCTGCGCTTCCAGCAGGCGGGCGGCGCTGTCCTGGTTCTGTTCCAGCGTGCCGGACCCGTCCGCCGACAGGTTGTGGTACCGCCGCGCATTCTGCCGGGCAAAGACAAGCTGCGCCTGATCCGCGCTGACACTGGCATGCGCCTGTGCGATCAGGGCCGACTGGCGCACCAGTTCGGCCTCAAGGTTCGCAACGTCACCCTGTGCGGCTTCCCTTTCGCCCCGGGCGGTCTCCAGTGCTGCGCGATAGTCCTCGTCCTCGATATGGGCCAGTTCCTCGCCGGGGTGGACGGCTTCGTTATCCTGCGCGATCACGCGGTCGATGCGACCGGGCACCTTCGGCGCAACGGTGGTGAAATCCGCCGTAACATAGCACTACAGTTGCAGTTTGGTTTCCGGCCTAGAAAGATGAAGAATTTGCGGTTTTTCTCGATGTAGACCGTCTGAAATTCGAGCTTTCTGGAAAGCACGGAAACCATGAACAATTAACGAACAAAACAAACTGCAACTGTAGTGATAGGCGTCGTTGGTATATTCGCTGGCGCCGTTGCCCGATACCAGCCGGTCGGCGGTCCACGCGGCCGCAACCAGGACAATGACCGTGGCGCCAGCCAGGATGATGGGTTTCTTGTGGGGCATTGCTTTGGACCCGATCATTCAGTGTGCGGCGGGTGCGGGGACCGGCGCACGCGGGGGGTAGATACGTCCGGGCAGGATTGCCGTCAGGACAAGGAAAAAGGCGCAGATCCACATGACCAGCAGGTAGATGTCCGCCAGCGCCAGCACGGTGGCCTGTTCACGCACGTAGGTATGGAAGATCTGCAGCGCGTTCCGCGCTATGTGCCCGGCATCGGGCGATGTGGCCGCGATCTGCCCGGCGATGGGGTCGCCCATGCCCGACAGCGCCGTGCCATGCGTGCCGTGCAGGTCCAGCAGCATGGTGGAATGGTACTGCTCGCGCCGGCGCAGCATGACTTCGAACAGGGCGGTGGCGATGGCGTTGGCCATGCCCTTGAGCATGTTCACCATGCCCGAGATCATCGGCCCGTCCGCGGGCCCCAGCCCGAGGGCCGCCAGCATGAGGGTGGGGATGACCACCATCGGCTGCCCGAAGACCTGCAGGATCTGGATGACCATGAAATTGTCGCGCACCCAGTCCGGCGTCAGCCACGTGCCCAGCCACGCCGCAACGCCAAGGCAGATCAGCCCGATGGCCAGCACGTACCGGCAGTCCACCGCGCGGATATTGCACAGCGCCGCCGTCAGCGGCAGCAGGACCAATTGCGGCAGCGCCACCACCAGCGCCACGGGTGCGGCCTGAACGGGCCGGTAGCCACGTATGTCGGCAAGGTAGGTGAACGGGATTTCCGTCATGAGCCCGCAGATCATGAGCGACGCCACCAGCGTCAGCAGTGATGCGGCGATATTGCGGTTGCCCCAGAACTGGATGCGGAAGAACGGGCTGTGGTGGAACCATTCATGCGCGAGGAAGGCAATGAACAGCGCCCCGCCCCAGAATGTCAGGTGCGTGATGACGGGGGAGCGGAACCAGTCCAGCCGGTCGCCCTGATACAGCACGGTCACCACGCACATGATGGCGGGAACCCCCAGCATGAACCCACGCCAGTTGAAGTTCCGGAACCGTTCCCAGTGCGACGGGTCGCGCGGCAGGCCCCAGCCGATCATCAGCGCAGCCACCGCGCATAGCGGCAGCGTTTCCCAGTACAGCCAGCGCCAGCCGACATGTTCGAACCACATCGCCTCCAGCGGGCCGCCAAGGTTGGGCCCGAAGGTCGCGCTCATGGCATACCCGCCAATACCGAACACCCGCAGGGGGGCAGGCAGGTACTTGAGCATGACGGTCATGAGAATGGGCGGCAGGCACCCCGCCGACAGCCCCTGCGCCGCGCGCAGGATGCACAGCGTGGTCATGTCGGGCATGTAGGGCGCGGGAATGGCCAGCAGTCCCAGCAGCGCCGTCATGAACAGGGTAAAGCGGTAGATGGAAAACGTGACGTAGAACCACGGCGTGAACGCCATCGCCGCGATGTTGAAACATTCATAGATGGAGATGAACCACGTGCCCTCGTCGTGGCCGATATGCATCGCCCCGCGGATATCGGGTAGGCCGATTTCCGTGATGTGTTCATTGAAACCGGCGACATGCACGGCCAGCAGCACCCCGAGGCACCCCACGACCGTGCGGATGCCAAAGGGCGGGATATAGGAAGGTGCGGCGTGGGCGGCGTTCACATTTATCTGTCCCGATGGGAAAACAGACACATGATCGGCGCGGGGGGCGTGCGCGAATACCCATGATCGCGTAAGGTGACACTTTCATTTTGCGGATTGGTCAAATCCGTTTTTTCAGGATAATCGGGACGGTTTCATTCCGGTTTACAGTGGGGACGTCACGCAGGGTCATGAGGAAACGCTACGATCTCGACCTTCTGCGCAGTCTCCAGGCCCTGATTGAGGAAGAAGGCGTCTCCCACGCCGCGCGCCGCCTGCAGGTAAGCGAGGCCGCCATGAGCCGCACCCTCGCCAAGCTGCGCGTGGTCTTTGGCGATCCCATCCTTGTGGCGTCGGGGCGCAGGCTGGTCGCCACCACCTTTGCGCTGGGGATCCGCGAACGGGTGCAGGCTCTGGTGGAAGGGGCGGATTCCCTGCTGGAGGAGCAGGACGCCCCCGACCTTGCCGGTCTGTCCCCCCATTTCACCCTGCGGGCGAATGACCTGATCGTGGGGGCGTTCGGGGCCGCCATCCTTGCGGCATTGCGGGCCGAATGCCCCGGCTGCACCATAACCTTCGCGCCGGAAACGGATGAAGAACCCAGCAACGACCTGCGGGAAGGGCGGATCGACCTTTATCTTGGCGCATCCGACGACATGCGTTCGGAAATACGCCGCCAGAGCATCTTTCCCACGTCCTTCCGCGCGTTGGTGCGCGCGGGCCATCCCATCCTGACCGAGGGGATCACGCCTGCTTCGGTCGCGCGGTATGAACATATAAGCGTGTCGCGCCGGGGGCGGCCGCATGGGCCGATCGATATGGTGCTGAAGGAACGTTTCGGGCTGAAGCGGCGGGTAGTGATGGTCGTGCCCACCTATTACGCCATGGTGGAAACCCTGCGCATGACGGACATGATCCTGCCATTGCCGGGTATCGCCATTGATTACCTGCCCATACGGTCCATGCACCTCGAGGAGTTCGAATTTCCGTTCGAACTGCCCCCGGTGCATTCATTTCAGGCATGGCATCCACGGCGCGACAGCGATCCGGTGCATCGCTGGCTGCGCAATACGGTCTATCAGGTCGTGCGCCAGCGCGGGGATGTCCTGCCTGACGGGTTTTCTCCCGCCACGGTGGCAGCGGGAAAGTAGAGACTGGGATATAACGAAGTTTTTGCTGCCTTTTTAAAAAAGGCAGCACCCGGAAACTTTCCATTTCCCGCCAGTCTTTTACTGTCCGTAACGTACGATGCCCAGATCCTCGTAGGGGATGTCGGGCATGCGGTTCGACATGATGTCCGCCAGCACCCGGCCCGAACCACAGGCCATGGTCCAGCCCAGCGTGCCATGCCCGGTGTTGAGGAACAGGTTGTCATATTTCGTGCGGCCGACGATGGGCGTGCCATCGGGCGTCATCGGGCGCAGGCCGGTCCAGAATCTGGCCGCTGCAATATTGCCACCACCGGGGAACAGGTCGGTCACCGAATGTTCCAGCGTTTCGCGCCGCGGCGCGCGCAGCTTTGTGCTGAAGCCCGCCAGTTCCGCCGTGCCACCCACGCGGATGCGTTCGCCCAGGCGGGTGATCCCGATCTTGAATGTCTCATCCATGATGGTGGAGACCGGGGCCTGCTTTTCATTCACGATGTCGGCAGTCAGCGAGTAGCCCTTGACCGGATAGATCGGCAGGTCCAGCCCGAGGTGGCGCACCATGGCGGGCGAATAGCTGCCCAGTGACAGGACATAGGAATCCGCCACCATCTGGCCGCGACTGGTCTCGATCCCGGTAATGCGGCCACCATCATTCGTCATGGTGCGGATGCGGGTATCGTAATGGAAGGTGACGCCAGCCTTCGCCGCCATGGCCGCAAGGCGCTGGGTAAACAGGAAGGCATCGCCCGTCTCGTCACCCGGCAGGCGCAGGCCACCCACGATCTTGTCCGCCGATGATGCCAGGCCGGGCTCGGCCCTCACGCAGCCTTCACGTGTCAGGACTTCGTACGGAACATTGTACTGTTCCAGCACGCGGATATCGCCCGCGATGGCGTCCATCTGCTTTTGCGTGCGGAAAACCTGCAGCGTGCCCTGCTGGCGGTCATCATAGGTGATGCCGGTGCTGGCGCGCAGGTCGCGCATCACGTCGCGGCTGTATTCCGCAATACGCACCATGCGGCCCTTGTTGCGGTCATAGGCGGCGGTCGTGCAGTTTTCCAGCATCTGCACCAGCCATTTCCACAGGTGCGGGTCAGGCATGGGCCAGAACACGAAGGGGCGGTACTTCATCAGCAGCCACTTGACCGACTTCAGCGGCACGCCCGGCCCGGCCCAGGGGGACGAATACCCCGGCGAGACCTGCCCCGCATTGGCGAAGCTGGTCTCAAGGCCGGCTTCAGGCTGACGGTCCACCACAGTGACCTCATGCCCAGCCTGCGCAAGGTACCATGCCGATGTCACACCGACGACACCGCTACCCAGAACGATGATTTTCATTACACAGATGCCTTCTCTGGCGGGTGGAAACGCATCACGCCGCCTGTGTCAGGTACGCGCGATGGAAACGGGAACCCAGCGCCGTCAGCACTTCATAGCCAATGGTGCCGGCGGAGCGGGCGACATCATCCACGCTGCGGCGCGGGCCGATCATGTCCACATGCGTGGTCTGCGCCAGCACGCCTTCGGGCACGCCGGTCACGTCAATGGTGGTGGAATCCATGGAAATGCGGCCAAGGATCGGCAGCCGGTAGTCCCCCAGCCATGCACATCCGCCCCCGTCTGCGCCGCGGCGCAGGAACCCGTCGGCATAACCGATGCCCAGCGTGGCGATCCGGCGTGGCCCGGTGGCGCGCCATGTCAGGCCATAGCCCACGCCGTCGCCCGCGTTGATGGTACGGCGCTGGACAATGCGCGCACCCAGCCGCACGGTGGGGCGCAGGGGATTGGGCGCGTCGTCGTTGGGCGCCAGGCCATAGAGCGCCGCACCGGGCCGCACAAGGTCGAAATGGTAATCAGGCCCAAGGAAGATCCCCGATGAGGCCGAAAGCGCCAGCGGGGCCGCAGGCAGGCGCGCGGCCATGGCGCGCAGGCGGTCGCGCTGCATGGCGTTGGCGGGATTGGCCGGGGTATCGGCGCAGGCAAGGTGGCTCATCACCAGTTGCGTGTCGATTCCATCCAGCAGGTCCGGGCTGGCCGCCAGCGCGGTGACATCCCCATCGGACAGGCCGAAGCGGGACATGCCGGTATCAACCTGCAGGGCGGCGGGCAGGGGATTGCCCATCTGGCCCGCATGCGCGCGCCATCCGGCCACCTGTTCCATGCTGTTCAGCACCGGCAGCAGGTCATGGCGCGTGAACTCGGCCTGCGTTCCCGGCATCGGGCCATGCAGGACAAAAATACGTGCGGTGGGGGCAACATGTTGCCGCAGGCGGATGCCTTCTTCCAGATGGGCGACAAAAAAGGTATTCGCCCCGGCCTGTTCCAGCACGGGGGCAACCCGGTGGGCGCCCAGCCCGTAGGCGTCTGCCTTGACCACGGCCGCGCAGAGGGAGTTGCCCGTGCGGGCGTTGAGCAGACGGTAATTCGCTGCGATCGCATCCAGGTCGATTTCCAGCATCGCACCCGCGCCCGGCGCGGCCCAGCCGGTATCATGCGGGAAGGAAGGCAGGTCAGACATGGGGCGTGTACTCCATCGGGCTGGCGGAACAGGTTGATCGTACGCCGACTGAAACAAAATGTCCTGTCGTTTGACGCAATTTTATGCAATTACGAATTGTCTGTACGCAATCATATACGAAAATAAGCGGAAAATTCATCATGGCATTCGATCGTCTGACAGACGCCATATTGCGCAACCTTCGCCATGACGGACGCATGAGCAATGCCGAACTGGCACAGAAGGTCGGCCTGTCTCCTTCCGCCTGCCTGCGGCGGGTGCGGATGCTGGAAAAGGACGGGGTGATCCGGGGATATCGCGCGCTGGTGGATGAACGTTCGGTCCATGGCATGACCACGGTGATCGTGCAGATCACGCTGGAACGCCAGACGGAGGAATGCCTGCGCCGGTTCGAGGCCCGCGTGCGCGAGTGCGCCGATGTGCGCGAATGTTACCTGATGACGGGGGACGCCGATTATCTGGTCCGGGTCGAGGCGCGGGATGCCGCCGATTATGAACGTATCCACAAGGAAGAACTGTCGCGCATGCCCGGTGTCGCCCGGATACAGAGCAACTTTGCCATTCGCACCGTGGTGCAGCGTTAAGTATCAAAAGTTTCTGGGTGCCGTCTTTTTGAAAAAAGGCGGCGTTCTGTGAAGCTTCCTGAAACAGCTTCACCAAAAACTTTTTATTTGGAAGAAGTTATCCGGGACGTGGTCCGGCCCGGACGTGCAGATGGGGCGGGCATGGGCCTGCCCCATGCTGAAACATGACACCGCCGGGATGACCCGGCGGCGGATGGGAAGTCTTATGGGGCCGGGGGAATGATCGCGCTGGCGTGACGTGGAATGAACGGACGGATCAGGAACTGGTAACAGCCTGCACCGATCACGCCGCCCAGCAGCGGTCCGGCAATTGGCACCCACCAGAAATTGTCCGCCGAGGGTAGGGCGGAACCACCCCATCCGGCCAGGAAACAGAACAGGCGCGGCCCGAAGTCACGGGCTGGATTGATGGCCCATGCCTCCAGATAGCCTGAACATGCGCCAATGCTGGCCACCAGCAACCCGATGATCAGCGCGCTGGAATTGGCCTGCGGTGCAACGGTATTGTACTCGCAGGTAATCGCGAAGATGCCACCGACCAGCAGCGCTGTCAGGATGGTTTCATCCATGAAGGCATGGAGCGGCGTGATGAATTCGCCCGGATGGGTAAAGAATACTCCCGCCGCCCCGCCATCGGCGCGGCTTATGCCATGCAACTGGTTGTAATGGTCTATGACCGGCTGGTACAGCGTATAGACAAGGGCCGCGCCCAGCATGCCCCCCAGGACCTGCGCCGCACAGTAGGCAGGCACCTTGCGCCATGAAAAACCACGGTAAAGCGCCAGCGCCACCGATACGGCCGGGTTGGCATGGGTGCCCGATACGCTGCCGGTCACGTAAATCGCGATGGTCACGCCCAGTCCCCATACAATGGAAACCCCCCAGTAGGAGAGTTTGTAGGGGCTGGGATCGTACAGCGTGTACATGGCGGCCACGGAATCGCCGATCAGGACAATGATCATGACCGCGATGCATTCTGATATCAGTTCGCCCAGAAACTGTCTGTTCTTTAGCATTTTAACCCACTTTATTCTTTTATTATCATTCGATGGGAATGGGCTGTTCGCCTTGTGGCGGGTTTCCGGCCCTGTCATGTTCTTAAACGAACATATCCGGGTCGGGAAGGGGAACGTGTGCTGGCCGGGGGGAAAGTTTCTCCTTTTTCCTTTTATTTCACTATATTTCATGAAACCTCTCCAGCCTGGCAGATTCGGGGGCATGCCGCGCTGGTGCGTATCAGACAGCAGCGGGGGCGGGGTGGCGGCATCTGCTGTGCGTTTTCGCACATGCACAAAAACCGCCCGCACAGATAAATACCTGCAGATGGCGAATTTATGTCTAAAACCGGCAATATTTATGCATGAAATATTTCACGGAACGCCATGGCTGATGTGCGTTTTCCCTATTGAAACGCTCATGATGTTCGTTTACGAACATCCGTATCAGGAGGAACATCTACCATGGCGTCCAAGGACGAAACATTCCGCACCCCCGCGGCACAGGGCGGTCCGCTCGACCTGCTGGTCGTTGGCGGTGGGATCAACGGCACGGGCATCGCGCGCGATGCCGCAGGGCGGGGCGCGTCCGTCCTGCTGGTCGAGCAGGACGACCTTGCCAGCTACACTTCATCAGCCAGCACCAAGCTGATCCATGGTGGCCTGCGCTACCTTGAATATTATGAATTCCGCCTGGTGCGTGAAGCGCTGATCGAACGTGAGCGCCTGCTGCGTATCGCGCCGCACATCATCTGGCCGATGCGGTTCGTGCTGCCCTACACCCCGCAGGCACGGCCCGCGTGGATGCTGCGCCTTGGCCTGTTCCTGTATGACCACCTCGCGCCCAACATGACGCTGCCCAAGTGCAAGTCGCTTGATTTCCGCACGAATTCGGCGGGCAAGCCGCTCAACGGCACGCTCGCGCGTGGGTTTGCCTATTCCGACGGGTGGGTGCAGGACAGCCGCCTTGTCGTCCTCAACGCCATGGATGCCAAGGCCCACGGGGCAGACATCCGCACCCGTACCCGTCTTGTGCAGGCACGGCGCGTGAATGGCCTGTGGGAAGCGGTGATCGAGAACACGCGCGATGGCAGCCAGACGACCGTGCAGGCAAAGATCCTGGTCAATGCCGGTGGCCCGTGGGTGAGCGAAGTGCTGCGTGAGCGCGCGCAGGTCGATTCCGACAAGAACGTGCGGCTGGTCAAGGGCAGCCACATCGTGGTGCCGCGCCTGTTTGACGGACCGCAGGCCTACATCCTGCAGAACCCGGACAAGCGTATCGTTTTCGCGATCCCCTACGAGCAGAAATTCACCCTGATCGGCACCACCGACGTGCCCTGGACGCAGGCCCCCGGCCGGGTCGAGATCTCGCCCGAGGAAATCACCTACCTGTGCGAAAGCGTCAGCCGCTATTTCACCAAGCCGGTCACGCCGGATGACGTGGTGTGGAGCTACGCCGGCGTGCGTCCGCTATATGATGACGCGGCCAAGAACGCGTCCGCCGTAACGCGTGATTACGTGCTGGATGTGGATACACAGGGCAACCAGGCGCCAATGCTGTCCATCTTCGGTGGCAAGATCACCACGTACCGCAAGCTGGCCGAACACGCGCTGGAGAAACTGCAGCCCTTCCTGCCGGTCCTGTCCGCGCCGGGCTGGACCGCCGATCAGGTGCTGCCAGGCGGTGACCTGGGCGAGGGCGGGTTTGACGGCGCGGTCAGCCGCCTTGCGGCAAAGGCCCCGTTCCTTGATGCGCAGCTGTGCTGGCGTCTGGTGCGCAATTATGGTTCGCGTGCCACCGAAATCGTCGGTGATGCGCGCAGCATGGCTGATATGGGCGAGCAGTTTGGTGGTGGCCTGACCGCGCGTGAAGTGGAATACCTGATCGCACACGAATGGGCGCAGACGACCGAGGACATCCTGTGGCGTCGGTCGCGCATGGGCCTGCATGTGACCGATGAGGACGCAGGCCGGCTTGACACCTACCTGCGTGGCCGCCAGCCGGTCGCTGCAAAATCGGCTTCGTGACAGAACAGGCCGTGGGCGTAACATCGTCCACGGCCAGAACCGTATCCGCCCGTCAGGGCAGGAGAAGATAATGAACAAGAAGAACAGAATTCTCGCTATCGATCAGGGAACGACCTCGACCCGCAGCATCGTCTTCGATCGTGACATCAACGCCGTTTCGGTCGCCCGGACCGAATTTGCCCAGCATTACCCCAATCCGGGCTGGGTCGAGCATGATCCGGAGGAAATCTGGTCCAACGTCCTGTCCACCGCGCGTGAAGCCATTGAAATGGCCGGTGGCCCGGGCACGATCGCGGGAATCGGCATTACCAACCAGCGCGAAACCATTGTCGTGTGGGACCGGGAAACGGGCAAGCCCATTCACCGCGCCATCGTCTGGCAGGACCGGCGCACGACGCCCGTCTGCGCGCGCATGCATGAACAGGGGCATGAGCCGCTTGTGCGCGAACGGACCGGCCTGCTGCTGGATCCCTATTTCTCGGCCACGAAAATTGCGTGGATCCTTGACAATGTCGAAGGTGCGCGCGCCCAGGCCGAGCAGGGAAAGCTTGCCTGTGGCACGATCGACAGCTTCCTGCTGTGGCGGCTGACGGGGGGGCGCGTGCATGCCACCGATACGACCAATGCGTCACGCACGCTTCTGTTCAATATCCATACCTGTGCATGGGATGATGACCTGCTGGCGCTGTTCAACGTGCCGCGCGCCATCCTGCCCGAAGTGCGCACCAACAGCGAAATCTTTGGCGACACGGAAGCCGACCTGTTTGGCGAACCGCTGAAGGTCGCGGGCATGGCGGGTGACCAGAACGCCGCCATGGTGGGCCAGGTCTGCTTCAGGCCCGGCACGGCCAAGGCGACGTACGGCACGGGCTGCTTCGCGCTGCTCAATACCGGGACCACGCCTGTCCAGTCCGAAAACCGCATGCTGACCACCATCGCCTACCGCATCGGCGCCGAGACGACGTACGCGCTGGAAGGGTCGATTTTCGTGGCCGGCTCCGCCATCCGCTGGCTGCGCGACGGGCTGAACCTGATTACCCATGCCTCCCAGACCGATGACATGGCGACCCGCGTGCCGCACAGCCATGGCGTCTATATGGTGCCCGGTTTCGTCGGTCTTGGCGCGCCGCACTGGGATCCGGATGCCCGTGGCCTGATCTGCGGGCTGACGCTGGATGCCACGGCGGCCCATATCGCCCGTGCGGCGCTGGAATCGGTGGCGTATCAGACGCTTGATCTCATGGATGCAATGCATGAGGATGGCGGCGAGGAACTGAGCGCACTGCGTGTTGATGGCGGGATGTCGGTCAATGACTGGTTCTGCCAGTTCCTTGCCGATATGCTGCGCACGCCGGTAGAACGGCCCAAGCAGGTCGAAACGACCGCCCTTGGCGCCGCTTTCCTGGCCGGGCTGGCGACAGGGGTATGGGACAGCATTGCGGAAGTCGAAGGCACCTGGAGCCGCGGACAGCTGTTCCGCCCCACAATGGACAAGGCACAGCGCGACAGGATGGTGGCAGGGTGGCATGTGGCGGTGCGCCGCACGCTCAGCGCCACCGTTGCTGCGTAACCGACGAATTATAGCAAGAAAACAGGAAAAGAGTGTTTCATGACCTCCACCCGGCATAATCCCTATCAGGTTACGGATCGCAACCTTGCCCTCGAACTCGTCCGCGTGACGGAAGCGGCCGCCGTGGCCGCGTCGGCATGGACAGGCCGTGGCCTGAAGAACGAAGCCGACGGTGCGGCGGTGGAGGCGATGCGTCGCGCGTTCGACACGGTTGCCATCAACGGCACCGTGGTGATTGGCGAAGGCGAGATGGATGAGGCTCCGATGCTGTTCATCGGGGAAAACGTGGGCGCGGGCGGTCCCGGCATGGATATTGCCGTGGACCCGCTGGAAGGCACCAACCTGTGCGCCAAGAACCTGCCCAACGCGCTGACGGTTGTAGCCCTGGCGGAAAGCGGCAATTTCCTGCACGCGCCCGACATCTACATGGACAAGATCGTGGTCGGCCCCTACCTGCCCGAAGGCGTGGTGGATCTGGACAACAGCATCGAAGCCAACCTGAAGTCGCTGGCCGCCGCCAAGAAATGCGATGTGTCCGAACTCATGCTGTGCACGCTGGATCGTGAACGCCATGAGGAACTGATTTCGCGCGCCCGCGCCGTTGGCGCCCGCGTGACGCTGCTCAGTGATGGTGACGTGGCGGCCGCCATCGCCGCGTGCCTGGATGACAGCGAAATCGACATCTACGTGGGGTCGGGTGGCGCGCCCGAAGGTGTGCTGGCCGCCGCCGCCGTGCGCTGCGTCCACGGGCAGATGCAGGGTCGCCTGCTGTTTGAGGATGACGGGCAGATCGCGCGCGCGCGCAAGATGAATCCCGGCGCCGATCCGTCGCGCAAGCTGGCGCTGGAAGACATGGCGCGGGGCGATGTCCTGTTTTCGGCCACGGGCGTTACGGGTGGGGCGCTGCTGCGCGGTATCCGCCGCAGCGGTACCCGCACGGTCACGCATTCGCTGGTCATGCGTTCCAAGTCCGGCACCATCCGTTTCGTGGAAGGCCATCACGACTACCAGACCAAGACCTGGTGAACATTTCATCCGTTGCATAACAACAATAACAGGCAATAGAGAAACGACATGACCGATACAGCGAACGCGGTTTCCCACCGTCTGGGTCTGAAGCCCGGTGTGGTGACGGGTGCTGATTACCGCCGCCTGGTAGAAACCTGCCGGGACGAAGGCTACGCCCTGCCAGCCGTGAACGTGGTGGGCACGGACAGCATCAACGCCGTGCTGGAAGCTGCCGCCCGCAACCGCGCGGATGTCATCATCCAGCTATCGAACGGGGGGGCGCGTTTTTACGCGGGCGAAGGCATGAAGGATGCGGATCAGGCCCGCGTCCTGGGTGCCGTGGCCGCGGCCCGTCATGTCCATACCGTGGCTGCGGCCTATGGCGTGTGCGTGATCCTGCATACCGACCATGCCGACCGCAAGCTGCTGCCGTGGATTTCCGGCCTGATCGACGCGAGCGAGGAAGCAGTGAAGGAAACCGGTCGTCCGCTGTTCTCCTCGCACATGATCGATCTTTCGGCGGAACCGCTGGAGGACAATATCGCCGAATGCGCCACCTTCCTGCGCCGTATGGCCCCGCTGGGCATCGGCCTTGAAATCGAGCTGGGCGTAACGGGCGGCGAGGAAGATGGCGTGGGCCATGACGTCGATGACGGTGCGGACAATGCCCATCTCTATACCCAGCCCGAAGACGTGCTGAAGGCGTATGAAGCGCTGTCCCCGCTGGGCTTCGTGACCATTGCCGCGTCGTTCGGCAATGTGCATGGCGTCTACGCGCCGGGCAATGTCAAGCTGCGGCCCGAAATCCTGCGCAATTCGCAGGCGGCAGTGGCAAAGGCCACGGGCCGGGGTGAAAAGCCGCTGGCGCTGGTGTTCCACGGTGGTTCGGGGTCCGAACAGTCCAAGATTACCGAAGCCGTGTCCTATGGCGTGTTCAAGATGAATATCGATACCGATATCCAGTTTGCATTCGCCAGCAGCATTGGCCGCTACGTGCATGAACATGCCGAAGCCTTCAGCCACCAGATTGCCCCTGGCACCGGCAAGCTCACCAAGAAGCTGTATGACCCGCGCAAGTGGCTGCGGGTTGGCGAACAGGGGATCGTGGCCCGTCTGGAACAGTCGTTTGCCGATCTGGGGGCCACCGGGCGCACGGTCGCGCGCGCGATCTAGGTCCCGGATGACGCAATGGAGTAACAGGCAACGTGTCAGCTGAAGAACGCCACCATGAAATTATCACGCTGGTGCGCACCCAGGGTTATGTCTCGAACGAGGAACTGGCCCAGAGGCTGAATGTTGCGGTCCAGACCATCCGCCGTGATGTCAACCTGCTGGCCCGGCGCGGGCTGGTGGCGCGGCATCATGGCGGGGCGGGGCTGGCCTCGTCGGTCGAGAATATCGCCTATTCCGAACGTCAGGTACTCAACCGCCGCGCCAAGGAGGCCATCGGCCATCTCGCGGCCCGGCAGATACCCGACAATTCATCCCTGTTTGTCAGTATCGGCACCACCACGGAAGCCTTTGCCAAGGCGTTGCGGCGGCACAAGGCGCTGCGTGTCATCACCAACAACCTGCATGTCGCCACCCCCCTGTCTGCGCAGACGGATTTCCAGGTGATCGTGACGGGGGGGCTGGTGCGGTTTTATGATGGCGGGATTACCGGTTCCACCGCCAGTACCTTTATCGAACAGTACCGTACCGATTTTGCCGTGATCGGCATAAGCGGGATCGAGGAAGATGGCACGCTGCTGGACTTCGATGCGGACGAGATCAGCGTGGCGCAGGCCATGATGCGCAATGCCCGGCGTGTCTACCTGCTGGCGGACCAGACCAAGTTTGGCCGCAGGCCGATGGGGCGGCTGGGGCACCTGTCGCATGTCCATGGTTTCTTTACCGACCGCCAACCACCCGAACGCATATGCGCGCTGCTGCGCGAACATGACGTGGAACTGCATATCGCCTGACGGACGGAGGCAGGCGTAACGGCCTGCCCGGCGCCCATGGCGTTACTGCGCCAGATATCCACCATCAACCGGCAGGACCGCGCCGGTGATGAATGATGCGTCATCGGATGCGAGGAACAGGATGGCGCTGGCGATTTCAGCGGGCTTGCCCATGCGGCCCATCGGGTGCATCTCGACCACTTTGCGGATGGCGTCCGCATCCATTTTCGCAACCGCCGGGGTGTCGATCGTGCCCGGCGCTACGGCATTGACGCGCACGCCCTTGTCCGCGAGGTCGATGGCCAGATGCTTGGTAATGCCGGACGCCACGAACTTGGCCGGGCCATAGACCGCCTGTCCCTTCTGCCCCGCGAAGGCGGAAATGGAGGACAGGCAGACAATCGCCCCCTGTCCGGCATGTACCATCTCGGCTGCGGCGTATTTGCAGCTCAGGAACATGCCGCGCGCGTCCACCGCCATGGTATGGTCCCATAGATCCGCCGTGGCGGTGGCCAGGTCGGCTTCCGGAATGACGCCCGCATTGGCCACGAGGATGTCGATCCGGCCAAAATGCTTCATGGTTTCATGGACCACGCGCTTGATATCGGCCTCGCTCGTGACATCGGCGGGAACCGAAATCACGGGCACCCCGCTTTTTTCAAACTGGCTGACCAGTTCGTCCAGCGCGTCGGTATTGAGGTCGGTCAGCGCCAGACGCGCGCCCTCGGCCGCGAAGCGTTCGGCCGTGGCCCGGCCGATCCCGCTTGCCGCACCTGTAATGAGGGCGACCTTGTCCTGAATGCGTCCATGTGGGGTGACGGTCATGGTTTCTCCTGCTGTCCTGTCATTGATTTCAGTATGTTGGCATGGCTGTCGCGTCTGCCGTTATGCGGGCTAACGTCGGGAATGGATAGATGTTGCCCGTCATGTCGGCTGATCGGGGCTGCTGCGCGGGGGACGAAGGCAGGGGGCGTATCGTGCCCTGCTGCAATAGATCGGGTTCTTTTGATCGCCTGTGCCTATATCCCGGTTTTTCGCGCTCTGGCGCGGTAAATGGGGGGTATGGATAACGGGTTGTTGCATCTCCGTGCCCGAATCTGCGCCCGCGCATGTTTCGGGCACGGGGTGGATTGCCTATAATCCTGCCAACATGGTTTGTATGGATGTGGCGTATCGGGGTTTCCCATGTGGGGGCCGGAGCGCCGTGCGAGCGGGTTTGGAGCATTATCGAGATGGCACAAAAGTTTCGGATCGTTATTGTAGGCGGTGGTGTGGCCGGACTTGCGCTGGCGACACGGCTGGGCAATTCGGTCGGACGCTCGGGGCGGGCGGAAATCACATTGGTGGACAAGAGCTTCGCCCATGTGTGGAAGCCAATGCTGCACTGCTTTGCCGCCGGCACGGCCGCGAATGAAAATGACCGCATAAGCTTCATGTCGCAGGCCAGCCGCCACCATTTCGAATTCTGTCCCGGTGAGATCACGGCCCTTGACCGTCAGGCCAAGACCATTTCGCTGGCCCCCATCAAGGACCCGCAGACCGGTGAGCAGGTGGTGGATGCCCGTACGCTGGATTATGACGCGGTGGTCCTGTCCATCGGCAGCCGGGCGAATGACTTCGGCACGCCGGGCGTGGCCGAACACTGCATGTTCATCGACAACCTGGTGGATGCGAACGGCTTCAATGACCGTTTCCGCATAGAACTGCTGCGGGCGTTTGCCAATCATCAGGAACTGGACATCGCCATTGTCGGCGGTGGCGCCACCGGCACGCAGCTGGCGGCGGAACTGCACAAGGCGCTGGATCTGGCGTCGCTTTACAGTTTCGGCCAGAAACCGCCCAAGCTGCGCATTACCCTGCTGGAGGCCGGGCCGCGCATCCTGCCGGCTTTTCCTGAATCCGTATCGGATGCCGCCGTCAAGCAGCTTGAAGCCATCGGTGTCGATGTCCGGGCGGGTGCCATGGTCAGTGGCGCGGATGAAAACGGCTTTATCCTGAAGGACGGCAGCCGTGTGCCGGCAACGCTGCGGGTATGGGCCGCAGGGGTGAAGGCACCGGATGTGACGAAGCAGTTTGGCGGGCTGAAGCTGTCGCGTTCCGGCCAGCTTGAGGTCAGGCCGACGCTGCAGGTCATGGAGGACGATAACATCTTCGCCATGGGGGACTGTGCCTTCATTGCTGAAAAACCCGTCGCCCCTACCGCGCAGGCCGCCCGCCAGCAGGCGCACCATCTGGCCAAGGCCCTGCCTGCATGGATGATGAGCGGCCAGCCACTGCCTGCCTTCACCTTCCATAACAAGGGGGCTGTGGTGGCGCTGGGTGATTATAATGGCTGGGGCACGTTCCCCGGCGGCACGGTATTCGGCGGTGGCTGGCTGCATGGGCTGTCGGCGCGGATGGTGCATCTCATGCTGTATCGCCAGCATCAGTTTGAACTGTATGGGCCGGTGCGTGGCACGATTTCGTGCCTTGTGGACTGGCTGGATGTATTCGTGCGTCCTTCCGTCCGGCTGGACTGACTGAAAATCATAAGAAGCTTCAGGGAACGTCGCTTTTCGGAAAAAAAGCGGCACCCGGAAACGTTTGTTTTTTAAAAAGGCGGTTCATATCGAAAAGCAGCCCGGACCGGCGGCCGGGCGCTGCAGGCCACGTGTTTCGGCCTGCCGCACGAAGTCATGCAATGTGACCTTGCTGTATTCGTGCGTCAGCAGGCCTTCCATCTGGTCCAGAAAGGGCCGGACAACCGTGTTGAACAGCGTGCCCCGGCGCCGTTCGGCCGGGACGTCGTCATGCATCGTGGCCCGGTATATGTCCGCCAGCAGGATTTCACCTGCCGGATGGCCCAGCCGGTAACCGCCATGTGGGCCACGGATGCCCTGCAACAGGCCGGACCGGGCGAGGGCCTGCACGATGGGTTCGATCCCGCGCCGTGCCAGGCCGGACCTGTCCGCGATATCAATCGTGCTGACCGGTCGGCCGGCAATGCTGTGAAACGCCACGTCCAGCATGATGATCAGGGCAGTGGCGGTCCGGTCACGTACGCTGTGCATGGGCATGGCCCCCTGTCAGGTATGGCGCAGGTGATTGGAAATTGCGTTCCCGATAGCCTGTATCAACGCGACAAAGGCAATCAGGACCAGTACCACCAGCGTCATGATTTCCGTATTGAAACGCTGGTAGCCGTAACGGATGGCGACATCACCCAGCCCCCCGGCGCCCACTGCTCCGGCCATGGCCGATGCTCCGGTCAGCGTAATCAGGGTGACGGTCAGGCCCGCGACAAGCCCGGGCAGGGCTTCGGGGATCAGGACATGGCGGACGATCATCCACCGGGTGCCCCCCATGGTCCGCACCGCGTCAATCAGCGCCGGATCCACTTCGCGTAGCGAGACTTCGGCAATGCGGGCAAAATACGGAATGGCCGCAAGCGATAGCGGTACGATGGCCGCCGTTGTCCCCAGCGACGTGCCCACGATCATGCGGGTAACGGGAATAAGGATCACCAGCAGGATGATGAAGGGAATCGCGCGCAGCATATCAACGACCAGCCCCAGCAGGCGCGCCACGGGCGGGCAGGGCAGCAGGCCGCCCCGGCGGGTGGCCACCATGACCAGCGCCAGCGGCAGGCCGCCAATCACGGCCACAAGGCCGGACACCAGCACCATCTGTGCCGTTTCCCATGTTGCGCGCAGGATCAGGTCAAAGATCAGCCGGGACATAACCAAGAACTTTCAGCGAGGGGTCGAGGCCATGGAGGAAATCATGGATTCCGGCCGAATAATCGCCCACGCACACAATCATGTCGGCAAAGGGCTGGCCCGCGATTTCGCTGGTCCCGCCCGCCAGTATGGTGGCGTCCACTCCGAAACGCTGTCCCAGCGTGGACAGCACCGGCAGGTCTGCCGCTGCTCCACCCATGCGCAGGCGTATGACAGCGCGCGCGCCGGGGCGATCCGTATCGACCAGTCTGGCACGGATGGCGGGGGGCACCCGCGGCTGTGTTTCCGACAGCAGCGCCTGCGTTACAGGCAACTGCGTACCCGCGGCCAGAATGTCCAGTGTCGGGCCGTTTTCGACCACGCGGCCATGGTCCAGAATGACCAGATGGGTCGCAATGCGGCGGATGACATCCATTTCATGGGTAATCATGATGATGGTCAGGCCCAACTCGCGGTTGATGCGGGCCAGCAGGTCGAGGATGGATGTCGTCGTTTCAGGGTCCAGGGCAGATGTCGCTTCATCACACAGCAGCAGGGCGGGCGCGTTGGCCAGCGCACGGGCGATGCCCACGCGCTGTTTCTGCCCGCCCGATAACTGTGCCGGCCATTTATGGCCGTGATCCGACAGCCCGACGAGGGAAAGCAGTTCGGTAATCCGTGCATTCCGCCGTGCGCGTGGCACGCCCGCGATTTCAAGCGGCAGGCTGATATTGCCCGCGACCGTGCGGGAACCCAGCAGGTTGAAATGCTGGAAAACAAACCCGATCCTGCGGCGCAGGCCGATCAGTTGCGACTGGGGCAGGGCCGTCAGGTCGTGCCCCTCGATCATGATATGACCGGTATCGGGCCGGTCCAGCGCGCCAAGACAGCGCAGCAGGGAACTCTTGCCCGCCCCCGACCGGCCAATCACGCCCAGTATTTCGCCCCGGGCTACGGTGAAGCTTATGTCATCCAGCGCGAGGTGGCCGCCAAAGCTGCGGCTGATATGGCTGACCTGGACCAGTCCTATGTCCATGCTGGCACGACCGAACCGTGAAAGATCGTCTCGATCGCCGTGCGGGTGGAAGGCTGATGGACCGCATTGACCAGTGGCGTTATCCACGGTGCCTTCGCATCGGCCGCGTTGACGGCAATGAAGTTGACATATGGGTTATCTTGCAGGGATTCCTGCCCGATTTTCTGTTTCTGCAGGTCAATTCCCGCCTTCAGCGCCCAGTTGGTATTGACGACGGCCGCATCCAGATCGGGCAGGGAACGCCCGACAATTCCGGCATCCAGTTCATGAAATGTCAGGTTGCGCGGGTTGTCGGCGATGTCCAGCGGCGTTGGCAGTAACCCGGCCGAGGCCGGAAGCCTGATCAATCCCAGTGCTTCGAGCAGATGCAGCGCGCGGCCTTCGTTGCTGGGATCATTCGGTAGTCCGATCACGGCGTTTCGCGGCAGGTCGGCCACCGACTTCCAGCGTGTCGAATATAGCCCGATGGGGGAGAAATAGGTATTCCCGACCGCCACGATGTCATACCAGCGTGCGGCTATCTGCGCCTGCAGGAAGGGACCGTGCTGGAAGGCGTTGGCATCAATTTCATGCTCGGCCAGTGCTTCGTCAGGGGTATTGTAGTCGGAAAATGTCATGATGGAGAGGTCCAGTCCCTCCTTCGCGGCATTGGCGACGATGACGCGCCACAGGTCCTCATCCTCGCCCGCCATGATCCCGATGCGCAACCGTCTGGCGTCCGCTGCCCGTGCGGCATGGATCATGGGCAGGCAGGTTGCGGTGCCCAGCAGGGAAAGGGCGCGTCTTCTTGTGATGGGGGTGTTCAGTTTCATTTCATTCCTGGTCCGGACAACTGTTTTTGCAGTGGAAAAACCGGCATTGCGTTTCATACGGCGGTGCATGGAGGCCGCCATGGTCTGATCCGGGTTTCAGGTGATGTCCCTGCCTGTTGGCGTTCAGATTGATGCGCACATAAAAATACATCATCCAATGTGCGTCAACATTAAATACGAAATTATAAGTTATTTTTTCGGGAAATGATCGCTTCCCGATTGCCAGAAGGTGTTGGGATACGGCCGTGACAGCCATGGATGTCATGAACTACCCATTGAAAATAAAAAATATCATCATATTGATGTCAGATTTTTCCACAAAAAAACACTATCGTATAGTGAATAATGCGCGGGTATGAAAATGTCCGGTCTGCTATCCCGTCTGCACCCGGTCCGATCTTATCTGTTGTTCTGGTGTCGCTGGATAACCTGCGCACCTTTATGGATATGCCCCGCTATTTTAGGGATAAGAAGGTGATAAGGATTGTTCAGGCAATCGATTGATAGATAAAAACAAAAGTTTTTGGGTGCCACTTTTTTAAGGTGGCGTTGTCCTGAAATTTTTTGAAAAGAGCTTCACCAATTTTTCAGACAGTCTTTAAATGGATGCATGCGGGCCTGCCATGGATGTCGCCCCATGGATCCCGCGTTTTATATCGTGGAAATAATTCACGCATACGACTGTATGATAAGTCTGTGGCCCTGTTGCCACACACCTCAGGCATGGGGGAACAATATGATTGCCCTCGCCGTTAATGAAACATCGGGCAGTTCGTATTCCGTATGGAATGGATTATGATTGTTCCTTTTATATAAAAGAAATATCGGAAAACTGTATTTTTATGCAGTGCGTATGGCATCCGCATTTATGAATGTTTTCATACCTTTTGAGACAGCAGGGATATATGATCCCTGGTCGATGACGGACACCGGCATATAGTACGATATTTATCGTTTTATATGCGACAGAAATGTCTCCTGCCATTTTTTTTGTGTTATCTTGGAAATAAAAATACTATTTAAAAACAGAATGTTAATTAATATTTTACCAAAGTTTCAGGGGTTTTGAACGGTCGTAAGGAAGATATGGAAAAATACACCATTGACGTGTTTTTAATGACATAATACGTAAACATACAGTGCTTAATAATCCGATATGCCCTGTATATAGCGAAATGGTATGTGACAATGTTGCCATCCCTGAAGTCAGCCGCGACCGTTCGCTACCATTCCATCCGTAAGGATGGTGCCTGCACGCATTCCGTGCGGGACGGCAGGAAGGCGACGGATTTCCCTGTCCTGGCCATGCTGCTCAGCCTGCCTGCCGGGATTGTCACCATGGGACACGGCGCGCATGCTGCCGATCCCGTTTCCGTCAATGCGGCAGGGGCGGGCGCGCTGACAGGACAGGCATCACAATCACGGTCTGAAAACGTGATTGTCCGGATCGGGCGGCGTCCCCCGATACAGGTCTATCCGCACGCCAATCCGGTGGGGCAGCCCCTGCGCATGAGTGGCGCGGAAAACCGCAAGAATGGCCACCAGTACGACTGGGGCGTGTTCAATCGTGGGAACGGGGAATCCGCAGGGTTCGGCCCGGTCGGGACGTATGGCGTAACACCCTGGGCCGAGGACTGGAGCAACCTGCGCGACAGGAAAAATCATAATGATCCCTTTGATGTGCTGAAATACATCCCCCTGACCCGCAGCGGGAATGTATGGATCAGTTTTTCCGGGGAAACCCGCCTGCGTAACTGGTTTGAAACCCGTCCGCAGCTTGGTACGCAAAAACCCAATGATTCCGGGCGTTTCGCCGTGCGCAACCTGTATGGCGCGGATCTGCACATCGGTTCGCACCTGCGCTTCTTCGGTCAGTTGGTGAATGCGGATGCCGCAGGCTGGGGCGGTTACGGTTATGGTTCGACCTATCGCAAGCGTCTGGATGCGCAGCAGGCCTTTGTCGAGGTGCGGTGGAACATGCTTGGCGCCAAAAGTGGCTTCATGTTCGGGCGGCAGCAGTTTCTCGATGCGCCATCCTACATGCTGTACGCCCGTGAGACGCCAAACGTGCCGCTGTCATGGGACGGGTTCCGGGGGTACATGGTGTGGAAGCGCATCCGTATCGACGGGTGGGACTTCGTGCAGACATATGACAGTGAAAACAAGATGTTTCACGATACCGAAAACTATGCCTCGCGACTGTACGGTTTCAACACGACATGGGCGCCCCCTGACTTTACCTTCATGGGGCAGAAGGGATATTCCTTTGTCGATGCCTTTTATATTGGCTACAAGCTGAATGGCGCGGCCGGGGCGATTGCGGGGCCGGGCGGTTCGGTTACGGGGTCCAACACGCGCAATAATTTCGGCATGCGCTGGCATGGCGTGGCGGGACCGATTGAATTTTCGGTGGGCGGTATCTGGCAGGGTGGCGTATTCCGTCCGTCCGGGACCACGCTGGCGCGCAATGTCAGTGCCTACGCCATCAATTCCTCGGTGGGTTACCGTTTTTCCGAAAAGACCCTGAATACATTCGCCGGGATCCAGACGGACGTGTATTCGGGCGGGAATTCGTCTGACCGGACTGGAACGATCGGCACCTATATTGCCCCCTTCAATCCGCAGACCAATTACCTTGACACGACAACCTACATGACGGCGTCCAACCTGATCAGTTTTGCGCCGCTGGTCCGGATTACGCCATTCAAGTCCGTCAGTATCCAGTTCAAGTATCCACTGTTCTGGCGTGACAGTGTGAATGACCCCATTTACAAGTCATCGGGGAATTACAAGTTTCCCGGTAATTTCCGTGGCAGGTTTATTGGCATGGCGCCACAGGTGTCGATTGCCTGGCAGATCAATACGCATGTGTCATGGACGCAGTATGCATCCCGTTTCATGACATCGCATGCCCTTAATGAAGCTGGCGGTTCCAGTGGAACGTATTACCAGTCGAATTTTGTATTCCGGTTCTGACGGCACGCGGCAATATGGATGGGCCGCCTGCAAATCATAAAGACGTCTTTGAAAAGGCGGCATCCGGAAACGTTTAATATTCTTGCCCATTTTTTATTTCGAACAGTATTTAATCGTGCCCTGAATAAAAGCCATCCAGTAAGAGACTGTTTGAAAAGTTAGCCCGGAAACATTCAGCAATCATAAAGAAGTTTCTGGTGAAGCTTTTTTCAGGGCCTGTTGGGAATTAACGCGAATTGATGATTGCGGCGGTAAGATAAATCATCGCTGCGAATGATCTGTCGGTCTTGTCGCTTCGCATGGCGATGCGCTTGAACTCCTTGAGCTTGCAGAAGAAGTTCTCGATGAGATGGCGTGCCTTGAACAGGGCTCCATCGAAGGGTCGCCTGTCGAGGCGGTTCCGACGCTGGGGAATGACCACGCGGGCCCCTTGCGCGCGTATGGTGTCCACGATCCAGTGGACATCGAACGCCTTGTCAGCAAGAAGTCCCTCAAAATCAGCCGGTTCAAGGAGAGGCGCCGAGAGTGTCCGATCTTCTGTGTATAATTGATCTGGTCCATACTT
>NZ_CADP01000030.1 GCF_000285295.1 Komagataeibacter europaeus LMG 18890 | reverse complement strand
CTGTGTCAGGCGGGCTTTCTGTCCCCCGCCATGACGATCCACAAGGCCATCCGGGCCATCCGCATTGAAACGCAGCACCCAGTCACGGATACTCTGACGGTCTGTCCCCGCAAGCAGGGCCGCCTCGCCGCGCGAGGCGCCATCATAAATCGCCGCAAGCGCCAACAGGCGACGCGACTGACCCGCATGCCGGCTTCTGCGCGCAAGGCGTCGCAACTCCGAACTATCATGATCGTCACGCAGGGATAGAGGGCTGCCCATCCAGAATGCCTCCTTCAGAGAATGGTCTGCATCCTATGAATCACATTTTTAAACCGATGGGTACCCCGTGAGTCAGGCCAAACAATGGTTGGTATAAGGCCGTTACCTGGGCCATGAATCCATATGTCATATTTGCCAATACTGTCGGGGCAGGATGTATTTTCAGAAATAAATACATCCCACCCCGTTTTTTATAAACGAAGGATAATTGGATAATTCAGTCCAGTACAGATCTTGCAATCATGAAGACGTTTCTGGGGAAGCTTTTTTTCAGAAAACCCGGAAGGACGCCGCCTTTTAAAAAAAACGCCACCCCCAAAAATATTTATTCTTTCTTATCAACAATTTGTTTCCAGACAGACATGCCAACCCCTCTCAATGACAGGCATATTCAGGGGGAACATCCATCCGGACCGGTCGTTATGACGCCAACAGGTTGCATGCGGGACAACAGCACAAACCATGTCCCCGCAACCTTTTACAGTTGACGGAGAACGATCATGGCCAACCATGTGTCCAATACGGTCCGCACATCAGACAGTACGACGGCAATGCCGGATGCCATGCCCCTTCACGACATGCAAACCGAAACGCAGGCCCATCCCCAGCATGGCCGGCTGGCGGGACGGACCATCGCCATCCTTGCCACCAACGGGGTAGAGGAAGTGGAACTGACCGAACCTGTCGCGGCGTTGCGGCAGGCCGGGGCGCAGACCGTCCTTGTCTCCCCCACCCATGGGTCCATCCAGGCCATGGAAGCGGATGTTCACCCCACCCACCGCTATCAGGTCGACCTGCTGGTGGCACAGGCCCATGCGCGCAATTTTGATGGGCTGGTCCTGCCTGGCGGCACCACCAGCCCCGATCACCTGCGCATGGATGACGACGCCGTGCGGTTCGTGCGCGAATTCGTCCAGGCCGATAAACCGATCGCCGCCATCTGTCACGGACCATGGACGCTGATCAATGCCAATGGGGTACGGGGTCACCGGATCACGTCATGGCCCTCCCTGCGCGCGGACCTGACCAATGCAGGCGCGCATTGGGTGGATGAGGAAGTGGTCACCGACGGCACGCTGGTTACATCCCGCAATCCCCATGACCTGAAAGCCTTCTGTCCCGCCATTGTCGCGCTTTTTGCGGCTGCCCACCACCACGCCCCGCAATAGGATGGAAGGGGCAAGGACATGATGGAAAACCGCACTTTCCTGAGATATTACGCGTCCACCATGCTCTGTGCCGGGGCGGTGACGCTGGGGGCCGGATTCATTGCATGGTGGCGCGGGCGCAGGATAGATGAACCGGCCACGGCAGACCCGCCAGCCACCATGTCGGCGAAAAGACCGGTCGAGGATGAACCGGAGGAAACCGATACCACGCGCCACGTCGCGCGCCGGGTCATACAGTATTTTGTCATACCTGTCTGGCTGGCATCGGGTCTGACGGACTGGTGGTGCCACCGCCGGACGGATATCGAACACACCACGGGACTGAAGGAAACCGGCATCCACCTGCTTATGCTGGGGGAAGCGGCGTTTCCGGTTCTGGCCGGGCTGTTTCTGGAAATAGACGCGCCGGTCCTGTCATTCATGATCGCATCATTTTTCGTGCATGAAGCAACAGCCATGTGGGATGTCAGCTATGCCGTGACCCGCCGCGAGGTCCAGCCGATGGAACAGCATGTCCATAGCTTCCTCGAGATGGTTCCGCTGCTGGCCGTCGCCCTGATCGCGGTCCTGCACTGGCCGCAGGTACAGGCGCTGCTGGGCCGCAAGGTCATCCGGTCCAGGCCATTGCGGATGAAGCGCGTGCCGCTGGGGCTGCCCTATGCACTGGGCGCGCTGGGCATGATGGCCGTGTTCGAGGTCCTGCCTTATTGCGAGGAAGCCCTGCGCGACTGGAAGGCCAATCCCGGTCGACTGACGCCACCTGCGGGCCAGCCAGTTTGAGACGCGATTTGAAAACAGATCACTGATAAAAAATAAACATGTCCGGGCGCTGCCTTAAAAAAAGGCGGCGTTCCTCGAAGCCGCCTGAAAAAGCCGCTGACCCGCACCAAATGGCAGGACCATGTGATCCCATACAGATGACAGGCCGCCACAACCCNATGCGGGTTGTGGCGAAAACCGTTTCCGGACATGGCCCTGATCATAAAAACCGTGTCGCTACATGAAGCGGTTATTTACCCGTTGCAGCCATGCGCGCGCTTGCATGCGCCCGGCGATAAAGCCGCGCGACCTGCAGGGCAACGTCATCATGTCCCTTCAGGGTATGGTTATGGAACGCCCGCACACTGTCATGCGTGGCGTAAAAGCGGCGCGTCTGGCGATCCGCTTCAAGAATGACGGTGCCAAGGAAAGTACCGTCAATTTCGATGATACGTGATTCAAGCATTGAAAAGACTGCCCTTGCATGTCCGCGATGGAATGCGGACGGTTTCCGGCAGAATTTCCACCGGCTGTTTTATGGAATGGTCACCCGCACAATGGGGGCGGTAGCGATGGTGCGACATCGATCAGTGCTACGCATTCGCATGGCTGGCTGGATCATCGATCATCATCCCGCATGATTATTGACGTATATGGCGTTTCAGTCGGGATCATACACACCCGGCGATATACGTCAACACATAATAACATATATATAGTGGAATAATTTATATATCATAATATGTGACATTTCACATATCGTTAATAAATTATTCCTTTTTAACAGCATGTTATATGCATTTTTTATCCGTTTCCGCACGGTGGCCAATATGCCTGCATATGGCCGTCCCATCCCGTTCACACGGCTAGGATCGTCGGAACGACCATGCATAATATCATTATTTTTTGTTATATTTTTATATGACAATTTTTATATGCACATTTTTATTGATGTGTTTATATAATCCACATATGAAACAGGATAACTGATTCCCTGAACGTGGACCGGAAAAAAGACCTGCCAGTCCGATATCATGGAACAACCCTGCGCACGGTTTCCTGCCCACCCGCTTCTGCCCATCCAAGGAGACAGGCAATGGCCATTTCACCCGGCTGGAAAGCCCCGGATTTCATGACCGATACCACCATGGGCCCGATCCGTTTCCACGCATGGGGCCATGGGTGCTGGCGCATTGTCCTGACCCATCCGGCAGGTTACAGCACGCAAAGCCTGCGGGCCGGAATACGGTGGGCGCGCACCTGCGTGCAGCCCGTGCGCCTGCTGGGTCTTTCACCACTACATTCCCCGCGCCTTGCGGATATGCCGCCCCACCCTTCTGCCATCACGCTGCCAGCCATGCCGGATTTCCCGGTCATTCATGATGAAACTGGCCACATTGCCAGTCTGTGGCGGGGTATTGAGGTGGATGTCGGGCCAGAAAACCCGGCACTGGAGGAACATGCGGCGTTCATCATTGATCCCGACAATACGGTTCGCAGCACCCTGCTCCACCCCCCTGCCACCGAGCAGGACTTTGCCACGGTCATACACGTGGCACGCGGGTTTGGTATTGACTGCGCGCCACTCAGACACATTCCCCGTGCGGCATAGAAAACTCGGGGACGTGACCGGACAGGCTGGTTCACCACGCATACGAGGCAATGCGTGACAGCCTGCAGGCCAGCATGTCTCCACGTGCGTACAATCCACTGATCACCCTGCTGAAAGCATGAAGATGCCCCTGCCCCTTTCCACAGATCCGGATCCGATGTTCAGGACAGTCATGCCGCCATACGCCCCGGACCACGGGACAACCGTGGAAAATGCGCTGATACAGGCCCTTGCCGGGTTCGCCATTGTCATCGTGCCCGGCCTGGATGGATCGGGGCCGCGTCACTGGCAGTCACGTTGGGAACTGTTCTTACGCCTGCGCGGGATTACGGTGCATCGTGTCCAGCAGGATGACTGGACACGCCCGACCTATCCGGACTGGAAACGGCAACTGCAACAGACCTTACACGCCTGCCATCAACCTGTCATTCTGGTGGCCCATAGTCTGGGCGCCGTACTGAGCGTGCGCATGGCGAGCGAACATGGGCTGGATGGCGTCGCCGGGGCCTTTCTGGTCGCACCGGCGGATATTGACCACCATCATGGCCCCGATTCTGGCCGGATAACCAGTTTTGGGCCGCTGCCAGCAACACCGCTGCCCTTCCCTGCCGTACTTATGGCCAGTCAGGATGATGAATGGCTGTCGATGTCCCGCGCCCGGCATCTGGCCGTGCAATGGCAGGCAACGCTGGTCAACGCAGGCGCGGTGGGTCATATCGGCAATCATGCCCGTGTCGGCCTGTGGCCTGATGGCATGGCAGCGCTGGATGGTCTGGCGCGTTCCCTTGCCGTGCAGGCCACGTCCCCCCTGTAGATCGTGGCGCACGGATAGAAGGCTGCAGCGATCCGCCCATTCCCATGCATAACCATGTGATCTTCCCAAAATAAAATGCTTCAGGTCCCTTCGCATGGGCGACCCTTCATGGCATAGACACAATGCAAATGCGTCGCATTTATGTGTCAGACTGTTGGAAAGGGAGGCGTCGTGACCACAGACAGGACAGAAGACCGGACACGCCTGACACGTAACCGCATAGCGGGTATCGTGATTGCCTGTCTGGTTTCATATCCTGTTGCCTGTTTCGTAATGATGGACATTGCGGGCATGTCGGGCGGCAATGCCACTGTCCAGTTGGGCCAGATCATTGCGCTTGCCGGCCTGCCGGTACTGATCGTGCTGTGCTTCAGCGCATATGCGGGCCTGCTGAGCGTATGTGCTGCCGGATGTGTCGCGATCATTGTTGGACTGCTGGTTTCCTGATGCGTGAAACCCTGCGTACCCGCATGGGATGGTTACATGGCTGGGCAGGTTTTGTAGTTGGCCTGCTTGCCGTATGCATTTTCATGACGGGCACCCTGTCGGTGTTCGATACGGAAATCACACGATGGATGCAGCCTGAAAACCAGGTACCTGCCTACACCCCCCTGACCGATACCGCCCTGGATGCCGCATCCAGCCTGATCCATGAACAGCAGGTCCGTGGGGTGTCGGTTTTCCTGACGCTGCCCTCCGCCCGGTCGCCAACCCTTGATGTGCTGCATTATGACGGGCGGCAGTTTGTGGGCACGCTGCTTGACCCCCGCACCGGCATGCCCATCCCGGTCCGCGCCACGATGGGGGGGACTTTCTTCTTCAGTTTCCACTATACCCTGCTGGAAGGGACGACGGGCACCCGTATCGTCAATATTGCTGGCGTTATCCTGCTTGTCGCCATCGGGTCGGGGATTGTCATTCATATCCGTGCGCTTGTTCCCGATATCGTAAGGCTGCGCCTGTCCGCCGCACGCCTGCGCGGATGGCTGGATGCCCATCTGCTGGTCAGCGTGCTGTTCCTGCCCTTCACCATCATGATCATCTATACCGGTGTACTGGTCAATGCAGGCCTGATCCTGCCTGCCATACCGCTGGCAAACCTGTTTGTTCATGAAAAGCCGCCAACGACCCCTGCATCAGGCACCAAGGCCGCGCCGGGTGTTCCGCCCCCCCTGCCGCCGCTTGCCCCGCTTCTTGCAACAGCACGCCACAGCCTGCAGGGACGCGATGCGGGCTTTATCCTTTTTTCCCCTGACCGCCTGAGCGTATACGCCAGTGATGCATCCGGGCCTTTCCTGACCCGCGACCATGCCGATTTCCGCCTGCCGGACGGTCGCCTGCTGGGCATGACGACAACGCCGGGTCGCATCGCCCACATCATGCAGGTCATGCATGGCCTGCATTATGCCCGTTTTGCCACCCCGGGCCTGCGCTGGCTGTATTTCGTATCGGGTCTGTGCGCCACGGCCATGATCGGCAGCGGACTTGTCCTGTTCCTGATGAAACGGCGCAGCAGATCGGGACACCGGATCGGTTTTCGTGTGGCGGAAAGCCTGACCATCAGCACACTGACCGGCCTGCCTGTCAGCGCACTGGCATTCCTGTGGTGCAACCGTATGCTACCGACCAGCATGGCAGGCCGGAACCGTATGGAAATCGGCTGTTTCCTGGGCGCATGGATCCTGTGCGCCGGCCATGCCAGCCTATGCACATCAGGCAGGCGCATGAACATGGCGTGGAGGCCACAGTTGCGCCTGATTGCGTTACTGGGGGGCGGCCTGCCCGTGCTCGATGCCCTGACCGGCTCACGGGCCGTGTACAGCCTGCCTGCCATTCATGCAGCAATAGATGGCACGGGACTGCTTGTGGCGATTATTGTCCTGTATATCCGCCGCAGGCTGAAAGGTGACGGAGAATGATCTTTCCCGCCACCTTCCTGCTCTGGCTCATGACGTTTTCATGCCATGTACGGCTGCATCCGCACCGTTACGGGTTCGCCACGCTTGCCCCGCATGGACAATGCATGGCGCTTGTCGGCCGGATTGCCGCCCCTGCCGTCGCACTGGTACTGGCGGCCCGGATGGGCGGGGTGACGGGTGTGCTCATGTGGTTCTCCAGCCTGTCCATCGCAGGGCTGTGCATAGCCCTGTGGCTGGCGTCACGCCGTCACTGAACGGCAGGAAGGGATGGCTTTACCAGCCACCCCACCCCCAGCCCCCCACGAACCCGCCATAGGGATAGCCATAGTAGCCGGGATAAACGGGGTAACCATAACCGTCATATACATAAGGCGGCGGACCACCATACCATCCCGGGCCACCACCCCAGCCACCGGGACCACGGTCCCAGCCACCACGCGGGCCGCCGCCCCAGCCACCGCCACGGGGACCACCGCCCGGACCGCCGGGACCACCCCGGCCGCCAAATCCTGGTCCACCACCATGGCCACCACCGCCAGGGCCGCCATGGCCGCCGCCACTGGGACCATGCTGTGCATGTGCATGGGATAGCGGCAGAACCGGCGCAGCGGCCAGCGCCACGACAGTCAGTGCCATTGTCAGGGATTTCATATGCCTCATTACCCTACTCCTTTTCCCTTAACCTGATATCACGTCACGACAAAACAATGGCGGATTGTCACACTACTGTATCAATATACCGTTTATTCCGGGCAACTGGCATGAAAACCCCGCATGACCACAGATACAGCCAGAGAAAAATGCATATTCCAATAATGATAACGGCACAAATCCATATTCATGGCGAATTTCCGGTAATGAATATCACATTACATAAATATAATTCATGACGGCAAACAGGGACAGATCCCGTAAAAAGGTAAAGTGCCGGCAGGCAGGATACATAAGCCCGTTGCCCCCGAACGGGTTCCGGATCCCCGACGGATTACGACATGGGCGCATCACGACGATCATGCTGTCCCATGATCCATTGCGTTGGGCATGACGGCCAACCTGTCCATCCGGCATGATTACGATTTCACTGCATCGTCCCTGATGTCATTGCGGTTTATCGCGGCAACAGGCCACGGTCGGTTCCGCATACAAGATCCCGGCAGTCATCCCCCCTCGCCTGATGCCACGGTGACGGTCAATCCCGACCGACATTATCCATGGCGCGGCGAACGGGCTGTCCTGTTACGCGACAATGCCTGCATCCGTCACAATATAAAACTGTCCGCTGGATAATCAGTCAGAACATGACCAGACGGGCAGGTTCCCATCCGGTTGGGGTGATGCGGTTGCAGCCTGCCACAAAGCATGCTGGATCACCCGTGGCGCAAGGGTTCTTTTGGCCGCATTCCCCCGGTCCACCTCAGCACCCTGCATCAAACGGTCCGCCACATCACGAAACAGGCTGCGTGAGGGCCGCCTGCCGCATAGCATGCCTTCGACTTCGGGCACATACCATGGCCTGCTGGCCACGCCACCCAGCGCCACCCGACCGTGCCGGATGACATCGCCATCCATTTCCAGCCCCACCGCAACCGAGACGACGGCAAGCGCCAGGACATTCAGGTCACGTATCTTGAGATAGGTATAATGACTACCGAACGAGATCGGTGGCAGGTCAATCGACAGGACCAGTTCACCGGGCCGCAGGACAGTTTCAAGCCATGGCGTACCGCCCGGCAGACGATGGTAATCACGCGCATGGACCCGGCGCGCGCCCTGCGGTCCGTACAGGTTGATCGTGGCGTCCAGCATGGCCAGCACCACGCACATATCGGACGGGAAGGCCGCGATACAGTCAGCACTTGTGCCCAGTATGGCATGGACCCGGTTGCGTGTGCCCCGCGCGGCGCAGCCCGTTCCGGGCGCGCGTTTGTTGCATGCGGCGTTCGTATCATAAAAATAATGGCACCGCGTACGCTGGTTGATATTGCCCCCATTGGTGGCAACGTGGCGGATGCGCGCGCTGGCTCCGGCAAGAAGGGCCGAGGCCAGGATGGGATAGTTCGTGCGTACCAGCGGATGGGCGGCCGTGCGGGCATTGGTCGTCAGCGCCCCAAGCCGCAGCCCCCCATCGGGCAACGGTTCGATGGCGTCAAGCGACAGCGCCTTTATGTTGATGACGTGTTCAGGCCGTTCGACATCCACTTTCATCAGGTCGATCAGGCTGGTCCCACCGGCGAGGTAACGACTATGCGGCGGCGCCCTTACGACAGCCGCCAGCGTATCGGGCCTGCTGTAAAAAAATGCCCTCATGCCATCCCCCTGGGAAAGTCCGGAACCGTTCCAATGCGCCTTCCCAACTTCGGGGCGGCAGCAGGGTTGCCGGTCAGCCCCCTTGCAATCATTCACTTATTCATGAAATGTGCCGGCTTTATGTCTTTCCGTTCCATATCGGCATTCGAACGGCATGTCGCCCGCATCCGCCGCGTATCGAAATCAGGTAGCAGGATCTACGCGGGCTGTGCCTTGCGTGCCGCCAGATAGTCCTGGGTCGTACGGAAACCGGTTTCCTGTGCGTTGAGCAGGCTTTCAAGATGTTCGCGGTTATTGACCAGACCACGCGAAAGGATATGCCCCTGCCCGTCCAGAAGGAAGGCGGATGGCAGATTGTCCACTTCAAGGATACGGCCAAGGTCCGGGTCGTTGATGAACTTTTCCGGGTCGATATGCTGGCTGCTGACGAAGGCCTGCTGCATCTGTGGCGTATCATCGCCTGCAAAGATCAGATCCAGCTTCTCACGCTGGCAGAACATGCGGGCGATCGGGATCATCTTGCGCGAAATGGGACAGGTCGATGCAACGAACATGACCAGCCGGCCAACGGGCGCGCCCTGTGTCAGCACGACATCGCGGCCCGTGGCCAGGGTATGGAATGCGCGGTCGGGACAACGGTCGCCCGGCTGGGGACCGGCAGCACTGATCAGCGCGCCGACAGGCGGGATTTCACGGAACATCTGCCGGACCTGCCGCAGCAGTTGCCACAGCGTCCATGCCGCCATCAGCAGGACCAGCGTACATATGGAAGATGAAACCACGAGTATTTCCATTGGTCGGCCTGCCACTGCTGTGTGGAATAATGAAGACGCATGGCCCATGCATACATGCACGGACCGGAATGATCCTACCGCCATCCAGCCGGCATGATCCAGATGGCGGGCCGGTATTTTGCGCCTTTTGAAAATAAACGTGACATATCCGTTACATATGTGCATCCAAGCCATAACGTTTCTTGATCGTTCTATAATGCTGGTATAATCCTTGAATGATTCCTGGATGGGATAACGATTTCATGACTGTAAGTTACAGCGGCGCATGCCGTAACCTGTTTGGCCTTTTTCTGTGTGGACTGGTTGCGTCAACCGCCCTTTCCCCGACCGTGGCGGTCGGGGCGGAACCTGTTCTGCAGACGGAACAGAGCGATACCATTACCCTGCCCGCCGCCGGTCCCCATACGATCCTGGTTGAAGACGCCGTTTACAACCATAACAAGGACGGCCGGGTCTATGTGGTGGATGCGGACCATGGCCGGCGTCTGGGCATGGTACAGGCCGCCTACAACGCCAACGTGGCGCAGTCCCCCGACGGGCAGCATTTCTATGTCGCGGAAACGACATGGGCACATGGCAACCGCGGGCAGCGCGATGACCTGCTGGTCCAGTATGACCCGCATACGCTGGCTGTCCTGTCAGATGAAAAACTGCCGGCACGCGCCCTGGTCACGCCCAAGAAAAACGATCTGGCCATCAGTGCCGATGGCGGCCGGGCCTATGTCTATGTCATGAGCCCGACCAACGGCGTGGAAGTGATCGACACGCACAACCATACGGTTGAACAGACGGTTGAAGTTCCCGGCTGCGCACTCGCCTATCCATGGGGCAATAGCGGTTTCTCCTCGCTGTGCGCGGATGGCACGCTGGCCAACGTCTCCATCGGCACGGATGGCAAGGCGTCACTGACCCATTCCGCTCCCTTCTTCGTGCCGGACCGTGATGGCGTGCTGGAACATAGCCCGGGCACGCATGACGGGCATATGTGGTTCATTACCGACAGCGGCATGGTCTATCCCGTCAAGCTGGGTGCGACGGACGAAATCGGCACACCGTGGTCCCTGCAGCAGGGGGCGGGCATGCCGGTTGCATCCGACGCGCGCGCGCCCTTCGACGTGGCATGGCGGCCCGGTGGCTGGCAGCTTGCCGCCCTGCATGCCAGCAGCGGGGAACTGTACGTCCTCATGCACCGGGGTACGTTCTGGACCCACAAGGAAGACGGCACGGAAGTCTGGGTATTCGATACGAATACGCACAAGCGCGTGCGCCGCATTCCCCTGCCCGCCGCCAGCCCGATCGTGGGCGTGACGCAGGATGACCATCCCCTGATGTTCACGTCGGATGAAGCGGGCGACCTTCATATCCTTGATGCCCGTAGCGGCAAGCTGCAGCGCACCATGAAACATCTTGGCACGGATCTGGTCTTCACGGTCGCTCCGGGGGAATAAGAGATGGATATGCTGGTTTTGCAAGGGGCATGCGGCCTCTGTTGCGGACTGGTGGGGGGCATGTTCCTGCTTGCGGGACTGCCTAAGCTTGCGGATCACGACAGCTTCCTTGGGGTCATCGCGTCCTACCGGCTTGTGCCGTCATCACTTGTCACTGTGGTGGCGTGGGGGATCGCACTGGCGGAAACGCTGGCGGCGACGGCCCTGCTGTCCGGCATGGCGACCCGTCCGGGTGGCCTGCTGTCGCTGGCACTGATTGCCGTGTTCACGCTGGCGATGGGCATAAACGTCGCCCGTGGCCGCACCGCCCTGTCATGCGGGTGCATGCCCGGCAGCGATGGCGAGCACCTTTCATGGAAGCTGGTCGCCCGCACGGCGCTGTGCGCGCTGCCCGCACTGATGCCAGTATGGATCGCCCTGCCGCAGGCCGCGGTACTGCGGGTCGAAAGCATTGTGGGTGGGGTCTGCCTGTTCATGATGTGGCGGGCGACCCGTGTGCTGGCCCCCACGAATACGGAAGGGCTGTCATCATGATGACATTTCTGGTGATCTGGCAGGTCGCCCTGGCGATTGTGGCGCTCGGGCTGGCTGCGGGCCTGTTCGCGCTGGCCCGCCAGATCGGCATCCTGCACGAACGCCTGGCGCCCATCGGCCCGCAGGCCGCGCATCAGGGACTGGATGTTGGCCAGAGCGTCCCCCGTCTGGTCATGCGCACGCTGGCGGGCGCGCCGTTTGTCATTGGCGGCCCGCTGGATGCGGGTCGGCGGATGATGGTCATATTCGTTGCACCCGACTGTCCCGTATGCAAACGCGTCGTGCCGCTGGCACGTGCGATTGCGGGTGAGCAGGGACTGGATCTGGTGCTGGTGGGCGATGGGGCGGAACCTGAACTGAAGGAAATGGCCGCCCGTCCCGACATGGCGGGGCTTACGCTGGTTACCGGCGTGGAACTGTCGCTGGTGCTGCAGGTCAACCGGTTGCCTACACTGGTCATAATCGATGACCACGCGACCATATTGGCCAAGGATATTGTCAATACGCGCCGGCAGATCGAAGCTGCCGTCCAGTCTTCTGAAGCCGGAGCCAAGAATGCCGGTAACGTCACAAAGGAAATTGCCCATGCTGCCGTCTGACAGGGCTGATAACGAACGTAACGGGTCCCTGATGGACCGCCTGACGGAAAACCTGGTGCGCAGGCTGGCCGGACAGTCATCGCGCCGTGGCGTGCTGGCCCGCCTGGGCGCCGCCATGGCGGCGGTCCCGGCATTTCCGCTGCTGCCGGTGACCCGTGCATCCGCCGCCACCGCCACCCCGGCGGCCAGGACGGTCAAGGCCCCCAGCCCGTTTGCCGCCCACGCACAGGCCAAGGATGACACGGCATGTGACTACTGGCGTTACTGCGCCATTGACGGCTACCTGTGCACATCATGCGGTGGCGGCATTCACAGCTGCCCGCCCGGCACGGCCCCTTCGCCTACTTCATGGATTGGCAGTTGCTTCAATCCACAGGATGGACGTTCCTACCTGATTGCCTATCGCGACTGCTGTGGTCAGGATGCCTGTGATGAGGTCAACTGCCTGAACACGGATGGTGACCAGCCGTCCTACCGGCCCATGGCCAATAACGACATTATCTGGTGTTTCGGCACGGGAACATCGGAAATGTACAACTGCTCAACCGCCGCAATTATCGGAAGCACGACATGATCAAGAAAACCCTCTCCCTCCTTGCTGTTGCCTGCGGTCTTGTCGCCGGCACCCATGGCGCGCACGCGGCGGAAGACGGACAGCAGCTTTACGGGGCCAATTGCGGCCTGTGCCACCAGGCGGGCGCCACGGGGGTTCCGGGGCAGTTTCCCCCGCTGAAGGGGCGTCTGGACGTCATCGCGGGTTCGCCCGAAGGCAAGACCTATCTTTCGCACCTCGTGCTGAATGGCATGACCGGCAGCATTCAGGCAGGTGGCGCAACCTATATGGGTTACATGCCGTCCTTCCGCGCCATGACGGATGAGCAGCTTGCCGCCATCCTGACCTATGTCTCCCACCTTGGGGGCAATGCGTCGGCGCCGTCCTTCACGGCTGACGAAATCCACGCGGCCCGCGACGCCACCATGCCGCCGACCGCCGTGCTGCAGGAACGCAATGCGCTTAATGACAAGAAAAAGCTGCCTTGAGAAAAGCATTGGCGCGGCCTTTGTGGCCGCGTCACTGTTTGTATCAGGGGGACTACAGGCACGGGCCAACCCTGTGCCTGCCCCCACATTGAACCAGACCCAGACCGCCTACCTGACCCATTGCGGGGGATGCCACGGTATCGAAGGTGTTTCCGGCCCGACTTTCGTACCCATGTTGCGTGATACGGTAGGCACCTTTGCCTGCAGCGAGGAAGGGCGCAGATATCTGGTACAGGTGCCCGGTGTTTCCATGTCGCTGATACGCGATGACCAGGAACTGGCCGATGTCATGAACTTCGTCCTGTTCACACTGGGTGGCAAAAGCACGCCCGCCACCGCAAAACCCTATACCGCTGCCGAAATTCATGAATGGCGACAGTCACCCATGTCCGTTACGGATTTCATGGAACGACGCGCCCATATCCTGCAAAATGCGGTCGCGGCCTGTCAGACCCATAAACCGACGTGATCCTTCCCATCACGCAAGGCAGGCCCTGACATAAAAAAAAGGATATGACCCGTCCGCGGGGCCATATCCTTTTTTATTCAAGCCCCCCGGTATACAGGCCGGGGCATTATGGGAACATGCCGCCCTATTCCGGTGCGGATGCGGTTTTTGCCTTCGCCACGTCCGCGGCACTCACCGTTGTGGAAGACCGGGCAAAATGGTGCATGACGAAATTGGCGATATCCGCCACATCCTGATCGGAATACCCACCATGGAACGCGGGCATCGCGGCGGTGCCGGTCGCCGTCTGCAATGCGCTGCCATGGGTCAGGACCTGCAGCAGGTTCTGCCCGTTCGCGGCCCCCAGCGTCGTACGTGCCCCGGCGATGGAAGCTACCGGGTTCTGTCGCCCGCTTCCATCAGGCAGGTGACATCCGGCACACGCCCCCGCATACAGCATGGCGCCATGGCTGTCTGCCTGATCGTGGGTGGCTGTCGGTTGTGTGACGGCAGGCGGCGCCCCATCCGTGGAAGACCGCGCGGGAATGTCGCGCAGGTATTCAACCATGGCACCGATATCCTGACGGGTCAGGAAACGCAGGCTGTGGCTGACAACATCCCCCATGTCACCCGATGCGCTGCCATGGCCATCCGCATGACCGGTGGACAGATAGGTGGCCAGGTCGTCCGCGCTCCATGCGCCAATCCCGTCGGTTTTCGAGGACGTGATGTTATACGCCCGCCATCCCCCCACATCCGCCCCGGCATAGGCATTGGTGGTGGACACACCCATGGTGAACGTACGCGGTGAATGACATTCCGCGCAGTGTCCCGGCCCCTCGACCAGATATCGGCCGCGGTTCCACGATGGGGTATGGGCGGGATCATCAGGGTGGGAGGACGCCGGTCCGTTGACCAGATTCCAGAAAATCATGGCTGAACGGATCGAAAACGGGAATTTCAGGGTATTTTCCGGCGGCCGCGCGGCACTGCTCGGCAGGGTCGCCAGATAGGCACGGATCGCCTTGACCTCGTCTGGCGTCATATACGCGTAATCACGGTACGGCATGGCCGGGTACAGGTGTTTCCACCCCGGTGAGACCCCGTCACGGACCGCCTTGACGAACTGGTCATCCGTCCATGCGCCGATACCAGCCTGCCGGTCCGCCGTGATGTTGGGGGAATAGATCACCCCCATGCCGGGAATGGCAAACGCACGCCCACCTGCGAATGGCGTGCCACCGGGACGGGTATGGCAGACCTCGCAATCGGCCGCGCGGGTCAGGTACTGCCCATCAGGGGCATCGGCCGCCCGCGCCCCATGGATGCCCGTGCTGGCCAGAAGCGCGAACAGCATGCCGGTGATGCGGCCAAGGCCACGTTCTGTCATGGTCATCCCTGCTGCTCCTTCTCATGGCCAGAAGGCTGGTTAAGGGGGGAAAGCAGCGGCAAAAAGCGGTAACGCCGTTTCTGGACCGCCGCCATGGCGTTGGCCAGCGCGGGGGCGGCGGCGGCGGTGCCTGTTTCCCCTATGCCACCAGGGGATTCCGTACTCTCGATCAGATGGACATCAATCCGCCCGGGGGCCTCGTTCATGCGCATGACGCGCCATGTATGGAAGTTGTCCTGCTGCACGCGCCCTTTTTCCAAGGTAATCTCGTTATACAATGCGGCACTGAAACCAAAGATCAGCCCGCCTTCGATCTGTGCCGCAATCTGGTCGGGATTGATGACCTGCCCGCAATCCACGGCGCAGGTCACGCGGCGGATGCGGACATCGTGCGGACCGGCCATTTCGATTTCAGCAACCGTGGCCAGGTATGACCCAAAGGCAAACTGCAGCGCGACCCCGCGCCCGCAATTAGGCGGCAGCGGCGTGCCCCAGCCGGATTCACGCGCCACGCGTTCCAGCACCGCAAGGGCGCGCGGGTTGTTGCGCACCATTTCACGGCGATAGGCCACGGGATCGACGCCCGCGCGCTGCGCCAGTTCGTCAATGAATCCCTCCACCACGAACAGTCCACGCGTGCCGCCCACTCCGCGCCACCATGCGGTAATCACACCGGGAGGTTCACGCCGTGCGAATTCCAGGCGATAGGCGGGATAGGTATAAGGCGTGATGACAGTGCCGACCGAAAGGTCATCATCATACCCGTTGGCACCCAGGCCAGAGGGTTCCCAGCGCGCCACCACGGCAGGACCGACGATGCGATGCGTCAGGCCGGTGATATAGCCACGTTCGTCCAGTCCCGCTTCCAGATGGTCCAGATAGGCGGGACGGAAACGGTCACGGGTAATATCTTCCTCCCGGCTCCAGATGATCTTGAGCGGATGGGAAACCTGTCGCCCGAAGCGGGCGGCCTGCGTCACATATTCATGTTCCAGCCTGCGTCCGAAGCCGCCACCGATATACTGGCTGTGCAGCCTGATCCTGTCCTTGGGCAGGCCGGTGACTTCCGCCGTGGTATCACGTGCGCGTTCAGCCACCTGCGTGCCGGTCCATATGTCGCAGCCATCGGGGCGGACATGGATGGTGCAGTTGATCGGCTCCATCGTGGCATGGGCCAGCAGGGGCTGGCGATAGGTCGCGCTGTACCGCCCATGTGCCTGGGTTATGGCCTGCTGCGCATCACCATGATGGTCCGCCAGGATGGCGGAACTGGACAGGCCGCCTTCCAACTGCCGATAGATTGCCTGCGTATCGACCGTGGCGTTCGGTCCTTCGACCCACTGCACATCCAGCGCCGCCAGTCCCTTGCGCGCAGCCCAGTAGTGGTCGGCCACAACGCAGACCGCATCATCAATCTGCAATACGGCAACCACACCACGTATCTTCAACGCCGCCTGTGTATCGACATGGCCAACATGCCCACCGATCACGGGACAGGCCGCCACCGCGCCGACCTTCTGGCCGGGCACCTGCACGTCAATGCCGAACATGGCCTGCCCGTCCACCTTCACCTGACTGTCCAGCCGGTGCATCGGGCGGCCGATCAGGCGGAACTGTGCCGGGGTTTTCAGAACAACGTCCTTCGGCACCGGCAGGTTCGCCGCATCCGCCGCAAGTTCGCCATAGGACAGGCGCTGCCCGGTGGGGCCGAGTATATAGCCGTCCTGCGCCACACAGGCGCCCGGGGCGCACGACCAGCGTGCGGCGGCCGCCTGCTGCAGCATGGTGCGCGCCGCAGCCCCCGCCTGCCGCAACGGCATCCATTCGGTCATGGAGGAGGTGGACCCGCCGGTAATCTCGGCCCCGCCACCGGGTGGTGCGGCCTCGATCCGGACGGACTGGGGATCAATGCCCAGTTCCTCGGCCATCAGCATGACGGAGGATGTATAGATCCCCTGCCCCATCTCGATATTGGGCAGGATCATCGTAACGATATTGTCACTGCCGATCCGGATATAGGCATTGGGGGCGAAGCTGGCGGTTGCATCTTCCACCAGCATGCCCGCGCCACGGCTGCGCCCGGCGGGCAGGATGGCGGCCAGCACGAAGGCCCCTGCCCCGCCCAGAACCTGCCTGCGCCGGAGTGCCGGGGAAGAAATGCGTTTCGACGTCATGGGGTTGCCCCCTGGGCTGCGGCGACATTACGGATGGCGGCACGGATACGCATGTAGGTTCCACACCGGCACAGGTTGCCCGACATGCCCGCCTCGATCTGTTCATCAGTGGGATTGGGAATTTTTTTCAGCAGGGCGATCGCAGCCATGATCTGCCCGGGCTGACAGTAGCCGCACTGCACCACGTCAATATCCAGCCAGGCCTTGCGCACGGCTGCGGCAACGGGATCCGCCTGCAGCCCCTCGATAGTGATTATGGCTTTCCGGGGCCCGATCAGTCCCACCGGCAGGGAGCATGACCGCACGGGCCTGCCATCGACATGCACGGTGCATACGCCACATTCCGCAGTGCCACAGCCATATTTGGTCCCGGTCATGCCCAGCACGTCACGCAGCACCCACAGCAAAGGCGTATCGGGGTCGACGTCCACCTCGACACTTTTGCCATTAATCTGCAATGTCAGCATGATATTCCTGTTCTGAGTGAATATGCCCCGCCTGCCGCGGTCTATTGATTTCGTGTTTGACTGTATCGCGGTTCCGTAACAAGTTCAATCAGCAGGTATATTCCCGACGGAATACAGTGATACCGTCATCCTTTTGTCGGCAGCACAAAGTATTCCGCCAGAAACATTACTGTCAGGCAATCTGGCAGCCATATTCATGGCGGGAAAATTCCATTATGGGAAAATACGGGTTCCCGGGTACCGGCGTCCGGTGACGGTATCACCAGCGGCAACCGGTCCCGGGTTCAGGTTATCGCGCCAGCCGGTCCATGATGCGGCCCCGTATCACGGCAGCGGCAACCCCGATGCGCCAGCCAAAATGGGCGGGAATGGGACGTACTGGCGAAGCAGGCAGCAGCAGGTCCCCTGCACCGGTCCCTTCTACCCGCCGCGCGATCTCACGCCCCATCAGCGTCGCCATGGCGACCCCCCGGCCGTTATAGCCGACGCATGCCGTGATCCCTTCCATCGGTTCATGCCAGTGGGGATAATGGTCCAGCGTAATGGCGATCTGTCCGTTCCACCCGTAACGCCATGTCACATCACCCAGAAACGGCCATAGCCGCCGTGCATGCTGCTGCAGGAACGGAAAGGTTTCCGGCCCGGACAGGTCGAGCGAGGCGGAACGCCCGCCAATCAGCAGCCGCCCCGCACCATCAATGCGGTAATAGGTAACCAGTTCACCCAGTTCATACACGACTTCACGCTGCGCCAGGATGCGCGTACGTACGGATTCAGGCAGTGGGTCGGTCGCGACAATCGCGCTATAGGCCGGGACCAGCGTGCGACGCAGCCGGTTCCACAACCGGCCCGTATAGCCATTGGTGGCGAATACGACCTGCCGCGCATGCACGCTGCCCGCCGGTGTCCTGACCTGCCATTTTCCCTCGTCCCGTCGTAGGGAAAGGACCTGGCTGTTCACATGCACAGCCGCACCGGCGTCCATCGCCGCCCGGGCCAGACCCCGTGTATAGGCCAGGGGGTTAATCTGCCCTCCACGTGCATCGATAAACCCGCCACAGTAACGGTCTGTCCCGGTGTGCCGGGCAATATCACCCTGATCGAGCCATGTGACCGGGCCACCACGTTCACGACATTCGTTGAACAGGGTCCGTTCATGGTCCAGCTGGCCCGATGCCGTCGCGGCCCGGATCGTGCCGCCACGCGCCGCGTCACACTCAATGCCATGTCGTTCGATCAGGTCAAAAACCAGATCGGGCGCATTCCATGCCGCTTCAACCAGGGCATGACCGCGCGCGCCCATGTCACGTTCGACCTCGGCAGGGGTATATTTGAGGCCGGGATTGACCTGCCCCCCGTTACGCCCGGATGCCCCCCAGCCAATGGCGTTCGCTTCCAGCACCATGGCCTTGTGCCCTGCCTGCGCAAGATGCAGGGCAGCCGACAGGCCGGTAATGCCGCCGCCGATGATCACGGTATCGGTCACCTGCGCCGATGTCAGGACAGGCGCATCCGGGCCGGGCGGGGTGATGGCCGCGTACAGGCTGGGAGGAAGGGATTTGACGGAAGATGAAACCATGGAAAACGGGTACTCCAGCATAATCCGGCCAGGCCGGCATCAGAACATCATGACAACCGGGCAGGATCACCACGCAGGGTTGTGCCGGATGCATCATTCCGTTCAGCCTGACATTGGGCCATCCGGCGCCGCGTCCGATATCCCACGGACAGGTATTCCACGACGATGATCAGGCCCAGGCTGATCGTGCTCAGCACGATTTCCTGACGTGTATGATCCGTTGCAAAAAACATTGTGACAAGCGCGCCAAACAGGCAGGCCAGCATACCATAGGACAGAAACGGAAACCCCCACATGGGCAGGGACACCGTTTCACCATTACGCAGGCAGGCGCGCCGCAGGCGGATATGGGCCAGCACGATCAGCACATAGTCGAACAGGATGAAGGTACCGCTTGCACTGACCAGGAAGCTGAATACCCGCCCCGGCGCCAGCATGCCGATGACAGCGATAATGACCGCAACCGCACTGCCGCACAGAATGGCGCGCGCGGGCGTACCCTGCCCGTCCCGCTGCAGGAACATGCGCGGCGCGTCATGGTTTTCCGCCAGGTCGCACAGGACCCGCGAGGTAATATAGATCCCGGAATTCAGGGCGGACAGCGTGGCGATCAGCATGACGGCGGTCATCAGAGCACGCGCAAACGGAATGCCGATATAATCCAGCGTGGCCAGGAAGGGCGAAGAACCCGGCACGACGCGCGACAGCGGAAGTAGCAGCAGGATCAACCCGATAGATGCCAGATAGAAAATCATGATCCGTAGCGCCACGGTCCGTGTCGAACGGGCGACGTTACCAGCCGGGTCTGTCGTATCACATGCGGCAATACTGGTTATTTCTGCCCCGGCCATGGACATCATGATACCCGGTATCACCGCAAAAAGCGCGAATGTGCCATGCGGCACGAGACCCGCGACGGAAAACAGGCCGGACGCCACTTTCACATGCGACCAGAGCCCGAGCAGACCGGACAGGGCAAGCAGGATGAATACAATGATGGTGATGATCTTGAGGGCGGAGAACCAGTATTCGAACTCCCCATACCCACGCACGGAAAACAGGTTGACCACCGTCATGATGGCGACCGTCAGCAGTTCGATCACCAGATAGGGCAAGGGCACATAGGGTGCAAGAAAGGCCGCGGCGGCAATGGCCTCGAACCCCAGGACGGTAGCCCACATGATCCAGTACAGCCATCCGGCGACAAACGCCACGCGGGGGCCGAGGCCACGCCGTATCTGGCCGACAAATGATCCCGTCCCGGGGGAAGCAACCGTCATTTCCCCCAGCATGCGGGTAATGCACATGACCATGATGCCAGACAGGAAATAGGAAAACAGCGCACCCGCACCCGCCGTTGCGATTGCGGTCGATGACCCGACAAACAGGCTGGCCCCGATCACGCCGCCAATGGAAATCATCGATACGTGCCGGTCCTTGAGCCGCGCCGCCTGTGACGGGGCTTCAGCAGCACTGTTGTGTGGGGGAATCCGGCTCATATGCTTCTCCTGCCCTGACACTGCACATTCCGTATGTCGCAGGAATCATGAGTTACAATACACGTCACCCCCACCAACCCGCTCCCATGCGCAGGGAAAATATGGGGGCTGTATCCGGTTGGTTTATCCTTTCACAACCAGTTTCATTTATTGTCTATTTCACGCTTATCAAGCGCAAGGTCATAGGCATGAATGACCGTTGCCGCCTGCGGACAGGCATGAATGACATCACGCACCACATCAAGCCGGTAGGATTGCAGGCTGTAGTTACGGAACGGCGCCTGTCGCAACCGCGCCACCTCGGCTGCGGTATAGGGACGCGCGCCCGCAGGCACGCTATCGCCCCCCAGGCCGAACGCAACGTAGTTCATGAGATCGGCAAGGTCGGCCGAAGACAGCGGGGAAAACGCAACATTGGGCAGATGGATCATGTATTCGCGCCCCTTGGGCGAACACAGGAAATATCCGGCCTGTCCCTTCAGATCAGGTACGACATCAGATGCCGATACCCCCGTTATGCCATGGCAGCCGCCACAACCAACCAGGTAATGCGCCCTGACCTGTGACAGCACAGGTCCATTCTCCCCTGCCGGATGCGCATTCCCGCCATCGGCATGGGCGGTCAGGGGTAACGCAGCACTGAATGCCAGGATGGTAGCGACAGACATTGCAATCGGCAAAAACCATGGACCGGGCCGTTCCCTACGCATCTGCATAACCGTTTTCTGTACTTATTCAGCCTGCCCGACTATGGCAGCGGTAGAACAATGATAGGCGGCGGAGGTCGTACCGAAACACCAGATGATGTCATTGCTGGTCTGTGGTCGGTAAATCGGCATTTCGCGGTCTGCCGTATTGCATTCGCAATCCGATGACGTGGTACAGGTGGTACGCCCGCAGCAATCACGATAGGCGATGACATACGAACGCCCGTCATCCGGATTACGACAGGTGCCGATCCAAGATACCGGCGAAGGCTGCGTGCCAGGCGGACAGGTATGGATACCACCGCCACAGCACCCGCACAGCACGCCGTCAATCGCGCAATGCCGCCAGTAATTGCATTTTGTAGGATCGGATGACTGGGCGCGCCGTTCAAAATCGGACAATGTCGTCACATCCGCCAGCCTGGGTGCGGCACTTCCCGCCGCGGCCCTGGCGCGCTGTACCGGCAGAAGCGGGAAAACACCACCGGCAACCATGGCCGTCCCCACCCGTCCCAGCACACCACGGCGCGAGGATGATGAAGCCAGCTTACGGGTTAACTGTTCCCCTATCTGCTCCAGAAATGATGGTTTCATCCGATAGATCCCTTAAACTTTCCAGTCGCTTTTGGAACATTCACATACAGAAGACGGGTCGCCGGTTACGGCTGCGGCACAATTGAAATGCCACTGGCTTTTGCCTCAACCGTTTTTTCAACCTGACCCGTTGTGGCAGACAAAATGGCCATCTTCTTGGATGCCAGCATGGCATATATCTGTGGATTGGCTGTATCGGGGCTGACTGTAATGCCCTTGGCGGGCGAAGGCAGGTCAATACGCTGCAACAGATGCTGGGTCGTGACATCATAGACCCAGACCTCGGTCCCTTCCTGCTTGTGGGTCCAGTATCCCCCCACATGCATCAGGACATACAGCCTGTTGTCTACTTCATGCCATGCAAACGGCTGGTCCCCACCCGGACGCCATGCCTGTTCCTGCTGTCCCGTACCGGCTGCGGACTGACCTGCTGCAGCCTGTAGCGACCAGGTTTTGCCCATGACGGGCGTTGCCCCCAATGTGACGGGATAAACCTGCCCGGTATAGCTTATGAACAGGGCCTTGCCCGTCTTGCGATCAACCTGGCTCTGTTCAAATACGGGATCACGGTTGGCATCGAAAAACGGCTTGCTGTGGGTGACGTTTACGTTATTGCCCGCCAGCGCCACGTTGGTCAGGGATCCGTCACCGCAGATGGTGGAAAAACCATCATGCGCCCAGGGGAAGATCAATGCACAACCGGGTATGTCAACCGTCCGGGCTGCCTTGTGTTCATGCAGGTCAACCACGGTGACGCCAGTCGCGGGACTCATGTCGAATACGAATGCCCAGTGCCCATCCTGACTGAGTTCCAGGTTCTGCTGCTTGAATACCGCCAGACCACGGGGCGGCAGTTCAATTTCATGTGTCAGGTCAAGGGTATGTGCATCATAGTCCCGCAGGAAATCTTCCCGCGTGCCATGATCTCCCCGGCTCCACATGGTTACGGCGACGTAAATATCCTTACGGTCGGGGGCAATGGCGATATTATCGACCATCTCGGCAGGGAGCGTGCCCAGTATCCGTCCCTTGTCCCCGTCATACAGGGTAAAGGACTGTTCCCCCGTGGCCACCAGAACCGAATGGTCGCCCATTGGGGGAAGGCTGGCCACGTCGCTCTGTTCCGGCTGAAGAACGGGAGGGATGGCTTTCGCCATATCCCCCACCGATACCCCCATTCCGATAACGCTGGCCAGCAGCAGGTACCTGGGTCTGGAAAAACACGTCATTGCCCTGGCTATCCTTTCACGACAGCGAACAGGCAGCCGGGAAAGACCGACGCATTCCGCACCCTTCCATTACCCGGCCCCGCTGTATTTTGTTAGGTCAAATATCAGTATTCAGCCTTGATCGTGCCAAAGTATTCACGCACGGCACCACGTTCAATGGACTGCATATCCCCACTGGCCGGGAAACCATTTTCGCCCATCATGGAGATGTACTTGGCGTTGAACAGGTTGTAGACCGTGAAGCTGGCAGTGACGTTATGCAGGAAGCCAACCTTGCCGAAATGATAGCTCGCCCCCAGGTTTGCCAGCCAGTATGCGGGCACGTGGGTATCGTTCAGCAGCGAATACTGTCGTTTGGAGTAGTAGTTCACATCCAGGTAGGCAGAAGCCTTATGCCAAGTATAGGACAGATTCGCCTTATACATGACCGACGGGTAGCCATCCATTTTCTTGCCGCGCAGGTTGTAGCACCCTGTTGTGGCAGACGTCAGGCAGATCGGCACATTGGCCGCATAGGCAAAGTGGTTGTAACTGACCGAGTTGGTGATCGCCAGTCCCTTGACAGGGGTAACCGTCAGCACCGCATCCATGCCCCACTGGCTGGCATGCTTGGAATTGATGAAGGAAGCCGACTGGTCACCGCCACCGATGCCGCTTGCCGCGGAAATCAGGCGATTATAGTTGTCGGAATGGTAACCATCGATCCCGGCCGTCAGCAGGCGTGACGAATAACGATAACCCAGCACATAAGTAAAATCGCGTTCCGGGGTCAGCGTCTTCTTCAACTGGTTGAACTGCGACTGCGTCTGGACCATCCACGGCCCCGGCTCATTCGCGCTGGCATAAGGGGATGCACTGTAGGGGCGCATGTTTTCTGCAAAATCGAAATACAGTTCATGACCCGGCAGGAAACGCCAGTCCAGGTTTACCGCAGGCAGGAATGCCGCGGCGGATGTCATCGAACCCGTGGGGCCCGGATTGGTCAGGCCGGAATAATTCCCGGTCGGGTCATACGCATAATCCCCCCCTGCCGTGGTCTGCAGCATGGACTTGAAACCATAGGTCGCCGTGAAATTGGGCAGGATGCGCCACGTATCCATGACATGATACTGGAACGTATTGGTGCTCCACTTGTATGCCCAACCGGTCGCGAACGCCTGACCATAGGTGGTATAGGGACCAGTCGTGGTCAGCGGCGCACCATGTCCCAGCGCAGGCTCATTGAAGTAATCAGTCAATGCGGAACTGGAGTTGTTTTCATACCATGCACCTGTATTGATGGTATGATTGCCGATCTTGTATTCGAAATAGGTATTGAAGCCCTCGCGCATTTCGCGATTCATCCACACCTGTTCGGACAGAGGCGCGCCCGTTCCGGGAGAGTATGTGCCTGGCGCGCTGTATGTTGCGTTGGAAAGGTCACGATGCGCATAAAGCGTCGTCTTCCAACGCAGGTTATTGGCCAGCTTCAGGTCGAAATTGATGCCACCGATATAATCCTGCGTGGACTGCCCGGCATCATAAAGCTGGGTATAGTTGCCGCTTGTCAGCGAATTCCAGCCAGAAGGATAGTTCCCCTCCGCATAGCTGTAGGCCTGCGCATAGTTGGGATACAACAACTCCTGCCGCCAGCCATACTTCTGCAGCGATCCCAACGATTTATCCAGATAGCCGTAAACTTCGGCATTGTTCCAGTTAAAGAATGCGGTCATCTTGCTTTCCTCGCCAACCGGCTGGACAAGCTTCGCATTCACCTGCTGCATGAAATCAGGACTGTCTGCGTCATATTTCTTTTCGAAATCACGCGAATACGCCACGTAGAAACGGGTTCCGGTCTTGTTCAGCTTGCCGCTGTCCACCCGGACATAGGTGCGCTTCATCGCATAGCTGCCGAAGCCCTGCGAGACGGTGGCACCAGCCTTTTCCTTGGGATCCGCAGTAAAGAACTGCATCGTCCCACCAAGATTGGTATTGGATGGCAGGTCAACCGCCCCGGCCCCCTGCGAAACGCTGACTCGGCCGATATCGTCGGATATCCACGCATTCGCAATATTCAGGCCGTTAGTCGTGGTATAGGTCTGATCATTCAGCGGCACGCCATCAAGCGTCACGCCCAACTGGTTCATGAAGAAACCGCGCATGTAAACGCTGGCGCCCCATGTATCGATACCCAGCGGGTCAGTGGAACTGTAGCTGACGCCAGGCAACTGCCCAACGGCCTTCAGCACGTTCTGGCCCGGCACCTGCTGTGCCAGTTCCTTCTTGCCAATCACGTTTTCACTGTTATGCGAAATGGCGCGGCGGGTATGGCTGACCGTCAGGACTTCCGGCTTGCCAGCGGTCACGCGCGCATTGCTGTTGGTGGTAACGTGGACCTGCTTCGCCCCCCCCATGCTTCCCCGGATCGGATGATGCGCCGGCGTGACCGCGGAAGAACCCGTATCGGAAGAAGACTGTACGGACTGCGCCCGGGCATGATGGTCACCGCCGAAAATCAGCGCTGATGATGTCAGGAGTAAAGATATGTACCTTGGTCTCAACATCCACATCCGCTCAACTCTCCCACGCATCCCGAATTTAGGTTTCGATCAATGCCCATTTTCTATTCGGAACAATCAACGCTGCATAGGAACAATCTTTCTTTCCCATTACAATTTCGGAAGTGTAGCGATATATGTGGCCGTAACGACACACCTGATAGTGGCCACATGGCCATTGCCACCATGTGGAGCATATCAGTTCGGTCAAAAAACGGGACTGAAATTAAAATCCATTAAAAAACAATATTGTATTGTATATATTCAATTGCATCATACTGATCGAATGTGACTGGAACGTGTTATATCATGCATGCCGGATCTCCATCCGCGCAAGATGTGTCGCCGGGCGCAATCTGTGTTAAACATGCAACACACCCCCGTTAAAAAAATCAGTGCCCCTCTGCAAGCAATTGACTTGCCCAATACTAGCCCGCTTACGCCAAGGCTTCTGTTATATTGTAGCGCGTGCATTACAATATATTTCTTAACTGTATTAATTAATTAAAATGTAATTACATTTACTTTTTATTTTGTATATAGAATATAAATACAATAAATTTATATAATATAACTATTAATTCTTGTTGCCAAACGGAGAAAAAAAAGAAGACAGCCGGACTTCATGAAGCCCGGCTGTATCATATCAGGCCGGTGCGCCCGGCAATGGCAGTTCGCCAGTTAGAAACTGCGCGCGGCCAAGGCCAAAGCTCCAGTGTTCATCCTGATTTTCAATAATGGAGACCATCAGGTCGGATGGCGCCAGGCCACAGCGGGCCTGCAGTGTTTCAGCCAGCAATTCATAGAACGCGGCAATCTGCTCCTTGCCACGCGGGCGGGAAACAACCTGCAGCAGCACGACCTTGGGCGTACGGGGAATATCCAGCCCCGTATCCTCGATCACCATATGGGTCGGTTCATGCTCGGATACCAACTGGTAGCGATCACGCGCCGGTACCTTGAAGGCTTCCAGCATGGCATCGTGCGCCGCGTCCAGCAGGCTGCGCAGTTCGGCCGGGTTTCGCTGACCCTTCACAACGTGGAAATGCAGCAAAGGCATGATATTTTCCTTTTTCTATCTGAAACCAGTTACTCAACCCATCTGGGTAATGAGCTTGCGCAGTGTCGAAACCATGTCACGCAGTTCCTGCGCGGTAGAAATGAACGGGGGGCCGAACGACACCGTATCACCCGTGCAGCGCAGCAGCAGTCCGTTGCGCAGGCCGGCTTCAAACAGCGCCAGTCCACGCGCACCGGGCTTGCCGTCCACCGGCTTGAAGTCAATGCCCGCCGTCAGCCCGATATTACGGATATCGGCAATGACATCCAGGTCCTTCAGGCTGTGTATGGCGTCCTCCAGCACGGGTTCAAGTTCACGCACCCGGGCAACCAGACCTTCCTCGCGCATGACATCCAGCACTACATGCCCGACGGCCGCCGCCATGGGGTGACCGGAATAGGTGTAGCCATGACAGAACTCGATGGCATTTTCCGGGCCGGTCATGAAGGTATTGTAGATTTCGTCGGTAACGATCACGCCACCCATCGGCACGATACCGTTGGTCACCGCCTTGGCAAAGGTGATGATATCCGGCGTCACGCCAAAACGCTGAGCACCGAAATTTTCGCCCATGCGGCCAAATCCGGTAATGACTTCATCAAAAATCAGCAGGATGCCATTGGCCGTGCAGATTTCACGCAGGCGCTGCAGGTAGCCGACGGGCGGCACGATCACGCCCGTTGATCCCTGTACCGGTTCGACAATGACCGCCGCGATGGTGGATGCATCATGCAAGGTCACCAGCCGGACCAGATCTTCCGCCCGATGCGTGCCCCATGTCGGCTGCCCGCGGGTAAAGGCCATGTGCTGCGGTTCATAGGTATGGCGCAGATGGTCGACACCCGGCATCATGCCTGCGGCAAACATCTTGCGGTTGGACACGATGCCACCCACGGACATGCCGCCAAAGCCCACGCCATGATACCCGCGTTCGCGCCCGATCATGCGGAAACGGTTACCCGCGCCCTTGATCCGGTGATAGCCCAGCGCAACCTTAAGTGCCGTATCCACCGCTTCCGATCCGGAATTGGCGAAAAAGACGTGATTCATCTCCTGCGGGGCAAGATCGGCAATCCGTTCGGCCAGCGAAATGGCGCCGGGATGGGTCAGTTGGAAACATGGCGCGAAATCCAGTGTCTCGGCCTGCTTGCGCACGGCTTCGACAATGCGCGGATGGGCGTGGCCCAGCGGGGTGCACCACAGACCCGAAAGGGTATCAAAAACCTTGTTACCTTCGCTGGTGGTGTAATATGCCCCCTTGGCGCTGACCAGCGTACGCGCTTCCATATTGGCGCGCAGCAGGCGGTTGGCGGTAAAAGGTTGCCAGTAAACCCCATCACGCTCGTTACGGAGGAGGTCCGCTTTTTCTGAATCCTGAGCCATATTACAATCCTGTTACCGAAATACGCCCCCAATCCCTGGTGCGGAGACGATTCATTCCATAAACGTAATACCCAACCGACATCCTGTATATGTACAATCAGCCGACACATCATGAAACTGTACTGATTGGGAACACATCCACCATGACTTCCTCATCTCCCTTTCCCAATCCGGACCGGCGCAACCCCAAGCCCCTGGTCGGCCAGATCGGGCAGGATATTGAAGACCGTATCCGCAGCGGCGTGCTACGTCGGGGGGAACGCCTGCCCTCCATCCGGCGCATGGCACGACAATGCGGGGTCAGCACCATTACGGTCGCCAATACCTATCTGCGCCTGGCGACTGCGGGGCTACTGGAAAGTCGGGGCACCCGGGGGTATTTCGTCACGGGGCCGGCACCCGAGACACCGATGCTACAGCGGTCGATTGATTCGATGTGGCTGCTCCAGCATGCGTATGAGGACGAGGCCCCGGTCATCAAGGCCGGATGCGGCTGGCTTCCGTCTGACATGCTGTTTACATCGGCGGCCCAGCGTGCGCTGACGGGGCTATCCGCACAGAAACTGGCGAGCATGCTGGAATATGGCAATCCCTACGGCCATGCCGGGTTGCGGCACAACATCCGGCAGATGCTGGCGCGTCGGGACATCGGGTGTGAGGAAAGCAGCATCATCCTGACACATGGGGCAAGCCAGGCGCTGGAACTGGCGGTCCGCTGTCTTTCGACACGGGGCGATATGATCCTGGTGGAAGACCCGGGTTACTGCAACCTCTATCCGGCGCTACAGGCACTGGGACTGCAGATCGCCAGCATTCCGCGCCTGCGTGATGGCCCCTGCCCCGAACAGCTTGAACGGATCATACGCCAGTACCAGCCGCGCCTGTTCATCACCACATCCATCCTGCACAACCCCACCGGCACCTGCAGCACGGCGCAGAACATGCACGATGTCCTGCGTATCGCCCGGCAGAATAACGTGACAGTGATCGAAGATGATATCTTCCTTGACCTTGCCCCCAACGGGCAGCAGACGCTTTCACAACTGGGCGGCCTGAAGACGGTCATCCATATCGGCAGTTTTTCCAAAACCATCGGGCCGGGACTGCGCGTGGGCTATGTCGCATGTGACCCGGATACCGCACAGCGTATCCTGCGTCAGAAAATGGCCAGCAACCTGACCACGGCCCCCCTGAACGAGGAAATTGTCCACAACATCGTCAGCAGCGGACTTTACCATCCGCATCTGGCACATCTGCGTGAAAGCCTGATGCGGGCGCAGGCACGCGTCTGCGCCCGACTGGAACAGGTCGGCATGCAGCTTTATTTCCATCCTGCAGGCGGGATGTTTGCATGGGCACGCTTCCGGGAGGATATGGATGTGCGCGCCCTGGCGGAACGGGCATGTTCATATGACATCATGCTTGCCCCCGGCCATCTGTTCCGCCCCGATGAACAGCCATCGCAATGGTTCCGGTTCAATGTGGCGCATGCGGATAATCCGCGTCTTTTTGCCTTTCTTGAAAATATAAAAAATTAATGGCGTAAATTAATTAATAATCAGGATGATCGATAATGTGCCGTTTTGCATGCGGGGTTTCCTGGCCAGCCCGTTCTGGCAGGCTGCCGTAATCTTTACCGATTGTAAAATATCATTCTGTAGGATGTGCGCACTTTGGTAAAATCTATCAGGCCCTGGAAATGTATCCCTTCAAATCCGCAGTATGCATGATTGTAAAAAATGAAGAATACCGCATAAAAGAATGGATATGCTACCACAAGGCCCTTGGCTTTGATTCCATTATTATATTCGATAACAATTCAACAGACAGAACGCGAAATGAAATTGAAAAAATTTCACGTTTCATGGATGTCAGATATCACGCATGGGAAAATAAAGAATATTTCTATCAGATAGATGCCTACAATTCATGCATTTCGACATATCGTGATGAATTCAGGTGGATTGCATTCATCGATTCTGATGAATTCATTGTTCCCAAGCATGATGAAAACATCAATCACTTCCTGCAGAAATATACCGATTATGATGCACTCGTCCTGAACTGGGCCATGTTTGGATCGTCGGGGCACATCACGCCACCAAAAAATCTGGTCATCGAGTCCTTTACCAGAAGGTCAGATGAACATTTTTTCAATGCACGCCATGTAAAGACAATACTGAACCCCGCCAGGACAAAGCATTGCATCAATCCCCATGTTTTTGAGATTGACGGCCAGACCGTCAATGTCCACCGCAAGGAACCGGAATGGGAAAAGGCGGGCATCGTCAGTTATGTTCCGATCTATGATGAGTGCCAGATCAATCATTATTATACCAAAAGCCGCGAAGAATGGATCAGGAAACTCCAGCGCGGGTATCCAGACATGGATACGTCAGCGTTCGACGATGAAAAGGTTCTGGAAGGTTTCCGCTATGCTGATCTGAATGATGTAGAAGATCTGTCAGCCTTGCGTTTCCTGAAGAAAACAAAAAATATAATTTTTTCGATCGATACACTATCTGGCCTGTTGCCAGAAATCCCATGACCCTGTCCACTCGGCCCGACATGATGTTTCCCGCAGATGATATGCCTTCTGGTACCTGTCTGTTGATGGATTTCCATGGGCATATATTATCTGTGTCCATGGACGGGCATGTGCAGGCCACATCTATCCTTTCCCACTCCCTCCCGCTTTTATTTGATCCCTGCCATTCATGCCTGACATTTCAGGCTGAAAAAGTGTGTCTTTATACAAAAGAAGATCGTATTTTTATTGCACCGCAGGATATGTCCTGCCTTCAGATTCAGCAGGAAGGCCGTTTCATCTTTCTGTCCAATGGCCCAACCTACATATCATCCAATCCCGACGGGAGGGTGGACCTGAAAAACAATCGGGAAAACTGGGAAAAATTCTTCCTGCTTCCATATGATGGATTTGCTTTCCTGAGATGCATGATGGAAAACGGTTTCCATTCCGGATCGCTGGGACAGTTTTTTAATGCAGGAAAATGTATAGTAAAAAAATTCCATGTCCGATATGCTGATATAAGCTTCAGCCTTGAACAGAATTCACATATATCATTTCATGATAGCACTATATCCTATGGGAATATCAGTATCGATCAGATAACCGTTCTGAATCCTGCGATATATTTTTGCGTATTCGGGAAACGTGAATTTCTTGATATGTTTATACTATGTGCACGCTCGATCATGAAACGATCCAATGTGAATTTTACATTCATCATCATAACCGACCTAGATATTGACGATGTGATGGAAGCCACCGCATTCATCATCAAGAAAAAAATAATCCCGGCGCATTTCCTGTCAAAAATGGAATATCTGTACGCACGCTTTACGATCACGCGCTTTGACAAGCTTTCTTCCTATCAACCGGTTATCTATTCCGACATCGACGTTATATGTAATGCCTCCCTTAAATCACTTGTTGAAACAGCCCTGTTGAATGAGAATATCCTGGTTAATACGGAACAGGGAAAGGAAGGACAGGATATCTGGTTTGGTGGAGAATTCATTTCCACTGATCCATATCTTGAAGACAGGCAGGCATTGTCTGTCAATTCCGGTCTTTTTTGTTTCAACAATATCCGATCCGTAATTCCCCTGTTTCAGACAACCCTCAGGATCTGCCATGCAGCCTACACGAAGTGGGGACACGACCTGAAAGCTTATGACCAGCCATGTTTCAATTATGCGTTGAAAAAAATGGGACGTTTTGACCTGACGGCTCTTTCGGCGTATGTCGTCAATTTCTCTGATGGCAATTTTGATGCCATGGAAGCTCGTGGCCTGGCCCATTTTTGTGGGGGGGGTCGGTGTCTTTTCATCCAAATATAAGCTGATGTCCGAATACGCGAAATATCTGGAAATGTCATAAGAAAATAGCGGAAATATACTCTTTCTTTTATTCAATATACTTACCGAGCAGGATGGGGTACCAGTGTCCATTTTCAAAAATGACAGGCATATGATCGTCGCTGTCATTGATCTCCATCCCCTCCTGGGGATCCGGGATATTCAGTATCTGCTGGCGCGTCATGGATGCAAGACGTAATCCCTTCCTTGACATCAGGATACCGCCAGACCATGTATTCCCGTTATCATCCACGCTGAATTCTGTTGTTCCTTTTACCTGATAGGCCAACTGGTTATGTCCCATGTAATTTGAAAACTGCAGCGTATGGTGATTTTTGCTATCATTTGTGCCTTCGGCGGAAAAATCAATAATCTGGTTGGCAGCCAGGCGAATGACCGCACTATTGCGCTCGGTCAGGGATATTTGTGTTGTGTCGATAAACGCATTCCTGACAACAATATTACCTGAAAGGAAAGTATTAAATGATACATTCTGATCATTATTGTCCCGATTGGCCCATATCCCGACCCCGATGCCTACCCTGTAATCCGCGCCACGCATCCACACAACCGTTCCGTCAGTAACCAGGCCATGGATATGATCAGGAAATTCCAGTTTCCTAAAACCGGTTTTTCCTGATCTGGTGCAGATATATATGGCTGCTATTCCACTACGATCGACATTGATGACCCTGTTTCCAACATCATAGTCCTTACCGGCAACATACTGATCAAAACCATGCGGCCCCGCAGACAGATAGAGCAGTTTCCTATCTGACTGCTTGGGATCATAAAGGCTTTCCGGGGTATCCGCACCATTTGCATTGATATCCAGTTCATTGGTCTGTGCCCATGATCGCGGCGGCAGGCCGGTATAGTCATTCAGTTCGGAAACCAGGGCCCATGTACTGCTTTGCCCGTACTTGTTGGCTTTTATTTTCAGTCCCTGATCCTGTGTCGACCATGTGTTGTTGCCATAGGAATCCATGACATCGTTTATGCCGACAACAGATCCATTGACGTTTCTATTGGCAGGGTCATGTGCCCCATTGATAGTATAGACTTCCAGGTTGGGTTTATCGGGGAATACATTGCCCCAGGCCCAGCGGTTGTCCGCGCTGTAATTTGAATATCCTATACTGACGGTCGGATGTTCACTGCCGCCACTAGAGCATAATCCGATCAGTCTGGTTCATATCCAGCGGCGGTGAAGCACGCTGCGGCCTGGCGATGAGAGATATCGTCAATTGCTCCACAGACGGTATTTTGAAGAGCGTCGAGGGTTCGCGGTGCCACCCGTCTGATCCACGCCTTCATTTTGGCGAAGATGTTTTCGATCGGGTTGAAATCAGGACTGTAGGGCGGCAGGAACAACAACCTGGCGCCGACTGCCTCCACAGCCTCGCGGGCAGCGGCTCCTTTATGGGCGGGCAGATTGTCCAGAATGACGACGTCTCCCGGCGACAGGGTTGGAACGAGCACCTTGCGGGTATAGGCGGCAAACCATTCGCCGGTCATTGGGCCGTCCAGCATCATCGGTGCTGTCATGCCGGAGAGGCGCAGCCCGCCGATGAACGTCGTGGTTTTCCAGTGCCCGTGGGGCACGGACATCCGACAGCGCGTGCCCCGTTGTGACCGCCCCCGCAGGCGGGCCATCTTCGTTGAGACGGCTGTTTCGTCGATGAAGATCAGACGGGCCGGATCAAGGTCAGGCTGACTGTCAAACCAGGCCTCGCGCCGCTGTGCGACGTCGGGCCGTGTCTGCTCGCTGGCGTGCGCCGTTTTTTTTGATGGTCATGTCGTGACGGTCGAGACAGCGCCAGATCGTACTCGGCGCAAAGCGGACACCGTGTTCCGCTGCAAGTGTCTCCGCCAGTTCGACAAGGGAAATATCGGCCTTTGTTTCAATCGCGGCTAGCAGGAAGGCTGACCACGCTTCAATCCGGTGAGAACGGCGATCACCGCCCTGTTTAAGCGCATGGTCACGACCGCTGGCCTGCCACTCGGCAACCCAGCGGATAACGCTCGACGAAGACACACCAAAACGAACCGCCGCCGCACGACGGGTCATGCCAGAGGCAACAGCCGCAATCGTGCGGCGGCGAAGGTCAGCAGACAGGGCTCGGGTCATACGGGCCGGCCTCCATACCGGCACATAGTATGAATCAGATTTCGACCAGTATGGGAATCTTAAAATGAACCTATTAGATCAGATTATGCTCTA
>NZ_CADP01000031.1:2500-33094 GCF_000285295.1 Komagataeibacter europaeus LMG 18890 | reverse complement strand
GACCAGAAGTATTCAGCAAGGCGTCAGTCGCCGGGAGCTTACGCCCTGCAGCAGGCCTATGGCAATGATATTCCGGCGCTGGCCGTGCGCATGTTAGGCGTGGCCGGGATCGATACCGTGATGGAGCAGTCTGGCGGCGTGAACCAGCAGATCACGACTGCTGGCACACACACCGTGACCGGCACCGAGGTCGAGATCGGCAGCACCACCTCGACCCCGCTGAACAGCAGGATCATCCTGAAGGGCGCCACGCATGCCGCCACCGTCATTGATGGTGACATGGGCACGGTGGATTTCGTCGCGCAGTCAGGTGACGTGAATTATTACGCTGCCGGTGGCAATACGGATTTCGTCAGTGGCAAGGGGAACGACACCATCCATGTCCTGGGTGGGGCCGACACCATTTATGGCGCTGACGGCAGGCCGACCGTAACCGGCGACTGGAACGCGCCCGGCAGCACTGCGGATGCGGCGCGATTTAACGGTGGCGACGTGAATTTGCGGGTCATTGACGGCGTGATGGTGCAGGATGTCAGCCATTCCACCATCAGTGGTTACGGGGATGATGATTACTTCGGGGAACATAATCCCGCCAGCTATACCAACACCATCGACGGCGGCGTGTCGGACTCCATTTATGGCAGCAATAACCTGGTCGTCGATTCGGTCAGTGACAGCACCATCCGGGGGGATGAAGCACTGACCGTGAGTGGTGGCAGCAACGATACGATTTCCGCCAGTTATTCCACCCACCTTGATGACGTGAATGCCAGTACGATTTCGGTCAGCGTGAATGGCAGCCTGACCTTCATTGATGGCAGTAACGGCATTTCCGATACCGTGACCGGCAACCATGCCACCATTTATGGCACGGCGGGACTGGACCTGACGGCGAATACAAAGACAACCGCCACCTATTATGCCAGTAGCGGGAACGAAACGCTGGATGGTGGCCTGTCAACAGGCAATCTGTATGCCGTGGGGGGCAGTGGCAACGATACTCTGATTGGTGGCAGCGGGCACGATACCCTGCAGGCCGGGACGGGCGACGACCTGCTCATGGCAGGGAGTGCCAAGACGGAATTCGAATTTATCAAGGGCAAGGCCGGTGGCAACGACATCATTCAGGATTTCGGCAAATCGGCAGGTAATGTCGTCACGCTGGCCGGTTATGATGCGACATCGTCTTCCATCCAGGCCATGCTGGACAACGCCACCATTTCCGGTGGGAATACGACTGTCAGCCTGACGGATGATACCCGGATTACCTTTGTCGGCGTGACGGACCTGAAGGTACAGAATTTCAAAAGCTGACCCGAAGGGCCTGTACCAGATATCGCCTCCGGCCGGGGGCATATCTGGCAATGGCGTCATTCTATCCGGGTTATTTTTTTTGACTACAATGATACGATTTCGATATAAACAATCTGTTATCGCGGAAGGTAACCGATATAACTGCTGTTTGTAAAACAGTTACGGTTCTTGCTGACTATGACAGCAGAAATTTTCATGTGATAACAAAAAATTGCTGGTGTAACCCCAATCATCAGGGTAAAAGCCGCGACCGTCCGGTCCAGATGGCGGCGATCGTCCCATTTGACTACGGAAACAGGATATTCACGACATCAATTTTCAGCAGAAGGGAGCAGGCCGTTACGATGAGTAAAGCCTTCATTGCAGCAGTTATACAGGATTCGATTGATTGCACGGGCGTCGCGGCCAATCAGGCTGCCTCCGACCTGATCGCGGCAATTGTCAAGGAACTGAAGCGCGAGGGGGGCTTTACCCTGCCGTCTTTCGGCACGTTTACGGTCAAGAAAACCAAGGCCCGCCAGGCGCTTAATCCCCGCACGGGTGAACAGGTCAAGGTCAAGGCCGGCAAGACCGTGCGGTTCAAGGCCAGTCCCAACCTGAAGAAGGCCGTCTGATATCAGGCAGCTTCGCGCCATTTCAGGAAAATGGCGCGAAGGGCATGCCTGAACGTTCAGGCAAACCAGACCGAAAGGGAACGCACACCCTGTGCGCCCCGGATCAGCACGCCCTGAATATCCGCCGTGGCGGAGGGGCCGCTCATCAACACGCCATAATTGGCGGTCTTGAATTCCGGCCGTTCCTGATACGCGGTATGCATGTTCGCCGTAATGGCATCCGGGGACAGCACCACCACGATGTGCTGCCCCAGATGGGCGAAGGAATTGATCGGCAGCTGCGATTCGCTGAGGAAGATCGACCCCATTTCCGCAATGCCGAACGGTGCGCGCACCACGGTCACGTCAATGGTCGCTGCGTCCTGCGGGGTCTTGACCTTTTCCACCGGCAGCGTGCCTTTCGCTTCAGGCACATTGGAACAGATCACCTTCGCATCCGGGTGACGGCGTGCGATCGCCTGGTCCAGCGTCTCCCCCTCAACCGGTTCCAGCACGTCACCGCCCAGTATCTTCAGGCTGGCGATAAAACGTTCACGGCTGGCATCCAGGTCGCCCAGCGTCTTTACTGGCGGTAGCGGATGGTTTTCCGGCGTAGGGCGGTTGTTGCGCAGGGCCTGCAGGATCTCGTCGCGTGCGGTGTTCATTTCTTGGTCTCCGGTGCGGCGGCAGGCTTGGCCTTCTCGCGGTTCTTGCGATACCAGTCATTGAATGTCTGCTTGACCGGATGGGGGTTTTCACGATGCTTGCCCCACGGGTTCAGCCAGTTATACAGCACGAAGCGCGGCATGGTGCCCAGCGAGACCTCGGTCGCCTTGATGGCGGCGCGGTACAGCTTGGGCTGACCCATGAGCTTGCCCGCCATGTGCATGATCTCACGCTTGACGAAGGGCATTTCATGGTGCTGCACCAGCACGCGGCGCCATTTGTACAGCTGTTCGTGGATGTTGATCTTGACCGGGCAGACATTGGTGCAGCTTCCGTTCAGTGTCGAGGCATAGGGAAGCGTGCTGTATTTGCGTTCGTTGAAGGTCGGGTCGATGATCGCGCCGATCGGGCCGGAATACACCGCGCCATAGGACAGCCCGCCCGAACGGCGATAGACCGGGCAGGTGTTCATGCACGCGCCACAGCGGATGCATTTGAGCGACGTCCAGAAATCTTCCATGCCCAGACGTGCGGAACGCCCGTTATCGACCAGCACCACATGCATCTCGCCACCCTTCTGCGGGCCACGGAAATGGGTGGTGTACTGCGTGATCGGTGATCCCAGCGCACTGCGCGACAGCAGGCGGATGAACACGCCAAGGTCGGCCATGCGGGGCACGAGGCGTTCAATGCCGATGGTCGCGATGTGCAGGTTGGGCACCGTCGCGCTCAGGTCGGCATTGCCTTCGTTGGTGCAGACCACGAACGTGCCGGTTTCCGCCACCACGAAGTTGCCGCCGGTCATGCCCGCATCCGCGTGCAGGATCACGGGGCGCGCCGCCTGGCGCTGTGCTTCGGCCAGAAGGTGCGGGTCACGGATGTTGGGGTCGGTGTGATAGTCCTTGGCGAAGATTTTCGCCACGTCCGATGTCAGCTTGTGCACCGCCGGCACCACGATGTGGCTGGGCAGCTGGTCATCAAGCTGCTGGATGCGTTCGCCAAGGTCGGTTTCGGTTACGGTGACACCCTGTTTTGCAAGATAGGGCCGCATGTCACACTCTTCGGTGACCATGGACTTGCTCTTGATCAGGTTGCGCGCGTTATGGGACTTCAGGATTTCGCCCACGATGCGGTTATGTTCCGCCCCATCGCGCGCCCAGTGGACGTGAATGCCGTTCTTTTTCGCGTTTTCCTCGAACTGCTCCAGATATTCGGGCAGGCGGGAGAGCGTGTGCTCCTTGATGCGCGACGCTTCCTCACGCAGTTCCTGCCATTCAGGCAGGATGTGCATCTGGGCGTCACGCTTCTGGCGCATGTCCCACAGGCGTTCGTCATGGAACTGCAGGTGGGGCGCATCCTCAAGGAAATGCTCCGCCGCCCGGGCGTGGTTGACGGGCTTGTTGCTCATTCTGCTGCTCCGTTAAGGATCTGCGCGATATGAATGAAGCGGATGGGTACCCCCGCGCGTTCGGCGCAGCCCTGCTGGTGCATCACGCATGAAGAGTCGGCCGAGACGATGTAATCCGCCCCTGCCTGGTAATGGTCACGCACCTTGTCCACGCCCATTTTGGCCGACACCGCTTCTTCCGTGACCGAGAAAGTACCGCCAAACCCGCAGCATTCATCGGGGCGCTTGGGGGTGACGAAGCGGATTCCCTTTACCTTCTTCAACAGGTCCATCGGCTTGGAAAACGGCTTTTCGCCCAGTTCGGACATGCTGGCCGTGCGCAGGGCGCGCAGCGTGCCGCAGCTGTTGTGCAGGCCTACGGTATGGTTGAATTCCGCCCAGGGGAAGGCATCCACCTTCAGGACGTCATGCAGGAATTCAACCAGTTCGTAAGTGTTTTCGCGCACGTGGCGCACTTCATCGGTCTGCGGGATCGCATCAAAATTGTCGCGGACATGATGCGTGCAACTGCCTGAAGGCATGACGATCTTGTCGTATTTGGCGAAATTGCGCACAAACAGGGCTTCCGCCGCGGCGGCGTCCGAATTGCAGCCGGAATTGCCCATGGGCTGGCCGCAGCAGGTCTGGTCCAGCGGATATTCGACATCCTGTCCCAGTTTTTCCAGCAGTTCCAGCGTGGCGATCCCCGCTTCAGGGTAGAACGCGTCGATATAACACGGAATGAACAGGCCGATTTTCATTATGGGATACTCATCCTCAGCACGATTGGCGCGAAACGTGGCGCAAGCCATGTTATTTCGTCAAATATATATTGAAAGACATTCCCATATATAATTTATATGGAACATGGATCTAAGGCATTTACGTTATTTTGTAGCCGTTGCCGACAATGGCAGCTTCACCCGTGCCGCAGAGCAGCTAGGCATAGAACAACCACCTCTGAGCCAGCAGATCAAGCAGCTGGAAAACGAGCTGGGCGTCCTGCTGTTCCAGCGGCTGACGCGCGGGGTCAGGCTGACGGATGTCGGGATGATCCTGCTGGATCAGGCCCGCGCCCTGCTGGGCATGCAGCAGCAGTTTCTGGCCACGGCGCAGGGGCTGGCGCGCGGTGAGAAGGGACATATCCGCGTGGGGCTGGCGGGCGCGGTCTCGCTGCTGCCCATGATCCCGCTGACGGTGCGGCGTTTCCGGGAACTCTGGCCCGATGTCACCATCTACCTGGAAGAAAGCAATACCCCCGCCCTGCGCAAGAGCCTGCATGACCGGGCCATAGATATCGCCATTGTCCGCCCGCCAGTGCCCGATGGCGCGGAGCTGCTGGTATCCCCCCTGCTGGAGGAGGAAACGGTCGTGGCCCTGCCCAAGGGCCACCCGCTGGCCACCCGCCCCCATCTTGAACTGGAAATGCTGGTGGATGAACCCTTCATCATCTTCCCGCGTGAACTGGGGCCGGGGTTTCATGACGCCATCCTGTCCGCCTGCCACAATGCCGGTTTCACGCCGCGCATGGGCCAGCAGGCCCCGCAGATCGCCTCCACCGTGCCGCTGGTGGCGGCCGGGCTTGGGGTATCTGTCGTGCCGCGTTCGCTACACCAGATCCATTCCGGTGGCGTGACCTACCATTCGCTCGGCGCCAAGGCGCCACGCGCGGAACTGGCCATCGCCATGCGGGCGGGCCAGCATGTGCCGCTGCTGTCCAATTTCATCACGACCCTGCGGGCCTGCTGCCGTGACATGCATGCGGGCGGGCAGACCGACCTGTCCAAGGGGGACCGGGGGGACGAAACCTAGCCGCCCCATCCATCATACGGGAAATGCCACAGGTTTTCGGGCCTGGTCTTGCAGGTCATCCAGTATGCTGGCCCCGGTAATTTAAAGATTATATTTTTTTCTTATTTCGTCTTCAAAGCCACGATTTTTCGATTCCTGTCTTTTTGCGGCTTCGGCCTTGGCTTTTTCTGCATCTTCCTGATCTATTTTTGCCATATCTTTTTTATATTCACCGCTGACGAAATATATGAAAATATGATATGTAAAACGGATTATATACACAATAATTCTGAATAAAAATGGAATGAAAAGGCCCAGAAATACAAGTAAAAAAGCAACTATTGCTTCAGAAGAAAGTATGGCTATTCCCATTTTATCTCTTTTCGTAAATACTTTTTATGCTAGAAATTTTAACATATATATTCATCGAAATCTTAATATAAACCAAAAAGGACATTTTTAAAATTATAAAATCCTGACAGTTGATCAGGCCCCGGCAGGCGCCTGTGCCACGCGGCTTTCGCGGATCAGGTCATGGATGAAAGACAGCTTGCGCAGGATCTCGGGGGTCAGCACGAAGGGATAGAAATCCGGCAGCCCCATGGAACGGTTTAGGCTGTTGACCGCATAGGTCAGTGGCAGCCAGCCCTGCGTAATCTCGTCAAAGGACATTTCGGTATAGGGGTCGCGCCGGACGCTGGTGCGCAGCGGTGGCGCGTGTGCCCCTGCGGCATCAATGGACATGCCATAGGCCCATGCGGTCTCAAGGGTCGAGATGATGTGCAGGTAATGCGCCCATGTCTCGGCAAAATCCTCCCACGGATGGGACGTGGCATAGTGGCTGACATACTGGCCGCGCCAGGCGTCACTGGCCGGGGCCGCGTAATGGGCCTTCAGGCTGTCGGCGTAATCGCGCCGGTCATCGCCAAATACCGCCCGGCAGGCGGCCAGTCGTTCAGGCCCCGCGTCCCGGATCAGCACGTTCCAGTAGTAATGCCCGATTTCATGGCGGAAATGGCCCAGCAGGGTACGGTAGTATTCCCCCATTTCCTGCCGTAGCTGTTCACGGCGTGCGTCATCCGTCTCGTTCAGGGCGATGGTGATGACGCCGTTCATGTGGCCCGTCATGGCGGGCGTGCCATCGGGCAGGCTGTCGAGGAAATCGAACGCCAGCCCGCCTTCGGGATCCTGCCGCCGGTTGCGCAGGGGCAGGCCAAGCCGCAGCAGGCTGTAGAACAGGCGGTGCTTGGCCACTTCCACCTTCTGCCACCGCGCGATATTGCCCGGCACCGACAGGTTGGGAATGGTGCGGTTGAAACTGCAGGCGATGCAGAAGGGCCGCCCCGGTTCAGCCAGCCAGTTGCACGCGCTGTAAGCGTTGTTGGCGCATAGCGCGCGCGGCGGGGCATCGGGTGTTGCCAGCGGTTGCCACAACCCGTCCCCCATGGCGTCCAGCGCGGACAGGACGGTCCGTTCCGGCACATAGCCCAGCGTATGGCCGCAGCGTTCGCATGCCGTATTTTCGAAAAACATGACCTGCTGGCATGACTGGCAGAAAAACAGTTTCATGAGGGGTGTATAGCCCGGCGCGGGGTGGATGCCATATCCGCGACCGGGGGCATGGGCATGGTTTCCATCACGGCTTCAAATGTGGCGACGCAATGGTCCAGCAGGCCACTGACCGGGGCGGCGTGCTGTGGGGTTGTGGCGACCGCCAGCGGGATATGTCCCTGTGCCGCCAGCAGGCCCGATGTCGTATCCAGTCCGATCCAGCCTGCGCCGGGCACATGTACCTGCGTCCATGCATGCAGGTCGCAGCCCAGCCGGTCGGGGGCATTCAGGTCCGGCTGGAACAGGTAGCCCGATACAAACCGGGCGGCAAAGCCCAGCCGGCGCAGCACGGCAATCAGCAGCCAGGCGCTGTCGCGGCAGGAACCGGCGGCGTGGGACAGGGTTTCCTCCGGCGACCATACACCCGCTTCGGGCCGGATGCGGTAGGTGATGCGTGTTGCGATGGACCGGTTCAGGTCCACCAGCAGGTCCAGTGTGGGGCAGGGCAGCCTGGCGCGCCATTCTTCCACAAAAACATCAAGCAGCGGGGTAGGCGACCCATCCGCGCCGTCGTCTGCGTTCAGCCTGTAGGGGGCAAGGGCAGGATCGTCGCCCGTGCCCCCTGCAGGCCACTGGCGGGCGGACGGGGCAAGGGTAAAGTGGAACGGGTTGATGGGCGTCAGGTCGGTTGCAAGGCGTACGGTAATGTCGAAATGCGTGACGCGTTCGGGAAACGTGACGCGGGCGATCCGGTTGCCAGACGCATCCTGTCCCCAAACGCGCGTACAGGGCTGGGGCGCGATGTCCATGCTGTGGGACAGGACGTTGCGACAGCCCGGCAGGGGATGCAGGCGGATGGTCTGCGGGCCAAGGTGAACGGGCCGGTCGTATCGGTACCGTGTGTGGTGGACCAGCATGACATGCGCGTTCATGTAATCTAGAGCCCCGGAAAACTGTCCCGCATGCCTGCCATCGTGATCCGGCGATGGTGCGGTTCGGACGTGGTGTGTCTGTTGCCGTCCACGCTATCAGGATTGGCGGCGGCGGCAATATCGTATTTTTCCGGCATTTTGGCCTGAATGGGAAGGGAATGCAGATTCGTTCTTGGCAAGAGACGATTTTCTTGCTCCGCTAGAAACGGATCGAAACGAAATTGCAGGTGGGCGGACATGATTCCTTCGCGCCTGATCCACCTCCACGCCAGCGGGGGTAGGACATGAATGATATGAATATGGCAGCACAGGCCGCCGGGCTGTTCGCGACATACGACATTCCGGATTTTTTCTGTGAACTGCTCAATCGCGGGGATATCCCGCCCCCCGGCCTGCAACTGGTGCGTGACCGTCTGGCGCGCTTTGACCTGGCGGAACTGCGGCGCAGGGCGGCCGCGGTGGAAGCGCAGTTCTACCGCCTTGGCATAACGTTTACCGTCTATTCCGACCGGGAGGCGATAGATCGCGTCCTGCCGTTCGATGTCATCCCGCGCGTGCTGACCGCGGCGGAATGGGACCATGTCGAACGCGGCGTGCAGCAGCGCGTGCGCGCCATCAACCTGTTCTTGCATGATATCTACCACGACCGGCATATCCTCAATGATGGTGTGGTGCCGGCGAGCCTGGTGCTGGGCAACGCCAATTACTGTCAGGCCATGGTCGGGCTGGATGTGCCCGGCGGGGTTTACGTGCATATCAATGGCACCGACCTGGTACGCGACCGCGATGGCCGCTTCCTGGTGCTGGAAGACAACGCCCGCACGCCGTCAGGGGTGTCATACGTGTTGGAAGACCGGCAGATGATGCTGCGCCTCATGCCTGATCTGGCACGGGGGCTGAACATCCGCCCGGTGGATGAATACGGCCCGCGCCTGCACCGCGCGCTGGCGGAGGTCGCGCCCACAGGCGTGGACAGCCCGCAGGTGGTCCTGCTTTCGCCCGGCATCTATAACGCCGCGTATTTCGAGCATGTGTTCCTGGCGCGTGAAATGGGCATCCCGCTGGTCGAGGGGCGTGACCTGATGGTGGAGGACGGGCGTGTCTACATGCGCACCGTAGCCGGCCCCCGTCCGGTCCATTCCATCTACCGGCGGCTGAATGACGATTTCCTTGACCCGCAGGTGTTCAATCCCGACAGCATGCTGGGCGTGCCCGGACTGGTGGATGCCTATCGCAGGGGCAACGTGACGCTGGCCAACGCCATTGGCACGGGCGTTGCGGATGACAAGGCGGTTTACGCCTACATGCCGCGCATCATCCGTTATTACCTGGATGAGGAGCCGATCATGACCAACGTGGAAACCCATATCTGCGCCGAGCGCGAGGGGCTGGAATACACGCTGGCCAACATTGAACGGCTGGTGGTCAAGCCGGTGGGCGAATCCGGCGGCTACGGGCTGCTGATCGGTCCCCATGCGACGCAGACGGAACTGGATGAATTCCGTGCCCTGCTGCGCGCCAACCCGGCAAATTACATAAGCCAGCCGGTCATAAGCCTGTCGGTGTCCCCCACGTTATGCCCCGCGGGGGTCGAGGCGCGGCATGTGGACCTGCGCCCCTTTGCCGTGACCGGGCGCGATACGTGGGTGCTGCCGGGCGGCCTGTCGCGCGTGGCGTTGCGCAAGGGGTCGCTGGTGGTCAATTCATCGCAGGGTGGTGGGTCAAAGGATACATGGGTGCTGGCATCATGACACAGGTTTCGGTCTTTCCCGCCCCGGTCATGCCGGGGCTGCGCAACCTGCTTTCGCGCTATGCCGAAAGCACGATGTGGCTGTCGCGTTATATGGAGCGTATTGAAAACCTCGCCCGCCTGATCGAGGTGACCAGCACATCGGTTTCAGCCACCAACCTGGATGCGGGATGGGACAGCGTCATCCGCATCAACGCGGATGAAGGCCTGTTCTTCCAGCATCATGAGGCCGCGACCGAGCGCAGCGTGGTGGCCTTCTACATCATCGATGCCAACAATCCGGATTCCATCGTGTCCATGGCCCGTTACGCGCGGGAAAATGCACGGGTGCTGCGTCCCCTGATCTCGACCGAGATGTGGATGCACCTGAACGTCTTTACGCGCTGGGTCATGGAACTGGGCCCCAATGATGTGGGTGCCGGCTACCTGTCCGGCCTGTGCACGCGCCTGAAGCAGGACTGCCAGACCCATTTCGGCATAACCGAGGGCACGCTGTACCGTGATCAGGCATGGCTTTTCTATATCCTTGGCAAGCACCTTGAACGCGCGGACCAGATCACACGGCTGATCGACATAAAATACCATACCCTGCTGCCCAGCGGGGTCGGGGTCGGTTCGGACATCGACATGAGCCAGTGGACATCCGTGCTGCGGTCAGCAGCGGCGTACCATGCCTTCCGCCGTGTCCTGCCCGAAGGGATGACACCCGCCAATATCGTGGGTTTCCTGCTGAAGAATGACGGTTTTCCCCGTTCGCTGTCCACCAGCCTGCGCAGTGTCTACAGCGTGATGGGATCACTGGCGGGTGAGTACCGCCTGCGTCATTGCGCCCCGATCATTGAACGGGTGGAGGAACTGCGTGTCACGCTGGCTGAGCAGACGGTGGAAGACATCATCATGCGGGGCCTGCATGAATACATGGACTGGATCCAGCGCGAACTGCGTCAGATCCAGAACGAAATCGCCCATGCCTTCTGGCCCCCTGCCGTATCCGTCCAGTCCACTGGCCCGGGACGGATGGAACAGATGCAGGATTAGGGGCAGGCAATAAAGGTTTCCGCGCGTCGCCTTTGTTCAAAAAGGCGGTGTCGCCAGCAGCGTTAGAAAAAGCTGCACCGGAAACTTCTTTTGAATTTACGGAATGGCGCAGGGCTGGACGGCCCTGATACGTTACGATTTCAGGAATGACTGGCTGGGGCGGGAGGGTTCGAACCTCCGCATGGCGGAATCAAAATCCGCTGCCTTACCACTTGGCTACGCCCCAATAAGTCCGGTAACCGTGCGATTCGCGCGATATGGTGATCTTCTAATGTCTAAAGGGCCGTCCCGTAAAGGGGGGACGGCCCGATCGGATTCATTCAGGCCGAAGGTTCCAGCGGCAGGTGCACCAGCGGGTCTGTGCCCGCGTCATACCCGCCACCGGACATGGGGGCCTGCGGCGCCGCCGGGGCCAGGCCGGTAAAGCGTGCGGCGCGGTCCAGCGCCTGATCAAGGGCTGCCATGGTGGTGCCCATGTCCTGACTGTCATCCTTGTCCCATGCCCGCAGGGTCATGGTCCAGACGCCCAGCAGGGCCTGCAGGCGCAGGCCACCGGCCAGGCCACTGGTTTCCATGCCCGCCGCGTTGGCAATCCACTTCATGCTTTCCAGCGTCGCGCCGCCCAGCAGGATGGCCAGGGGCGGGTCCATTGGCAGGGCGCGCAGCACGCTGCGCACGCCCTCGCGGTACTGCTGGAACACGTCCAGCCGGCGCATGAGCATGTCGAACAGTTTTTCACGCACGCTGCCTTCGGATTCGTCCTCCACCAGCGCCGCCTCATCCGCCAGCCGGCCCAGCGTCAGCAGCAACATCGCCTTGCACGGTGCGCGCCTGCGCGCGGTCTCCAGGCTCAGCCCGGCGTCGCGTGCCGCGTCAACGACCGTCACGCGTCGCCAGCCGTGCGAAGCAGCACGTTCCAACGCTGAGCGGAGAAGGGTGGCGTCAAACAGGTCGTTATCCATGGAGGGCATAATCTTCCGGGTTAAGGGTATCGGTGGTGGGCACACGGCACCGCGTGGTCATGAAACGGGTTGCGGGCCTGACAGTTCACGCGCCCGTTTTGCTCCCGCCTTCAGGGCGGCGGCAAGGGTCGCGGGCCATGCGCCGTCCGCCATCAGCACTTCCAGCGCCTTCTGCGTCGTGCCGTTGGGGCTGGTCACGTTGCGGCGCAGGGTTGCGGCGTCGATGCCGCTCTGCTGCATCAGCGCGCCCGCGCCCGATACCGTCTGGCGCGCGATCAGGCGGGCAAGGTCGGGCGGCAGGCCATCGGCCACGCCCAGCTGTTCCAGCAGTTCCGCCAGCAAGAAGACATAGGCCGGTCCGCTGCCGGAAATGGATGTGACGATGTCGATCTGGTCTTCATGCTCGACCCACGCCACTTCCCCCACCGCGCGCAGCAGGCGTGTGCACAGCCTGCGCTGTGCGGGCGTGGCGATGGGGGGCGCGTAGCAGACCGTCATGCCCTGCCCGATGGCGCTGGGTGTATTGGGCATGGTGCGGATCACGATGGGTGTCGGGCTGCCTGGTGGCTGAAGGGCGGCCAGCGCATCCGTCAGGCTTTTTACCGTGCGGCCCGCCAGTACCGATATGACGGGCGCATGAAGGGCGAACTGCGCGACCGTGGGCAGGACGGCGTCCACCTTCTGCGGTTTGGTGGCCAGTATGATCATGCCCGGCCGGAAATCGGCCGGGACATCATCAAGGCTGCGGACAAGATGGTGCGGGGCGGGCACGGATTCCCGGTGACGGTCGACGATGAAGGACGGGGCCAGCCCTTCCTTCAGCCACCCGTCCAGCATCGCGCCGCCCATCTTGCCACAACCGACCAGAAGGAGAGGGGGGAGCGTTTCCGTCATCAGGCCATCCCCACGCAGTCAAGCATCGCGGCTTCCAGCGCGTCCGCCGGTTTCTTGCCGGCCCACAGCACGAACTGGAAGGCCGGGTAGAAACGTTCACATTCGGTCAGTGCGATGTCGATCATGTCTTCCAGGCTTTCCACGGATGCGCCACGTGACCCGCGCAGCAGGACCGCGTGGCGGAAGACCGGCGTGCCATGGTCGGGATCCATGCTGAAATGGCCGATCCACAGCCGTTCGTTGGCCAGTGCAAGCAGTTCGAACAGGTTGCGCCGCTGGTCCGCGGGGACCTTGAGGTCGAAGGTGCAGGTGAAATGCATGGCGTTCACTTCTTCCGACCAGCAGAAGAACAGGCCGTAATCGCACCATTTCCCCGGTGCCTCGGCCGCCATTTCCGAATCGTTGCGGCGTTCGAAATTCCAGTCATATCCGCCCACGATCCGTTCCATCAGATCGAGTGGATTCGTATTGCGTGGGATCGCTGTTTCAGTCAGAGCTGGCATGTGGCACTCCCCGAAGCCGTCGTGGAGGAAATCCCGGCATGCGCCGGATTCCGCGTATCTCTGCATCCGGTCCGTGGCCTGTTGCGGGGAATCAGGGCGCGGACCGTCCTGTTACACTATGGCCCACCGGCGCGCGCTGCAAGCGTCGTGCTTACAGCCCCGGCCGCGTGGGCGCGGTCAGGCTGGCTTCAAGGTCGGAGACGCGTTCTTCCAGCCGGCTGATCCGGTTTTCCAGTTCGCCCTGTGCCAGGCGTGCACGGGTCGCGACTTCGCGCACGACCTCGAATTCATCGCGGCGGACAAGGTTCAGGCTGCCCAGTGTTTCGTCCACGCGCGCGCGGACGATGGCGCCGATTTCCTCACGCACGCCAGCCAGCGCCGAGAACGCGCCACCGGCCACGCCGGCTAGGTCATCAAAAATGCGGGGCCTGTCGGACATAGTGGATACTCCATGACGTTCCGCGCCGCGTCCTGTGCCAGTCCACGCGCGAGATGAAAGCAGCCACTATAGACACATTGGCGGCTCAGGGCTATCCGCACGATTGCAGCGGCCGTGGCGACGCCGCAATATCGACTTCCATGCAACAGGGCAGGGTGCGGGACAGTGATCGTTATTACCGGGGGTGCGGGCTTTATCGGATCGTGCGTGCAGCAGGCGCTGCAGGCGCGCGGGATCGATACGGTCGTGGTGGACTGGCTGGGCAATGAAGGCAAGTGGCGTAACCTGCGTCACCACACGCCCACGCGCATCATCGCCCCCGAGGCGCTGGACGCGTGGCTTGAAACCCGTCCGGACATATCGGCCGTGATCCATCTGGGCGCGATCAGCGAGACGACGGCAACCGATGGCGACCTGGTGTGGCGCACCAACGTGGACCTGTCCGAACGGCTGCTGTCGTGGTGCGCGCATGAAGGGGTGCGGTTCATCTATGCTTCCTCTGCCGCGACATACGGGGCGGCGGACAGGCCCGAACAGTTCAATGACGATCCCGCCCTGCTGGACCACCTGAAGCCGCTCAACCTGTATGGCTGGTCCAAGCAGGCATTCGACCGCTCGGTGCTGCGCCGGGTGGCGGGCGGGGCGATGTCGGGCCTGTCATGGGCGGGGCTGAAGTTCTTCAATGTCTATGGCCCGAATGAATACCACAAGGGGCGCATGATCTCGGTGGTGAAGGTCAAGTATGACGAGGCCCGCGCGGGCCAGCCGCTGCGCCTGTTCCGTTCCGACGTGCCGGGTCTGGCGGACGGGGCGCAGGCACGCGACTTCATCTGGGTGGGGGATGTGGTCGATGTCATGCTGTGGCTGCTGGACCATGGCGCCGTGTGCGGACTGTTCAACTGTGGCACCGGGGTCGCGCGCACCTATACCGACCTAGCCCATGCGGTATGCGATGCGGCGAACGTGCCGCGTCGCATCGAATTCATCGACATGCCTGAAGCCCTGCGCGGGCAGTACCAGTCCTTTACCTGTGCCGACATGCGCAGGCTGCGGGCCGCGGGCTATACCCGTCCCTTCACCACGCTGGAGGACGGGGTGCACCGTTACGTCCACGACTACCTTGCTGCCCCCGATTCCTATCTGTAATCGCCTGCCGCCGCCAGAACCATGACAATGAAAGTGGGCCGATGCTGCCTGTCCTGATCTTCCCGCAGTTCGATCCGGTAATGGTCCATTTCGGGCCGTTCGCCATCCGCTGGTATGCCATGGCTTATATCGTGGCGCTTGTGGCGGGGTGGCGTATCGCGCGCCACCTTGTGGCGCTGCCACCACGGGCCGCGACCGCGCTGCAGGTGGATGACTTCCTGACATGGGCGACGCTGGGCGTGGTGTTGGGCGGGCGGCTTGGCTACATCCTGTTCTACCAGCCGGGTTTCTACCTGACGCACCCGCTGGCGATCCTGCAGGTCTGGCGGGGCGGCATGTCGTTCCACGGTGGGGCGGCGGGCGTGATTATCGCGCTGATCGTGTTTACGCGCCTGAACGGACTAAGCTTCCTTGCCTTTTCCGACCGTATCACCACCGTCGTGCCCATCGGGCTGGGGCTGGGGCGGATCGCCAACTTCATTAATGGGGAACTGTGGGGGCGTCCGGCCCCGTCCTCGCTGCCATGGGCCATGATCTTTCCCGATGCGGGGCCGGAACCGCGCCATCCGTCCGAACTTTATGAAGCCTTTGCGGAGGGGCTGCTGCTGTTCACCCTGCTGTGGTGTGTGTCGCGCAGCCTGCGCGTTCGCCAGCATCCCGGTTTCATCGCCGGGCTGTTCCTGTTCGGTTACGCGGTGGCGCGGACGGTATGCGAATGCTTTCGCGAACCGGACGCCTTCATCGGCTTCCTGCCCTTTGGCGTGACGATGGGACAGGTGTTGTGCGTGCCCATGGCAATCGGGGGGGCGGGGCTTATGCTCAATGCCTGCATGCGTCCCGCGCGCACATCCGTCATGGCCGACGCGCCGGACGAACCGGCGGGCGATGGCGGGACCGCCCGGTGAGCGGACCCGGCGAACGCCTGGACCACTTCATGGCCCGGGCGAATGCCGCCTATTACGCCGGGTGCGACCCGTTTGCCGATTTCATTACCGCGCCCGAAATATCGCAGGTGTTTGGTGAACTGCTGGGCGCGTGGGTGGCGGTGGTGTGGGGCCAGCTGGGTTGCCCCGATCCCTTCATGCTGGTGGAGCCCGGGCCGGGGCGCGGTACGCTCATGGCCGATGCGCTGCGTCTTGTGCGGCGTGTTGCCCCCGCCTGCCACAAAGCCATGCGGGTACACCTGATCGAAACCTCGCCCCGGCTGCGTGATGTGCAGGCGGCCGCATTGCGTGACGCCACGATCATGCCGGTATGCTGGCATGACCGGCTGGATGGCGTGCCCGATGGGCCGATGGTGCTGGTGGCCAATGAATTCCTTGATGCCCTGCCCATACGGCAGTTCGTCAGGCGGGGGCAGGGCTGGGACGAGCGTTTCGTGCATGATGGCGCCTTCACGCTTGCCCCGGGTGATTTCCCGGCGCGCCATCCCGCCCGCCTGCGTCCGGCGCCTGAAGGAGAAGTGCTGGAAACCTGCCAGCCCGCGCTGGATTTCATCCATGCGCTTGGCGCGCGCCTGCTGCGCTGGCCGGGGGCGGCGGTGCTGATCGACTATGGGTATGATGCCCCGGCGTGGGGGGACAGCCTGCAGGCATTGCGGGATGGCCGTCCGGCCGATCCCCTGCTGGATGCGGGCTGCGCGGATCTTACGGCGCATGTCGATTTCGGGGCGATTGCCGATCATGTCCCCGCCGGGGTGGATGTGTGGGGCAGCATGACCCAGGGCAGTTTCCTGTCTGCGCTGGGGCTTGCCGCGCGTGTGGAACAGCTTGCCCGCGCTGTCCCCGCGCAGGCGGATGAAATCCGCGCGGCGGCCCGGCGACTGGTCGCCCCGGACCGCATGGGGCAGCTTTTTCGTGTAATGGGGCTTTCATCCGGGCTTGCGGGTGACCTGCCGGGTTTTGCGGGCAGGCGTGCGGGGAATGGAACAGGCAGGGGAGGAACGCCATGACGACCGACAGCGTGATCACGGATGCGCAGGTGGTGCGCAGCCCTGTTTTCGGCGGGATCAGGCATGGGTTCTTTACCCGCCAGGGTGGCGTGTCCACCGGGCCATATGCCAGCCTGAACTGTTCGACCCGTTCGGCGGACAATCCCGCCGCCCTGCATGAAAACCGCCGCCGGGTGGCGCGGTATGTCGGCGTGCGCCCGGATCACCTGCTGGGCCTGACACAGGTGCATGGCGATCGCACCATTACGGTCACGACACCATGGGAAACCGGTCGTGGGCCGGAGGGCGACGGCATGGTGACCGACCGACCCGGCCTTGCGCTGGGCGTGATTACGGCGGATTGCGCCCCGGTGCTGTTCAGCAATGCGGGGGGCACGGTCGTGGGGGCGGCCCATGCAGGCTGGCGCGGCGCCTGTGGTGGGATTCTGGAGTCGGTGGTAGCGGCCATGGGCGCGCTGGGCTGCGCGCCGGGTGACATTCGCGCTGTGGTTGGACCCTGTATCGCGCCGGACAGTTATGAGGTCGGCCCGGACATGCGCGATGCGGCGCTGGCGCATGATGCGGCGGCGGAAGCATTTTTCATCCCTGCGGCGCGGCCGGGACATTTCATGTTTGACCTGCCGGGATACAGCGTCATGCGGCTGCGGCGCTGCGGTGTGGGACAGGCGGAGGCGCTGGGCATTGATACCCTGCATGATGAAACCCGTTTCTTCAGCCATCGCCGCCGTACGCTGGCGGGTGGCGGGGTCATCGGGCACCAGATTTCCGTTATTGCCTGCCCGGCGATATAGATAGGGGCATGATGTCAGAAGTTTTTGCCCGGCGGCTGCTTACGGGGTCAGCCATTGCAGTACTCTGTATGCTTGGGGGCTGTGTCAGCGTGCCGCATCCCTTCCGCCATGGGACGGAGACAGCCCAGGCGCCGACGGCCCGGCTGGCCGTGCCGGTTTCCACGGCGTCGGGCACGGATCAGGCCGGGGCGCAGGGCTGGCAGCGCGCCATGGTCAATGCCCTGCTGGCGCAGTCGGTGCCCGCAATGGGCCAGCCGGCGCGGCCGGGCGACTGGTGGCTGAAAATGACGGCGGATGCCCGCAATGGCGCGATTGTCCCGACCTATGCCGTCATCACCCCCAAGGGCGAGGAACGCGGTCATATGGATGGCGCGCCCGTGCCCGTGCAGCAGTGGCAGGCGGTGGACGGGCAGGCTGTCACCCGTGCGGCACAGAATGCCGCCCCCGGTGTGGCCGAACTGCTGACCGGCATACAGGCCGCCCAGATGCAGAAGGATCCCAACAGCCTCAAGAACCGTCCCGCCCATGTCTATTTCGCGGGCGTGCAGGGCGCGCCGGGGGATGGGGACCGCGCACTGGCGCGGGCCTTCATCGCGGCATTCCCCGATGCGCATGAGGATATCCGCCATACCGCAACCGGGGCGGATTACACGGTGCGCTGCACGGTCGTGCTCAATGACGCGGTCACCACGACATCCACCACGAAGCAGCAGCATATCGTGCTGACATGGCAGGTGCTGGATGCGCAGGGCAAGGAAGCGGGCGCGGCCACCCAGATCCATGACATAAAAGCCCATTCACTGGATACGAAGTGGGGTGATGTCGCCGTGGCGGCGGCGGATGAGGCGGCAGGGGCCGCGCGCCAGATCATCACGCGCTATTCCGGTCGGGCCAATGTCCCGCTGGCGGCGGATGGCGTGCTGCCTGCCCGGTCATCATCCCCCGTCACACAGTCCGCGACAGCCGGCACGGCCGCCGCGGCAGTGGATACGGTCGCGCCCGTGCCGGTCATCGGTGGCAAGGGCGTTGCCACAGGTACGTCAGTGCCGAAAGCCATCTCCACCCCCGCCCCGGTCGTGGCGGATGCCGTGCCCGTAACCGGGACGCCCGTGGCGGCGCCAGTCGTGTCGCCCACGCCCGTTTCAGCCCCGTCTGCGCACATCGCCGCGCCGTCCCCGGCACCTGCCGCGCCAGCCGTGTCTGTGGCGCCCGTCGCTCCGGTCGTGCATGCGGCCGCCTCACCGGCCGTGGCACCGGTGGTCCACACACCGGCCCCGGTATCCGTAGCCCAGCCCAGGGCGGTATCGCGCCCCGCGCCCCCGGTTGCGCAGAAGGCCGCTGAATGGCCCCCCATGCCCAAGGCGGTGCCCGCGGAAAATCCGGCCCCGACCGAAATCACTGGTAAACCCGTGCCTGTCACGCCGCCCGCACCGGCCCGGCCCTTTCCTGGCGTAACGCTGCCACCCCGTCGCCCGGTGTGACGGATCGGCCACGAAGGGCAGGCGTGCAGGTTTCGCCATCCTTAGATAGGTGACACGGGGTATGCCGGTTGTTAGAACCCCGCACATAAACAACGGGGATGGCGTGCAAAAGCCGCCCTGATCGCCTGCACCGCCGCCCGGGAGCGTCACACGATGAAGATTGTCGCCTGTAACAGCAACCTGCCCCTTGCCGAAAAAGTAGCAGCGGAGCTGGGACTGCCGCTTTGTAATGCGACCGTGCGGCGTTTCGCCGACATGGAAATCTTTGTCGAGATTCATGAAAACGTGCGTGGTGAGGATGTTTTCGTCATCCAGAGCACCTGCTCCCCCACCAATGACAACCTCATGGAACTGCTGATCATGCTTGATGCGCTGCGTCGCGGGTCGGCACGCCGCATCACGGCGGTCATGCCGTATTTCGGTTACGCCCGGCAGGATCGCAAATCCGGCCCCCGCACGCCGATCAGCGCCAAGCTGGTGGCCAATATCCTGGTCGAGGCCGGGGCCAACCGTGTCCTGACCATGGACCTGCACGCCATGCAGATCCAGGGCTTCTTCGACATTCCGGTGGACAACCTGTATGCCGCCCCGCTGTTTACCCGTGACATCCGTGGCCGCATGAAGATCGATGGCGAGCCGCCGCTGCCCTATGACGCCCCGCCGATGGACATTCCCGGTGGCCCCCACAACCTCATGATCGTGTCCCCCGACGTGGGCGGCGTGGTGCGCGCCCGCCAGCTGGCGCAGCGGCTGAACGTGGACCTTGCCATCATCGACAAGCGACGCGAGCGCGCGGGCGTGTCCGAAGTCATGAACGTGATCGGTGACGTGCGGGGCCGTTACTGCATCCTGGTGGATGATATTGTCGACAGTGGCGGTTCGCTGTGCAACGCGGCGGAAGCGCTGATGAAGCATGGCGCGGCAGCGGTCGAGGCATATGTGACCCACGGCGTGCTGACCGGCAGCGCGGTCAGCCGCATTGGCCAGTCGCCGCTGGGCATGCTGACGCTGACCGACAGCATCAAGGCGACCGAGGCGGTGAGGGATTCGGCCAATATCCGCCAGATCAGCACGGCGGCCCTGATCTCGCGCGCCATGCAGGCCATATCGGACGAAAGCTCGGTTTCGTCGCTGTTTGACTGAAGGACGGGATTGACCCCCGGGCTGTCCCGGCGTTACCCCCACAGGGGTGTAACAAGCAAGGAACGACCCCATGACTGACCTGATTGCCCGGCCGTACTGGTATCTGCGCCATGGGGAAACGGACTGGAATGCGCAGGGGCGTTCGCAGGGGCGGACCGATATTCCGCTGAACCAGACCGGCATCCGGCAGGCCGAGGCGGCCGGCCTGCTGCTGGCGAAGCACTGGCATGACCATGCACCGATCGTGCGGATCGTGTCGTCGCCGCTGATCCGCGCGCGCCGGACGGCGGAAATCGTGGCTGACCAGCTGGCGGCCAACGGCGCCCCCCGGCTGGAGATCGCGCTGGATGACGGGCTGAAGGAAGTCTGCTTCGGTGACGAGGAAGGCAAGCCCATGGGAACATGGTACGACAGCTGGATCGCGGGCGATTACACCCCACCCAATGGCGAAAGCTTTGCCGACCTGCGTGAACGCGCCGTATCGGCCGTGAACCGGGCGCTGGAAAAGGATGGCGTGCCGCTGATCGTCTGCCATGGCGCGATGTTCCGCGCCCTGCGTTCGGCCATGCACCTCAAGCCCAATGTGCGCCTGCCCAACGCGACGCCGATGTGGGCCGAGCCGGGGCCGACGCCGGTATGGAACCTGACCGCGCTTTCCTGAAAAACCGGGCGGGCGCGCCCTTGGGTGATTGCATCAGGCGCGGTTTTCCGTTAAACGCCGCGCACGCGCTGGCACCCCTGGAGGCCCGCGCGCTTGTGTTTCAGGAGCAAACAAGTGACCAAATTCACCAAGATCGAAGTCTCTTCGCGCGCGAAGGCTGGTAAGGGGGCAGCGCGTGCAACGAGGCGTGCCGGCCACGTGCCCGGCGTTATCTATGGCGGCGGCCAGGAACCCACCCTGATCGCGCTTGACCCCCGTATCGTGCACCGTGAACTGCACAAGTCCGGCTGGCGTTCGCGCATCTATGACATCTCCGTCGCGGGTGGCCCGTCCGTGCACGCCCTGCTGCGTGAGATCCAGCTGCACCCGGTGACCGATGCGCCGCTGCATGTTGACTACCAGCGCCTGGCCGCTGGCCATAAGGTGCACGTGGAAGTGGAAGTCCGCTTCACGGGTGAAGAACTCTCCCCCGGCGTCAAGCGCGGTGGCGTGATGAACATCGTCCGCCACACGGTGGACGTGGTGGTTGATCCGGCCAACATCCCGGAATTCTTCACTGCCGACCTGTCCAAGCTCGACTTCCACGACAACGTGCGGTGGGAAGACCTGAAGGGCACGGAGCATGTCACCCCGGTGCTGCAGGACAACAACTTCGTGATCGCCAACGTCGCACCGCCGAGTGTTGATGAAGAGGCCGAAGCCGCTGAAGCCGCCGAAGGCGAAGCCGAGGGCTGATCCCGCCCACCGCCATGCTGACCTGACAGGAGGATGAACGATGCTGCTCTGGACCGGTCTTGGTAACCCCGAGACGGGGATGAGCCGGAATCGTCACAATGTCGGGTTCATGGCGGTGGACCGGATTGCCGACCGCCACGGGTTCGCCCCGTGGCGGAAGCGCTTTCGCGGTGAAGTGGCGGAAGGGATGATCGGGCGGCACAAGGTGCTGCTGCTCAAGCCCATGACGTACATGAACCTCTCGGGGGAGAGCGTTCAGCAGGCGGCCGCTTTCTACAAGCTGCCAGCCGAGGCCATTACGGCATTCCATGATGAACTGGACCTTGAGCCCGGACGCATCCGCGTAAAGCGTGGCGGCGGGGCGGCGGGGCATAACGGCCTGCGGTCGATGGACCGCATGCTGGGTACGAAAGAATACTGGCGCGTGCGGCTGGGCATCGGGCATCCCGGCAGCCGTGAGCGCGTGACAGGCCATGTGCTGGGCGACTTCTCCCGCACGGACCGCGAGTGGCTGGACCCGATGCTTGATGCGCTGGCTGATGAGGCCGTGCTGCTGGCGGACGGGAAGCCGGAACTGTTCATGACAAGAATGGCCGCGCAGGCCGGGGAGTAAGGGCGTATGGGCTTTAACTGTGGCATCGTGGGCCTGCCGAATGTGGGTAAATCCACGCTGTTCAACGCCCTGACGGAAACAGCGTCGGCGCAGGCCGCGAACTATCCGTTCTGCACCATCGAGCCGAATGTGGGCCGTGTCGCCGTGCCGGATGCGCGACTGGCCAATCTGGCGCGCATCGGCAAGTCGCAGAAGATCCTGCCCACCAGTCTTGAATTCGTCGATATCGCGGGCCTGGTGCGCGGTGCGTCGCGCGGGGAGGGCCTGGGCAACCAGTTCCTGGCCAATATCCGTGAGGTGGATGCGATCATCCACGTCCTGCGCTGTTTTGAAGATGACGACATCACCCATGTCGAGGGTGGCGTTGACCCCATCCGTGATGCGGAGATCATCGAGACCGAACTGATGCTGGCCGACCTCGAATCGCTGGAAAAGCGGATCGTGGCGCTGCAGAAGAAAGCGCGCGGCAACGACCGCGAGGCTGCGGCCCAGGTCGAACTGATGGAACCGCTGATCGAGGCGCTGCGTGAAGGGCAGCCCGCGCGCAAGGCCATTCCGGCGGGGCAGGAAGAAGCGGTGCGCCGCCTCCAGCTCATGACCTCGAAGCCCGTGCTGTATGTGTGCAACGTGGATGAAGGCTCGGCTGCGACGGGTAACGAATTTTCCGAACGCGTCCGTGCCCGCGCGGAAGAGGAAGGGGCCGCCATGGTCGTGGTTTCCGCCGCGATCGAGGCCGAGGTCAGCCAGCTTGGCCCCGAAGACCGGGTGGAGTTCCTCGAAGGGCTCGGCCTGAAGGATAGCGGGCTGGACCGTGTCATCGCGGCCGGCTACCGCCTGCTGGGCCTGAGCACCTACTTTACCGTGGGGCCGAAGGAAACGCGAGCCTGGACCATTACCGAAGGGACCAAGGCCCCGCAGGCTGCCGCTGTCATCCATAATGATTTTGAACGTGGCTTCATTGCCTGCGAAACCATTGCGTATGATGATTACATTGCCTGCAATGGTGAAGCTGGCGCGCGTGAAGCGGGCAAGCTGCGGATCGAAGGGCGGGATTACGAGGTGCAGGATGGTGATGTCCTGCTGTTCCGCTTTAACGTCTGATACGGGCGTATTGCCCGTTCAGGAATGGACTGAAGGAGTGACGGATCATGGACCAGGCTGTTGCAATCCCCACGCGGGCTGACGCACCGCAGCCGGACGTGATCCGCACCATGGCCATCGCCGCCCGCGCCGCAGGCCGCGTGCTGGCCCGCAGCACGACCGAAACCCGCAACAGGGCCCTGATGGCGGCGGCTGACGCCCTGCGCGCCAGTCAGGCTGAACTGCTGGCCGCCAATGCGCGTGACGTGGCGGCCTTTGCCGGGGCGGCCGCATTCCGTGACCGGCTGACCCTCAACCCCGAACGGGTCGAGGCGATGGCGAAGGGGCTGGAGCAGGTTGCCAGCCTGGCGGACCCGGTTGGCCATGTCATGGCGGAATGGGATCGGCCCAACGGCCTGCGCATCCGTCGTGTCGCGACCCCGGTGGGCGTAATTGGCATGATTTACGAAAGTCGCCCCAACGTGGGGGCCGATGCCGCCGCCCTGTGCATCAAGTCCGGCAATGCCGTGATCCTGCGCGGCGGGTCGGACAGCCTGAACAGCGCGCGCGTCATTCACGCCGCCATGCAGGCGGGGCTGCAGGCGGCTGGCCTGCCGGTGGAATGCGTGCAGATCCCGCCCGATGCGGATCGCGCGCATGTCGCGTCCATGCTGGGGGCGGCAGGCCTGATCGACCTGATCATTCCTCGTGGCGGCAAATCACTGGTCGAGCGTGTCTGTGCCGAGGCCCGCGTGCCCGTGCTGGCCCATGCCGAAGGGCTGTGCCACACCTATGTCCACGCCGCCGCCGATCTGGAAATGGCGCGACGGATCGTGCTGAACGCCAAGCTGCGCCGTCCGGGCATCTGTGGCGCGACCGAGACCCTGCTGGTGGATCAGGCGATTGCGCCCAAGATCCTGCCCGGCCTGATCGAGGATCTGGCCACCCGTGGCTGCACGTTCCGCGCCGATGCCCGCGCGCGTGAGATCGTGCCCGACCTGCCCGCCGCGACGGAAGATGATTTCGCCACCGAATGGCTGGATGCGGTGCTGTCGGTTGGCGTGGTGGATGGCGTGGAGGAGGCGCTGGCCCATATCGCACGTTACGGCAGCGCCCATACCGAAGCGATCGTGACCGAGGACGAGGCCGTGGCGACTACTTTCCTGAACGGGACGGATAGCGCCGTGGTCATGTGGAATGCCTCCACCCAGTTCTGCGACGGGGGGGAATTCGGGTTTGGTGCGGAAATCGGTATTGCCACCGGACGTTTCCATGCCCGCGGCCCTGTTGGACTGGAGCAGCTGACAACCTATCGGTACGAGGTGATCGGCACCGGACAGGTCCGGCCCTGATCCTTGTTGACGGGCGTGGGTGATGTCCTGCCGGTCCGTGGCGACGGGCGGCATATGCGTGTCGGCCTGCTGGGCGGTTCGTTCAACCCGGTGCATGACGGCCACGTCCAGCTTGCCTGCCGGGCGCTGCGGCAGCTGAAGCTGGATCAGGTGTGGTTCCTTGTCTCGCCGGGCAATCCGCTCAAGCCGGTGGCGGGCATGGCGCCCCTGTCGCAGCGGCTGGCGCTGGTGCGCGCGCGTATCCATGGCGTGCGTGGGCGCAGGCTGCTGGCGACCGATATCGAAAGCCGGATCGGCACGCGATACACCGTCGATACGCTGCGTCGCCTGAAACAGCTTTTCCCGCATGTACATTTTGTCTGGCTGATGGGGGCGGACGGACTGGCGCATATGGGCCGATGGCGGCGGTGGCGGGACATCGTGCGTATGGTTCCACTCGCGATTCTACCACGACCGGGCTATAATCCTGCCGCATTGCACGGTCAGATTGCCCGCAGGCTTGCGCGCTGGCGGCGGCCAGCACGACAGGCGGGCAGACTGGCTATGTGCAGGCCGCCGGCATGGGTCTTTCTTCCCGCGCCGCAGAACGCTATATCAGCAACACAAATACGTGCATCGCAGGCCAATTCCGGCCACGGACGGGAGTAACAGCCATAACCAGGAAGCCTTCAGCCGAGAGTGGCGCCAAGCGCCGGACCGGCAGCACCCTTTCCGCGGGACAGCCACGCGTCAACGCGGCGTCATTGGGCAGTGCCGTGCAGGTGCCGGGCACGCCGCGCAAGAAGGCCGCCGTGGCTGGCCCTGTATCCACTGACGCGCGCGAAGCCGACCCGCGCGTGGAACAGTTTCTGGAAATCATCACCACCAGCCTGGAAGATGACAAGGCCGAGGATATCGTGGTCATTGACCTGACGGGCCGTGCATCCTTTGCCGACCGGATGGTGATCGCGACGGGCGTGGCGGATCGGCAGATCGCGGCCATGGCGGCCCATATCGATCGCAAGCTGGGTGAGGTCGGGCACAAGCGGGTACGGACCGAAGGGGCCTCCGGTTCCGACTGGGTGCTGCTGGATGCGGGGGATATCGTCGTGCATCTGTTCAAGCCTGAGTCGCGTGCGCTGTACGGTCTGGAACGGATGTGGGGCGCGGATCTGGATGTCCCGCCGGAGGCGCCAGCGACACCGGTGGACTGAACGGTGTTTCATCTGATTGCAGTGGGCCGCATGAAGGACCGGGTGGAACGCGACCTGTTTGATCGTTACGCCAACCGGCTTTCGCCGCGTATCAAGCTGGTGGAACTGCCCGAAGGGCGCGGCGCACCCAATGAAATCAAGCGCAGGGAAGGGCAGGCGATCCTGACCGCATTGCCTGACCGTGCGATTGTGGTGGCCATGGATGAAGGCGGCCGGACATATGACAGTCTGGCCTTTTCACATGCGGTGGAACAGTGGGTCGAAACGCCACGCCCACTGTGTTTTGTCATCGGGGGGGCGGAAGGGCTGGACGCGACGGTCATACAGCGCGCCGACCATACGCTTTCACTGGGCAAGATGACATGGCCGCACATGCTGGTGCGCGGCATGCTGGCGGAACAGCTTTATCGTGCCCGCGCCATTTCATCGGGGCATCCGTATCATCGGGCCGGGCGGCCCTGATTTCAGGGCCACGGCTTCTTTTATTCGATTACCGGACGGAACGATTCGGCGCGTCATCCGTATAGGCAAGGGATGAAGAGGCGTGACCGGCGATGCCTTCAGGCGCTTCGGCCACTTCCGTGCTGTTGTGGCGTGGCATCGTGCGACCGGAAGTCCGCGCCATGGTGGCTGGGTTGCGCATGGCCTTCTGGTAGGTGCTCAGCATCATGTTGGATGTGGTATCCGGTCGGGCGTAGATGAAGCCGTAGGTCGGATAGATGCTGCCAAATGCACCGCTGCCGCTGTTCAGCGCCACGCGCACGGCAGACCAGTCATTGTTGGGCGATACGTCGATCACCGGAACATCACGGCTGATCCCGCGCTGGCCCCAGTGGGACTGGTCAATGACAATGGTACGGCTGTTGACGACCTGACGCACCACGGCCACATGGCCCAGTGGCATGCGACGGGTGCCACGGAAATTCAGGACACTGCCTTCTTCCGGCGAATTGCCACGGGCGTAACGCCCGGCGGCGTTGTACCACCAGTCAACCGCGTTGCCCCGGATTTCAACATCCGATGCCGATTTGGCGAAGGCTACGCACTGGATCACATGCCCACGTTCATGCGTGGTGCGACGATAGCTGGCGTGGTGCAGGACATGATACCCGGCGGCCGAATGCGCCGCGACGGGATGGACATGGCTGACATGCCGGACCGACCTTGCATGTCCCTGTTCCGAAAACATGAATCCGAACGTGGCACCAAGAACGGAAAGCAAAACGCCACGCTTCATGTTTCTGATCCACATTTTCCGCAATCTCTCCACCGCATCGGGGTGATTCTCTGATAACCCGCTCACATCGTGTTCATCGAGTAGCAAGCCCATTGCAAGTCTGACAAGCCTGCGCTGTGAAGGATGAACAGCAACGCTGCATATTTCACCCAAAAACTTCATCTCGGAAAGAAAATAGGAATATATTCTTTAATCGGACCATTCATCCCCTGTTTTTCAGTCGCTTATGCGTGAGAAATCAAAGGGGAGAACATAAGTGGAATGATTCTTGGGCAGCGGGAAAGTTGCAAAAATGTGACATGTTTATCAGCTGACTTTCCCGCATCCCGTTCGTCTTATTTGGTGGCGATCACCATGATCTCGACCAGTACGTCGGGGTGGGCCATCTTGGCTTCGACGCAGGCCCGCGCGGGTGCGCCATCCTTGGGCAGCCACGGCCCCCATACCGCGTTCAGCGCGTCACGGTCATTGATGTCCTTCAGCCAGATCTGGGCCTGCAGCAGGCGGGTGTTGTCAGTGCCGTGCAGTTCCAGCGCCTCGTCAATCTGGGCCAGAATGTCCTTGGTCTGCGCCGTGATGTCTGCGGACAGGTCGCGGGCGACGAATCCCTGTGTGAACAGGAAGCCATGGTATTCCACCACCTTGGACAGGATGGGGTTGGGTTCGGTGCGGATAATCTTGCTCATGTCTTGATCCTGGTTGGTTGTCAGGCCGTGCGGTGGACCGCATGGCGTGCCTTCTCTCTTTGCGCTGGCGCGGGCTCAGGTCAACCGTCTGCAAAGCAGCGCGCGAAGTCGGCCAACCGGGCCGGGGTGTCAAAGTCCGCCGTAATTTCCGCCCCGGCCGCAACGCGCGCCATGCCGGTTTCATGCTGGCGCAGGAGCGGGCGCGCGCCCTGGTCCCCCGTCAGGGCCAGCAGGGCAGGGAACAGGTCACGGCTCCACAGGACCGGGTTGCCGCGCCTGCCTTCATGCACCGGCATCACGCCGGGTCGGTCGGGATGGGTCAGGAAGGTCGCGATCATGCGGTCGATCAGGTCCGTGCCGATCAGTGGCATGTCCCCCAGGCAGACCAGCGCGCCCGTGACAGCCGGATACGCACTGGCGGCGCGGATACCTGCCGCCAGTGTCTGGGACAGGCCGCATGCATGGTTGGGTGCCGTAATGAATCGGGGGGCGTTTTCCGCCTGTCTGTCGATTGACGCGGCGGCCTGGATTTCAGCGGCTCGATGTCCCAGCACGACAATCACCGGCCCGGCCCGGCTGGCGGTGATGGCGCGCAGGGTGCGGGCAATCATGGGCAGGCCCGTGGCGTCGGGCGTCAGCAGCTTGTGCAGGGGGGCGGTGCGACTGGAACGGCCCGCCGCCAGCACAATGGCCGCGACACGCGGCCCGGCCCGCGTCATGCCCAGCCCGAGATCCGCCCCAGCGGCTTGTTATGACGCACGGCCACGATTTCAGCCAGAATCGACAGGGCGATTTCAGCCGCCCCCACCGCCCCGATGGCCAGCCCGACGGGACCATGGATACGGGCGATCTGTCCGGCGGAGAAACCGGCCTCGCGCAGTCGCTCAACGCGTGATGCCTGTGTTTTGCGTGATCCCAGCGCACCAATATAAAAGGCATCGCCATTCAGGGCGTAATGCAGGGTGGGATCATCCAGCTTGGCGTCATGCGTCAATGTCACGATGGCCGTCTGGTTATCCACCCCCAGCCGCGCCAGTGCTTCATCCGGCCAGTCGGTTTCCAGCGTGATGCCGGGGAAACGTTCGGCGGTCGCGAGTTGTGTGCGGGGGTCGATGACCGTCACGCTAAATCCGGTGGTCTGCGCCATGGGGGCCAGTACCTGCGCGATATGCACGGCCCCCGCGATCAGCAGGCGGGGTGGCATGGGAATAAGGTGCAGGAACCACAGGGCCTGCCCCGCTTCATCTTCCAGCCTCAGGCTGCGGCCGGTTTCAAATACGTCCCGCGCGCGGGCGTCCAGCCGTGCAGCCAGATCGGATGATGCATCGGATGCGGCATCGGTCTGGTACAGCAGGCGCGTGGCCCCCGTCGCCAGTTCGGTCGCCACGATGACCGGAACCCGGGCCCGGCGTTTTTCCGCCACGGTTTCCAGCATGGCCAGATCCAGCGTGCCCTGCGGGTGCGTGGGGGTGCGCACGGCGGCCACATACACATCCAGCAGCCCACCACAGGCCAGGCCAACCGCCCATGCGTCATCACTGGATACACCATAGGACAGGGCGGCGGGATGGCCGGTGGCCATGACGTTCCCCGCTTCCTCGATCACCGCGCCTTCCACGCAGCCGCCACTAACCGATCCCTCGATGCGGCCATTGGCGCAGACCGCCATCATGCTGCCAGCCGGCCGGGGGGAACTGCCCCAGGTGGAGGTAACGGTCGCCAGCGCGCAGGGCTGACCCGCCCGCGCCCATTCGATCAGGAGATCCAGGGGATCCCGCGTGGATGAAACCTGTGTCATAGCAGGACTACTCTATCAGCACGCATACACTCATGCCAGCCGGTGGACATGTACGAACAGGCATCCCATATATTGCCACAACATAACGCCACCCCGATGTGGGGCGCGCATGAATGGAGTACTGTAAATGAGTTATGTCGATCCTGCCTGGTATGTTGTTGCCGATAACATTCATGCCCGTATCCTGAAGCATGGCGAACATGGTCTTGCGACGTTCGAGCACCTCAAGAGCGACGATGCAAAGGGCATGGATGCTCCGCGCAACGGTGCCTATGGCAAGGTCATTGCGGAATTCCTGAACACGGTCGTGCGCCAGAAGAAGGCTCCGGCCATCGCGATCGCGGCCCCCGGTGACGTCATGCACCAGATCCGCGCGCATCTGGACGTGCACACCCGTGCGCTGGTGGTCAAGGAACTGGAGCGTGACCTGACCAACACCCCCGATCATGAACTGGCCAAGCATTTCGACATTCCGGCCACCGGCTGGCCGCTGCCCAACGCGGGCTGATCGGCTACTGGTCGCCTGTTGCGCCCCGCGGTAACGTGGGGCGCTTTTTTATATGTAGGGTTCCGCGCATGCCGACACCTCTTTCCCTTGAAATCGTGCCCGTCACCGCCTTTGGCCAGAACTGTTCCATATTATGGAATACCGACACGCATCATGCCGTCGTGGTCGACCCGGGGGGTGATGTGCCGCGTATCATGGCGTTCATCACGCAGAAGGGACTGTCGGTTGACGCCATCTGGTTGACCCATGGCCATCTGGACCATGCCGGTGGGGCGGATGCGCTGCGGCGGGAACTGTCCACACGGCAGGGTGCCCCGGTGCAGGTTATCGGGCCGGATCGGGCGGATGATGCCCTGCTGTCCTCCATTACCCAGCAGGCGGCCCTGTTTGGCCTGAGTG
>NZ_CADP01000032.1 GCF_000285295.1 Komagataeibacter europaeus LMG 18890 | reverse complement strand
TTTTTTCCCTGCCTCCCGTAGAGACCTTGGTAAACCCGATCTTTTCGGGAGATGCTCGGGTGAAGGAAAACTCCGTTGTATCCTGCAGGATCAGGACTGGCCCTGCAGTCGCATCGAAACGCTGGGCGGTAGCAGAAAAATGCCCTTCAAGGATTTTGTCTTCGCTTACATTTGCATTTGCAAAAAATCTATATGCTGCCTTGGTCGCAGACCAATCCTGAAATGCCGTCGGGAGAGACTTGCCCGGTCGTTCAGCAAGTGCCGCGAGCATCGTGCCCAGACGCCTGTTCAGGCGCTCGTCGCCAAGGTCAGATCCGGATATTTCCTGTATGACCCAATCCTGTACCATTCTCACACCCCGCCTGCATAAAGGTGACAGAAAAGGAATCACAACAGATTCATCTGCATCAAGCACAAAATTCAAGAACAGCAGATTTGTGGGTAACTGCAAGACGGTCAGCCCGAGCAGGCATTGCAGGCCATCCAGCGCGCCATATCCGTACATCACGGCCGCATGGACAAACAGATCATTGACGACTGCCAGCGCCACGTCGCCCTGGCGCGCAGCATGGACATACTGGCCTATATCTACAAAACCCAAGACCAGTATGACGACATGCGCCGGGTGGCCGAAGCCATTATCGCCATCTACCAGCAATTGATTGACAGGGGCGAAGAAGGCCTTGAATGGGAACTGGCCAAAAAATACAGCGTGCTGGGCATGTGCCAGATGCATCTGGCACAGACCAAGGGTTCGCTGGCGTCCACGACCTCGGCCATATCCCGGTTCCGCAGGCTGATTGAACAGGATACGTCCATATCATCGCCCGCGCTCGGGGCGCTTGAACCGGCGCTGGCGGCAAACCTGGCCCGTGCGTCCAGCCTGCATGACACGCTGGGGCAGCATGCCGCCGCGTTGCAGGCGGTTACGGAGGCGATCGACCTGTATTCCAGGCTGGCCAGACAGGAACCGGCCGATTTTTCAGCCCCGCTTGCCGAATGCCTGCGCGCCCTGCCCCGCCTGCGGCAGGCGGCGACGGGCCGGGATGATTCCATGGCTGATACCCTTGATGCCGTGGAACTGTGCCGCACGCTTGCCGACGCATATCCCGAACAGTTCCTGCCCGATCTTGCCTGTTTTCTTGTCCGGTTATGCACGTGCCAGTGGCAGGGCGGCGTGCCCGCATGGGCGGACGCCCTGGAATCCGCACAGGAAGCGGCTGCCATCTACGCCCGGCTGTATGCCAGCGATCCCGACCGCCACCGCGCCGGTTACGCGGACAGCCTGTACAAGACCTTTTTATGCCATAACGGACTGGAACAGCTGGATCAGGCGCGGGTGGCGCTGAAGGAAGCGCTGTCGCTGTACCGCATCCTCGTCACCGACCACCCGCAGGAATTCCGCCCGCAGCTGGCGCAGTGCCTGCTCGACCTGACGCAGTACCTGATTACCTACAAGGATTATGACACGGCCCTGCATACGGTGCATGAAGCCACGTCTTTGCTGACCGATCTGGCCCAGAAGGATCGCGCGACCTTCCAGCCCGTCCTGAAAAAAGCCCGGGCCATGCATGGCCTGATCGTACGCAAACGCAGCCGCTAGCATGTATTCGGGCCGCGTGGCCCAAACCTTTGCACCACCATGGCGTTGTCACGGCAGGTAATGGAGGGTTTTCCCATGACACGTTCCATCAGGTTACTCATCGCCCTGAGCATCGGCCTGTCCGTCGCGGGGTGCCATGATGGCCACTATCACCATCACCACCGCGGTGGATATGACGGCTATCACCGTGGCGGGTACGGAAACGGATATGGCGGTCCCGGGCGCGGATACGGTGGCCCCTATATGGGCGGCGGGGGCGGCATGGGACGACCATGACCCCGTGACGGTTACTGCCCGGTCAGCCGGGTGACGAGCAGCTGGTTGATGCGGAAGCCTTCCACGTCAACCACCTCGAAACGGAAACCCAGCGTATCCACCCGGTCGGCCTTGCGCGCCATGCGGCGCAGGCGGTGCATGACAAAACCGCCAATGGTGTCGAATGGCCCGGCTTCATCCAGATCGGCGGCCTCCAGTTCGCGACGTACGTCACCGATGGAGGCAGCGCCGTCGATCAGCCATGAATTGGCGTCACGCCGCACGATCAGCTGTTCCTCGAACGGGTTGGCAAGGCCGCCCATCAGGGCACCCATGATGTCCTTGAAGGTAATCAGCCCGACAACCAGCCCGTATTCGTTCACCACCAGCGCGAAGCCCGCGCCATGCGTGTCGAACTGCGCCAGCGTGTCCCACAGGTTGATCGTCTCGGGCACGGACAGGACATCCCGCCGCACCTGGAAGATCGCGTTGCCACTGGACAGCGCGCCCTGCGGCCCCTTGGCGGGCGGCTGGGTCGGGTCACGGTCCACCACGGCCGCCAGCACGTCTTCCGCGCGGATGGAGCCGACGACATTGTCCAGCCCCCCATTGCACAGGGGATAGCGTGAATAGGGCTTGGCGCGGACCTTGGTCTTCTGCTCCTCGATTGTTTCCTGCAGGTCGAGGAAGACGATTTCATCACGCGGGGTCATGGCGGACGTGATGGAACGGTCCTGCAGGCCCAGCACGTTCTGGATCATCTGGTGTTCCTGTTCCAAAAGCACGCCCGACGCCGTGCCCGCGGCCAGGATCGCGCGCAGGTCCTCTGGCGTGACCGGTTCGACCGCTGATGCCGCCGGGATCTTCAGGGCGCGCAGGATGGCGTCCGACATCTTGGAAAACACCCAGACGATGGGATAGAGCAGCTTTAGCGCGGCAGCCGGAAACCAGCCGACAGCCAGGGCGATCTTGTCGGGCGCGTTCATGGCGACACGTTTGGGCAGCAGGTCGGCAAACAGCACGAACAGCCCCGTCACCAGCACGAACCCGAAGACCGAGGCCAGCGTTTCCGCGGTCGGGGCCGGCAGGCCCCACCCCATCAGCCCATGGGTGACGGATGGCGCGATCATTTCCGAACTGATCATGCCGCCCAGCACGCCCACGCCATTGAGGCATATCTGCAGCACGGTCATGACCTGCCCGCTGTTGCGCCGCAGCTTCAGGAACGCGGTGGCCCGTTCATCGCCCGCTTCCGCGCGCGAACGCAGGCGTGCGTCACGTGCGGCGGCAAATGATATTTCAGACAGGGAAATGAAGATATTAAGTGCGACCAGAAGGACAAGCGCGATCAGGCCAGAAAAAAACAAAATCACCGGAACACCCATAAAACAACGGCCATTCAATATAGCACGTAATTTTAGGGGCCGGCATAGATAAGGAAATTAAGTTGACGTTCCTGAATGAAATGTTAGCCCGCAATCATATTACATTACGGAATATTGATAACGGGATGCAGGCAGCCCGTCCCGGCGGGAAAAGACCGCCATGGCGCTACTGGCCCCGAACCGGGCCAGGCGGCCATGGCGCGTCACTCAGGGCGCCGGGTTGGAATGGACCTGATGGATGGCGTTGATCCGTTTCTCCAGTTCGGGGGTGATGGTCACGTTTTCCGCCCCCAGGATGGTTTCAAGCTGCGCCGTGCTGGTGGCGCCAATGATGTTGGACGTCACGAACGGACGCGACGTGACAAACGCGATGGCCAGTTGCACGGGGTCGATCCCGTATTCATGCGCAAGCTGGACATAGGCGCGAACGGCGTCGTCCACACCGGGTTTTTCATAACGCTGCCCACGGTTGAACAGGGTCGTGCGCGCGCCGGCAGGCCGCGCGCCATCAAGGTATTTGCCAGTCAGGTATCCCTGCGCCAGCGGGGAATAGGCCAGCAGCCCCACCCCTTCGCGCAGCGCCATTTCCGCCAGCCCGATTTCGAACGTGCGGTTGATCAGGTTATAGGCGTTCTGGATCGACACAACGCGCGGCGCGCCATTGCGGGCTTCGGCCAGGTATTGCGACAGGCCCCATGCGGTCTCGTTCGACAGGCCGACATGGCGGATCTTTCCTTCCTTCACCAGTTCGCCCAGCACGCCCAGCGTTTCGGCAATCGGCACCTCCTCGGCATCCGGCACGGTGGTGAACGTATTGCCCCCCGCCCCGAACAGACCCACCTTCCGGTCCGGCCAGTGCAGTTGGTATAGGTCGATGTAATCCGTGCCCAGGCGGCGCAGCGACCCGTCCAGCGCGTAACGGATCTGTTTCGGTGTCAGGCGCGTTTCCTCGCCCCCGGGGCGGAACCATGGCGACGTCCCACGCCCGACAACCTTGCTGGCGATAACCAGACGCTCGCGCCCGCCACGGGCGTTGAGCCAGCTGCCGATGATCCGCTCCGTCGCACCATAGGTTTCGGCGCGTGGGGGAATGGAATACAGTTCGGCCGTATCAATGAAATTGATGCCGTTCGCCACGGCCATATCAAGCTGGGCGTGCCCCTCGGCTTCCGTATTCTGCTGGCCGAATGTCATTGTGCCAAGGCAGATCTCGCTGACCCTGATACCGGTACGCCCAAGTTCACGTTGCTTCATCTGAAATCCTGCTGGTTAAAAAAGGACCGGCACGCCCGCACTGCGCAACCGGGATATGGACGGTCATGACAGTCATCGTGCCCTTGCAGGCGCGACCGCGTGGACACGTGCCTTCCCCCTCCCCACATCCATGGCGGGATCAGGGGATGGGGAACCATGTCTGGACGGTAACATGATGCCCGATCATTTCAACCGGACCGCATGCGGACCGCATGATATTTTTGTAAATGTACATTATTTATCGTTTTATACAGGCCACCGCCTGATCCGCGCGATGCCGGACGCAGCATGGGTTGCATGCATCGATACATGGTGATGAAGTCCACAGGGCCTGATCCATCATGGATAACCGCCGCAAGGATATCTGAGCCATGGGTTCACCCTCTACCCCTGCCGTCCCGACGACCCGACAGACACCGGACGCACTGGCGGCACGTTTTGCCACCCGTGCGGCCGCCCATGACCGATCTGGTGAAATCGCCACCGAAAACCTTGACGAATGCCGTGCGGCGGGCCTGCTGGGCCTGACCATTGCGCGCGCGGACGGGGGACAGGGCGGCGGCCTGCGACAGGTGACTGACGTGGTTGGCACCCTTGCCACTGGCGATCCCACCACCGCACTGATCATGGCCATGCATTTCCTGCAGCATATGCTGATTGCGCAATCCGACCACTGGCCCGAAGCCGCGCAACGGCAGGTGACCGAAACCGCCCTGCACGATGGTGCGCTGATCAACGCGCTGCGGGTCGAGCCTGAACTGGGCACCCCGTCACGTGGCGGCCTGCCCGCGACACGCATTACATCTGACGCGGGCAGAGTGGTGCTGAACGGGCGGAAAATCTATTCCACCGGGTCAACCGCCCTGCGCTGGGGCACGGTATGGGTCGCAACGGATGAAGCCCAGCCACGGGTCGGGCAGGTTCTGGTTGACCTGCATGCGCCGGGCGTACGCATTGAACGCAGCTGGCGCCAGATGGGCATGCGCGCGACAGGCAGCCATACCTTTGTATTTGAAAATGTCGAACTGCCCGAGACGGCACTGGTTGACCTGCGACTGCCCGAACAGTGGCAAAGCAATGACGGAGCGCTGGTTACCGGCCATGCCCTGGCCATTGCAGCGCTGTATGATGGCGTGGCCCGTGCCGCGCGTGACTGGCTGATTTCGTTCCTGCATGCGCGCGTGCCGACGGCGCTGGGCAGGCCACTTGCCACCCTGCCCCGGTTCCATACGCTGTTGGGACAGATTGACGCGTTGCTGATGACCAACCGGAGCATAATGGACGTGGCCCTCGACCGGGCTGAAAATGGGACCTATCCCGGCACCGAAGCCAACCTGGCCAAATACGTCGTGACGGAAAACGCCATCAAAGCCGTGGAACTGGGCGTTGCCGCGATCGGCAACCCGGCATTGAGCGAGGATAACCCCCTGGAACGGCATTTTCGCAACGTGCTCTGCGCGCGTATCCACTCCCCCCAGGGCGACGTGGCGTTGGCGGCGGCAGGCAGGGCGGCCCTGACAGAACCGCCACAGCGTTCATGACCATCACCATGTGGCCGGGTCCGCCTGTTGTCTGAAAGATCGTTTCCAAACGGGCAACTGACAAAATAATAAAAATTCTGGAATGCTGTCTTGCCTTGAAGGCAGTTTAAAAAATCAGATGGGGAATATCCTGCAATCATAAGAAATTTTTTGGTGAAGCCTTTTCCAAAAAATCTTCAAAAAACGCCAATTTTAAAAAAACATATCCAATAAACTTTTATTATTTTCAATCGCAACCTTGTAACACGAATTTATTGAAAGTTTATTTATAAATACATCCCCAAACTTTTCCATGATCTTATACTTCATACATTATGCCCGCCATGTCATGGCATATGCTGATAAGATTTCCCTATGCAATGTGATATAGCATATTGCATATTTATGGGGGATACGATTGAGTATGCCCATGATGCCAGCAAGACCGCCTGCCTCGCCCCCACCCGCCACCGCAGCATGGCGTTTCGCCCGATCGGGGGACGCTGAAACCAACAGCCTGCCCGAAGCCTTCGCCAGCGTGCGGGTGCCGGATGCCGGGGCATCATGGCTGCGCCGGTTCATGGCGTTCGTGGGGCCGGGCTATATGGTTTCGGTCGGGTATATGGACCCCGGAAACTGGGCCACCGACCTGCAGGGCGGTGCGCAGTTCGGTTACACGCTGCTGTCTGTCATCCTGCTGTCAAACTGCATGGCGATCATCCTGCAATCACTGTCGGCACGGCTGGGCATCGCCACCGGGCGTGATCTGGCGCAGGCATGTCGCGATCACTTCCCGCCGGTCGTGAATATCGTCCTGTGGCTGGCCTGTGAACTGGCCATCATCGCCTGCGACCTGGCGGAAGTCATCGGCACGGCGGTCGCGCTGCAACTGCTGTTTGGCATACCCCTGCTGGTGGGCGCGCTGATTTCTGTTCTGGACGCCTTTCTCGTGCTGTTCCTGATGAACCGGGGCTTCCGTTATCTTGAAGCCTTCATTATCGGGCTGCTCAGCATCATTGCACTGTGCTTTGCCATACAGGTCGTGGCGGCACAGCCCCCCGTCATGGCGTTACTGAAGGGGTTCGTGCCCTCCCCCCGGATCGTGACCAACAGCCATACGCTGTATATCGCCATTGGCATTATCGGGGCGACGGTCATGCCGCATAACCTGTACCTGCATTCCTCCATCGTGCAGACACGCGCCTTTCCCCGCACCGTGCCGGGGCGACGGGATGCCATACGCTGGGCCACATGGGACAGCACCCTTGCGCTGATGCTGGCGCTGTTCATCAATGCCGCCATCCTGATTGTTGCGGCTGCCGCCTTCCACACCACCGGGCACCAGGATGTCGCGGAACTGGAGGACGCGTACCGCCTGCTGTCCCCCGTACTGGGGCTGGGCATTGCCTCCACCCTGTTTGCGGTTGCCCTGCTGGCGGCGGGCACCAATTCAACCATTACCGGCACGCTGGCCGGTCAGATCATCATGGAAGGGTTCCTGCGGCTGCGTATTCCCCACTGGGCGCGACGGCTGCTGACACGTGGGCTGGCCATTGTCCCGGTTGTGATTGTCACGGCCCTTTATGGCGACAGGGGCGTGGGGCAACTGCTGCTGGCCAGTCAGGTGATCTTGTCATTGCAACTGCCCTTTGCCGTGATCCCGCTGGTGATGTTTGTATCCGACCGGCGGAAAATGGGGGAATTCGTCATCTCCCGCCCATTCGCCCTGTTATCGTGGCTGGTGGCGGCCATCATTCTGGTGCTGAATTTCAAGCTGCTTTACGATACGATTTTTGCAGCGTGACAATCGCTGCACGCGGCGCAACATGAAATATTGACAGAAATAAAAGCTTCCGGATGCTGCCTTTTTCCGGAAAGGCGGCATTCCCTGAAACTTTCCTGCAGGGATCAGGCCTGTGGCGCGTGTGGCCCTGTCGCGGGGGGAACGGTCGCCGTTACCTTCAGGCCATCTGCCCCCGGGCCGTTGTCCAGCAGGTTGAGGAAGCTGGGGACCGGGAACTTGATGCCTTCATTATTCATGCGCACGGCCAGACGGCTGTAATATTCACGGTATACCTTCCATTTGGACCCCGGCGCAGTGCGGACGGAACCAAGGAAACGCGCGCCATTCCCATCCGCCTGCTCAATACCAAGGAAAGCGAATTCGGACATGATGAGATGCCCGTAACGGGGCGTCTTGCGCATGATCTCCAGTTCCTCATGCAGGATGGCGCAAAGCTGCTTCGTGTCCTGACTGAGGTCGATCATGAAATCTACTACGACCAGGTTATAATCACGCGATGTATTGGCGATGGACGATACTTCCGAAAACGGGATGATATGCAGGTCGCCATTGACCGAACGCAGCCGCAGGGTCCGGATCGACAGGTGTTCGACCGTACCGGACACGCCACCGGCGGTTACCCAGTCGCCCACCTGAATGGCGTTTTCCACCAGCATGAAGAAGCCTGTGATGAAATCCTTGACCAGGCTCTGCGCGCCAAAGGCGATGGCCGCACCCATGATGCCCGCACCGGTCAGCAGCGGGGCGACATTGATCCCGATCTGCGACAGCGTGGTGACCGCCACGATGATGATGATCAGCGCCAGCAGCACGGTCTTGATAATGGGCAGGACCGTGCGCAGCCTGCTGGCCCGACCGGTCTGGGATGAATTCTCGAAGCGGGCGATCTGTCCCTGCAGGGCGGCGTTGGCGGCTTCCCATATGATGATGGCGACCGTGTAGGCAACCAGGACGGACAGCATCGCGCCAATGATTTTTGGCCCCAGCCTGCCATGCAGCAGGAAGTGGATGGCAGGCAACCCGAGCGCCTGAAGGAACAGCGTGGCGGATGCGAAGAACATGAGGAACGACAGGATCTTGCGCGAAACCGGGTAATAATAGTTCACGCGCGCCTGCAGGCCCGGATAACGCGCCTCCATCGCGGGGGAGACATGGAACAGCCGGTTCTGCAGGTTGAAGATCAGGACCGACAGCACCCGCGACAGGATCACGACAGCTGTTGTCAGGATGACGGTGCGGATAATCCACGCATAGCCACCCTGGATATGGGTTGCCCAGATCAGCCACAATGCAAAGTTGAAGAACATGGCCGGCACCCACCACAGGTAGACCAGCCGCCCCAGGAACATCCAGAATGGCTGCGTGCGCAGACGCGCCGGCGGTTGCAGGGCCAGTGCGACATGCATGCGGACCCGCCACGTGAAAATGGCGACCAGCACGTGTTCGATCAGCACGACGGAACGGATGATTGCCTCCGTCCCGCGCGCGGGCATGTCAAACACGCCGCCCAGCGTGGACAGGCAGACCACGACCGACGGTGCCGCGACAAGGAAGTTGAGCCAGTGCGTGACCATGAAGGCCGTCTGGTCGCTGGCGCTGCACAGCCGGATGGCGGGCGAATGCGGCACGAACAGCGTTTCCATCAGCAGATAGACCACGCGGGCGACCACATAGGCATTCGTAAGCGTAAGCGTGACCAGCATGGCCTGATGCGTGGTGGTCAGCAGATAGGCAAAACAGGTTCCAAGCGCGAAAAACAGCGCCACCGGCAACAGCTTGATCAGCAGATGCATGAGTGAATACGGCACACGGGCCAGCAGGCGCAGTGTTGCGTGCTGGGCCTGCATGTCGCCCTGCTGGACCTGCGCGTCATCCTTGTCCTGTGTCGTCGCCCCGGTCGCGGGCGCTGCCGCCGGGGCGGCCGTGGCGTCGGGCAGGTTCAGGCGGCGTTCGGTCGCGACCGCCCGTTCGGTGACCTTGAGCAGCGGCTTGCGCAGCAGCAGGGAAAAACCATGTTCCGCCGCCAGCGCCAGCAGCAGGATCAGGGTCGCCCGCCCCATGGCGTCAAACAGGATCATCCGCGATTGCGGATCGGCAAAAATGGTGTGGGTCCAGTGCGCCACAAACACCAGGTCGCCAAACAGGGCGACAAAATGCTGGGCCTGCACGATCAGGCGGCCACGCAGGCTTCCCATGTCCTGCACCAGGTCACTGCCCAGCGTATCGGGTTCAACCGACAGGGCATCCGCGGCAGGTTTGGGGGCGGCGGCAGGGGCGGCGGGGGCGGAAGGAAGCCGGGATGCGATAGCCGACAGGGTATTGGTGAATTCAGCCCGTTTTGCCGGGTCGTTCATGACGGCCAGCACCTGCTGCGCCTGTTCACGGCTCATGCCCTGCGTTGCATCCGTATCGGCGGCACGGCCATGCCCCGGCATGGCCAGCAGGCACATTGCGACAAACCCCAGAACGGCAACCCGCCAGAACCCCGGCAGGAAACGGCCTTTGCCGCCCCGTTGGCAAGTATCGGTTAAGTGCCGCATTGTTCCCCTTCCATCCCGGCTGCCTGATCATGAATACCTGCCATGTATACACGACACGATATTTTCCCATTTCAGGCAATCATCCTGCGTTATTGCAGAGATGGCTGTAAAAGCGCAGAGACAGGGAAGCCGACCTGATATGCAAGAAACCGTCTACCTTTTTGCAATTTACTTGTGGCAATCGACTTTGATTTGTCATGCTTAATTTTTATTGAAATAAGACTTATGTTTTAATTTTTCATACATTTTTTCTTATATTTGCTTTTGGAATAAATAATTCCATGCGCGGGTCAGCATGAAGGACGGCCGCGCTTACGGCTTGTCCCTGGGGGCCGCGTGTTTTTTCAACAGTGATACCGTATCCGACCAGTGTGATACCGCGCGTTCCAGCAGTTCCTGACCAAAGGCTTTCAACGTCAGCGGGTGCATGCCGTCAAGCGAACGGGCAAGGTCATGCCGTTCCGTGTCCGACAGATCGGGATCGCCTGCAATACGCTGATGCAGGGCCTTTACGGTGTCGGGACCATCCAGCACCACATGCATATCGTCCGGACGGTCCAGATATGCACGTCCTGCATTGGTCAGGGTGCTGTCCCCCGTAATCCGCAATCCATCCGGGGTAATGCTGACGCCCCCCTTGCTCAGTCCCTGCAATTCCAGATCAAGCAGGTTCCGGGCGCAGCGTTCGGCATCTGCATCGTGATCGGGCGCCAGATTGGCCGTCCCCCCGTTGGCGGCCATGCGGCGCAGCATCACCCCCTGCAGATCATGGTCAATCACGTCAAATCCTCTTTTCCATCATGATTACAATGTCAAACTGGTCCAGTTGCAGCCCGCAGACAATCAGCAACAAGGAAAAGACGCTTATGCACGATCAGTCACAATCAGGGACATCCCGACACCATTCGGGTACGCGCAGCGGGGGGATGTGGTTTTCAGCCTCCCTCACGGCCTGCCGGACCAGGTTCAGGGCATGATCGCGCGCGGCGGGAGTATTGACGCGGCTGGGCGTATGCTTGCCGCGCTCTATTGTCTGCCCCAGCCGTTCCAGCCGGGCCAGCAGGGTCCTGCGCTGCGCCGCATCCATATCCAGCAGGGCAGCGCAAAAGGCATTGTGCCAGATATGCATGCCCAGTTGCGCCTGCTCGGCCGGGGACAGGGCATCATCATGCAATGGGGGCATGGTCAATCCTTCACGAAAACTGCGGATGCCATTGCGACATGGTCATCCCGTGCGGATTGCCATAAAGGGAATTCATGAAAACGGCCAGCATTGACCGGCAATGCAGGGATATGCCCCCCTTACATCATGACGTCATATGTCAGGCATCCGTTGCCGATATGGCGAAGTATTTCCGTATCACGGAACAGGTCCTGCCGGTCAGGCTGCAATGACCGGCGCGACAGGAAGGCACGGGCCTCGGCCGTGGCTTCCCTTACGGGATAATCATGCCCGGCGGGCTTGAGATGTTCAATGGCCGTATAATCGACAATACCGACATTGTGGTGATTCCTGCGGGCTTCATCACAGAATGCGATATCGGTCGCCCATGCCCAGCGCAATTCGGGAAAAGGAAACAGGTAAGCCATGGCGTCCCGGTGGAATGCCGTAACGGGGCCATCTTCCACATACCGTGTTACACGGCCAATGCTGTTCCATTTCCTGTAATTGAAAGTAAAGGATGTATAGGAATGATACCGATGCGCGGGCTGTGATATCTTCAGGTCCATGATTTCACATAGTGGAATGAACATGTCCAGAAACCGCGGGGGCAGGTTCACATCATCATCCGTGACCACGACCCAGTCGTAATCAGGCAGATTGACCTTCGACAGGGCTGTATTGATGTTACTGAACTTGCCGCGGCCACGTGCCATGCGGACCGGGGCAAAGTCAACGGTGTGCCGTGTATTCATGAACCGGCTGAATACTTTATCAAGCTTCCTGCCGCGTCTGGGAACCTGTACGGATGTGACAAGCACCTTGCGGATCGGGTGACGTGTCGCAATACGCCTGACCTGCCTGGCGAATTTCGTGTTGTGGATATCAAACAGCATGTCAGTCAGGACGGAAACCTTACGTTTCTGCCAGAAATTCTTATGCTGACAGAAATCGGAATCAAAAAAGTCCGCCTGGGTAGAATGTCCCTTCGGCATGTGCGCACTCCCTTTTCACCATATGCGTCATGACCGTACAAACATGCACACTTCCGTCATGCGCATTTCATATAGGCACTGGCATGTACTTGATCGGCCCTGCGTTGCGCCTGAACACCGTGATCCGAGTTATAACATTCCACCTTCATTGAAGTTTCAAATTATTTCAGTACGGGACGGAATGGCGTAAAGACGCCAGGCAGTAAAAATGACAATAAAACAGCCTGCGGTCCGGAACTGTTCATATGCCTGCACGCTATCGACAGGAAAGCGGGGGAGGATGACGGTTTTTCGCTCCTCCCTCCAGAGATCTTCAGGGACATGACGCGATGCGATATTTTCCTGCAATACTCATGCTATGCCTGCCGCTGGCCACCGTTCCGGCCGCCATGGCCCAGCAGCACCCGCAGGACAGGAATGTCAGCCAGCCAGGCGGCAATTCGCCGTCCTCGATCGAACGGGCACAACCTTATTCCCGCAAGACGGAACCACTGCCGGAACAGGTCGATCCGGCCCGGCAGCAACAGCAGCCCGATCAGCCCCTGACCAAGCAGCCCGCAGGCAACAAAAGCCCGGACCACCCTGGCATGTCCACCAATCACCAGACCCTGCGCAGTCCGTCCGCCCTGCACTGACCATATAAAAAATGGGTGGGTGCATGACTGCCCCCACCCGTATCGTCACGATCCACTATGGCCGGCAGGCGCATGCGGACATGCCCCCTGCCCGCGCCACGGGATTACATGCAGTTTTTGCCTTGTGAAAGGCCCATGCCATGCGATGCAAGAAACCGGAACTGCGCCTGTTCTTCCGGAAAGGCCGGGATGCCCTGCAGCGCGTGCGTGGACCGGCGATAGCGGTGCAGGTTACTTAGCCGCCGCCATGGGCGGTCGGGATGCTGCTTGTTCCACAGGCTGATTGCCCGTGTCTCAAGTTCCTGATTATTCACGGTGTAATCTGACTTCGTCATGTCCATCTCCCTGCATCTGCATGGTGGGTACTGGAACTGTCACGAGGTATGTGGGAACGCTGTAGCAGCCTGCCACACGCACCCAACGCCAGATATTAGCATAAGTTCGGGAAGATTACATTTTCTCCCCACACTGTGATCCGAAGTAAGGGACCGTTTGAAAAGAAGAACGTTTCTGGGCAAGCCGCTTTCAAAACAATCTCTAAACAAATCATCCCGCCACGTCCCATGCACACACGTGGCGGGATGCCCGGGTTATTTCACCCTGTCAGCGGAAATGACGGGAAACATCATGGTTTTCAGCGCGGCATCCGTGGCCGGCAGGTCCACCTTACCCGCAGGCACGCCATTTTCACGCAGAATGAACGCAACCAGGTCGGCATTCTGCGCCGGTGTCAGCGCACCGGGGGAAAACAGCGGCATGGCCTTGGAAATATAGTCAAACAGCCGATCCAGCGTGGCGCCGGACCAGTTGGTGACGAACCGGCCCTTCAGCGGCGGCACGTCAAACGCCCCCGCAAGGCTGGCGCCGTGGCAGACCGCGCAGAACTGCTGGTACGCACCCTCCCCCCGCTGGGCCTGTTCCGTGGTGTAGTAGGATACGGTCCGTGCCGGCGCCGCGCTGGCCGGTGCGCCCATATGCACCAGCGCCAGCAAGAGCCCGGCCCCAAGGCCCGCGCGGCAGGCATGGCCCCGCCCGCGCATCAGCCACGCCCCGCGGGAAAGCGTGCAAACAGGTTTTCAAACACCGCAATCGCCTTTTCAGATTCAGCGCGGTCAGCATGCTCGAAGCTGTTGCCGACCCCTTCCATTTCGCCAACATTATTCAGGTCAACAGCCTGGATCATCAGCCCGTCACTTTTGGACAGGGCTGCCGCCCCCTTGTATTCCACGCCGTACGTGACATCCGGCTGGGGCGGCAGCCATGTCGTTTGCCCGCGCACGGGAATAAGGGTCCTGTCCCCCCACAGATCCCGCGCGGCATAGCCTGGACAGTTGATGATGACGGGTTCCGCTATGGATTTCATGTCAGCTGGCGTATGGAATTCACGGATCACGACCTTGCCGCCCGCCTGATAGAATTCCGACAGCAGCAGATGCCCGTACGCGCCGAAATTGAACATCATCATCGGCGCACGCTGCGCGTATGCGACGGGAAAGGGATTATCCTGACTGGCCAGCAGTTCGGGTGCGGGAATGATGTCCCTGATCCGGTCGCCATACGTCGCGAATTCGCTGGTCGCGCGCGGCATTCCGGTCGATGCGTAATCCCCCGGTCCCGTGCGGCCCTCGGGTTCGGGGCCTTCTTCAAACGGCGTGTCCGATAACGTGTAGTTGTCACGGAAATCAATCGGGTTGCCCGGCAGGCCAAGATAGTCGCGATAGGTTTTCCATGAATAACGGGCCATCTGTTCCCACACCTCGGCAAACTGCGGCCCGGCGGGGGCGGTCAGCGCGATGCGTGAATCCGGCGTCCAGCTGCCATTGGCCCGAACGGAACGGGTATGGGGCAGCATGTCGCGGGTATAGATGGTAACATCAAAGCCCGCGCGCTGCGCGCTCAGCGCCGATGTCAGGCCGATCACGCCACAGCCCACCACCGCGATCCGCCGCGGCGACAGCGACGCCGCCTTGCCCACCGCGATATCGGCCGATCCCCATGACAGGGACCAGCCACTGCCGCCATGGCCATAATTATGGATGACCACCTTGTCACCCACGCGTTCGACATCCAGCCGGGGACCGGCGGGACGGAACGGGCGCAGGCAGACCTTGATATCGGTGATCTGGTCGGCATGGGCGCGCATGGGCACCAGCCGGGGCACGGTGCCACCGACAGCGGTGCGCTGCAGGGCGGCTGCGGCGGCGGGCACGGAATTCCACATGCCGCGCGCGCCAAGGGTGCCAAAAGCCAGGGAACCGGCAAACAGGTCCCTGCGTTTCAGGCCAGAACGCCTGATTTTCTGGTTGTCGTCAAAACCGGTCAAGTTCCAGCCTTTTGTATCTGTCCGTGCCCGTGCCATCGCACAAGCATCTGAAACATAACAGGATACAAAATTCCCGCCCGGACGCAAGATCCGCCCTCACCGGCATGGCCAAGCTGCCGCGTTATTCCCCCGCCGCGTGGTGAACAAGACAGGCCAGCGGCACCTGCCCGCGCATGAACGGATGCGTCACCTGCCGTGGCACATCCCCCAGCAGGCTGTGCCACGGCCCATGCAGGCGCGGCAGTTCAAGCGCAAGGTCAACATCGCGCCCCACCGACAGGTCCGTGGCCCGCACCCCCAACGCCTGTGGCAGGCGGGATGCAACGACCAGCAGGCTGATCCCCCCCATGCCGCCGCAGGAAGGCAATGGCATGGGCGCGGTCCCGTCCCCTGATCCCTACCGGTTCATAGGTTCCAGATGTGAACAGGTCGGGATAATTCTGGCGGAACGCCAGGATGCGGCGGATCATGTCCTGCTTGACCCGTCCCGTGCGCCAGTCAGCCGCGGCTGCCGCAAAACTGGTGGCGTGTTCCAGCAGTCCGGCACGGTAATCAAAATTGACCGGGGCGCGGTTATCGGGATCGACAAGGCTGAAATCCCACAACTCACACCCCTGATACAGGTCCGGCACCCCCGGTGCGGTCAGGCGCAGAAGCGTCTGCGCAAGGCCGTTTAGCGCACCCGCCGGGGCGATGCGGTCCACAAATCCCGCCATCTGCTGCAGGAAGGATGCACAGACAATGGGATCAAGCAGGCGGTCCACAAAACTGGCGCAGGCGTCCTCATACGCCGTATCGGGACTGATCCAGCCGCTGTGGCGCTTGGCTTCACGCAGGGCCTTGGTCTGCCATTGCCGGATGCGCCTGCGGAAATGCAGCCGTTCGGCCTCATTCGCAAACGGTTCCAGCGGCCACGCCCCCACCAGCGTCTGGTACAGCATCAGTTCATCGATACGGTCGGGGCCGTGCCTGCCCGCCGCCCCGTTATGGGCGAACCAGTCATGTACCTGCCGTTCCCATTCCTCGGGCATGGCGCTCAGTACCGCAAGGCGGGCACGGGCATCCTCCCCGCGCTTGTGGTCGTGGGTCGCACTCGCCAGCATCGCATGGGGAAACCGCGCCTGACGGGACAGGCAACAGGCGTGGAAGGCCGCAACCGTCAGGCCCAGTACTGCAGGGTCCGATCCCACTTCGTTGCGCGACAGCAGGCGGCCGTAACGGTAGAAGGCCGTATCCTCCAGGGATTTGGCGGCCAGTGGCGCGGTCAGGTGTTCAGATGCCAGCTGCATCCGGCGCACGACAGGGGGCGGCGCCTGTTCGGGACGGGCCGACAGCAGGCGCGTGATGTCCGCCGCCACCATGGCCTGCTCCCCGGTCATGGTCTGGCATGCTGCCGTTTCCGCCGCATCCAGCATCAGGCGGTCCGCCGCATGGTCCTGCACCGCCTCATCCCCAAAATAGGTGCGGTAAGGACGAAAATGCAGCAGCAGGCATGCCAGCACGGGCCGGATGTCCTGTCCCGCCCATGACCCGTCCTCATCAGGCAGGCAACGGCGCAGCAGCGTGGCCAGATGGCCGAATTCCGCGCGAAAGACATGCTCCAGCAGATAAGTGCGCGCCGCCCGCACGATCGGGCCAAGGGGGCGGGCATCGGGACCACACCCGGCCCATAGCCGGTCCAGCACTCCGGCCCCGTCGGGGTCATGCAGCACGGCTGATACCTGGTCCATGAAGTCATAGCCGGTAGTGCCGTCAACCGGCCACGCGGCGGGCAGTTCTTCCCCCGCAATCAGGATTTTTTCAACATACACCGCCCCGCCAGGCAGCACGTCCCCGGGCCGGTCGGGTGTCTGGGCATCCAGCCGGGCGCGCAGGCGCTGGCAGTAGATGGCGGGTGCGCCCAGCCCGTCGATATGATCCACCCGCAGGCCATCAACCAGCCCGCGCCGGTACAGGGACAGAACATAATCATGCACTGCGTCGAACACTTCTTCACGTTCGACGCACAGGCTGACAAGGCCGGTAATATCAAAAAACCGCCGCCAGTTCAGGCGGGACGCCCCATCGCGCCACCATGCCAGTTGCCAGGCCTGCCCCGCCAGCACGTCCATCAGGCGTGCGCGGCCCGACAGGCTGGCGCCATCATGAAGCGTGGCGATACGGGCCATGGCCCCCCTTCCCGCGTCGGTCGCCGCCCATTGCCGCAGCCTGTCCAGCGCCGCATCAGCCTCCCGCCCCGGTCCGGCGCGCATGGCCACGGTGGTAAAGGCCGCAAGCAGTTCCCCCGGCGCATCGACCGCCGCCAGAAGGGCAGCATACCCGCAGGGACGGAGCGGAAAGCGATGGTCATGGTGCTGGATGAAAAACAACCCGCTTTCCCCATCATGGCGCAGCGCCAGCATGCCTGCCGCCAGCGCTTCATCAAACGGACGGTCAAGGAAAGGCAGCACGACACGCCCGTGCAGATCGGGGTCCGGCACGTCCCAGTCGATGTCGAACCAGTTGGCGCGCAGCGACGCCTGCCCCCATGTCAGCACATCCATCCACCACGGGTTGCGCGCGTCCGCCGCCATGTGGTTGGGCACGATATCCAGGATCAGTCCCATGCCATGGGCATGCAGCCGCGCGGCCAGCCGAATCAGCGCCGCCTCGTCCCCCAGCGCGGGATCGATCCGGTCATAACTGATCGTGTCATAGCCATGCGTAGAACCGGGCGTGGCGGCAAACAGTGGCGAGGCATAGAGATGGCTTATGCCCAGCCGCGCAAGCTGCGGCACAAGGGCCGTCGCGCCATCCAGCGTCATGCCGCCGCGGAACTGCAGGCGATACGTCGCCCGCACGGATGGCGCGCCGTGGCGGCTGTTCATGACGACCGTCCCGCCCGCAGGCGCCCGAAACGCCGGCGCGCCGCCACGCCGGACAGAAGGGTCGCGGTCATGCCCGGATACCGCCTGCGCCAGTTGGGGTGGCCGGTCGTGGTGCCGGGCAGGTTGGGCTGTTCATTCAGGCCCAGCAGGTCTTCCACCGGAATGACCGCCAGCGGGCATGACGCGCGGGCGACGAAGCCTATGGCTTCATCCACGACCTTTGCGGCGCCATCGGCGGTGGCGGGCGGTTTTGTCGCGGGCGACTTCCTGCGCATGGTCCGGGCAGCGGGCGTTGGCGCGTCACGTTGCGCCATCATCGCCGCCCACAGCGCGGTGCGGTCGTTCTCGCGCTCGTCATTCAGGGTGACACCATCCACGCCCGGCGCCATCTGCCCCAGTTTCACGCGCCAGTCGATATCGGTCCCCTGCCACCAGCCCGCCACGGTGGGCAGGTCATGCGTGGTGGTCATGGCGGTCGCATTGGTTGACCATGCCCCCGGCGGCTTGAACGCACCCTGTGGCGTGCGTTCGAAAAACAGCACGTTCATCCCCATGATCCCGTGTTTCTGCGCCACGGCCCGGAAGGAGGCGGTGACGGTGCCCAGATCCTCGCCAATCACGATGGCATTGGCGCGCGCCGCCTCCAGCGCGACAAGCCGCATGAGGTCACGCACGGGAAAGGACAGGTACGCCCCTTCGGCCGACGTGCCGCCCTGCGGTATGATCCATAGCCGTTCCAGCGCCATGACATGGTCGATGCGCAGCCCGCCCCCATGCGCCAGCCCCGCGCGCACCGTGTCGATAAAGGCGCGGTATCCGCCCACCTGCAGCCCGGCGGGGGAAAAGGTGGTCAGCCCCCAGTCCTGCCCCACCGGGCTCAGCGCATCGGGCGGCGCGCCGATGGACGCCCCCACCAGGAATTCCTGCTGGCGCGCCCAGCATTCGCTGCCGGTGGGGTCAACACCCACCGCCATGTCGGCAACCAGGCCAATGCGCATGCCCGCCGCGCGGGCGGCACCGCATGCCTGTTCCATGCTTCTGGCGGCCAGCCACTGCACGAACACATGAAAGCTGACGTCATGGGCGAATTCGTAGGCAAAACGCGCCACTTCCGGGCTGTCGGGGCGGCGCATCGCCAGTGGCCACTGCCGCCAGTCCCCGCCACGCCCGCCCCGGGTGGTGAAATAGGCATGTAGGGTTTCAAACACGGCGTGCTGTTCCAGTGCCGCGCCATGTATCGTCCGGAACTGCGCAAGCTCCGCAGGGGGATTGGGCACGATCCGTTCATCATATAGCCGCCGCAGCAGTTCGTAACGCCGGGTGGCGGCCTGTGGCCAGTCGATCAGGGGCGCATCTTCCAGCATCCTGACCGTATCGACATAGGCCTTGCCGTTCCGCAGTGCCGCCGCCTGCACCGTCGCGGTATCGAATACCGCCAGCGGGTCCGCCAGCAGCACATTGAGGAACAGGCGCGTGGATGGCGAATACGGGCTGTACTGCCCCACGCGTGCGGCAAACATGGCATGGACCGGACTTATGGCCAGCGCATCCGCCCCCCGCGCCGCCGCAAGGCGCGCAAGCGTCGCCACCGCGCCAAGATGGCCCATGCCCCCATCACCGGGCGTGCGCAGGCTGTAGACCTGCGCGCCCAGCCCCCATGGCCGGCCGGATCCCGCCCCATCCATCCGCGCGCCAACAGTCGGGCAGGCCTGCGGGGCCACCGCGAGGGTCGTGGCATGCGGCCCGATGGACACGCGATGATAACCGCATACCCGCAATGGTGGCAGCGCGGGCCGTCCCCGTATGCGGCGCAGCGGTCCCTCCATCACTTCCCCGGTTTCCATCTCGATGCGGAAATCGGCGGCCTGTGTATTTTCAGGCAGGACCAGCGGGGTGACCTGCCCCACCATCGTCACCACCATGGGCGGCAGTCCGGCGGCGGCGGGACCGCCATGCCCCTCCAGCACCGCCAGCAGGCGGCGCACGCTTTCGTTGGAGACGCGGTGGATCTGCCCCGCCGCGTCACGCCAGCGCATGCTCAGCCCGGCATGGCGGGCGCGATCGACAAGGTCGCGGTTATTCATCGGACACCTCGGCAAGGCAGGCCATGACGGAACAGGCAGGCAGAACGCCTGAAATCCCGTCGGTTTCCGACATGGGCAGGATATACACCCGCTGTCCCCGTGGCGCATCGGGCATGGCAACGGGGACATCTCCCAGATTGAGCGCGATGCCCAGCACCGTGCCATCGCCCATGCGCCACCGTGCCACCACTGCCCTTGGCCCGATCACCTGCGCCCCGATGGCGTGCGCGCCGGTCAGGCGGGGCATGATCCAGCGACGGCGCAGCGTCAGCAGGTGATGGATGAAGGCGGTCCACGCCACATGGTCCGGCGCGTCGCGTTCCGCATCGTTCAGACAGGAGGCGGCGAAGGTCTCCGGCGCGTTGGGGTCGGGAATGGTGTCACGCATCTTCTCTGACGCAAAATGTGAAAATGCCGCGAATTCCCTGCGCCGCCCGTCGCGCACGATCCGGCCCAGGCCGGGCGTATGGCTGGTGAAGAACAGGAAGGGCTGGCGTGATCCCCATTCCTCCCCCATGAACAGCATTGGGATCTGCGGACACAGCAGTACAAGCCCGTAGGCCGCGCGCAATGCCGGTTCCGGGGCCAGGACGCCCAGCCGTTCACCCAGCGCCCGATTGCCGATCTGGTCATGGTTCTGCAGGAAGATGATGAACCGGTCGGACGGCAGGTCGCCACTCGGGCTGCCACGCGGCCTGTGGGTGACGGGCGAGATTTCGCCCTGAAAGGCGAAGCCTTCCGCCAGCACGCGCGCCAGGGCGGCTGCGGGATCGGGGGTAAAGTTGGCGTAATACCCCTCATCCTCCCCCGTCAGCATCACATGCAGGGCGTTATGGGCATCGTCATTCCACTGGGCGCGATAGCCCGCGCGCAGCAGGCCCGCGTCGTTATTTTCGTTTTCCACGATCAGATGCACATGCCGCCCCGGTTCGGTGCGGGTACGGATACGCGCGGGCAGTTCACGCAGCCAGTCACGTTCGGCAATGGCCTGCACCGCATCCAGCCGCAATCCGTCAAAACGGAATTCCATCAGCCAGTACAGCGCGTTATCTTCAAAAAATGTCCGCACGGCGGCCTGCCGGAAATCAATGGCCGCCCCCCATGGCGTGGGCAGGTCGGCACGAAAAAAGGGGGCGGCATAGCCCGCCAGGTAATTCCCGTCCGGCCCGAAATGGTTGTAGACCACGTCAAGAAACACCATAAGCCCAAGCCCGTGCGCCGCGTCGATCAGCGCCTTGAGGTCATCGGGATGGCCATAGGCGGATTCCGGGGCATAGGGGAACACACCGTCATATCCCCAGTTGCGTCCGCCCGGTATTTCCGACAGGGGCATGAGTTCGATGGCGGTGACCCCAAGGGCCGCAATGCGGGGCAGTTCGCGCGCCACGCCTTCGTACCCGCCCATCAGCCCCACATGCAGTTCATATATCACCACATCATGCCAAGGCCGCCCGGACCAGCGTGGATATTGCCAGTCATAGGCGCCGGGATCGACCACCATGCTCGGCCCATGCACATCGTCGGGCTGGTAGCACGACGCGGGATCAGGCACCGCAAGGTCCGGGGCGACACGGTAGCGGTAGCGCGCGCCGGGACCGCAGGGAAAAACGCATTCGTACCATCCCCCCTTGCGCCGTGACATCGGCATCGGGGCATGGCCTTCCACCTCCAGCGCCACCGTATCGCATGACGGCGCCCACAGGCGGAAACGCGTATGCCCACCGTCCACCACCGTGGCCCCGGCGTGGCGGGGGTGCTGGAAATACCGGTTCATGACGCGTCCCCCGCATCGGGCGTAACCGACAGCAGCACCAGGCCATGCGCGGGCACGACGACATCATGCGCCGCCTCATCCAGCGCCGTTTCCGCCTGTTCGGGCCGGGTGGTGTCCAGCAGCAGCGTCCACCGTCCCGCCGGTCCCGGCAGGGTGGCGTGAATGTCATTCCCGCCGGGATTGAGCAGCATGTAGGTAATGTCCACGATGTCCGCCTCCATGCTGGCGCGCCGCACGCCCAGCAGGTGGAAGGCTTCCTCACCCCACTGTTCCTGTCCCATGGGGGAACCGTCGCGGCGGAACCAGCCGATATCGGGCAGGTCGGGCAGTGGATGATGCCGCCCATGCATGTAACGCGTCGCCCGCAGCGAGGGATGCGCCCGGCGCAGCGCCACAAGCCGGGCCACGAACTCGGTCATGACCTGCCCCGCAGGTGTGTCCGCACGGCTCCAGTCCAGCCAGCTTATGTCGTTGTCCTGACAGTAGGCATTGTTGTTGCCGTTCTGCGTCTGGTTGAATTCGTCACCCGCCAGCAGCATGGGCGTGCCATGGGACAGCATGAGGGTCGCCATCATGGCGCGCTGCACGCGGCCACGCAGGTCCAGTATGGCGGGATCGTCGCTTGGTCCCTCCACGCCCCAGTTGGCGCTGTAGTTTTCGGCGTGGCCGTCCTGCCCGTTTTCCTTGTTGGCCTCGTTATGCCGTCCGGCGTAGATGACCACGTCTTCCAGCGTGAACCCGTCATGGGTGGTCAGGATGTTGATCGAACTCCATGGCCTGCGCCCCCGCTTGTCCAGCAGGTCGCCCGACCCGGCGATCCGGGCCGCCATTTCGCCCTGCTGCATCGCGTCCCCCCGCCAGAAGCGGCGCGTGGTGTCGCGGAACCGGTCATTCCATTCGGCAAAGCCGGGGGGGAAATTGCCAAACTGGTACCCACCCGGACCCGGATCCCACGGTTCGGCAATCAGCTTGCGTTCAGACAGGACGGGATCCTGTATGATCGCATCGAAAAAACCCGATCCGGGGTCAAAGCCGTACGGTTCGCGCCCCAGCACCGGCGCAAGATCGAAGCGGAAGCCGTCGATATGGAATTCGTTCGCCCAGTAGCGCAGGGAATCCAGCACCATCTGCAACACACGCGGATGCGACAGGTTAAGCGTATTGCCGCACCCGGTATCGTTTATCAGGTGCCGTTCATTCCCCGGCACAAGGCGGTAATAGGTGGCGTTGTCCAGCCCCCGGTAACACAGGGTTGGCCCCAGTTCACTGCCTTCGCAGGTGTGGTTGTAGACCACGTCCATCACCACCTCGATCCCCGCCTTGTGCAGCCTGCGGACCGCGGCACGCAGTTCATGCGGCGAACCGTTGGCGAGGTAGCCCGCATGCGGCACGAAAAACGCCAGCGTGTTGTAGCCCCAGTAATTGGTCAGCCCCCGTTCCAGCAGGTAGCGTTCGGGCGCGAAGCACTGGATGGGCAGCAGTTCGATGGTGGTGACGCCCAGCCTGTGCAGGTGCGCGATCATTTCCGCCGCGCCAAGCGCCTGGAACGTGCCGGGCTGCGGGTTTCGTTCCATTTCCCGGCGCATGGTCAACCCCTTTACGTGGGCTTCCATGATGACGGTGCGGTCCCATGGCACGCGGGGCAGGACATCGTCTTCCCATTCATAGGCATCGTTTTCCACCACGCAGCGCGGCATGTAGGGCGCGCTGTCGCGCCGGTCGAACGACAGGTCGGCGCGCGGTGAATGCAGCCGGTAGCCAAACTGCATGTCCGACCATGAAATCTGGCCGGTCAGGCGACGGGCATACGGGTCGATCAGCAGCTTGTGGGGATTGAACCTGTGCCCGTTGACCGGGTCATACGGCCCGAAGGCGCGAAAGCCGTACAGCAGCCCCGGCTCCGCATCCGGCAGGTAGCCGTGCCAGACTTCATCGGTGTATTCAGGCAGGTGGAAACGTGCGATCTCGCGCCGGTCGCGCGGATCGAACAGGCACAGGTCAACCTGCTGCGCATTGGCGGAAAACACCGCGAAATTGATCCCCATGCCATCCCAGTGCGCGCCAAGGCGCGCGGGCGTTCCGGGCAGGAGCGTGGACGGAAAACGCATCATGACCCGTCTCCCGCCGGATGAAGGTAAAGGGCCGCCAGCGGCGGCAGCGTCAGGACGCACGAACACGGATGCCCATGGGCCGCCTGATCCGTCGCCATGGCGTAACCCCCGTTGCCCACCCCGCTGCCGCCATATGCGGTGGCGTCGGAATTGAGGCATTCGCGCCACGATCCACCCACCGGCACGCCCACGCGGTAGTCATGGCGCACCACCGGCGTCATGTTGAGCACGACAAGAACCGGCACATGGCCGGGGGCGAAGCGCAGCCATGCAAGGACCGTATTGGCCGTGTCATCGCCAATGACCCACGCAAAGCCCGCGGGGTCGCAGTCCCGCGCATGCAGGGCGGGCAACGTGCGGTACATGTGGTTGAGATCGGTCACAAGCCGCAGCATGCCGGACTTGAACGGATCGGGCAGGATATGCCATTCGGGCTGGCCATCATGCGACCACTCGCCTTCCTGCGCGAATTCCATGCCCATGAAAACCAGCTTCTTGCCCGGATGCGCCCACATGAAGGCCAGGAACAGCCGCATGTTGGCGTGGCGTTGCCAGTTGTCGCCGGGCATGCGCGACAGCAGCGATCCCTTGCCGTGCGTGACCTCGTCATGCGACAGGCACAGGATGAACCGCTCGCTGAAGGCATAATGCAGCCCGAACAGGATTTCTGGCAGGTGATAGCCCCGCCATAACGGGTCGCGGCCAAAGAACCGCAGGCTGTCATGCATCCAGCCCATGTTCCATTTGTATGAAAATCCCAGCCCGCCCTGTTCCACCGGTCGGGTGACGCCGGGCCACGCGGTTGATTCCTCCGCCACCGTAATGGCGTCGGGAATAGTGTCATGCACGGCCTGATTCAGTTGCCGCAGGAAGGCCACGGCCTCCAGGTTTTCGCGTCCGCCATGTATGTTGGGTATCCACTCCCCGTCCCGGCGGCTGTAGTCACGGTACAGCATGGACGCCACCGCATCGACCCGCAGGCCGTCGATATGGAAGCGTTCCAGCCACATCAGCGCGCTGGCGATCAGGAAGCCGCGCACTTCATGCCGGCCAAGGTTGTAGATATGGGTGTTCCAGTCACGGTGCACCCCTTCGCGCGGGTCCTGGTGTTCATACAGCGCGCAGCCGTCGAAATTGACCAGGCCATGGACATCATTGGGAAAATGGGCGGGCACCCAGTCCAGTATCACGCCAAGGCCCGCACGGTGGCAGGCATCGACAAAGGCCGCGAAATCCGCTGGCGTCCCGTGCCGCGCGGACGGGGCGAACAGGCCCAGCGGCTGGTATCCCCATGACCCGCCAAACGGGTATTCCATCACGGGCATGAGTTCGACGTGGGTAAAGCCCGCCTCCACTACATACGGGATCAGTTCCGCCGCCAGTTCACGCCATGTCATGATGCGGTCGGGATCGCCCTGCGGCCTGCGCCAGGAGGGAACATGCAGTTCGTATATGGTAACGGGCGCATCCTCGCGCTGCCTGCCCGCGCGCTGTTCCATCCATTCATGGTCCTGCCACGCAAAGGGCGCGGGGGAGGCAATGACGGACGCGGTGGCGGGGGGACGTTCGGCAAAACGGGCGAAGGGGTCGGCCTTCTGCGGCAGGATATGGCCCTCGCGCGTCATGATCTCGAATTTGTACCGCTCACCGGGACCAAGACCGGGAATGAACAGTTCCCACACCCCCGCGCCATGGCGCAGGCGCATGGGGTGACGCCTGCCATCCCAGAAATTGAAATCCCCGATAACCGAAACCCGCCGCGCATTGGGGGCCCACACGGCAAAGCGCACGCCCGCCGTCCCGTCCACCACCATGGGCTGCGCGCCCATGACGCGGTCGAGGTGCGGATGCCGCCCTTCGGAAAACAGGCGCAGGTCCGCGTCCGTCACCAGCAGGCCGAAGGCGTAGGGATCGTCCGTTTCCTCCACCGCGTCGGCCCACTGGATTTTCAGGTGATAGCGTGCGCCCGCCGGAATCGTGCCAACATGCAGCCCGGAATCCCCCATGCGTCGCATGGGTCGTTCCATCATCCCCGCGCGGGGACGTTCGACCACCAGCCGCACGCGGGCCGCGTCGTGGTACAGAACACGGATGACATCGACCTTGCCCATGTTATGGCGGCCAAGGATGGAAAACGGGTCGGGGCTGCGTCCATGCACCAGGTCATCAACGCCTTCGGGAAGGGAATAGTGGGCTGCATCATGCCTGATCCTCATGCCGTGGCCTTTATTATTGTCTTTAAATGTAATGACGCCGTCGAACAGGTATGGCCGCGCGCCAGCTACGGCGCGGCAAGCGGGCGGGACAGGCGCGGGGGCCGCCGGGCAATGGTCCGCCTGCGCCCTTCACGCAGGCGCATGCCCATATCCGCCCCACCGGACAGGCTGATCACGTTGGACACCGCGGGCGCCGACAGGTCCACGCCCAGCACCTCGGCAAACAGCGTGACGTAATGTCCGGCCTTGTCATTCCATGACACGTCATACGCCGCACCATTGTACTGAAGCTGGCGCCAGGCCTGCCGGTTGCGGCGATACAGCGTGCGCGCGCGGTTGACGCCCGCGACAAGCGTTTCCCCATCCACGGGCGCGAACAGGAACCCCGTTGCGCCGCCACGCGCCAGTGCGGCGGGGTTGGCATCCACAATGGTGTCCGCAAGGCCCCCCACGCGCGATGCGATCGGTATGGCCCCGTAACGCAGCGCACCAAGCTGGGTCAGCCCGCAGGGTTCGAAGCGCGAGGGAATAAGCAGCGCGTCCACGGCCGCCGGCACGCGGTGGCCCAGGACTTCGCTATATCCGATACGGCACGCGAACCGTCCGGGGAACTGCCGTTGCAGGGCGACAAGGCTGCGTTCAATATCCCGGTCCCCTTCCCCCACCACGATGATCTGGGTATTGCCCACCAGCAGCCGGGCCATCACATCGGCCAGCAGGTCGATGCCCTTCTGCGCGGTCAGGCGGCTGACAATACCGATCACGAAGGCATTGGGGTCCGCCCACAGGCCGAATTCCGATTGCAGGTCGCGCTTGTTGAACGCACGCCCGGTCATGTCCCCCACCCCGTAGGGAAAGTGTACTGCCGGATCACTGGCGTGGTTCCATATGTCGGTGTTGATCCCGTTCAGGATCCCTTCCAGCCTGTCGCTGCGATGGCGCAGCAGGCCATCCAGCCCCATGCCGCCTTCGGGCGTCTGGATTTCCTGCGCATAGCTGGGGGAAACGGTGGTGATGCGGTCGGCATGATACAGCCCGGCCTTGAGGAAGCTGATCGCGCCATAGCATTCGCACCCTTCGATCGAGAACGCTTCGGGCGGCAGGCCGAACTGCGCCAGGCAGGTGGCGGGAAAACGTCCCTGGAATGCAAGGTTATGGATGGTCTGGACCACCGGCGTGCGGGGCGTTCCCAATGCAATGCTGTCATGGTGCAGATAGGCAGCCGTCAGCCCCGCCTGCCAGTCATGCGCCTGCACGATATCGGGGCGGTACCGGTCGATGCGGCCCTGCGCGATATCGGCGGCCATGCGCGACAGGACCGCGAAACGGATACCGTTATCAGGCCAGTCCTGCCCATCAGGGCACATATAGGGGTTGCCCGGACGGTCAAACAGTTCAGGTGCGTCAACGATCAGCAGGTCCAGCCCCGCGACAGTTGCGGACCATAACGTAACCGCGTGTCCCAGCAGGCTGTCCACATGGGCGACCAGCCGCCGTTCACGCGCCGCCGCCATGACGGCGGGGTATCCCGGCAACAGCGTCGTGACCATGACACCATACGGGGCCAGGGCGACAGGCAGCGAACCCGCCACGTCACCCAGGCCCCCGGTCTTGACGAAGGGAAACATCTCCGCCGTGACAGACAGCAGCCGGATCGGGGAAAAGAAGGTGGTAACCGCACGGACCATCGGCCTGTTTCCTTGCAGGGGGAAAAACCGGTCATATTTTCTGGTTCTAGGCAGTTAACGGGCCATGGACTGCATGGTCTCACCAACACGGTTATGTGATCGCGGGGGGCAGGCCATTACTTCCGAATATTGTTCAGAGGTCCGGAATATAATGAAAATGGCAATTATGTGACGGCACCACTGAATATAGTCCTGCCGTTATTATTTCTCCGCGCGGGGGCCGCGCCTATTTCTGCCAGGTAATGAACGCTGCTTCCAGCGGAATGGCGGCATCGGGATGAAAGCCCACGACCCGTGGCGTATAATCCGCGGCACGACGCGCTGCATCCACTTCCGCGCTGTAGGTCAGTTGCCCATCCGCCCCGCCCGCCGCCGGTGTCATCAGCACGATGACCGGGGGCCCGGCCGTCACATCGGCATAAAGCTGCACCTGCACCATGTCCGGCGCAATCGCCCCCAGATACACATCAACACTGATGCGCCAGCGGTCCGCCACGCGCGTGGCCAGTAGCGCGCCAAAGCGTATTTCATGCCACCCCGCCGCCAGCGCCTGCCGCCAGCGCCCAAGTTCGGCCGCCTTCACCCCACCGTCAGCCAGACGCGCGCGGCAGGCGGCGGCAGCGGGCAGGTAGAACCGCCGCGTGTAATCACGGACCGCCCGATTGGCCGAAAAACGCGTGGTCAGCCGGGCCATGCTTTCACGCATCATCGCAACCCATCCCTGCGGAATGCCCGCCCCGTCACGCTGATGGAACAGGGGGACGATTTCGTTTTCCAGCAGGGTGTACAGGCAATCCGCATCATAAGCGTCACGCGCGGGGCCTTCGCCATGATCCGCGCCATCCCCAATGACCCAGCCAACATCCGGTGCCCCTGCTTCGGCCCACCACCCGTCGGGTTCCGACACGTTCAGGCCACCATTGACAAGCACCTTCATACCGCTGGTGCCGCACGCTTCCCACGGGCGCAGGGGTGTATTGACCCACAGGTCCACCCCCTCCACCAGCCGTCGGGCGATGGACATGTCATAATCCACCAGAAAGGTTGCCCGCCCGTGCAGGTCAGGCCGCCGGATGAAATCCATCCACCGTGCAATCAGGGCCTGACCCGCCATGTCGCGTGGATGCGCCTTGCCCGCGATCACCAGTTGCACCGGGCGGTCCGTACTGGTCAGGATACGGGCCAGCCTGCCGGGATCATGCAAAAGCAGGTCGGGGCGTTTGTAGGCGGCAAAGCGGCGGGCGAAACCGATGGTCAGGGCAGCGGGATCAAATTGTGGCGGCGGCATGCCGCAATCATGCTGTCCGCCCGCGAAACATGAACGCGCGCCGTGCTGGTTCGCAATGAACCCGACCAGCGCCGCACGGGCCTGCATGCGGCTGTGCCACAGGTCATGGGCGGGCATGGCACGGATGCCATGTTCCACGTCCTCCAGCGTGCCAAGCCAGCGGTCCTTGCCTGCGGCACTGGTCCACAACGCGTCGGCGGCGGCACTGTCCCATGTCGGCACATGCACGCCATTGGTGACATGGGATACCGGCACCTGGACCTGTGGCCAGCGGGGGAACAGCGGGTTGAACAGGCTGCGGCTGACCTGTTCATGCAGGCGGCTGACGGCATTGACCGCGCCACTGACACGCAGCGCCAGCCAGGCCATGTTGAAGGGGGTATCGGGGGATGCGCCCTCATCATGTCCCAGCGCAAGGATCTCGGCAATATCGGTGCGGAGGTCATGGCGGGCATAAAAATCCAGGTGCCGCCGCACCAGTTCGGGGGCAAAGCGGTCAAATCCTGCGGGGACTGCAGTATGGGTGGTAAAGATCGTACCCGCGCGGGCGATGGTCAGGGCATGGGCGAAGGAAATGCCCAGATCCTCCATCAGGCCGCATGCGCGTTCAAGCGCGGCAAAAGCGGCATGGCCTTCATTCAGGTGGCAGACATCGGGCCGCAGCCCCATCACACGCAGCAACCGCCATCCCCCTATGCCCAGCACCAGTTCCTGACGCAGGCGCAGGGTATCATCCCCACCATAAAGCTGTGTTGTGATACAGCGGATGTCCGGGGGATTGTCGGGATCATTGGTGTCCAGCAGGTAAAGCGCCGTACGCCCCACCCGCGCCCGCCACGCCCGCAGCCAGACCTGGCCCGTGGCAATGCGGAAGGGTACGCGCAACCGGTCACCATTGCCATCGCATACCGGTGTCAGCGGCAGCTGGGCGGGATCGTTAATGGGATACAGGGCTTCCTGCTGCCCGGTCGGGGAAAAACCCTGCCGGAAATACCCCTGCGCATACAGCAGCCCCACCGCCACCACCGGCACGCCAAGATCGCTGGCGGCCTTCAGCTGGTCCCCCGCCACATTGCCCAATCCCCCGGAATAGATGGGCAGGGCCTCATCAAGCATGTATTCCATGCTGAAATAGGCAATGGTCGGTGACGGGGTCATGGTGCTGGCCTGCGTGAACCATGACGGTTTTTTCTGGCTGTCGGCATGGGCCTGCACCAGTTGCGCCAGCATGTCACGAAAATCCGGTGTCGCCAGCAGGCTGCGCAGGTGACTGCGCGGCGTGTTGAGCAACACGGTCCACGCATTATGCGTGTGGTCCCATATATCAGGCGCAAGCTGGCGCCACAGCCGGTCGGTGGCGTGATTCCATGTCCAGTGCAGGTCAAGCGCCAGATCGGTCACTGCCTGCTCATCATCGGTATTGCATGATGGCGTCATATCGCCCATGGCGCTACATTCCTGCTGGGACCAGTGCGCTGGCGGCAGGCACCCGTCATGACGTGGCCTGCCGCCAACGCCCCCTGAACGGGGCAGTTGCATGAAGCAGCGCCACGGGACCGGCCGGCACACTCACGTTCCCGCCCGTGGCGGTGGATGGCGCGGCGTCCCGCCCATAGTCGCGCATGCGCAAGACCGCAATGGCAGGACACATTCCCTGCCCCCATATCGCCGGGGCTGTGGCATAATCCTGGCGGGATGGATGTGTTCGAGACCGGGCGTGCGGTCAGCACGCTGCAGGGCAGACCTGTTGAAAATCTGGATGCTGCCTTTTTTCAAACAGCCCCCGAAACGAATACCGGCCCATATCGGACCGGCATTCAGGGCATGCGTGTTTTCGTATTCATGGTGGCATGTCAGAATCTGGGAAGCGGGATCTGCGGGAAGAACCAGCAGACCATCGCGATCAGCGTAACGAAGAATACGACCATGCAGCCGACAATAAAACCATGCCGTTTCTGCTCGGGCGTCGTGAATGGCGGCGCATGAGTGGGATCGACAGGGGCACGTCCGTCCCGCGGATTTCCATTTGATGAATACTTCATTGGAACCATCCTTTACCGGATATCCGGCTTCAACAGCATGCATTGTGGAAAGTTGCACCCGGCAGGGTAGATCATTTCGAAAAAAACAGCAGGACGGAACCACGGCGTCCCGTCGCCTATTGCGGCAGCGACCTTGCCGCCTGCAGGTGGTTTTCAAGTGTTGGCAGGGTATTGGCCGCCCATGTCTTCAGGCTGGCATTTTCACCATTTTCAGAATAACGCCGGAACAGGGACACGGCATCTTCATGCGCTGATACCTGGTCACTTCTGTACTGCAGGGCGAAATCACGTCCATGCAGGGTCTTGAGCTTGTCCAGTTCGTCCTGATGGGTTTCATCCAGTGCGGTAGGCTGCTGTATCTGCACGCTGCCACTATGAAGCAGATCCTGCAGGGCGGCGGATGTCTTCTTGTGGTCCGCGATCATTCGTGTCGCGAATTCCGTCAGGGCGGTATCCTTGCTGTGCAACGCCAGTTCACTGGACTGGATTTCAAACATGTCACTGATCGTCGCGATCTTGACAAAATCTTCCGTGTGCGGTGCGACACCCATCAGGGAATTGATCCCTGTCTTTTCCGGTATGGACTGCGCCATGGCGGGCGTGGACAGGCATACAGCCACCCCCAGCATCAGTATTGTGCTTTTTTTCATTTGGCTTACTCCAGATATTTCGGAACGGGCATGTTCCATGCGGGCAGGCCATCATCGCGGCGGACGGAAAATGGCCCCTGCCCCGTTTTTCCACGGACCAAGCGTTCATGGCGGACACACAAGATGGCTGCCAACCGCATCAGCAGGTCGGGCCAGCCTGACTGTCCGCATGCGGGAAAGCGGAACCCGTGGAGGCTGTACCTGTCATGTTCAGGGTTTTTTCATACCACCGGGCATGGCCATGCCGGCCACCTTCATGCCCGGCAGCTACAGCCTTTTCGGGATTATTGATGAAATGGCCGGGATTGTGCGCGGATCACCCGTCACCACGGACGTTGGCATGGGTTATTGTGATGATACTGGTGTGTTCGTGCGGATCGATGCGATAAACCATGATCGTTCACCTTTCCCGGCTTTCCAGATTACAGCGGCACATGGGGATCCTTGTTTTTCCCCTGGCCCGTTGGGCCAGTCGTGGGAAGCAATCCTGAAACTGCACGCTGTGAACAGATCAACGGGGCAGGATGCAGGCGGTTCCGGCCGCGCCATGCAAAATAAAAAAATAATATTCCGTTCTGAATTCATGAATTATATATCGAATTCATAATATAAAATTACAGGCGACGACCTGCCCATGCCTTGAAACCATTACATGCCCGCAGCATGTGAGAGCCTGAATCAGAAAGCGGTTTGATTGATTTTTCGCAGAACT
>NZ_CADP01000033.1 GCF_000285295.1 Komagataeibacter europaeus LMG 18890 | reverse complement strand
CAGATGGGGTGGACGGCCTCCATGCGACATCAATGTGCCATGATGAGGTCGGAAGACCATTCAGAGGAGACCGCCCGGATGAAAGTTACCATAATCGGCCTGGATATCGCCAAGTCTGTTTTTCAAGTGCATGGCACGGACGCAAGCGGAAAATGTCTGCTCAAGAAGAAACTCGGGCGGAGTGAAGTTATCTCATTCTTTGAAAAGCTGGAGCGCTGCCTGGTCGTACTCGAAGCCTGTAGCACGTCGCATCACTGGGCTCGTGTCATCCGTGACACCGGTCATGAGGTAAAACTCATTCCCCCTGAAATGGTCAAACCATTTGTCAAACGTGGCAAGAAAAACGATGCTGTTGATGCCGCCGCGATTTGTCTTGCCGCGATCCATCCCGACACGCGCTTCGTCCCGATTAAAAATCGGGAGCAGCAAAGCCTGTTATCGCTGCACTCAACTCGTACCCTTCTGGTCAAACAGCAAACGATGCTGGTGAATGCGTTGCGTGCACTTGCAGCGGAATTCGGTTTGATTGTTCCCCTTGGAAATGCCCGTCTCCCCGAACTTCTGGCGAAAATCGAAACCTCATCCAATCTGCCTGATGCCCTGAAACAGACAACCATGCTGCTCTTTGAACAGTATGGTCGACTGAACGAAAGCATAGAAAACCTGGAAGGAGGTATCCGGACACATGCCAAACAGGATGAAGATGCTCGCCGTCTTTTGACCATCCCGGGCATTGGTCCGGTAACCGCCTCCCTGATTGTCGCGTCTGTTACCGATATTGGGGCCTTCGATACGGCCCGGCACTTCGCAGCCTGGCTTGGTCTCGTACCGCGCCAGCATTCATCGGGCGGAAAAACCCGATTGGGCAGAATTACCAAAACGGGCAACCGGGAAATAAGAAAGATGCTCGTTCTGGGCGCAACATCCATGCTTTACCGCGCACAGAAATGGGATAGCGCTGCGGGAGTATGGCTTTGCAAGCTTCTGGAACGTCGCCCGGGCCGTCTGGCAACCGTGGCGTTAGCCAACAAGCTGGCCCGGATCATCTGGGTTTTGTTGTCGCGCAAAGAGATCTATCGTCCGGCCGGTCGCAGTGTCGCTATAGTCTGACATGTACCACCAGGATGATGGATACCGGAATAAGCTCCGGTAGATCCGGCAGTATGCACTGACCGCGTGATGGGAAAGACTGTAATCAGAAGCAGTTCAGGCAATACCGAATGTCCCCATGTGCCATTGAGCACGAGATCCAGATTGGTGCCTGACACGCAAGCGAACACCCATGATGGCCAGCGAAGGATTTCGCATAAACAGGCCGGACATAAGGGCGCATCTGACCGGATCTCCACATCATGACAGTATCAGTGCATTTCGCTGGAGCGAAAATACGCAGAAGAAAGATACGACAATGCAATCAATGTGACCTCTTGCATCGTAAAGGCCGTCCACATAAGGGGACATGATAAAAGTTTTATCCTGTTTACTGACAATGGACCCGACAACCTGCATGTTGCATATGTCATGCGTCATGTCGGAACACTTGACGACCGCCTTGCGCAGGTCGCTTCCATCAGCAACATTCTGTACGCTGAACGCCAGATACTGGTAATCACCAGCCGTACTGGATTCCAGCGCGGCCTCTGTCGATATGATACATATATTGGCGCTCAGGACACATGACCCGCGGCCATTGACCTGAATATGCCTGCCTATGATGGAATTCCCGGCGGCAATCACGTCAATGATACTATAGACCGGCGTAACAGGCGGGGCCTGCGGTGCAGGCGATGACGCGCCTTTGGCCGCCTGCTGCGCGGCCATGAAGTTTTTCATGTCCTGATCGGTCGCGGCATCAATGCATGGCTGTCTTAATACAGCATTCGTCCGGAACGCTTCATTACATCTGCGCGTCATGTATTCCAGCGCGCCCTGCGACTGCACTTCCTGCGCATCGGCAGGCGTGGCAAATTCACTATTGGCAATGTCACGGCCAGTACGCTGCGCAAACTGGGCTGGCGTTTCCTGTGTGCCACCGTCCTGAGCCTGCGCGGCTGATACACCGGCCAGTAATACAAATATCAAAAATGTCAGTCTATTCACATTTCACCTATAGTAAATAAAACAATACCATAATTTTTCATCACTGGCCATGCTTTCATGGCAACATACTTCATGCCTGCCAGCACGGAAAGTCACGCCCGCAGCACTTGCCGACATTCAGGCAGAGGTCAGATGAAAGATGGCAGGAACATTCTGGCAATGCGCGCCGCGTGACCACGGCGGTCCATCCATAAACCACGCCACGGTTCCATGCCCGGCCATCAGTCATGACCGGAACCCCTGCACCCGTTGATGAACGATACCGTATCGTTTATATAGCCCGGAACAGAGTCAGTGCACCGCGGGTGCAGCGGGCACTGATCGGATCGATACATGCGAAAAGGGATGGTTCATGACCACAAGAACAAAAAGATATCGGATCATGAAGACCGGCATCAACAGCGCAGGGGCGCTCGTCCTGCTCTTATCGGGAATGAATACGTGCCTGGCCGCCGGGAGCACACGCGCGCGCGAAGCCCATGCATGTGAAAGGGATGCATTCAAATTCTGCGGGAAGGACATTCCCAACAAGAAAAAAATTGCAGCCTGCCTGCAGGCCCGACGCGAACAGTTGCGCCCGGCCTGCCGTGCCCTGTTTCCTGTTGCCGGGACACTACCCGGAAACGACGCACAGGCCACGCATATCGTGGACTAGCCGCCAGCGGAGGGCAGGGAAGAGCACAGGCGGAAACCGCCGCCGCAAATATTATTCCCTGCCGATCGCAATGTAGTGACCGCCACCGTGGGAACATGTCGAGTATCAGCGGCTGGTTTCGCCCATCGGCACAGAAATGACGAAGCACAACCGAAAAAGGAACAGACAGATTTCCTGACATTTCAGAAATTATGCAACCCGACAGGTGCGCCAGGTGTTTTCCGGTTTCATGGCATGAAAGAAATAAACAGCTTTCAGTGCCCATCCGTTCAGGGGAACACGGTTGAAAGACTGTGGATGCATGAATGAAAACGCTTACAGACGCACGGAAGCTGGTAACGAAAATTGTCGTGGTCGTCACGATGGGTGCGCTCGCATTCGGCTATGACACGGGGGTGATCGCAGGCGCGCTTCCATTCATGCAACTGCCATCCGCGCAGGGCGGGCTAGGCCTGACCCCGCTGACCGAAGGGCTGGTCACGTCCGCGCTGGTGCTGGGGGCGGCCGTCGGGTCGCTGCTGTGCGGTATCGTGGCGGACCGGGTGGGGCGGCGCGACAGCCTCATGGGGCTGTCCGTGATCTTCATGTTCGGCGCGATCGGCACGTCACAGGCCCCTACGGTCCCGGTCATGGTCGTGATGCGCGCCGTACTCGGCTTTGCCGTCGGCGGCGCGTCCGCCCTTGTCCCGATGTTCATTTCGGAAATGGCGCCGCCGGGCAGGCGTGGGCGGCTGGTCAGCCAGAATGAGATGATGATCGTGACCGGGCAACTGGTCGCCTATGTCCTCAGCGCCCTGCTGGCGCGGTTTTCCGGGGCCAATGATATCTGGCGCACCATGCTTGCGATCGCGGCGGTCCCGGCTTTCCTGCTGGGGCTTGGTCTGGTTTTCGTGCCGCGCTCCCCCCGCTGGCTGGCCAGCCGTGGCCGGACCGACGAAGCGCGGAAGGTGCTTGAACTCATCCGCTCGACCGACACACAGGTCAGCAGGGAAATGGGGGAAATCAGGGCACAGGTGAACGAGGAATCCGACCAGATGGGCTGGCGCGAGGCCCTGGGCACGGTCTGGATCCGGCGCCTGCTGCTGGTCGGGATCGGGCTGGGGTTTTCCGCCCAGTTCACCGGCGTGAACGCCTTCATGTATTTTACGCCCATCATCCTGCGCCAGACCGGCCTGGGCACCCAGGCGGCCCTGACCGCGACAATCGGCGCGGGTGTCGTCGCGGTCATCGCAACCTTTCTGGGGATATGGATGATCGGGCGGTTCGCGCGTCGTTTCACGCTTCTGGGCGGCCTTGCCGGTGTCGTATGCGCGCATCTGGGCCTTGGGGCGACGTTATTGCTGATGGGTGGATCGCCCATGCAGGGCATGGTGGCGCTGGGCTTCATCCTCGTGGCGCTGCTGTTCATCCAGATGATGGTCTCACCGCTGTACTGGCTGCTGATGTCGGAACTGTTCCCGATGCGCGCGCGTGGCATCCTGACCGGGCTGTCCGTTGCGGCCCAGTGGGTTTTCAACGCCACTGTTTCCTTCCTGTTTCCAGCCGCCCTGCACTGGATTGGCGCGTCGACCTTCTTCGCCTTTGCCGCGATCAATCTGGTTTCCCTGATGTTCGTGGCAAGGTTCCTGCCGGAAACGAAAGGCCTGTCGCTGGAAAAACTGGAGGGGCACCTGGAAAATCACTTTTCCCCCGAAGGCCGCCCCGATGTCCATGCCGGCAACGACCCGCACGGCCTGGCGCGTGGCCTGTAACCGGCGGATTATGGCATTGCGGTAAAGCAATAATGAATAACCATGCGCCCTGAATGTCCATATTTATTTAAATTATAATAATTTTCATAATATAATTTAATATAAATTCCTGCCCGCAGATCATATGTTCAGCTTCGCGTCAGGTTTTTCTGTCATAACTCAGGATGGCGTGGGCTTTATATATGATGGGGAACAGGGCAGGCATGCGAAAGATACTTCTGGCCGGTCTAGGCACAGGACTCATTCTTTGAGATGGAAGATGAAGCCTGCTGCGATGTGGATTGCAGACATGAATGTATGAGCGCAGCGGTCGTATCTGGTCGCTACACGTCACTCACTGCCTGACCTCCATCGGTAAGCCTGTGAATCACAATGCCTCACTCAGTTCAATAAATTAACAGGTCCTGAGTCTGGCAATACAGGGAAAGAAAGATGTGTATCCACATGAGATTTCATGAAATGGCCTGACATTGGAAATGCTCCGCCGTCTCTGATATCCCGGTTATGAGAGCAGAAAGGAGAAACCGGTCATGGTCAGGACAATAGTGGTGCGGCCTCCGGGTGGTTTTGAAAATGTAACCATCACGGAACAGGCGGCAAGGGCTCCGGCACATGGTGAAATCAGGGTCAAGCTGCATGCCTCATCCCTCAATTATCATGATTATGCCGTTGTAAGCGGCATGTGGGGGCCGACCGTTCCGCGCATTCCCATGGCGGACGGGGCAGGCGAAGTGATTGAAGTTGGCGCGGGCGTTACGGAATTCGCGCCCGGCGACAGGGTGGTCAGCACTTTCTTCCCTACCTGGCTTGCTGGCGCACCGCATGTGATCGGATTTACCACGGTGCCGGGCGACGGGGTTGATGGCTATGCGCGTGAAGATGTCACGGCGCCCGCGACCTCGTTTACACATGCCCCGCGCGGCTGGACCCATGCCGAGGCCGCGACACTGACCACGGCGGGCCTGACCGCATGGCGTTCCCTGTTTGTCGATGATCAGGTCAGGCCCGGCAGCACCGTGCTGGTGCAGGGGACAGGTGGCGTATCGATATTCGCGCTTCAGTTTGCCAAGATGGCCGGGGCGACAGTTATCGCCACGTCTTCCAGTGACGAAAAACTCGAACGCCTGCGCGAACTGGGGGCAGATCACCTGATCAACTACCGGCACGATCCCGCATGGGGTAAAACGGCCTGGGAACTGACCGGCGGGACAGGGGTTGACCATATTATTGAAGTCGGCGGCGCCAGGACCCTCGAACAGTCAATGGAAGCCGTCAGGGTGGGAGGGCATATTTCCACCATCGGCATTCTCAGCGGGGTTTCAGGCCAACTGGAAATCGTGCCGATGTTGCTGAAGCAGTTCCGCCTGCAGGGCGTGCTTGTCGGGTGCCGGGCAGATCAGCAGGCCATGATAAGGGCATTTGACGGTAATGCCTTCCGGCCCGTCATTGACCGTATATTCCCGCTGGAAAATATTGTGGACGCCTTCAGATATCAGGAAAGCAACCGGCATTTCGGCAAGATATGCCTTGATTGCCAGAAATAGGGCAGGGCAGCCGGGATAAGAACCTGTCCTTTCCGCCTGCTGGCGCGACCGGTCCGGCGCGGAACCCGCGCGCCGGATACCGCGCCCTGATACAAAATTATCTGCCCCGCGCCACAAACCGGGCCATGCCGCAGCCGTTATCTGAAGCCGGATACCCCGTGAACCACGGGGCATCATAGCCGACAGGAAACAGGCAGGTGGCATGAATGCGATTGTTCAGCTGGCGCTTGCCCGTCCCTACACATTTGTCGTCATGGCCATCCTGATCGCCATGGCCGGTGTACTTTCCGCCATCCGCACACCGGAGGACATCTTTCCCGATATCGGCATTCCCGTCATTGCGGTGGCCTGGACCTACAGCAATCTCTCGCCACAGGACATGTCGGGGCGAATCGTACTGCCCTTCCAGCGCACGCTGACCACGACGGTCAACAATATCGAACATATCGAGGGACAGTCGCTGACAGGCATCGGGGTGATAAAGATATTCTTCCAGCCCGGCACCGATATCCGCATCGCCAATGCGCAGGTCACGGCCATTGCCCAGACCATCCTGCGCCAGCTTCCCACTGGCACCACGCCGCCGCTGATCCTGAATTACAATGCCTCCACCGTGCCGATCGTGCAGCTTGCGCTGTCGGGCGAGGGCATGACCGAACAGCAGCTTTATGATTACGGCTTCAACTTCATCCGCAACCGGCTGGTCACGGTTCCGGGTGCCGCCATTCCCTATCCCTATGGCGGGAAGGTGCGCCAGATCCAGATGGACCTTGACCCCGGCAAGCTGCAGTCGCGTGGCGTTTCGGCCCAGGACGTGGGCAACGCCCTGACCACCCAGACACAGATCACCCCCGCGGGTTTCGTGAAAATCGGGGAATACCAGTATAATTTCAGGCTGAACAACGCGCCCCTTTCGGTCGCACTGCTCAACATGCTGCCCGTGCGCACGGTCAATGGCGCCGTGGTGCGCGTGGGCGATGTCGCCCATGTGCGCGACGGGTCCATGCCCCAGCAGAACGTGGTGCATGTGGATGGCCAGCGCTCCGCACTCATGACCGTGCTGAAATCGGGCGCCACCTCCACCATCGCCATCGTGGCGGGGGTCAAGGCGATGATCCCCGATGCGACACGCGGCCTGCCGCAACAGCTCAGGCTCCGGCCCGTCAACGATCAGTCGCTGTTTGTCCGGGCCGCCGTGAACGGGGTAATGCGCGAGGGGGCGATCGCGGCCGGGCTGACCAGCCTCATGATCCTGCTGTTCCTTGGGTCATGGCGGTCCACGCTGATTGTGGCGACGTCCATCCCGTTATCGGTCATGGGGGCGGTTGCGGCCCTGTCCGCGCTGGGCGAGACGCTGAATGTCATGACGCTGGGCGGCCTGGCCCTGGCCGTCGGCATTCTGGTGGACGAGGCCACGGTCACGATCGAGAATATCGAGCGTCATCTGGAAATGGGCAAGGATGTCCATGCCGCCATCATCGATGGATCGGGGGAGATCATCGTCCCGGCCTTCCTGTCGCTTGTGTGTATCTGCATCGTGTTCGTGCCGATGTTCTACCTGCCGGGGGTGGCGGGCTTCCTGTTCGTGCCGATGGCGCTGTCGGTCATGTTCGCCATGGTCATGTCCTTTGTCCTGTCCCGCACGCTCGTGCCGACCATGGCCATGTTCCTGCTGCGCCCGCATGAGGAGGCAGGGCAGCGCGGGGAAAATGTCTTCACACGCTTCCAGCACGGTTTCGAGCGGCGTTTCGAAGCGCTGCGCGGGCGCTACGGCGCGCTTTTGGAAAGCATTCTGGACCATCGCGGCCGGTTCGTGGCCGGCTTCCTGTGCTTTGCCGCGCTAAGCATGGGACTGCTCCCGTTTCTTGGCCGCAACTTCTTCCCGCAGGTCGATGCGGGCACGATGACCCTGCATGTGCGTTCCCCCATAGGCATGCGCATAGAGGAGACATCGGCCCTGTTCCAGCGTATCGAGAAGCAGATCCGCCAGCGGATTCCCGCGGACGAGGTTGATTCGATTGCCGATAACATCGGCCTGCCCACCAGCGCCATCAACACCGCCTATAACGCATCGGGCACCATCGGGCCGCAGGACGGGGACATCCTTGTCGCCCTGAAGGAAAACCATCACCCGACCGGGCAGTACATCCGCACCCTGCGCCGCGAACTGTCCAGGGCCTTCCCCGAGGCCAGCTTCGCCTTCCTGCCATCGGACATCACGACCCAGATCCTCAATTTCGGCGCACCGGCACCGATCGACATCCAGGTATCCGGCCCCAGTCCGGATGAGACGCGACAGTTTGCAAACCGCATACTGCGCGCCATACGCCACATTGACGGCCTGGTCGATGCCCGCATCCAGCAGCCCGGCCATTACCCTGAACTGCGTTTTGAGGTCGACCGCACCCGCATCAACCAGCTTGGCCTGACGGAAGGTGACGTGACCACCTCCATCGCCACGTCCATTGCCGGGACCGTGCAGACCGCCCCGTTGTACTGGCTGGACCCGCACAGCATGGTCACATACCCCATCGCGGTGCAGATGCCCGAATACCGCATCAGTTCGCTGGCGGATATCATCGGCCTGCCCGTAACCGGGGTTTCAACGGCCCAGCTGCAGGTGCTTGGCGCGCTTGGCACGATTACGCGTGGCACGACCTCCCCGGTCGAGGCACAGTACAACATCCGATCGCTGGTCGATGTCTTCGCAGGCGGCGACGGACGCGACCTGGGCGCCATCGCCACGGACGTGCAGGCGGCCCTGCGCCACCTCGATCACGACCGGCCCGGGACCGTCACGGTCACGCTGCGCGGTCAGTACCAGGCCATGACAACCGCCTTCTCGGGCATGGGGTTTGGCCTGCTGGGGGCCATCGTGCTGATCTACCTGCTTATTGTCATCAATTTCCAGAGCTGGACCGATCCGTGCATTGTCGTCCTCGCACTGCCGGGCGCGCTTGCGGGCATATGCTGGATACTGTTTGCAACGCATACCCCGCTTTCCGTTCCCGCGCTGACGGGGGCGATCATGTGCATGGGGGTGGCGACGGCCAATTCCATCCTGGTCATCACCTTCTGCCGCGAACGGCTGGCGGAACATGGGGATGCGCGCAAGGCGGCGCTGGCCGCGGGCAGTACCCGCCTGCGGCCCGTGATCATGACGGCGCTGGGGCTGGGCGAAGGGGGCGAGCAGAACGCGCCGCTGGGGCGTGCCGTCATCGGTGGCCTGATATTCGCCACCTGCGCCTCCCTGTTTTTCGTGCCGGCGCTTTTCGCCATCATCTACGACCGGCGTGCGCGCCACGATACGGACGGGGCACGCGCGCATGGCTGAAACCCGCACCGCCATACATGCCGGACCCAGGCCACACCTGCGCTGGATCGTTCTTGGGGGCGCCTGCCTTTTCGGGATCATCCTGGTGGTGGGCACGATGACGCGCATCCATGACCGCCGCCAGCTTCACGCCACCAATGTCGCGGCGCTGGTGCCCAGCGTGACGGTCGTGCATCCGGGTGGTCACGCGGTTGATACGCTGGTCCTGCCCGGTATCCTGCAGGCATGGTACGGCGCGCCGGTCTATGCACGGACCAATGGCTACCTGCGGCAGTGGTATGTCGATATCGGGCAGAAGGTGGCGGCGGGCCAGCTTCTGGCGGAAATCGATACGCCCGATGTCGACCTGCAGCTTGCCGGTGCCAGGGCGGCGCTGGGCACGCGGACCGCACAGCGCGACCTGGCGCGGATCACATCGCGCCGGTGGGACCGGCTGAATGCCCAGAACGCCGTATCCCAGCAGGAAACGGATGAACGCCGGGGCAATCTTGCAGCCAGCGAGGCCACGCGCCATGAAGCCGCGGCGGAGGTCGAACGGCTTGAAACGCTTTCCGCCTTCAAGCGCATCATTGCCCCTTTCGCCGGTGTGATCACCAGCCGCGCGACCGATATCGGCGCGCTGATCGTGGCGGGGACGGCGGCCAGCCAGCCGCTTTTTACCGTATCGGACGTAAGCCGCCTGCGGCTTTACGTACGTGTGCCACAGGCCTATGCCGCGCGGATGCGCGAGGGATTTGTCGCGCATTTTACGGTGCCCGATTACCGCAACCGGCAGTTTGAAGCCCGTCTGCTTCATTCTTCGGATGCGGTTGATTCCCAGTCGGGCACGATGCTGGTCCAGCTTGTCTATGACAACGGGGAAAACCTTCTCAAGCCGGGCGCCTATGCCCAGATATCCTTTGCGTTTCACGGCCCCGGGCCACAGGCGCCGCCTACCGCGCGCATTCCCGCCAGCAGCCTGCTCTTCCGCCAGGACGGGACAACCGTGGCACTGGTGGACGGGCAGGACCATGTCAGGATACGGCCCGTTGCGATCCTGATCGATTTCGGGACCGAACTCGAGGTGACGGGGATTACACCAAGCGACAGGATCATAACCAACCCGCCGGATGAGATCGGGGACGGGGACCCCGTCAAACCGCGTGAGGGCGGGCATGGCGCGTGAGCGTGGCAGGGCGGTCCTGCTTCTCGTTGTCCTGCTGTGCGGCTGCAATCTCGCCCCCCCGTTACCACAGGCCCACGCTACCCGATACGCCCGCCGCATTCAGGGAAACCGGCGTGTGGACACCGGCGCGGCCTGCCGACACCGCGCAGCGCGGGGCGTGGTGGTCGGTCATGGGTGATGCGGGGCTGGACCGGCTGGAGGACAGGATCGAACACGGCAGCCCGCAACTGGCCGCCGCCGTGGCGCGATATGACCAGGCGCGCGCGCTGGTCAGGCGGGCGCGGGCCGACTTCTTTCCCCAGATTGACGCAACCGCCAGCGCACAGCGTGAACGCGCGCTTTTTCCCGCCACCGGCAATTATTACGAATATCATGACTATGAATCCGGCGGCACTGTTTCGTGGGAGCCGGATATATGGGGGCGCATCCGCAATCTGGTCAGGGCGGCGCGGGCCAATGCGCAGGCGAGTGCCGCCGACCTTGCGTCGATCCGCCTCAGCCTGGAGGGCGAACTGGGTGATGATTACTTCCAGCTACGCGGTCTGGATGCCCGCATCAGCCTGCTGCAGAAGACCATGGCGGCCTATTCCGCGGCGCTGGACCTGACCACAAGGCGATTTGTGGGCGGGGCCGCGAATGAACTGGATGTCGGCCGAGCCCGCACACAGCTGGCCACAACCCAATCCCGGCTGGAACAGCAGGTGGCGGACCGTGCGCTGGCGGAACATGCCATTGCGGTGCTGATCGGTGAACAGCCTTCCACTTTTTCAATCCCGCCGGCGGACAGCCTGCCGCCCGTGCCGGTCATTCCCGTAACCGCGCCCGCCCACCTGCTGGAACGCAGGCCCGATGTCGCATCGGCTGAGCGGCAGATGGCAGCGGCAAATGCCCGGATTGGCGTGGCGCGGGCCGCCTTCTTTCCCAACATCACGCTTGGGGCAACCGGTGGTTCGGAAACCACGACCGGCATGCTGGCTTCCGCCGGGAGTGGCGTATGGGCGCTTGGCCCGGCGCTGGCGACACTGGCCATATTCGATGGCGGGCGGCGGTTCGCCAATCTGGAGCTTACGCACGCGGAATATGCACAGGCCGCAGCCAGTTACCGGCAGACAGCCCTGACGGCCTTCCATGAAGTGGAAGACCAGCTTGCGCTCCTCAACCACCTGGCCGACGCCGCCACATGGCAGGAGGAGGGGGTAACGGCGGCCACCCGCACCGACCATCTGGCCAATGTTCAGTACCGCGAAGGGGCGGTGGACTACCTTCAGGTTGTCATTGCCCAGACGGCGGAACTACAGGCGTGCGAAGACCTGATTACCATCAATACGCGCCGCCTGATGAGTGGCGTCGACCTTGTACGGGCCATGGGGGGCGACTGGGGCAGGCATGGCCCCGATTATCCGCCCCGCCCGTGACAGGCCACGAAACTCCGGCACACAGCCATGCTTTATAGCGGCACGAAGCACGGTTCATGCCGCCTGAAAGGACAGATCATGTCGTTCCTTCATAACCTTACCTGCCGCCGATGTTTCGGCCGTGCGGTGGCCACGACCCTTGTCGCGGCCCCGCTCATGGCCATTGCGGGACGGAAGGCCGGTGCGGCCGATAAAAAGCTGGCGCCGGTGCCCGGCGGTCCGACATCCCTGCGCAGCGACGTACTCGATACGGCCGCAGGCGCCCTGCAGGCCAGGAAACCGATCGATGCGATGAGCGAGTATCTGAATGGTTTCCACTTCTATGCCGATGATCTGGGGCGTCAGGTCGAAGCCAATCATTTCTGCACACATCTGGGCGAAGGCTTCCATCAATGCGTGATCTATGAAGCCAACCAGAAAAACGCCCGGCTTATCGGCGTTGAATACATTGTCAGCGAGACGATATTCAGGACGCTTCCCGAAGAAGAAAAGAAATTATGGCACAGCCATCATTACGAAGTGAAATCCGGCATGCTGGTCGCACCCGGCGTGCCCGACATGGGGGAACATGCGTTCATGGCCGATCTTGTCACCACTTATGGCAAGACATGGCACACCTGGCAGATCGACCGGGATCATGACCTGCCCCTGGGCATTCCCCAGTTGATGATGGGCTTTACCAGGGATGGGCAGGTCAGCCAGTCCTCGCTCGATGACCGGGACAGGCGTTTCGATATTTCCACCCTGAGCGAAAAAAAGAACCGTGCCGACATCCCGACACCGCAGATCGTGCCGGGCGCCAATGCATGGCAGGGCGGCACGACGCCACAGTTACAGCTTGTGGAAATGCCCGTCAGAAACCTTACCCTCTGACAGGGTCATGAAAACAACCCGTCCAGCCCCGCGCAACAGCAGGGGACACACAGGGGGACGCATGCACGATGCCCGCAGTGAAAACACCCACGGCCCGGGCCGGCCATGATGTCATGCTGACCCATCCGGACCGGGTCTACTGGCCCGATGCCGACATAACCAAGGCCGGTCTGGCCGATTATTACAAAGCTGCATGGCCACGCATGGCCCCGTTCATCATCGACCGGCCACTGGCGCTGCTGCGCTGCCCGGAAGGGATCGAGGGGCCACGTTTCTTCCAGAAAAATGCGTGGAAGGGCATGAACGCCCATATCGTGGCGCTTGATGACCCGCAGGGCGCGCCACGGGGCCATCTGATCGGCATCCATGATCTTGATGGCCTCATGGGGCTGGTGCAGGGTGCTGCGCTGGAAATCCATCCCTGGCAGGCTTCATGCCATGACTGGGAACGACCCGACCAACTGGTCATGGACCTTGATCCGGGGGAAGGGGTCGGGTGGGCAGACGTCATTGCTGCCGCACGCGCCGTGCGCGCGCGGCTTGAAGCCTCCGGGCTTGCGGCCTTTGTCAAGACTTCTGGCGGCAAGGGGCTGCATGTCATCGCCCCGCTTGAACCCGTAGCCGACTGGGCGGGCGCAAAGACCTTCGCCCATGCACTGGCGCAGGACATGGCCGCCGACAGCCCGGACCGTTTCGTTACGACTGTTTCCAGGGCGAGGCGGCATGGCAGGATCCTGCTTGATTACCTGCGCAACCAGCGCGGGGCGACATCCGTGGCGCCCTATTCAACCCGCGCGCGTCCCGGCGCCCCGATCTCGATGCCGGTAAGCTGGGCGGAACTGGACGCACTGACGGGCCCGGCGCAGTTCACGGTGGGCAACGCCATGCAACGGCTTGCATCGCAACGCGCGGACCCGTGGGCGGATTTTCATGCCGCGCGCCGACCCATTGGAACACGCGCCCCCTGAATGGCTGACATGGCGCGCCATATGGCGGCAGGCGGGATCAGTCTTTCTTTTCCCTGATCGGTGGGGGGACGTGTCAGTGGGGGGCTGGACGGCCGCGTGGTCGCTCCCTGTCACGTAATCCTCCAGTTCCTGCACTTCGTGTTCGGCATTTTCGGCGCGTAGCTTGACGATGTCCCCGATGCTGACCAGCCCGACAAGTTTTTCATTTTCCAGAACGGGCACGTGCCGGTTGCGGGAATATGTCATGCGGCAGGCAATATCATAAATACTGTCATCAGGTGTTGCGACTGGCATGTCCGTGGCCATGATGTCTTCTGCGGTCAGGGTCGATATGTCCGCGCCATGCAGTGACAGGGCATGGACGATCCCTTTTTCCGATACAAGACCCACCAGTTGCCCATCGTCGCCCAGAACCGGCGCCCCGCCAATATTATGCCGCGCCAGCGTGGCGGCGACATCCAGGATGGGGTCATCTGCCCTGACGGTTATGACCGTACTGCCTTTTTGCGCCAGAATGTGAAAGACACGAGAGGACATAAGAAGACCCTTTCCATGTTTTGGATAATCACAAACCTGTCCGGTCAATGAGTCGCGCCATCCCCCGTTCCGGATGGCGCAACAGGCGGGGGTAGAAACGGATGGATGGCACGGGCGGGAAAAAGCCCTCCGATCACGACGATCATGCTCAGAACGATGACAAGCACCGTCAGTTCCGGACGCATCTGCCGGTTCAGTTTGACAGAGGGTAACGCCGGGGCCGCCATCATGGTCCGGACGATGTTCAGGTAATAATACAACCCGATAATACTGCCGATTATAAGGAAACAGAGCAGCAGGTCACGCTGATGTTCAACACCGGCCGCGGCGATGCCGAATTTCGCGAAAAAACCGATTCCGGGTGGAATGCCCGCAAGCGAAAGCAGCATGAGCGACATGACCGACGCCAGGAATGGACGACTGGAAAACGCGCCCTTCCATTGCGCGACCACCCTGCCATCCGGCCCGCCGGGGATGGCAAAGGCATCCATGGCCGCAAATACGCCCAGTGTATTGACGGTATAGGCCGCAAGATAAACGCTCACGACCCCGGATTGCAGACGGCCCGGGCACACGAAGGCAATCAGCAGATATCCCATGTGCGCAATGGATGAATAGGCCATAAGGCGTATGAAACCGGCCTGACGCAATGCCATCAGGTTGCCGCCCATAATGGTCAGGATAATGACGCCACACAGGATGTCATCAAGGAACGGAGGCTGGTTCTGCGTCCCGAAATAACGGACCAGCGCGGAAAATATCGCAATTTTCGAAACCACGGCCACAAACGCCGCCACGGGCACGGGTGCGCCCTCCATCACATCGGGCAGCCACATGTGGAAGGGGACCGCGGAAAGCTTGAAGAACATGCCGGCCAGAATCATGATCGTGGCGGCAACCGGCAATGCGGCGGGAACCGCGCCTGCCGCAATGGGCGGCATGAACCGCAGGGATCCCGTGACACCATAGGCCAGGCCGATACCGAACAGGAGAATGGCGGAAGAAACACCGGACAGGATCAGGTATTTCATCGCGGCCTCATGACCCGGCACGGCGCGGTGTCCAAAGGTCACAAGTCCCATGATGGAGACGCCCAGTATTTCCAGGCCCAGAAAAAACGGCATGTAATTCGCACTGAACACCATGGCCAGCGCACCCAGCGTACCCAGCATGAGCAGCAGGGGATATTCATCTTCCCGCGTGACCCCTGCATCCCGCCATGACATGAGCATGATGCACAGGGTGGAAAACATGATCAGGATAGCCGTACAGGCCGTCCATCGATCCTGAACGAACAGGCTGTCGCCACCATCGGGCACCTTGCCCGTATGGTGCCCCACGACCGTAATGGCCAGCAGCAGCATGCCGGTGGCGCACAGGAAGCCGCGTCCTACCGAACGCCGCCATGCCGTCGCGGCAAGCATGACCATGATCCCGATGGATACGACCAGCAGCGGGGCCGGCACGAAGATGTCATGCCCGATCATGGCGTGGTACCCCCCGGACCAGCCATGGCCGTGGCGGGCAGGGGAAGCGGGGCGGAAAATATCATGAAAGGCTGCGGATACAGGCCCAGCAGGACAAGAAAGGCCATGACACAGGCAAAGACCGCCATCTGCCAGGACGGAAGATCCGTTACCGGTCGCGTATCCGCCTGCGGTGCAGCCAGAAATATGCGGTTGACCATTCGCAATGCATAGATGGCGGCCAGGACCAGTCCCGTCGCCGCCAGTGTCGCAAGCAGGGGACTGATGCGCCATGTCGCCAGCAGCACCAGGAACTCACCGGTGAAATTCCCCAGTCCCGGCATGCCGAGGGCTGCCATGGCAAAGAACAGCCCCGCGCTGGACAGGCGTGGCATGGCGGCCCACAATCCGCCAATACGGTGCATGTCACGCGTATGCAACCGGTCCTGGATGGCGCCCGCGATCAGGAAAAGTGCCGCCGTGCCCAGGCCGTGGGCCAGCATCTGCATGACCGCCCCCAGCATTCCCATGCGGGAACCCGCAAAAATGCCAAGGAGCACAAAACCCATGTGGCTGATGCTGCTATAGGCGATCAGGCGCTTTACATCATCCTGCGCGCTCGACAGCCACGCCCCGTACAGGATGCCCGCGACACCCAGCCCCATGGCGATGGGGGCAAACCGGGCGGCGGCATCGGGAAACAGCATGACATTGAAGCGGATCATGCCATACCCCCCGGTCTTGAGCAGGATGCCCGCCAGCAGTACGCTGGCCGCGGTCGGGGCCTGCGTGTGGGCGTCAGGTAGCCAGACATGGACCGGCACCACCGGCAGCTTGACGGCGAAGGCGATGAAGAACCCCAGCATGAGCAGCATGGCGCCGGTGGGGGACAGGGATGTGTGGGCCAGCGTGAAGTAATCAAACGTCAGCACGCCCGTCTGCCGGTAATGCGTGATGACCAGACCGAGGATGGACAGCAGCATGACCAGTCCGCTGCCCTGCGTGAACATGAAAAACTTCATGGCGGCGCGCTGCCTGTCCTCATGCCCCCATGCGGCAATCAGCCCGGCCATCGGCACCAGCATCAGTTCCCAGAAAAAGAAGAACACGAACAGGTCCGTGGCCAGGAATGTCCCGATGACGCCCGTAAGGGTCGCAAGGAACAGGAAACGGAACGCCCCGGCATGCGCCGTGGCCTGACGGGTGGCAAGCAGTACGCACAGAAAACACAGGATAAGCGAAAGCCAGATCAGCGACAGCGAAAGACCATCCATGTCCAGCCTGACCGCAATGCCCATGGCCGGGATCCATGGCATGGCAAAATGCCCCGGCCACGGCCCCGCATGGGCGCGGTGGCTGAATGTGGCCATTGCCAGCACAAGCGTTTCCACAACCAGGGTTGCAAGCACCACCCACCATGACGCATCGCGCATGGACGGACTGGCACGGGGCCACATGCGTCCGGCCCCCCAGGCCAGTCCCCCACCCATGATGGGCAGGAGCACAAGGACGGGCAGGGGGTTCATGACAGTACCGCCATGGCCAGGCCCGCGCACAGCCCGCCTGCGATCCATGCCGCATACCACCGCACGCGACCATTCTGGAACAGGCCCGGCAGGTGACCCGCCCATCTGGCCGTTCCGGTCGCCCGCATGGCCAGCATATCCAGCAAACCGGCCCGCACCCCGAGAATTCCGGCACTGGCCGCCCGTGTCAGCCGCCCTGTCCCGGTTATGGCATGACCGGGGATATCAAGCCGTGTCAGCCATGCCAGCAGGCGGAAGGGCTGCACGAACACCCGGTCATACAGCACATCCATGCCCCGGCCGGTGCGGGCGGGACGGATAACGCCCGCCTGCCCGGGTATTTCGCGCATGACGGGTGAAGGACGCCCCCACAGCACCCATGCGACCCCAAGCCCGGCAAGCGGCGCGAGCGCACCCGCCAGCACAAGCCAGACCGGTTCATCCGCATGGGATAATGGTGTTCCGGGATCAAGAAGGGCGCTGAACAGGTGAAGGGAGGGGAGTGTATCCGGCATTTCAATGACTCCGCCAAACAGCGAGAGCACAGACAGGCAGACCAGCGGAATGCCCATAAGGCGTGACGTCCGGCCCGCAGCCCTGGTTCCCGCCTTCCCGCAAAAGACGATGAAGACACAGCGGAAAATATACAGCGCGGTCAGGAAGGCCCCCAGCAGGGCAATTCCCCATAACGGATGCCCGCTCAGGGTCCATTCCCGCGCCAGGCCAAAATGGACGTGCCATACGCCAGACAGGATCATTTCCTTGCTGTAGAACCCGGCCGTCACCAGCGGCAGGCCAGCCAGCGCGGACGCCCCCGCGACAAAGGCTGCGGTCAGTCCCGGCATGGCGCGGCGCAGGCCGCCCAGGCGGAAAATATCCTGCTCATGGCCGGCGCGCATGATAACGGCGCCCGCCGTCAGGAAAAGCAGCGCCTTGAAGAAGGCATGGGTCATCAGATGAAACAGCGCCGCCTGCCACACCCCGCACCCAAGGGCGAGAAACATGTAGCCAAGCTGGCTGATCGTGGACCATGCAAGGATACGCTTCAGGTCGGACTGCACCAGCGCCGTGCATGCCCCCATAAGCAGGGTCAGCGCCCCAAGCACCGCCGTCAGCGCCATGACGGGGGCCGCCATGGCAAACAGGTCATGCACCCGCGCGATCAGGTAGACACCCGCCGTCACCATGGTAGCGGCATGGATAAGGGCGGAGGTCGGCGTCGGCCCGGCCATGGCGTCCGGCAGCCACGCCTGGAAGGGGATCTGCGCCGACTTGGCAAGCGCCCCCACCAGTATGAAGGCTGCCGCCACATTCACGCCAGATGCGGGCAACCGCCCGTCCGCAACCGATGCCAGCACGCTGCCGATGCGCAGGGAACCCGTCGCACAGGCCAGCAGCAGCAGGCCGCACAGCAAGGCCACGTCCCCCATGCGTGTCATGTAGAAGGCCTTGCGCGCGGCAGAGGTATTGGCGGGATCATCATACCAGAACCCGATGAGCAGGTAGGAACACAGCCCCACGCCTTCCCACCCGATGAACAGGCACAGCAGGTCGGACGCCAGCACCAGTACCAGCATGGCGGCCACGAATAGCGTCATGCAGCCAAAAAAGCGCGCGATGCCCGGATCGTCGCGCATGTAGCCTGCGGCATAAACATGGATCAGCAGCCCCACGATCGTGACGACAAGGACCATGACCATGGAAATCCGGTCCAGCGTGAAGGCGATATCCGCCGAAAGGCCCGCAACACGCATCCATGGCCATAACGTCACCTGCAATCCCCCCGCCACAGGCCCGGACAGGAGCATGACGGACAGGATGATGCTGAGCACGGCGGAAATCCCCACCCCGGCACAGGCAACCGTCCCGATGGCCCGTGCGCCCATGCGCCCGGCGGATATGAACACGACCAGCGACGCCGCAAGCGGGCAGAGGACAAGAAGGGGAAGAAGGATTTCAGCCATGGCCCTATCCCCGCAGCAGGTTGCCGGTATCGGCATCCAGCGTCGGACGCCCCCGGGCATGCAGGCACACGATGATGGCAAGCCCCACCGCCGTTTCGACGGCGGCGAGGGCAAGGATCAGCACGAACATCACCTGTCCCGTCGCATCATGCCAGCGCGCGCCCGCCCCCACGAACACGAGGGCCGCGGCATTGAGCATGATGTCCAGCGACATCAGCATGAACACCATGTTGCGCCGGACCAGAACGCCCGCCAGGCCGATCGAAAACAGGACCGTGGCCACAAGCAGGGTATCGTTGAAGGAAAAGGCCAGCATGTCAGCGTCCTCCCGCCCGGTTGCGCCCGATGTAAAAGGCCGAGACCAGACCAGCCAGCAGCAGGTAAGACACCAGTTCCACCACCAGCACGTAGCGGCCGAACAGGTCCGCTCCCACGTCATGCACCGTAATGGCGGCAGGAACGGGTGCAGCCCCGGATAACGGGCTGGTGCAATAAAGCAGTTCCGCGCAGACAATGGTGGCCAGGACGCCCGGCCCCAGCCATGCGCGCGGCCGCAGCCATTCCTTTTCACGCGCGCTGTCCGGCTGACCCAGATTGAGCATCATGATGACGAAGACGAACAGCACCATGATCGCGCCGGCATAGATGATGATCTCCAGCATCGCGGCAAATGACGCGCCCAGCATGACCAGCACCGTCGCCAGCGCCAGCAGCGTCACCACCAGGTACAGCACCGCATGCACCGCCACCCGCCGGGTAATGACCATGATGGCCCCCACGACGGTCACGCACGCGGCAAGAAGGGCCAGGGCATGCATGACGGTTACGGCAGCAGGGAATGGAGATCGACCGGCGGGCGTTCGCGTTCAGACGCGCCACGCGCCTTGCCGGGAACGGGAATGCCCGCGACATGGTAGAAACTGTAATCGGGATATTTCCCGGTCCCGCTTATCAGCAGGTCTTCCTTTTCATAAACAAGGTTCGAGCGCGCGTATTCGCCCATTTCAAAATCGGGCGTCAGCTGTATGGCGTAGGTGGGGCAGGCTTCCTCGCACAGGCCGCAGAAAATGCAGCGGGAGAAGTTGATGCGGAAATATTCCGGGTACCACCGGCCATCGGCTTCGGTTTTCTGCAGGCTTATGCAGTCCACCGGGCAGGCGACGGCGCACAGGTTGCACGCGACACACCGCTCCGCCCCGTCGGGATCGCGCGACAGGATGATGCGCCCGCGGTAACGCGGCGGCAGGTAGGGCGGCTGTTCGGGATACTGCACGGTCGCGCGCCGGTGGAAGGCATGCAGCGCCGTCAGGAACAGGGTGCGCAGGGTATCAAGCATGGGAGATGCCTTTGCATCAGGCGTGTCATCAGGACGCGCGCAGCATGAGGATGGTTCCGGTCGCCATGACATTGAACAGTGAAAGCGGCAGCAGGATTTTCCAGCCCAGCGCCATCAACTGGTCATAACGCGGACGGGGCAGCCCCGCCCGCAGCAGGATGAAAAACACCACCACGCCCCCTGTCTTGAGCGCAGACCACACGGCAGGCGGCAGGAACGGCCCGCGCCACCCCCCAAGATAGAGCGTGGTCACAAGGCTGGAGACCAGGATGATCCCGGCATATTCGGCAATGAAGAACATGCCGAACTTCATGCCCGAATATTCGGTATGGAACCCCGCGCCCAGTTCGTTCTCCCCTTCGGGCAGGTCAAAGGGCAGGCGGTGCGTCTGTGCAATGCCAGCCAGCATGAACACGCCAAAGCCAAGGCATTGCGGGATGATGAACCATACCCCCGCCTGCGCCGCCACGATGGCACGCAGGTTGAATGACCCGGCCATCATGACCACGCCCAGCACGGACAGCCCCATGAAGACTTCGTAACTGATCATCTGCGCCGCCGCCCGCATGCCGCCCAGCAGCGCGTATTTGCTGTTGGACGACCACCCGGCCAGCACCACCGCATAGACCCCAAGCCCCATCATGCCGAGGATGAACAGCAGCCCGACATTCATGTCCCCCGCAATGCCCGTCCCCATCGTCAGCGGAATGGCGGCAAAGGCCAGCAGGACCGTCATCATGCCAATGGCCGGTGCCGCGACAAATATACCCCGGTCGGCAAAGGGGGGGATCCAGTCCTGCTTGAACAGGATCTTGGTCCCGTCCGCCACGGCCTGGAACATGCCGCCCGGTCCCACGCGGTTGGGCCCGTACCGGTCCTGCCATACCCCCAGCAGCCGCCGTTCGACCCATGTCAGCACGGTGGCAAGGCCAAGGATGACAAGTGGCGTGAGAATGATGGCGGAAAGCGCCGGATACGTCATGACCGTTCCCCTTCGTCCGGTATCCGCTCCAGCCGGGCCACGCGGGGAAAACGGAATGCACGCGCGACCATGTGCGCCGGGCACAGGACAATGCCCGCAGGCAGTCCGGGCACGGGTTCGACGGGCAGTACGTGCGCTCCGTCATCCAGATGCAGCACCATGTGGCGTGATGTCGCCATGCCGGCAGGCAGTCCCAGCGCTGGCGCGGTTGCGCGCGCCATGATGGATGGGGAATGCATGCTCAGTTCCTCGCTGCCAAACAGGCGTGTATCGGGCAGCACCACAACGGTGTCTGCCTGCGCGGTATGCGGCGTGGGAATATCCGTGGCATAAGCGTATGGACGCGGCCCCGCTTCATCAGATGCGGTGCGCGACAACAGCCGGATACCGGATGCCCCGCCACGCATGTCGCCCCCGATTTCGTGCTGGAAACGGTTCAACGCCTGAACCGAATTCCACGGAGACGCCTGATAGCCCGACACCAGCGCGGCGGGCATATCCGGCCCAAAGGCCCCTTCCATCGAACTGCTGAAGGGGGCGTCCGGACTGCCAGGTGGCGGCTGGTCGCGCACGTTGACGAAGGAACGGATGACGGTCCGCCCGCTGGCGCGGTAGGTCTGGCTACGCAGTTTCTGGCCATTCATGCGGTAGTCCGCCCCCGGTGCGGCCTTTGCCGCAGGGGCAAGGCGGGGAAATGCCACCGCCATGGCCGCAAGGACATCATCCAGATCCCGCCAGCCGGTCAGTCCCGCCATATGCAGCAGGGACGGGTCAAGGCCGCGGGCCAACGCCTGTACCCACCGCCAGCCGGCCTGTATGGGGGCAGGGGGAAAGACCGCCTGAAAAAAGCGTTGCGCCCGGCCTTCCTGACTGACCAGCGTGCCGCTGCATTCGCTGAAGGCCGCAACCGGCAGGACAAGGCTGGCCTGCTGGCACAGCGGTGTGGCGGTATGGTCGATCACGACGATATCGGCAACCGCCGCCACCAGTTCCGCCACATCCGCCGGGGACAGATGGCGGGTCAGGTCATTTTCCGTAATGACCAGAGTGGAAATTTCGCCCGCCCGTGCCTGTTCCATTACCGTTTCCAGCGGCATCCCCCCCATCATGGCCAGCCCCATGCTGTTGCATTCCGGCAGCCCCAGCGACAGGCCCGCTTCAGGCGTGGCGCGCGCAAGGGCCGCGACGATACTGGCGGCGGCCTGCATCAGTGCGGGGGCGCCGTACTGCATGCCGGATACAACCAGCGGCTTTCCGGCTGCCACAAGCGTATGCGCGATACGTGCGGCAAGCAGCACGTCATCCGGCGCCAGATCCGTGACGGCCGGGGCGGCGGGATCAATTTCATGGGCGATGGCAAAGCCAAGCCGGGCGATGTCATCGGGGGCGGCGCGCAGGGTTTCCGCGGCGACCCCGTCCAGATCGGTTGGAGCGGGCGTGAGGACATACAGGCCGGACGGGCATTCGGCCCCCAGCGTGCGCACCGCTGCATCCATCCAGCGTGGCACCCTGGCGTCATCCGCCGTATGGAAAGACGCCTGCCGCACCGACTGACGCAGCGACAGGCCAAGCCGGGGCGCGGTGGCGCATACGTCCTCGCCCAGTACCAGCACGGCATCGGCGCTTTCCATTTCATGCATGGTGGGCAGGGCGCCGGGATGGCGGTCGAGCAGCGCATGGGCCAGTTCCACGCATTCGTGTTCCTGCCGCGTCTGGCCGGTGCAGAAATGCTGCGGACCCACCAGCGCATGCAGGCTGAAGCAGGTCTCCAGCGCCGCGCGGGGGGAGGCTATGCCCACGACCCGCCCCCGTGCCGCCATGCGTGCGAAGGCCGTCAGGGCGTCCGCCATGGGGACCGGCACCTGCTGCCCGTCAATGGTGCGCAGCGGCGTACGGATCCGTGTCGGCGCGTTGACAAAGCCATGTCCGAACCGGCCCCGGTCGCACAGCAGGTAGCGGTTGACATCCGTATTGTAGCGGTTGAGGACACGGCGAAGCGTCTCCTCACGCGCATTGGCAATGGTATTGCAGCCCACCGCGCAGTGCACGCATACCGAGGGCGCGCCACGCATGTCCCATTTGCGACTGTAGACGGCCGAAAAGGGTTTGTCGGTAAATACGCCGGTCGGGCAGATTTCCACCAGGTTGCCGCTGAAGGCGTTCTGCAGCGTGCCATCTTCGGCACGCCCGAAATACACATTGTCATGGGACGCAAAGACCGTCAGATCGTCCCCGCCCGCATAATCACGGTAGAAGCGCACGCAGCGGTAGCAGGCGATGCAGCGGTTCATTTCATGCTTCACGAACGGCCCGAGATCCTGATTGCGATGGGTCCGCTTGGTGAAGCGGTAGCGACGGGCGTTGTGCCCGGTCATGACCGTCATGTCCTGCAGGTGGCATTCGCCGCCTTCCTCGCATACCGGGCAGTCATGGGGGTGGTTGACCATCATCCATTCGATGATGCTGGCGCGGAAATCCCGGGCTTCCGGGTCGTCAATGGATATGATGGTATTTTCGCTGACCGGCGTCATGCAGGCCATCACGATGCGGCCCTTCGTGTCATCAGGCCCGCTGAACTGCCTGATGGCACACTGGCGGCACGCGCCAACGGAACCGAGTTCGGGATGCCAGCAGAAATAGGGCAGGCTGGCCCCCGCTTCCAGGCAGGCCTGCAGCAGGTTGATGCCGCTGCGTGTCGGGCAGTCCCGTCCATCAATGCGGATGCTGGTCATGGTCATGCCCCCGGCTGCTGCGGGCAGCGGCCTTGCTGGATGTGGGCGGCAAAATCGGCGGCGAACAGTTTCAGTCCACTGGCAAGCGGCGCCATCGCCCCCGGCGCATGGGCGCAGAAGGTCCGGCCCGGGGCGCCCAGCATCCGGGCATGGCGGCCTAGCTGGTCCATGTCCTCCTCCTGTCCCGACCCGTTCTCGATCGCGTCCAGCAGGCGTTCCACCCATGGCAGCCCGTCACGGCACGGGGTGCACCACCCGCAGGACTCCTGTGCAAAGAAATGTTCCAGGTTACGGATCATGCCGATGGGGCAGGTCCGGTCATCCAGGATGATGGCCATGCCGGTCCCAAGCCTGCTGCCCGCCTTTTCCACCGATCCGTAATCCATGGCGACATCGATTGCCGTCGCGTCGAGAAAGGCGGTGGACGCCCCGCCGGGCAACAGGGCGCGCAACCGGTAGCCCGGGCGCATGCCACCCGCATGGTCTTCAATGATCTGGCGCAGCGGGGTGCCGATGGGCAGTTCCCATGCGCCCGGCTTCACGACCCGCCCGCTGACGCCATAGATCTTGGTGCCGCCATCTTCCCCCAGCCCGAGGCCCGCGAACCATTCCGGCCCGTTGGTGATGATATGGGGCAGGTTGCACAGTGTCTCGACATTGTTCACCACGCTGGGCGCGCCCCACAGGCCGCCGGTCTGGGGAAAGGGCGGCTTGCTGCGCGGTGTGGCGCGGCGACCTTCCAGCGCGGTCAGCAGGGCGGTTTCCTCGCCACATATGTAGCGTCCGGCGCTGGAATGCACACGGATGTCAAAACTGAAGCCGGAGCCGAGGATATTCTCCCCCAGCCAGCCCTTCTCCCTTGCTTCCCCGATCGCATGGTGCAGGCGCGCGCAGGCCAGATGATATTCCCCGCGCAGGAAGATGACGCCATGCCCCGCCTGCACGCCATAGGCCGCAAGGATCATGCCCTCGATCAGCTGCAGGGGATTGCCCTCCAGCAGCAAGCGGTCCTTGAAGGTGCCCGGTTCCATCTCATCGGCATTGGCGATCAGGTATTTGCGGCGGTCGGCTGCGGGCTCCTTTGGCACGAAGCTCCATTTCTGCCCGGTTCCGAAGCCAGCGCCCCCACGCCCGCGCAGTTTCGATCGTGTCACCATGTCAATGATCCCGGCCGGGGCAAGGCGGCCCAATGCGTTGCGCGTGGCCTGCCACCCGCCTGCACGTTCATATGCCGCACAGTCCGGTGGCCCGGCGGCGGGATCGATCATGGCGGTCAGGGGCCGTTCGGTAGGGGGCGTCATGGCGTGTCCCTCAGCGTATCGATCAGGCGGTCAAGGGTGGCCGTGTCCACATCCCCATGCAGCGTGTCATCAACCAGCATGGCCGGGGCATGGTCACAATGCCCGATACAGACCGTGGGCAGCAGCGTGATGGCGTTGTCCGCCGTGGTTTCGCCCGGCTTTATGCCCAGCGTCCGGCACAGATGGGCGCACAGCGGTCCACGCCCCATGATCCAGCAGGAAACGCTGTCGCACAGCATGATCACATGCCGCCCGACCGGCCGGCGGAACAGCAGGTTGAAATAGGTGGCGATACCGTCCAGATCATCGGCCGACATGCCCAGCAGGCCGGCCACTTCGCGCAGGTGCGCAGTGCTGACCCAGCCAAAGCGGGCCTGCACCAGCCGCAGGGCCGCGACACCCGCGCCACGCGGATGCGGTTCCCGCGCCGCAAGCGCCAGGATTTCCGCCCGCACGGGCGCGGGCAGGGGGGCTTCAGCGGTCAACATCGGCCATGACGAAGTCAATGCTGCCCAGGATCGCGATCAGGTCCGCGATCATGATGCCGCGGCTGAGCAGCGGGATCATCTGCAGGTGGGCAAAGGACGGGGTGCGGATGCGGGTGCGGTAGGACGTGGTGCCCCCATCGCTGATCAGGGTATAGGTATTGACGCCTTTCGTGGCCTCGATGCTGGCGCGCGCTTCCCCCGGTGGAATGACCGGTCCCCAGCTTACGCCGAGGAAATGGTGGATCAGCGTTTCGATGTCATGCATCGTGCGCGCCTTCGGCGGCGGGGTGGTCAGCGGGTGGTCGGCCTTGACCGGGCCCGCGGGCATGTTGTCCACGCACTGGCGGATGATGCGCAGGCTCTGGCGTATTTCCTCCACATGCACGGCAATCCGGTCATAACAGTCGCCATTGGCGCCGGTGGGAATGTCGAATTCAAGCTGGTCGTAACAGGCATAGGGCGCATGCCTGCGGTAATCCCACGCCAGGCCCGTGGCGCGCAGCCCCGGCCCGGTGACACCCCATTCGATGGCTTCCGCCGTGGTGTAGGCGCCGATCCCCTTCGTCCGCGCGCGAAAGATGGGGTTGCGCATGACCATCGCATCGTATTCGTCCAGCCGTCCGGGCAGGTCATGCAGAAAGGCGCGGACCAGTCCCTCCCACCCTTCGGGCAGGTCCATGGCCACGCCGCCGATGCGGAACCATGCCGGATGCATGCGAAAGCCGCAGATCGCCTCGATGATCCCGAACACGCGTTCGCGGTCGGTAAACATGTAGAATACCGGCGAAAGCTGCCCGACATCCTGCGCCATGGTGCCGTAGAAGACGAGGTGGCTGGCAATGCGGAACAGTTCCGCCAGCATGACGCGGATCATCTGCGCGCGTGGCGGCACGGTAATCCCGGCCAGTGTCTCGACCGCCATCACGTAGGGGAAATTGTTCATGACCCCGCCAAGGTAGTCCACCCGGTCGGTATAGGGGATGTAGCTATGCCACGACTGGCGTTCGCCCATCTTTTCCGCGCCGCGATGGTGGAAGCCGATATCGGGCACGGCATCGACAATCCGCTCGCCTTCCAGTTGCAGCGCGATACGGAAGACCCCATGCACGCTGGGATGATTGGGGCCGAGGTTGAGGAACATGAAGTCGCTGTGGTCACTGTGACGCCGCATGCCCCATGCAGAGGGGTCAAAGCGCATGGCGTCCTGCTCGCGTGCCTCGTGTTCCTCCGTCAGGCTGTAGGGTGGCATTTCGGTAGCGCGGGCATGGTGATCCCTGCGCAGCGGGTACCCGGTCCATGTGGGTGGGGTCAGGATGCGGCGCAGGCAGGGATGGCCATGGAAATGGATGCCGAACAGGTTCCAGGCCTCGCGTTCATACCAGTTGGCGTTGGGCCACAGGTCACTGATGCTGGGAAGGGCGGGGGCGGTTGCGCCAAGGGGAACCTTGATCCGTACCTCATCCATGCGCGCGGTCAGGGAAATCACATGATAGACGACCGTGAAAGCCGCCTGTGGCTGTCCGTCGCGGTGGGTGCGATCGCGTTCGTCTATGGCCGTCAGGTCCAGCAGCATGAGGGATGTGGCGGCCGGGGCCTTCAGTGCGGCGAGAACGGGGCGAAGGTCGGCCGCCGCAATCCAGATGGCGGAAACCCCGTCGCACGCGGGCTGGATGGCCAGCGCCCCGTTGGGAAGCCTGCCAGCAATCTTTTCCGCAAGTCCCTGTGCGCGGGCGGGAGAAAGAAGGGTGGTCATGACGTCAGATCCCGTCGGGCGTGCGCAGGTCGCGCATGCCCTGCCGATGGGCGCGTTTTTCATCGCGCAGGCTGGGCGGTGTGACGGGTTGGGCGCCCTGCGGCCCCATCAGCCAGCTAAGGGGCCTGCGCTGCGTGCCGATGGATTTCTGCAGCAGCAGCAGTCCCTCCAGCAGCGCTTCGGGACGGGGGGGACAACCGGGCACATACACATCCACCGGCAGGAAGCTGTCCACGCCCTGCACGACACTGTAAATGTCGTACATGCCGCCGGAATTCGCGCACGACCCCATGGAAATGACCCATCGTGGCTCCAGCATCTGGTTGTACAGATGCTGGATGACCGGAGCCATCTTGACGAACACGGTGCCGGAAATGACGATCAGGTCAGCTTCGCGTGGGGTGGCGCGCAGGACTTCGGAACCGAAGCGGGCAATGTCGAACTTGCTGGTGAACGCCGTCGCCATTTCCACATAACAGCATGACAGCCCGAAATTCAGTGGCCAGATGGAGTTTTTCTGTCCCCATGCAACGAAATCCTGCAACCGGCCCATGACCAGATTACGGCGCAGGGTTTCACTGAAACCGGGTGTGGCCCGCGCCGGTCCGGCCGTATCGGGGGAAGAAAGGGACCAGTTCATGATACGTGATCCCCGTGCGTGTCCGCCATCCGGCGCTGGCGGACACGCGGCCCCCAGTCCAGTGCCCCCGCACGCCACAGATAGGCAAGGGAGACACCCAGAAAGACAGTAAAGACAAGGGCCGCGCCATAACCGGTCCATCCCGTTTCGGTCACAACGGTTGCCCATGGCAGCAGAATGGCCGTTTCCACGTCAAAGATGACAAAGAACATGGCCACCATGTAATACTGTACAGGCAACCGCAGATGTGCCGACCCCGTGGGCACCATGCCGGATTCAAAGGGCATGGACATGGAACGGCCCATGGCCCTGCCGCCCCGCCGGGTACCGGTGATGGCGGACAGCCCAAGCATGCTGGCCAGAAGCATGGCTATGACCATGGCATAGGCGAATACCGACCATATATTGGAAATGTTTTCCATGACGGGCATTTCCGTTTCTGTTCGTTTTATTTGCAACGGAGGCAATCTGCGCCATGCCATGTGCATTGATGCGCAATAACCGGACAATACTGTATAGGCGTCACCTGCATGTCTTGATATATCTGGCGCGATGCACGAAATGCCAGAACAGGCTGCCAGTCGCCTATACGCGGCAGGATCGGGGAAGTTGCGACCGGATCATGCAAGTTTTTCAAAGAACAGGGCCATGACGACATCCGCGCATGACCCATGCCTTACGGCTTATGAAGCTCTACAGGGCGGCATGAAATGCGCAAACCATCGATGTCAGGCCGTAAACGGATGAGAGTTGTGCAGCCCCGGTGGCCCAGGCGGGTGTGCCGGACCATGCATCCCAAGGCTTATCGCATGGTGGCATTCCCGCGCAGAAAGGGCTGCTTCCCCACACGATCGGACAGACACGCGGTGGCCTGAATTCAAATCTTCATGCTGCCCACGATGACGCGGGGCGTCCCGCGCCATCAAAACCCATCAGGTCGGATTTTCAGAAAAATCCTGGGAAATGGAGCGTTTCAGGGCAGTGAAATAGGAGGCCCTGAATTGCCTGCTTAGGGGTGCGTCGGGAATGAACACGTCAAAGACATGATAGGCACCGGGGATGACACAGACCTCCGTCGGCACGCCAGCAGCCATCAGGCGTCGGGCATATTCCAGATCCTCGTCCAGAAACAGGTCAAGGGAACCCACGCCGATATAGGCGGGCGGCAACCCCGTCAGGTCCGTTGCGCGAAAGGCCGCGGCATATTCCGAAATGCCCGGGCTTCCCGGCGTCTTGCCGAGATAGGCATTCCATGCGTAATGATTGGCGGAACGCGTCCAGATATATTCGCCCAGGGCAGGCGATGGCATGAGCGTTGTTCCGGTCCGGTCATCCAGCATGGGATAAATCAGCAGCTGGAAAAGGACTTTGATTTCCGCCCGGTCGCGTGCCAGCAGGGCAAGGCAGGCTGTCAGGCCCCCGCCCGCGCTATCGCCGCCAATAATCAGGCGGTTCCGGTCAATTTTCAGGTCGGGTGCATGGTCGTGCGCCCATTTCAGGACAGCATAGCAATCCTCGATCGCCGCAGGGCAGGGGGCTTCTGGTGCCAGGCGATAGTCAACCGAGAAGATGACCAGACCCAGTTCACTGACCATCTGCCGGCAGCGTGCATCATCGACTTCCGGCGTGCCGCTTACGATACCGCCACTATGGATATAGACCAGCGCGGGGGCGTTCGGGGAACTGGCGACAGGCCTGTAGGTCACGACCGGAACATCAGGGGCGCCAGCGGGCCCGGGCACGTGGCATTCCCCAACCAGGACGTCAGGATGCCTGGCAACCCTGACGCTGCGGATTGCAGAAATGAATGCCTTGCGTGTCTCCTCCAGGGTCGCATCCGAAAGACCATCAAAGGAGGGCAGGGCCTTCAGGGCCGCGCGAAATTCCGGGGCGACGGGATTGTGAGGCATGACTGTTTCTCCGCGTTATCTTTTCCTCACGATAGGCGGCATCGGATCAGAAGCATCATCACGTCCAACTGATTGAACAGAAAGTGTTATTCAGGGAATTTCAGGCTCATGAATCCGGGGCGGTCCATACAGGCGCATTGTTTCATGCTGGAATATGCGGGTATGCGTTTTTTGTATTTATGTTACTTCACCTATATTTTATCTTATTGATCAATAAAGGCATCTGAAATCATATATGATAAGAACTTACCACCATGGCCATATATAAATACTGAACATAGGATAGATAGAAATGCCTGTTGAGCAGATGCGCAAGAACATGTCGGAGAACGCGGGTTTCATCGCGGCCCTGGACCAGAGCGGGGGATCAACACCGGGGGCGCTGCGGCATTACGGCATACCGGACAGCGCCTACAGCACCGATGCGCAGATGTTTGCCCTGATGCACGAAATGCGGGTCAGGGTCATTACCGCCCCGGCCTTCACGGGCAAAAGCATCCTCGCCGCCATCCTGTTCGAGCAGACCATGAACGGGCTGGTCAAGGACACGCCGGTTCCCACCTACCTGTGGAAGGAAAAGGGCGTCGTCCCCTTCCTGAAGGTGGACAAGGGGCTGGAGGCCGAAGCGGGCGGCGTGCAGATGATGAAGCCCATCCCCAACCTTGAGCCCCTGCTGGACCAGGCGATCAGCAAGGGCATCTATGGCACGAAGGCGCGTTCGGTCATCCGCCTGGCCGAGCGTGAGGGTGTCGCCGCCATCGTGAAGCAGCAGTTTGCCCTGGCCGAGCAGATTGCCGCCCGTGGCCTCGTGCCCATCATGGAACCCGAAGTCCTGATCAAAAGCCCGGACAAGGCAGGGGCGGAAGCCCTGCTGCATGACGAACTGCACCGTGGGCTTGATGCGCTGCCCGGTGACTACCAGGTGATGATCAAGGTCTCGATCCCCGAAAAGGCCGATCTTTACCTTGACCTGATCAGGCACCCGCGCGTGCAGCGCGTCGTGGCGCTGTCCGGTGGGTATCCACGTGATGAAGCGTGTCAGCGGCTGGCGAAAAACCATGGCATGATCGCCAGTTTCTCACGCGCGCTGCTCGAAGACCTGCGCTACACCATGACGGATGCGGAATTTGACGCAGCCCTCGCGAAGTCCATCGAACAGATCTTCA
>NZ_CADP01000034.1 GCF_000285295.1 Komagataeibacter europaeus LMG 18890 | reverse complement strand
TACAGAACCGTCTGGCCGAACTGGTGGCCGCGCGCCGCAGTTTGATGCGAGACCGCACGGCAACGCTCAATCGTCTCAAGACCCTCACGATCAGCTTGCTGCAGCGCCACGCGCGTCATCGCCTGCGGCAGATCGAGGCGCAGGTCACATCCCTCGATGCGGCAACTGACGCGCTCGTGGCGGAAGATGCGCATCTGTCTCGGCGCCGGGACGTGCTGGCCAGTATTCCGGGACTGGGAACGGTCACGGCTCATGCGCTTCTGGCCGACATGCCCGAACTCGGCATGATAGAAGAAGGTCAGGCAGCTGCACTGGCCGGGCTGGCACCCATCACGCGCCAGTCCGGCACATGGCGAGGCCGCAGCTTCATCCAGGGTGGTCGTGCCACCGTAAGGCAAGCTCTCTACATGCCGGCCATCGTCGCCATGCGGTTCAACCCAGACCTCAAGCGTGTTTACGATCGCCTTATCGCAAAGGGAAAACACGCCAAGATCGCCATTACCGCAATCATGCGAAAGCTCGTTGTCCTCGCAAACGCCCTGCTTCACAAAGATCGGCTTTGGACGCCAAAAGCCGCTTGACCACAACGGATACTCTTAGTAGCAGATTGCACGATGGGCCTATCCGGCCCACCGTGTCCTGTCATTGTGCGGGCTGCAGCCGTGTATGCTGGGCCAGAAGCCGGGTGCTGGCGCCATTCAGGCCGATCAGTTGCACGTCCATGCCCTGTGCTTCCATCTTGCCAATCAGTTCTTCCAGCATGCCGACTGCCGTCATGTCCCATATATGGGCATGCGTCAGGTCGATCATGATGTGACGGGCCGTATCATGCAGGTCGAACGCATCGGCAAAGCTGTCGGATGAGGCAAAGAAGACCTGCCCGTTCACGATATAGGTTCGCGTCTGGCCATCAGCCGAAAGCGTATTGCTGACCGACAGCATGCCGGAGACCTGAAACGCGAAGAACAGTCCGTTCAGCAGTAAGCCCACGACAACACCTGCGGCAAGGTCATGCGTGCCCACGACAACCGCCACCGTCGCCAGCATGATGACGCTGGTGGTGCGCGGATGATGGACAAGGTCACGCAGCGACGACCATGAAAACGTGCTGGCCGAAACCATGATCATGATCGCCACAAGGGCCGCCACCGGCACCTGCGCCACCCACGGGCGCAGCGCCACCATAAGCAGCAGCAGGAAAGCACCCGCCACGAACGTGGACAGCCGCCCCCGTCCGCCATAGCGCAGGTTGCCCACCGTCTGCCCGATCATGCCGCAGCCCGCGATCCCGCCAAACAGGCCGACCGCGATATTGGCGATACCCAGCCCCATGCATTCCTGCCGCTTGCTGCTGTGGGTTTCCGTCAGGTCATCCACCACGCGGGCCGTCATCATGGATTCCAGCACGCCCACACTGGCCATGGCCAGTGCATAGGGGGCGATGATGTTGAATGTATCAAGCGAGAACGGCACGTCGGGCCAGACCAGATGCGGCAGGCTGTCAGGCAGGCGGCCAAGGTCGGCAACCGTATGCAACGGCATGGGGCACAGGATCGACACCACGGTCAGCACCACAATGCAGATCAGCGGCGAGGGGATGGCGGAAAAAAGCCGGGGCAGGGTATAGATGATCACCAGCCCCAGCGCGATCATGGCATAGGTATGCCATGTCACATGTAGCATGTGCGGGACCTGCGCCGAAAAGATCAGGATGGCCAGCGCATTGACGAACCCTGTCCGCACCGGGCGCGAGACATAGCGCATCAGCACATGCAGGCGCAGGATGCCGAACACCACCTGCAACAGTCCGCACAGCAGGGTCGCGGCCAGAAGGTACTGCACCCCATGGCCGCGCACCAGGGCAGCGGCAACCAGCGCGACCGATCCGGCCGCCCCGGATATCATGCCCGGCCTGCCACCGGTAAAGGCAATCACCACGCTTATGACAAAGGACGCATAAAGTCCGACGGCGGGATCGACCCCCGCGACAAAGGAAAATGCAATGACTTCAGGAATCAGCGCAAACGTGCCGACCATACCGGCCAGAGTGTCGCGCCGGATGTTGCCGAACCATTCCTGACGGTAACGGGCGAGTGCAGACATGAAAAAGACGGAGCCTTTCGGGGCAGAAGGGTAATCAGGTATCGGAAATGGTCGTGTCCGCGCGCCGCCACCAGCAGCGCGGGGCGGGACGGGGCCGGGGCAGGACCGCCAGCGGGTCGCCACTGTAATGGACCGTGTTGGTGGGTGTTTCCTCGATTTCGATGCTGGCGCAGGTCAGCGCCCCGCCATCGGCGGCAAGGAAGGCGTTCAGCTTGGCCATGAGCAGGCAGGCGAGCAGTTCGGTCGTGGGGTCGCCGGGTGTAACCAGTATGCGCCGCGCACGCTGTGGCTCGTTCAGGGCAAACCACGCAAGCAGCGGGTCGTCTTCCGCCAGTTGCAGGGCGTGATCGACATGGTTGTCGATAAAACCATGCCAGACGCCCTTCGCCCGCTGGAAGGGCATGACCATGTTGGTGCGGCCATCCAGCACCGTGGGGTTCGTGGCGCGCAGGTGGGCGCGGATATATTCATTGTGGCCATGGGGCAGGGCACAGCGTTCGCTTTCGCCCGCCAGCAGCCGGTGCGCCATGGAAAAGCGCCGGGTGAAAACCAGTTCAAACATGCTGGCGTGCCGCCATGTACTGCGCCCATCCTGCCTTGCGCAACTGGCAGGCGGGGCAGGTGCCGCAGCCATGCCCCCATGCATGCAGGGTGCCGCGCGTTCCCATGTAACAGCTATGGCTTTCGCGATTGATCAGGCGGACAAGCGTCTCCCCGCCCAACTGGTGGGCCAGTTCCCATGTCTGCGCCTTATCGATCCACATAAGCGGCGTGTGCAGCACGTAGTGGGCGTCCATGCCGAGGTTGAGCGTCACCTGCAGGGACTTGATCGTGTCGTCGCGACAATCGGGATAGCCGGAATAATCCGTCTCGCACACGCCGGTCACGATATGGCGGATATTGCGGCGCGCGGCCAGGGCCGCGGCAAAGGTCAGGAAAATCAGGTTGCGACCGGGCACGAATGTATTGGGCAGGCCGTTTTCATTCATCGTGATTTCGGCTTCGCGCGTCAGCGCCGTGTCCGATACCGTGCCAAGGGCGGCAAGATCGAGCGTATGATCCGCGCCCAGACGCTGGGCCCACAGGGCGTTTTCCGTAGCCATCCCGTCACGCAGGGTTGCGCGGCATTCCAGTTCAACCGCATGGCGCTGCCCATAATCGAACCCCAGTGTCTCCACCCGACCAAAACGCGCCAGCGCCCACGCAAGGCAGGTGGCTGAATCCTGACCGCCGGAAAACAGGACCAGGGCGGCTTCGTTTTCAGGATGGGATGGGGGAGGGGGAACGCTCATGTCAGGGTATCCCGATCAGCTTGTGGGTTTGCAATGACAGCCGCCATTGCGGGTGTTGCATGCAATACGTGACCGCATCGGTAGTGTTGCGGACGCGATTGGCATTATCCATCGGCTGGAGCCAGAACTGCTGGAAATCAAGCCCGGCCACCTGATCGGGCAGCAGGTCTGGCTGCGGATAGACCAGCTTGAGTTCATGCCCGCGGGTCTGGACCAGCGCGGCACCCGCCTTCGGGCTGACGCATATCCAGTCGATCCCGTCCGGTGCGGCCACGGTGCCGTTGGTTTCCACCGCAATTTCAAAACCCCGCGCATGCAGTGCCGCAATCAGCGCATCATCCAGCTGCAGCAGGGGTTCGCCGCCGGTCAGGACGACAAAGGCGCCAGTTCTGTCTGCGGTGGGCCACTGCGCGGCAATGGTATCAGCCAGCTGGTCCGCATCTGCAAAACGGCCGCCACCGGGGCCGTCGGTGCCGATGAAATCCGTATCACAGAACCGGCAGGTGGCCCGGTCCCGGTCGCGTTCCAGCCCCGACCACAGGTTGCACCCTGCAAACCGGCAGAATACCGCCGTACGGCCTGCCTGGTCGCCCTCACCCTGCAGGGTGGGGAAGATTTCCTTTACGGTATAGGACATGTTCCAGATTTCGTAATGCACGCGGCCGGAAAAGGGCACCACGCGTGGGAACTGCCCCAGCCGGCCCCGCGCCCGGCTGCGTCGGGTTCAGCCCTGTTTGTGTGATGTATGCATGCCCAGCCGGTCAAGCAACTGCCGGTCGCGCACGGCCGCCGGGTTGGGCGTGGTCAGCAGGCGTTCGCCATAGAAAATGGAATTGGCACCGGCAAGGAAACACAGGGTCTGGGCTTCGTCACTCATGTCCTCGCGTCCTGCGGCCAGGCGCACGCGGCTGGCGGGCATGGTGATGCGGGCGGCGGCAATGGTGCGGACGAATTCGATCGGGTCAACCGCCGCGGCCCTGTCGGCCAGCGGGGTGCCTTCCACGCGCACCAGCATGTTGATCGGCACGCTTTCGGGGTGACGGGGCATGCTGGCCAGTGTCGCGATCATGCCCGCGCGGTCCGTGGCGTCCTCCCCCATGCCGACAATGCCGCCACAGCAGACATTGATCCCGGCGTCACGCACGTTTTCCAGCGTATCCAGCCGGTCCTGGAAGGTACGGGTGGAAATGATGTCGCCATAATATTCAGGCGAGGTATCAATGTTGTGGTTGTAGTAATCCAGCCCGGCATCCCTGAGCCTGTGCGCCTGGCGGTTGTCGAGCATGCCCAGCGTGACACAGCTTTCCAGCCCCAGCGCCTTCACGCCCTCGACCATGGCGCACACGGTTTCCAGGTCATGTTCCTTGGGGCTGCGCCATGCCGCCCCCATGCAGAAGCGCGCAGCACCCGCGGCCTTGGCGGCACGGGCTTCCTTCAGCACTTCTTCAACCGCCATAAGGCGGCTGGCCTTCACGCCGCCATCTTCATGCACCGCGCTCTGCGGGCAGTAGGCGCAGTCTTCGGGACAACCGCCGGTCTTGATCGACAGCAGGGTGGAAATCTGCATTTCAGTGGGATCGAAACGGGCGCGATGCACCGTCTGCGCGCGGTAGATCAGGTCCGGGAAGGGTAGCGCCATAAGGGCCGCGACTTCGTCACGCGTCCAGTCTGTCCTTATGGGGGGCAGGCTGGTGGCCCCGGCGTGCATGGACATGGTGTCCGGGCTGCTCCCATCGGGCATCGGTCTGGATCCTCTGGTGTCAGGTGGAAAACGTTTCCGACTGTGCCATACAAAACCGGCGATGACCACACTTTTATTGTTATGGGGCCATCGCCGGAAGCAGGGATCAGCCCAGCACGCGGGCCAGTGTCGTGCCCAGTTCAGCAGGGCTGGGGGCGACATGGATGCCCGCGTCACGCAGGGCCTCGATCTTGGCGCTGGCGGTCTCGTGTCCGCCGGTAATCACGGCGCCCGCGTGGCCCATGCGGCGGCCCGGCGGCGCGGTGGCGCCTGCGATGAAGCCCACCACCGGCTTGCGCGTGCCGCTGGCGCGGATCAGTTCGGCGCCATCGATTTCGGACGTGCCGCCGATTTCACCGATCATGACGATGGAATGGGTGTCCGGGTCCGCGATCATGCGTTCCAGCACATCGGTAAAGTCCATCCCCTTGACCGGATCGCCGCCAATGCCGACGCAGGTGCTCTGCCCCTGTCCGATGGCCGATGTCTGGGCCACCGCTTCATAGGTCAGGGTGCCCGAGCGCGAGACGATGCCCACATGGCCACGACGGTGGATCGGGCCGGGCATGATGCCGATCTTGCATTCATCAGGCGTGATGATGCCGGGGCAGTTGGGGCCGATCAGCAGGCTGTCGGAACGTTCGAGGGCGGCGCGCACGCGCACCATGTCCTGCACCGGGATGCCTTCGGTAATGCACACGATCAGCGGGATGCCGGCGGCGATCGCCTCAAGGATCGCGTCGGCAGCGCCCGCGGGTGGCACGTAGATGACCGAGGCCTCGGCCCCCGTGGCCTCACGCGCCTGCATCACGGTATCGAATACCGGCAGGCCCAGATGCAGGCTGCCGCCCTTGCCCGGTGTGACGCCGCCGACCATGCGGGTGCCGTAGGCAATGGCCTGTTCGGTGTGGAAGGTGCCCTGCGCGCCGGTAAAGCCCTGCGTGATCACCTTGGTGGACTGGTTGACGAGAATGGACATTCACTCAGGCTCCCGCATTACGGACGGCGGATACGATCTTGCGGGCGGCGTCGCCCAGATCATCGGCGGGGATGATCGTCAGGCCGGATTCAGCCAGCAGCGCCTTGCCGCGTTCGACATTCGTGCCTGCCAGGCGCACGACCAGCGGCACGGTCAGCCCGGTTTCGTGCGAGGCGGCGATGATGGCCTCCGCGATCACGTCGCAGCGCATGATGCCACCGAAGATGTTGACCAGGATGCCACGCACCTTGGGGTCACCGATCAGGATGCGGAAGGCGGCCGCCACCCGTTCCTTGGACGCGCCACCACCGACATCAAGGAAGTTGGCGGGTTCCTCGCCTTCCATCTTGATGATGTCCATCGTCGCCATCGCCAGGCCCGCGCCGTTGACCATGCAGCCGATGTTGCCGTCCAGACCGACATAGGCCAGCCCGTATTCGGCGGCTTCGCGTTCACGCGGGTCTTCCTCGTGCACGTCGCGCAGCTTCGCCAGTTCGGGGTGGCGGAACAGGGCGTTTTCATCGAACGACATCTTGGCGTCCAGCGCCAGCAGGTCGCCCGCCCCGGTCACGACCAGCGGGTTGATTTCCACGATCGCGGCGTCAAGGCCGGTAAAGGCGTTGTAGGCGGAACGCACGACGTTCTGGAACGCTCTGATCTCACGCCCGGTCAGGCCAAGGCGCACGGCAAGGTCGCGTGACTGGTAATCACACAGGCCCTTCGCCGGATCGACATATTCCTTGAGGATGCGTTCAGGCGTACGGGCCGCCACCTCCTCGATTTCCATACCGCCATCGGGGGATGCCACAATGACGATCTGGCCCGTGCCGCGATCGACCAGCATGGAAAAATACAGTTCACGCGCAATGTCGCAGCCGGATTCGACATACAGCGTGCGCACAAGGCGCCCCATGGGGCCGGTCTGCTTCGTGACCAGCACTTCACCCAGCATGGCGTCCGCCGCATCGCTGACTTCGGCCGTGCTGCGGGCCAGGCGCACGCCCCCCCTGCCTTCGGGTTTCCCCGCGAAATGCCCGGCGCCGCGCCCACCCGCGTGGATCTGCGCCTTGACCACCGTGACCGGCGCGTTCAGGGCGCGGGCGGCATCAACGGCTTCCGCGGCGGTGGTGGCGGCACGTCCTTCAGGCACGGGCATGCCGTAGGAGCGCAGAAGCGCCTTTGCCTGATATTCGTGAATATTCATTTGGCGACCCAATCTGTCGTTCTTATTGGCGGTGTCGGGCTACGCCCCTAGCACGATATGGCCCCGGAATGACAGGGGTGGGATGGATGCGGGATTGGCGTAAACATGAAACATGTGTCATGTCGTCTCCAGCAGTGGCAGGCGCGGCGCGCCGTCATGGAGAAAATGCAGAAGACAGGTAGCGATGAAACACTGGCGCATTGAACAGATGGACTGGGACCGTTTCGATCCGCGACGTGTGGACCCTGACATTGTCCCATTGGTCAAGGCTGCATCGGTCGTTGAACGCAACGGCCTGGATTATGCCTGCTACCTGAAGAATGTTTTCGCCGATGACCCTGATTTCAGCAAGGCGGCGGACAACTGGGCGCAGGAGGAGGTGCAGCACGGCGACGCCTTGGGCCGGTGGGCCATGCTGGTGGACCCGTCATGGGACTATATGGCGGCGTTCGAGCGGTACCGGCGGTCCTACCGGCTGGACCTGGACGTGGATGCCTCCATCCGCGGGTCGCGCACGGGGGAACTGATCGCGCGCTGCATGGTGGAAACGGGTACCTCCTCATTCTATACCGCGCTGGCCGACGCCACGGACGAGCCCGTGCTCAAGGCGATATGCCGGCAGATCGCGGCGGATGAATACCGTCATTTCAAGCTGTTCTATGACCATATGCACCGCTACCTGCGGCGCGAGCACCTGGGGGTATGGCAACGCACGCGCATCGCCCTGGGCCGGGTGACGGAAAGCGAGGATGACGAACTGGCCTCCGCCTTCCACTCCACCAATGAACCCATCACCGTGCCCTATGATCACAAGCGCTGCATCGCGGCCTACATGTCGCGCGCGCTGCGCTTTTACCAGCCCCGGCATGCCGTGCGGGTGACGGGCATGATCCTCAAGACAATCGGGTGGACACCACACGGGCGGCTGCATGCGCTGATCGCGCGGGGGGTGTACCGCCTCCTCATGATGCGGCAGCGCAAATTCGCGCGCGTCATGGCCGCGGCCTGACCGGAAACAACCCACAGACAGGAATGAAGACAGACAGAATGAAGGCTCGGGACATGAAGACGCGGTATCTTGCCCTTGTGGCGGCAGGCTGCCTTGTGCTGGCGGGGGCAGCGCGGGCGGATGCGCCCGCCGCCCCCGACACGGCAGGGACGGATACCCCGCCCGAAGCCCAGATCAGCGACGCCGCCCATGCCGAACGGCTGATCGCGTCACAGGTCGGGCTGGTGAATTTCACCGCCCCCGGTTTCCACCGGGGCACGGTGCGGCATATCGTCATGTTCCGCTTCCTACCCGTCATTACCGACGACCAGCGCGCGGAGGTCGTCCGCCGCTTCATGGCGCTGCGCCAGATCTCCCGGCGCAATGATGGCAGCCCTGTCATTGCCTCCATCGAGACGGGCGCGCAGATGAGTGGGGAAGGGCTGGATGAGGGGCTGCAGCAGGCTTTTGTCGTCACGTTCAATTCCGAAGGGGACCGCAATTACTATGTCGGCCGTCCCGTCGTGACCGATCCGGCCTATTTCGATCCCGCGCATGAAGCCTTCAAGAAATTCGCGGCACCCTTCATTATCAGCACCCTGGTGTTCGATTATGCCGTGCCTTCCGCGCAACCCCAGCACAAGGCCCCGGTCCAGACCGGTCGCCTGCGTGTTCCCCAGCAGCAGGGCTGACGGGCCGGGTACACCCCACCAATGGAGTAAGATTACATGACAACCGTGACCCTGGGTCATCTGGACAACACCCTGCAGCAGGCATCGGCGGCGGCAGTGGCGCGCGTGCTGGAAGCCTATGAACTTGAAATCGAATATGTCGTGGCCGTCCGCGCCGAAATGGTGGAACACATGCGCCGTGGCGATGTGGACCTGTTCGTGTCCGCGTGGCTGCCCGATGTCGATGCGGCCTTCCTTGCCCCCGACCTCGGCATGGAGGCATTTGGCCAGCTGTACCGCCCGGCCTTTGGCTGGTGCGTGCCCGAGGCGGCGGCAACCGGCATCACGTCTGTGGCCCAGCTGGCGGGTGAGGGCTGTCCCATCGGCCGTGAGATCGTGACCCCGGAATCCATCCTTGACCGCGTGCGTCAGGTTGTCGCGGCCTACAACCTGACGGAAGCGGGCTATACCATCGCCAGCCGTCCCGATGCGGAAGCGTATGACCACGCGGCCCATATCCTTGCCGGTGGCCTGCCCGAAATCATCCCGACATGGCAGCCGTCCTTCCTGCATTACGGGCAGCGCCTGGTGCAGCTGGATGACCCGAAGGGCGCGTTCGGGGCCGAACAGGACGCGCGTATCCTGCTGCGTTCTGCCGTGCGCGCGGACATGGACCAGGACCTGCTGGATGAACTCGATGAACTGACGCTGGGCAACAAGGTGGTCAGCGCGCTGGACCACGCCATGCGCTTTGATGGCATGAGTGCCGATGAAGCGGCCGAGGCATGGCAGCGCGGCAAGCTGCTGCCGCGCTGAGGCCCCGGTCATGAGCCAGCATGAAACCGATGCCCCGCCCACCCATGACGTGCGTGATGCGGGGCTTCAGGCCCAGTACGAGCAGTATCCCTATCCCGCCCGCGACCCGCGGGAGGAAAAAAGCCGCCTGCTGATCGGCAGCCCCAGCCACCTGCGCGAAATCGATTACTGGGTGTTCGGGGCGACCCGCCCGCAATCGCAGCCGTTGCGGGTGCTGGTGGCCGGGTGCGGCACGGGTGATGGCGCGATCATGCTGGCCACCCACATGGCGCGCGCGGGACGGGCGGGGGAGGTGCTGTGCCTTGACCGTTCCCCCGTGGCGCTGGAAACGGCGCGGGCGCGGGCACAGGCGCGGGGTCTGGAAAACATGCGCTTCGTGCGCGGTGACCTGACCGGCCTTGCTGCGGTCGCACCCGGGCCGTTCGACTACATCGACTGCTGTGGCGTGCTGCACCACCTGCCTGACCCCGATGCGGGGCTGGCGGCGCTGGCGGGCGTGCTGGCCCCCGGCGGGGGGATGGGCCTTATGGTCTATGCCCCGTATGGCCGCACCGGCGTCTACATGCTGCAGGATGCGCTGGAGCGTCTGGCCCCGGTGACGGATGCGCCAAAACAACGGCTGGACGTGGCGCGCCGGGTCATGCGGCACCTGCCCGCCACGGCGTGGCTGCGGCAGAACGGCAATTTTGGTGATCACCTGACCGGGGGCGACGCGGGGCTGTATGACCTGCTGCTCAACCCACGTGACCGGGCATATGACATCACCGCCTTTCATGGCCTGCTGGACCGCGCGGGGCTGAATGCCGCGTGCCTGATGGAACCGGCCCGGTATGACCCCGGCCTGCTGCTGCCCGACCCGCGGCTGCGGGAACGGATCGCGGCCCTGCCTGAACGCGCGCGTCAGGCCGTGGCAGAGGACGTGGCGGGCAACATGGCCACCCATGTCGCCTATGTGCGCCGGATCAGCGAACCCGTGGTCCGTGCTGATGCCATGGCGGCGGATGCCGTGCCCATCATGCGTGAAATCCCCGGCATCGAGCTTGCCCGCATGATCGGTGGTGATGACCGGCTGCCCTTCGCCTTTGGCACGCTGCAGGTCGCGATTGCCGTGCCGCCGCAGACGCGCGGCATCCTGCCCCTGATCGACGGGGAACGCACGGTGGGCGAAATCGGCGCGATCATGGAAACGCGTGGCCTGTCCGCCAGCCGGTTCGCAAAGGTATGGGAGCAGGTCTTCACCACGCTGGAATCGCTGAACCGGGTGCTGCTGCGCGCGCCGCGCTGACCATGGCGGGGCAGGCGTGGGGGGGCGGCCTGCCGGTCGTCATATTCGGCGCGAAACTGAAACCTGACGGCACACCCACGCGCACGCTGCGCCTGCGGGTGGCGGCGGCCCATGCCTTTGGCGTGCGCCGGGGCGCGGTGGTGTATGTGCCCACCGGCGGTCCCTCGCCGCCGTCTGGGCAGCGGGAGGCGGACGTCATGGCCGGCATGCTGCGCACCAGCGGCGTCCCGTCCGATGCCATCATGGTGGAGGACACGGCCCCGGATACGCTGGCCTCCGTCATCCGGTGCACGGGGCTGCTGCGGCAACGGGGATATGCGGGGCCGGTTGCGGTGGCCAGCAGCGCCTACCACCTGCCACGCTGCCTTGTGCTCATGCGCATGATGGGGTGGCGGGTGCTGCGCGTGCCCCCGCCCGCGGCCCCTGCCGCGCAACGGTGGGGCAGGTGCTGGTTCTGGCGCCTGCGTGAAGGGGCGGCGCTGCCGTGGGATGCGCTGCTGCTGGCATGGCACCGCCTGCATGCAGGGCAGGATGGTGATTGACACTGCCTGCCGCAACCCGCATCACGCGGTTGAACCGAAAAAACAACATGAGTGTGGATGGAAGTCATGCCTGTGCAAGCCTTTGTTTTCCCCGGTCAGGGAAGTCAGTCTGTTGGAATGGGACGCGATCTGGCCGAGGCATTCGCCCCTGCGCGGGAAGTGTTCCAGGAAGTGGATGACGCGCTGGACCAGCACCTTTCGCAGCTCATGTTCGAAGGCCCGATGGAAGACCTGACCCGCACCGACAATGCCCAGCCCGCGCTGATGGCGGTCTCGCTTGCCGTGCTGCGCGTGCTGGAACGTGAGGGCGGGCTGGAACTGAAGCGCGACGTGGCGCTGGTGGCCGGGCATTCGCTGGGTGAATATTCGGCCCTTGCGGCGGCTGGCGCGTTGGGCGTGGCCCAGACGGCCCGCCTGCTGCGCCTGCGCGGCAACGCCATGCAGAAGGCCGTGCCACCGGGAATGGGGGGCATGGCGGCCCTGATCGGCGTGGGCATGGACATGGAACGCGCCGCCAGCCTGTGCGCGGAAGCCGCGACCTTCACCGATGAAGCCGGCAGGGCGCACACGCAGGTGCTTGAGGTCGCCAACGACAATGGCGGCGGCCAGGTGGTCGTCGCGGGCGAGACGGCGGCGATTGACCGCGTAATCGCACTGGCCAAGGCGCAGGGCGTCAAGCGCGCGCTCAGGCTGCCGGTTTCCGCCCCGTTCCACTGTTCGATGATGGCCCCGGCCGCTGAGGAAATGCGTGCGGCCCTTGCTGACACGGACATAAAGGCCCCGGTCGTGCCCGTGGTGGCGAATGTGACGGCGGCCAAGGTCACCGACCCGGCCACGATCCGCGACCTGCTGGTGCGTCAGGTGACCGGCACCGTGCGCTGGCGTGAAAGCGTGGACGCCATGGTGGCCATGGGCATCGACAGTTTTGTCGAAATCGGCTCGGGCAAGGTACTGGCCGGGTTGGTGAAGCGGATCAATGGCGACGTTGCCACCCGTTCGGTCGGAACCCCGGCCGATATCGAGGCCTATCTGGCCGCGCGCTGAAAACAGGCATCTGCCCTACGGTCTGAGCCGTGGGATCATGTTGAGTTGATGGATACCGAAGGGAACGGACAGGTCATGTTCAGGCTGGACGGAAAGGTTGCTCTGGTTACCGGGGCATCAGGTGGAATCGGGCGTGAGATCGCGCGTGCGCTGCATGCGCAGGGTGCGGTCGTGGTGCTGTCGGGCACCCGGCAGGCGGTGCTGGAGGAGGTGGCGGCGTCCATCGGCGCGGAAGGGGGCGCGGACCGGCTGCATGTCTGTCCCGCCGACCTGTCGGATGCGGCGGCAGCCGACGCGCTGGTCGCCAGCGCCGAGGAAAAGGCCGGTGCGCCACTGGCCATCCTGGTCAACAACGCCGGGCTCACGCGCGACACGCTTGCGATTCGGATGAAGGACGAGGACTGGAACCGCGTGCTGGACGTTGACCTGGCCGCCCCCTTCCGCCTGTGTCGCGCGGCCCTGAAGGGCATGCTGCGCCGCAGGGCGGGGCGGATTGTCAACATTGCCTCCGTCGTGGGGGTGACGGGCAATGCGGGGCAGGCCAATTACGCCGCCGCCAAGGCCGGGATGATCGGCATGGGCAAGTCGCTGGCGCAGGAAGCGGGCAGCCGTGGCGTGACCGTCAACACCGTGGTCCCGGGCTTTGTCCAGACCGCCATGACCGATGTCCTGCCGGACGCGCATAAGGAAAAACTGGTCGGATCCATTCCCCTGGGCCGCATGGGCCAGGCCAGCGACATCGCCCCGGCCGTGGTTTACCTTGCTTCCGACGAGGCCGGGTGGGTCACCGGGGCCACGATCCATGTCAATGGCGGCATGGCGATGGTCTGACAGATGTGATATTTTGCTGGACAGCAGGCCGGAAGTGACAAAAAAGATAGTCCTGACGGCCGCGCTGTCCCCTTAATTGCGGGGCGAGCAGACAGGAAATGCATTCGCCGCCTTGGCGATTGCATCAAAACCGTGCTAATCGCCCGCAGCTTCGTCCGAAGCGGGCTGGTGTGCAACACTGGTTTGCAGGGACGTTACAGGACGAACACGTTTCGAACCGCCCGTTTCTTTCAGGGGCAGACAGGAAGCAGAGACAGATGAGCGAAATCGCCGATAAGGTTAAGAAGATCGTAGTCGAGCACCTTGGTGTGGACGAAAGCAAGGTCACCCCCGACGCCTCCTTCATCGATGATCTGGGCGCCGACAGCCTGGACACGGTTGAACTGGTCATGGCGTTCGAGGAAGCTTTCAGCGTCGAGATCCCCGAAGACGCAGCCGAGAAGATCACGACCGTGAAGGACGCGATCGACTACATCGAAAAGCAGAAAGCTGCCTGATCGGTCTGTTTCCGATCATATTTACACGAATTCAGTCAGGTATCGTTACTTTCAGGAGCAGGACGGGTTGATGCAGTCTACCGGATTGACGTCTGGACAACGGCGCGTTGTCGTAACCGGTATGGGCATTGTCAGCCCACTGGGACTGGGTGTGGAGCGTAACTGGTCACGTCTTGTGGCCGGGGAAAACGGCTTTGGCCGCATTTCTTCGTTCGACGCGTCCGACCTGCCGGCACAGGTTGCGGGCGAAGTGCCCGCAGGGCCGACGGAAAGTGGCGGCCTGACCCTTTCGGACTGGATACCCGTCAAGGACCAGAAAAAGATGGATCGCTTCATCCATCTTGGTCTTGTGGCGGCGACCGAGGCGGTCGAGGATTCGGGCTGGAAGCCGGAATCGGAAGAAGACCGCTGCCGTACCGGTGTCATGATCGGTGCGGGTATCGGCGGCCTCCAGACCATTTACGAGGCATCGGTGACGGTGAAGGAAGGACGGGCCCGCCGCCTGTCGCCCTTCTTCATCCCGTCCGCCCTGATCAATCTGGTCTCGGGGCATGTCTCGATCAAATACGGATTCAAGGGACCGAACCATTCGGTTGTCACGGCCTGCGCCACGGGCGTGCATGCCATTGGCGACGCCGCCCGCATGATCATGCTGGGTGATGCGGACGTCATGGTTGCCGGTGGGGCCGAAGCCGCCGTATGCCCGCTGGGCATCGCGGGGTTCTGTTCCGCCAAGGCCCTGTCCACCCATTTCAACGATACCCCGGAAAAGGCATCCCGTCCGTGGGACCGTGACCGCGACGGTTTCGTGATGGGGGAAGGCGCCGGTATCGTGGTGCTGGAAGAATACGAACACGCCAAGGCGCGTGGGGCCAAGATCTATGCCGAGGTCATCGGTTACGGCATGTCTGGCGACGCACACCACATCACCGCACCCGCCGCCGGGCATGAAGGCGCTTTCCGCGCCATGCAGAACGCCGTGCGCAGCGCGGGTCTGACCCCTGCTGACATCCAGTATGTCAATGCCCATGGCACGTCCACCATGGCGGATGATCTGGAACTGGATGCGGTGGAACGCCTGTTCGGTGATGATGCGCGCAATCTGGCCATGTCGTCGACCAAGTCCGCCACCGGCCACCTGCTGGGGGCTGCGGGCGCGGTGGAAGCGATCTATTCCATCCTGGCCATTCGCGACAACGTGGCGCCGCCCACGCTTAATCTGGACAACCCGTCGCGTGAAAGCGTGATCGACCGGATCGCGCATACGGCGCAGGAGCGCAGGATCGATACGATCCTGTCCAACAGTTTCGGGTTTGGCGGGACCAATGCCAGCGTGATCCTGCGCGGCGTATGAGACCGGGGCGCCTGCGGGCGCCCTTTTCATTTCACGGACAGGGATAAGGAGAGCGCGTGCGCAGGGTTCTGGCTGCACTTGGACTGGTTTTTCTGGTGCTGGTCCTGTCTGCTCTGGGTACCGCCTTCATGGGGATGCGGCATTATGAAGCCCCCGGCCCCCTGATCGAACAGCACACGGTCGTAATCCCGCATGGCGGTACGGAACAGGTGCTGCTGACATTGCAGCAGGCAGGCGTTGTGGATAGCAGCCTGCTGACGCGCAAGGTGTTCGAGACCGCGACCGCCCTGACCCGCGTGGATGGGGCGTTTCATGCCGCTGAACTGGTTTTTCCCGCCCATGCCTCCATACAGCAGGTGCTGTTCGTGCTGCGGCACGGCAAACCGGTGGTGCATAAGATGACGGTGCCCGAAGGCCTGTCTGCCATCCAGATTGCCAACCTGCTTGAACATGCACCCTATATGGATGGCAGTTTTCCGTTCCCTGCCGAGGGATCGGTCATGCCGCTGACCTATGATTACGAATGGGGCATGCCGCGTGCGCAGATGCTGGCCCGCATGCAGCGCGCCATGGATCGCGCGCTGGATCAGGCATGGGAAGGACGGGAAGTGGATGCCGCCATCATGAACCGCCATGACCTGCTGGTTCTGGCATCCATGATCGAGCGGGAAACCGGAAATCCGGCTGAACGGCCGGTCGTGGCGCGCGTATTCCTGAACCGCCTGCATCAGGGCATGCGGCTGCAGTCCGATCCGACCGTGGTCTATGGCCTTAATCAGGGCGCGGGACCTTTGGGCCATGCCCTGTCCCATGCCGATCTCATGCAGCCTACGGCCTATAATACGTATGTGATTGCAGGGCTTCCGCCAGAACCGATCTGTTCACCGGGGGCGGCGGCGCTGGAGGCCGCGGCCCACCCGGCACAGGGAAACCAGCTCTATTTCGTGGCGAACGGGCGTGGTGGTCATGATTTTGCAGCAACGCTGGGGGATCATAACCGCAACGTATCCGCGTTCCGTGCAGGGAAGCATGCACAGGCGGCTCCCCTCAGATAGGGGAACCGGCCGTGCATGGGGACGTGATTACTGCGGCGGCAGGCTCTGGCTGCTGACCGACCCGGACGGCGCCGTGTCGATCGGCTGCTGTGGCGTGGTGGTGTCCGTATTCGTGGTGCCGGTCTTGCCGGTCCTGTCCGGGCGGCCCTGTGCTGCGGTCAGGACTTCGCTCAGGGCGGAACGGAGCGGGTCCGCGCCTGAATTGTTGACCCGCATGGAAATCACGATGTCTTCCGGTCCCACGATCTGGTTGTAATAGGCCCGGTTGGCGGCGCTGTTGACCCGCATCTTGGACCCGCCCAGTGCGGCACCCGCGAACAGGCCCTTGGATTTCTGAACACCCCGGATGGACGTGTTATGTTCACCCGCCGTGCCGGTTTCCAGCCCCGACCCGGAGGAGGCGAAGGACGTGCCGACATCAGCGCTCAGCTTCATCTGGCTGTCCAGCAGGGACTGTACGCCATCATCGGTCATGACAAACAGCATGACCTCGACATCCTGCATGCCAAGCTGGAGTCCGAAATTGGCCGAGGACATCCGGTAGAACGCAGGGTCGGACCAGGACCCATGGGCATCGCGGGTCAGGAAGACACAGCCGCCGCCGCCGCCGCCAAAGGCGATCGACATGCGAAAGACGGACGGGCAGACAATGACGCCACGGGATTCAGCAAGGTAACGGGTCACCTTGCTGCCAGCGGTCGCGGTGGAAAACATGTCACGAACGGTCAGGGTGGCGCGGTCCACCAGACTCTGTTCTTCTTCCATGCTGGCAGCCATGGCCGCGTGCAGCGGCATCATCAGGGCCAGAGCGGCAAATGATGTCCTGATGAGATGAAACGTGTGCAAACCCATGCTCCCTTTCCGATTCGTAACGGCAGATCCACCAAAACGGCTCGTGCCTTGGAGTGGTCCGTTTTCATGGCTGAATCATGGTCCATAAGGCAAGGCCATGTGGCATGATACAGCCATATATTGCGGTTATTTAAGGGAGACGCCAACCGCATCCGACAGCGTATCGGCAATGCCGGGGGCTGCGGCAAGAATGCAGATGCCACCTGTCAGGCCACCATCGCGCAGGAAGGGGGACACGCGGGCGCCAGCTTCATCCAGCAGGACAAGGGCTGCCGCCACATCCCACAGGTTGATGCAGATTTCCAGATAACCGTCCTGACGGCCACAGGCGACTTCCGCCAGGGCAATGGCGCCGGACCAGCCGGAACGTGGCATGGCGCCAAGGTTCAGGATCGCGTCGATCTTCTGCTGGAAGACACCGGCGGGCACGCGGTTGCTCCATCCCATCTCGATCAGCGAGGATGCGGTATCGGTCACGGGGGAGGCATGGATGCGCTGGCCATTGAGGAAAGCACCATGCCCACGCACCGCCGTATAGGTTTCACCCAGTGCAGGCGCCTCGATAATACCGGCGACAGGTGTGTCGCCATCCATCAGACCAAGCGAGATGCACCAGCGGTTGCGGCCGCGGGCATAGTTGGACGTACCGTCAATCGGGTCCACCACCCAGCGCAGGCTGCCGGTGCGGGTGCGGCCTTCTTCTTCCCCCTGGAAACCGTCCTCGGGGAACAGCGTGCCGATTCGTTCGGAAATGAAGGCTTCCACCGCGCCATCGGTTTCCGTCAGCCAGTCCTGTGCGCTTTTCAGCGTCCCCTTGGGGCCACCGGGGGCAGGGCGCATTTTCATGGCCAGGGCGGCTGCATCGCGCACAACCGAACGGGCGGCTTCAAAACGGGTCAGGATGGCCTGTGTCATCGGGTAACCTTCTTTTCAGGGTCAGAAAATCTCATTCCACACGTAGCGCCGTTTTCACCGCGTGTTCCACCTGTGGCATTTCCACCCTGCCTAACCGTTCGGCGGCCTGCATGGCAAACTGAAGTGTCAGCTGCCGCCGCCGCGCCGGGGGCAGGGGTACGTTGGGGGAGGGACGCAGGATCGCACAGTCAATACAGGCTGCGGCCCCTTCCACCCCATGACCCGTCGCGGCCATGATGAGGCCCGTGGTATCGGGCAGGACAGCCTGTGGAAAATCCTGGTTGACGGCAAAATACATCTGGTCGCACCACGGCAGGTACTCCTGCCATTTCTGGTCGGCGCGGAAATCGGGCAGGCCGGACTTGATCTCGATACAGATGAAATGCCCCTTGGGCGTCAGGGCCATGATATCCGCGCGCCTGCGGCCTGGCAGAATGAATTCATGCAGCACCGCCCACCCATGCAGCCTGCACATCTGGCTTGCGCCAGTGCGGACGGCGGACTGGATCTGCGGCGCAGTCGGGCGGGACATGGCGGTGGATAAGGACGATCAGGTCGCCGGCGGCACGGATAGCAGGCGGGTCACCAGTTCAAGGTCCGCAGGCTTGTCCACGTCCACGGCGGCGCGTCCGTCCGGCAGGGGGACCATGGCCACCCGGGCATGGGACAGGTGCCCGATGCGACGGCACACGTCCGCGCGCGTCAGGCGCCGCAGGATGAAACGCAGCAGGATCCCGGGCCCGAGAATGCGTGCCATCCTGAACGGGTGTTTGCGCTCGGCTTCCAGCTTCTGCCACAGCCGGATCACGCCACAGGCGGCGGGCGTGCGGAACAGGAACATGTTGCAGCCCGAAAACGCCCCATCCGCCAGCCGTATCATGGTGCGCTTCGTGCCCGGCACATCACGCAGGATATCCGGCTCCATCGCGATACCGGCCGCGACATCACACCCGCTGTCCTGCGCACCCTGCACGAAAGCGCGGACCCAGCCGGGTTCCAGCAGGGCATGGTCGGCAGTGGTGACCAGCAGGGGCGTGCCCAGCGTATCCAGCGCCCGCATGACGCTGGCGCTGGGTCCGGCCGCCGGGGGGATAAAGGTGACATTATCGGGCACGATGCCCGCAAGGACGTCAGGTCGTTCGATGCAGATGGCGATCCTGCCAATGCCTTCGACCGCCTGCAGCGCGGTGACGACCCGGCTGATCATCGGGGTGCCACAGACCGGCAGGATGGCCTTGTGCGAAATACCCGCCGCCTGCGCCATCGGGTCGGGGCGACCCGGTCTGCTGCCCGCCAGGATCAGGACGTTCAGCCCCATCTGTGCGTTCACGCCGCGGTACGGGTGGTGTTCGCACCATCGGGGCGGTCACGCGGGGGGGAGCCGGTTTCCTCCATCACCCACGGATACTGCTTGGCCTCGTTCACGTCGTAACCGAGGTTGAACACGGTCGGGCTGCGCGGGCAGCCGCGGGCATCGACATAATAGCTGCGGAACAGGCGGTCCGCCACGAAGCTGGTAATGCCGTAATTGCCATTTTCGTTATGGAAATGATGCAGCACGTGGCGCTGCTTCATCCGCTGGATCCAGCCCATGCGCGGCTTGTAGTTCAGGTGCTGGATGCAGTGAAAGAATTCATAGATGCACGTTATGGTCAGGCCCGCGCCGAAAGCCGCCGCGGCCCCGGCTATGTTGCCAATGGCGTAGCCGATGGGAATGGTGACGATGGCAATGGTCGGGATGGTGTTGAGCGGGGAGCCGAACAGCACATCCAGCAGGTGGGGATCCTGATGGTGGTCGAAATGGATGCGTTTCCACAGCGTGGCGCTCCATTTCATGCGATAGAGGAAACGTCCGTGCAGGATGAAACGATGAATGCAGTACCATACCAGCGGATAGACCAGAATGACGGATACGATGCTGATCGCCACCGGTGCCAGAGACGTGAAATTATAGATCATCAACGCGTAGCTGACCAGCGCCAGTGCGAAATACAGCAGGATGGTGGGATAGGTCAGATAGGCAATCCAGAGCTGCGATAGGTTCATCTTGCCAAGGTCAAAACTGCGACCTGTTCTGATGGAACTGTTTTTGAGGGTATTCGTAATCATCGCTCTTCGATCCTCAATAGCACGGTGATGACGCCGAGGATGAAAATAAGGATCCCGACGAATATCGCCATAAGCGAGGGCAATGTTCCCGCATTTCCCAGTGCGCGCAATAGCCCCTGGAATACGATAAATAGCAGGCCCGCGCCCAGACACCAGATTGGCAGCCAGCTGCGCGTTCCGGCCCGCGGTGGGATATAGACCACCGGCACGGCCAGTAACAGCATTACCGTGAATGTCACGGGTAACATGATACGTCCCAGTATTTCCGTCAGGAAAAAGGACGGAGACTGGCTGGAAGGCAGCACGCCGCGCTGTTCATCCAGCATCGTATTGATGGACTGTGTAAAGCTGACCGTCAACTGAATGATATATCCCGGCGTCAGTGACGCGGGCCAGTTCAGTCTTACGCTCTGGTCAGGGGGGGTATCGAGCAGGTCCACGCGTGAGGGGCTGACGACGCTGAGGACATGTGTCGGCGTGCCATACCAGTGGCCATGGATGTAATGGACATCCGCCAGGGTCGTGATTTTCTGCAGCAGGCTGCGCGGGTCGCGGTGATAGACGGTCACCTTGTCCATCATCGTGCCGCCGCCGCTCAGGTAAGTGATGTTGATCAGGTCATTATCCGCCCGGATCCAGTAGTTATGCCTGTTTTTCGCTGCATGTGGCGTGGTGGCGTTCCACCATTGGGCCAGTGCCTGCTCGGTGCGGGGGGTAATCTGGTCATCCACGATTCCGCACAGCAGGCCCAGCGCGACGGTGGTGGGCAGCAGCAGCTTGACCAGCCCGGGCGTGGACAGCCCGGCCGCACGCATGATCGAGATCTCGTTCGATGTCGTCAGCTGCAGCAGGGTCAGCAGCGTGCCGATCAGCACCGCGATGGGCATGGCGTTACCCAGCAGCAGCGGCAGGTGCAGCACGGCATAGTACAGCACCCCGCTCAGGCCCAGCTTGCGGTGCATGATTTCCGTCGCCTGCTCCAGCAGTGCCAGAATCTCCATGAGCGCAACCACGATGGCGGTGGTCGTGAACACCTTGGACAGCAGTTCGCGCGACAGATACCCCAGCAGGACCGTGCCGCAGGCCAGGCGTAACCGCAGTTTCATGTCCCGGTTTCCACAACACGGCGGGGCAGGCCGTCGGCGGACAGTTCGCGCGGGGCAATGGCCGGTCCACGGGTCAGGAGGATACGGATCCCGCCCGCCTGATGGACCAGCATGCTGACACAGATCACGGCGAAGGCGACGGTCGGCAGCCAGATGACCAGCAGCGGGGACATGTGCATGTTTGCGACAAAGCTCATCCCCATCTGCAGCGTGTGGTCAAACCCGACCAGGGTGATCGCGGCGATGGCCAGGCCGGGATTGCCCTTCTGCCGCTTGCGCACGCCTGCCAGCGCGCAGGCCAGGATGGGGATGAACGGAATGGCCGCCGTGCGGGCCAGGCGGAAATGCAGTTCGGCAATCATGTAGGAATGGCTGATGGACGGGTTGCCATGTCGTATACCGTAATACAGTTCCGGGACCGTCAGTTCGCGTTCGGTCTCTCCACGGCCGTTATAGGCTTCATCATCCAGCTTGCCATTGCTTGAGATCATGCGGGTGGTACGGGTGAACTCCGTAACGGAAGTCTGCTTGTCGCCGCTATCCGTCACGATGGTGCCATCTATCAGGTCAAGGCGTATCCTTGAGCCATCGGCGGGGTTGTAGAGATAACCCTTCTGCGCGGAAATGTAGCGTATATGCGCCTTGTCCGACTGGTCGCGTATGAAGACGTGCCACAGGCGGGACCCGGCATGATCGACCGTTTCCGCCGTAAGCACGATGTTGTCCGATATCGCGAACATCTTTGATTGCAGATGTGGCGTCCACCCCGCGTGGCTGGCGAAATAGAAGGCCGAGCGGTAATCATAACGTGCATAGGGCTGGATGAACCCGTAAAGCGAAAAGGCCAGCAGCCCGAATACCGCGCCCGTCAGGACAAAGGGCTGGCAGATGCGGAAGATCGAGACCCCGCTTGCGGTCAGTGCGTCGATTTCGTGATTGGCGCTCATGCGCCGGATGACGGTGAATACGCTTACGCACATGGCCGCCGGCAGCGCCAGCCCCAGGTAGTGGGGAACAAGATCGCTGAGCAGTGCGACAAAGGTTTTCATCGAACTGCCATTGGCCGCCAGCATGTCGAACAGCACCAGTAGCCGTTCCAGCAGCAGGGCGGCCATGACCACGCCCAGCGCAATGGAAAACGGCGGCACGACCTGACGCAGCAGGTAGCGGTCCATTGTGCTGGGAGCGAGTTTTCCCAGTATCCGGTGCGGCAAGGACATGCGACTCATGCAGGCGTGCTTACACCGGAAAAACACCCTGATGGAGAGGGAAGTTCAAAAATAGTTTCCTGGCTGGCGCCTGTCGTTGCATCTGTCATGAAAAAGTGACGCGTGACACCCAGCCTGTAGCCCGTGGCATGCGTGGTGACCGTAATATGGTTCCAGCCAGCGGCGCGCAGCGGATCACATGATCGTGCGGAAGCTGACGCAATGCCCACGACCGGCACGGGTGCCAGGGGACCGGGAAGGGAAGACAGGGTCGAGGTATGGATATGTCCGTGCAGGACCATCTCGGCCCCTTCCTGTGCGATGCAGGTGGCGAAATCCTGTATATCCGTCAGGGCTTTGCGGCGTATGGCCAGACCGGTGACAGGGGGATGATGGATCATGACAATGCGACACAGTCCCTGACGCGCGGTTTCGCGCAGGATATCACGCAGGCGCGCGGCCTGTCGTGCGCCAACCGTCCCGGTCGCCAGGAACCACGGTGTCGGTACGGCTGAACTGACGCCAATCAGCGCCACATTGCCCACCCTGCGGACGAAGGGAAAGGGCAGTGCGCCCATCCATGGCTGCCATAACCCCACGGTCTGATGCCATCTGTCATGAACAAGGGTGTCATGATTCCCCGGTATGACTGTACAGGGCGCGGGCATCTGTTCCAGCCAGCGGAGCGCCTGCCGGCATTCCCCCGGCAGGCCCATGTTGGTCAGATCCCCGGTAACGGCAATCATGTCGACCCCACTGGCCGCGACATCCGTCATGACATGGGCCAGGATTTCAGGACGATGCAGGAAGCGGCGGCGGCCTTTCCACGAAAAATAGCTGAACATGCGCTTGTTCAGCTGTTCGCCAAGGCGCGGGGGCACCATTTCGGTAGGCAGGTGCGGGTCTGACAGATGCGCGATGGTGATCGTGTTCAAGCTGACCTCTTTCCTTGCCTCATGCCTGCCGGTAACCGTCTGGACATGTGTTCTGGCGGCCCACGTGGGAGGGCACTCCCTCTTTTCGTGCCTTGCAATAGAAGGCAGATGGTTGCTTATGGCCTGTAAGTCAAATTTCAGACAGGGATGGAATAATCAGTGACCGGACGTTTTGCGCTTGTTTACAACCCGCGCAGCCGGCGGAACATGGGCGACAGGAGTGCATATGCCCAGACAGCCCGTGCCCTGCTGGGAAAAAACTTCGTCGATCCGGCTGACCGTTCCCGTCTGGATGCCAATATCGCGGAATTCGCATCCCGTGGTACGGACTGTATCGTCATAGATGGGGGGGATGGCACCGTCAGCGACGTGCTGACTGCCATCCACCGGCATTATGCTCCCGACAGGCTGCCTGCGCTCGCCATCCTGCCATCTGGCAACACCAATCTGATCGCGGGGGATGTTGGCTTCGGGCTGCGCGGCATTCGGGCGCTGGAGCACCTGCAGCAGCTTGATGCATCCGGGCAGTTGCGGCGCAACGTGCGCAGGCGATGTGGCCTGGTGGTGGAATGGCCCGAACCCGATGGGCCGCCACCGGTCGTGGGCATGTTTCATGGGGCCGCCGCGTTTACACGTGGTATCGAACTGGCCCACCAGCCCGCGATCCTGAATAATTATTCGCATGAAATGGCTGTTGTCGTCTCCTTCCTGTCTTCGGTGGCGCATCTGTTCTCGCGGCGTTCCCGGCAGGACTGGATGCGTGGGGAACAGATGGATATGAAGGCGGGCAAGACCATCGAGCGGCAGGGCAACTGTTTCCTGTTCCTGTCCACGACGCTCCAGCACCTGCCCCATGGCATATGGCCGTTCTGGACTGCGTGCGGGGTGCGTGATGATGTCATCAACTTCCTGCATGTGGCGGGACAGCCTTCCCGCCTTGCCGCTGCGGCATGGGCGCTGCTGCGGGGGCGGCATCCGGCATGGCTGCAGCATAACCCGGATTATTGCAGCGGGTGCGAAGACCGCATCGAAATGACGATGAAATCCGATTTCGTACTGGATGGGGAAGTCATGTCCCCCGGTGCCACAGGCCGGATCGTGCTGTCGGCCACCGCCCCGATCGATTTCATCCACGCGTAAGGAATGATGATCATGTCCCAGTCCAGTCCCACAGACCGCACTGCCGCAGCCGGACGGGTCGCCCATCTGCTGGCGCATGATCTGGTCCAGCCCGTCGCCCCCTTTGTCACGCAGTTTGTCACGCGTCTGCTTGGCGACGCCCGGCCGCTGGGCGTGATTTTCTACGGTTCCGCCCTGCGGGCGCCCGATCCGGACGGGATTCTGGATTTTTACGTGATTGTCGAGCATCTGGAAGACTGGACATCAGGCTACCTGTCACGCGAAGCCAACCGTATCCTGCCCCCCAATGTGGAGTATCATGAACTTCCGATCGGGGGGCGGACCATCCGGGCCAAGGTGGCCATCCTGTCCATAGCGCAGTTCCGCCGCATGACGGGACGCGCCACGTTGGATACCACGGTCTGGGCACGCTTCTGCCAGCCTGTGCGGCTTGTATGGGTCAGGGAACCGGACGCGGCCGATGCCATCCTGGCCTGCATTATCCGCGCGGTGGGGCAGGCGGGGCGCTGGGCTGCCGCCCTGGGTCCGGCACAGGGCACGGCCGATGACTACTGGCTGGCCCTGTTCGCCCATACTTACGGTGCGGAACTGCGTGTGGAGAACGGCCGCAGGCCGCGTAGCCTGCTACAGGGGCAGGAAGCACGGTACAGGCGCCTGCTGCCGGATGTATGGCGCGCCGATGGCCTGCCGTTCCGGTCTGAGGGCGATCAACTAACCCCCCAGCTGACACCTGAACTGCGCCGGAAGATGTACGAAGGCTGGTGGCTGCGTGGTCGGCTGGGGCGCGTGCTGAATGTCAGCCGCCTGTTCAAGGGGGCCTTCACGTTTGAAGGGGGCGCGCGCTATATCGCATGGAAGATCAGGCGGCATTCCGGCATTGAACTGCCGCTGGGGCCGTTTTCGGAACGGCATCCGCTGGTCTGCCTGCCGTATCTGCTGTGGAAATTACGGCAGGCAGGTTTTTTCAGGCGGCGCGGTTGATACCCATCTCGCCCGCTACAACGGCGAAGATTTCCACGGCCCGGTCTATCTGCTCCGGCGTATGGGTCGCCATGACGGAGGTCCGCAGCAGGGGATGCTGGTCGGGCGTTGCAGGCGGCAGGCTGAGGTTGACGTAAACCCCAAGGTCCAGCAGCCGGTTCCAGAACGCCACGGCAACCGCCACATCATCCAGAATGACGGACACGACAGGACTGGCCTGCGGGCCGGTGCGCAGGCCGGCCGCCTGCAGCCCGGCATGAAGCCTGCGTGCATTGTCCATCAACCGCACGCGCAGTTCCGGCCGGTTTTCCAGTTCAGTCAGCGCGGCCATGGTCGCGGCGATGACTTCCGGCGGCAGGGATGCGGTGAACATGTACGGACGCGAACACAGCCGGATCAGGTCCAGCCCGGCATGGTTGGAAACACAGTAGCCACCAACCGTGCCAAGGCTTTTGGAAAAGGTGCCGACGACAAAATCGACATCATCTTCCACGCCGTCGGCTTCCGCCACGCCACGGCCATGTTCGCCCATTACACCAACGGAATGTGCTTCATCCGCCAGCAGCCATGCACCGGTTTCCCGCTTGACGGCCGCGAATTCCGCCATGGGAACGACGTCGCCCATCATGGAATAGATGCCTTCGACCACGACCAGTTTCGCTCCGGGCGTACCATCAAGGCGGCGCAGGCGTTTATGCAGGTCATCGGCGTCGTTGTGACGGAAGCGGATGACCTGCGCATGGCCAAGGCGGCTGCCATCATAGATGCTGGCATGGCTGTCCGCATCAAGCAGCAGATAATCGTCCTTGCCCGCCAGTGCGGAAATCGTGCCCAGATTGGCCTGGTAACCGGTGGAAAACACCATGCAGTGCCGACGACGGAAGAAGGTGCACAGCCGCTCTTCCAACTGGCGGTGCAGACCCTGCGTGCCATTGGCGATGCGCGATCCGGTCGTGCCGACACCATAAGCCCTGGCGGCTTCCACCGCCGCTTCGATCGCGGCCGGGGACTGGCTCAGCCCAAGATAGTTGTTGGTGCCGAACAGAAGCGTCTCGCGCCCTTCGATCAGCCCGACCGTGGAGGAAATGGGCTTTTCGATCACGACGTTGAACGGGTTGCGCCCACCATCGGCCGTTACCGCCGACAGGGCGGACGCAAGGCCTTCATATTTCGAGAAAATCGACATGGTGTATCAGGATGCCTGCTTGAGAGAGACGATACAGGCAGCCAGATCATCAATGGTGCGGATATCAGCCAGCCGGTCAAGCGGCACGGAAACGTCGAGCGTGTCCTCGATTTCCATGACAAAATTCATGACGGCCAGTGAATCAAAGGCCAGATCCTCAACGATCTTGCTGCTGCCATTGATATCACGGGGAACCTTGGGGTTCGCCAGCAGCGTCTTCACGATCAGCGCGGAGACGCTCGCTACCGTTTCACTCATTCCTACATCCTTATGGCATGTCCTGCCTGCTTTCTTGCCGGCAGGGGATCAGCATGAATGGCCTGCCCCACGATCCACGACCGGGGGTGGGGACTGCAATCGGTCCCCTGATCGGAAGTCTTATGATCGAAAAACAGGTTTTTGGCCAGCCCTGCTTTACATTCTTGCCCGAGAGGGCAGGGCCCTGCGGCCCCGTCCCCTCAGACTACGGAAACAGATGATGTTTCCAGGGGCTGGAATGCACCCGACAGCAGCATGGCTTTCGCGCGGGCGCGGGTCAGCTTGCCCGATGATGTCTGCGGCAGGGTATGGGGCGGAACCAGAATGATGGAGACATCCACCCCATGCTGCCGACGGAACAGGCTGGCCGTTTCGGTCTTCAGGGTTTCGCGCGCCTCGGGGGAGGAGGCGCGGCACTGCACCAGCGCCACAATCTTCTCGCCTTCGTCCTCATCAACCGAAAAGACGGCGACGTCACGGCTGCGCAGGCTGCTGATTTCGGTTTCGGCGGACCATTCCAGATCCTGCGGCCAGATATTGCGACCGTTGATGATGATCAGGTCCTTGGCACGACCGGTTATGACAACCTGCCCATCCAGCATGTATCCCAGGTCACCGGTATTCAGCCAGCCATTGGCATCAACAACCCGGGCTGTTTCCTGCGGACGGCGGAAATAGCCCTGCATCAGGCTCGGACCACGCACGAATACAGCCCCGACCTGTCGGTCACGCAGCACGTTTCCCTGCGGGTCACGTACTTCCAGTTCATGGTGCGGCAGGACTTCGCCACAGATGACGAATGTGCGCAGCGCACGTGTCGGATCATTGGACGGCACGGCTTCGCCACGCGTTTCAAGCGCACGCAGGTCGATCGTATCCGTCCGGATGCCAGACCCCAGCGGCGCAAAGCTTATGGCCAATGTCGCTTCGGCCATGCCGTAGCTGGCGGTAAATGCACTGCTGTCAAAACCGGCCGAAGCGAAACGCTGGGCGAAATCCTCGAGGATATGATAGCGGATCATGTCGCCGCCAATCCCCGCCACGCGCCAGGTGGACAGGTCCAGTTCGATCGAGGTGGCGCGCCGTGCGCACAGTTCGTAACCAAAGGACGGACTGTAGGAAATCGTGCCACGGTTGCGACTGATCAGGTCCAGCCACACATGGGGACGCCGTGCGAATTCACGGGTGGGCAGCATATCGACGCTCAACTGGCATGTCATGGTGGTCAGGAAAAAACCGACCAGCCCCATGTCGTGATAGAGCGGAAGCCATGATACGCAGCGATCACCCGTCTCACGGACCTTCAGGCCATTCAGGGCAATGGCGTGCGCGTTCGCCATGCCGGAACGCTGGGTCACCGCGATTCCCATGGGGAAGCGTGTGCTGCCGGACGAAAACTGCAGGTAAGACAGGTCATCTGGCTGGACTGAGGGGAGGGTCTCGACCGTAATCGGGGTTTCGAGCAACTCGGAAGGCGTGCCGGAGAATTTGAGATCCAGCCCGGATGTGATTTCATCCGTCCATGACGAGATGATGGAAGCGATCACTACGGCGGATGCCGCAGCGCCCTCGATCATGCCACGCAGCGTGGCCACATACCCTTCACGGCCACCGAATGCGACCGGCAGCGGCAGGGGAGCAGGCACAAGGCCAGCATACTGGCAGCCAAAGAAGATACGGGCGAAATCACCATCGCTTTCTGCGACAATGGCCACCCGGTCACCGGGCTTCAGGCCAAGGGACAGCAGGCGCTTCGCCGTCTCGATCGCCTGTTCGCGCAACGTGCTGTAAGGCAGCGTTTCGAGCAGGACGCCCTTGCCAGAGTAGATGTTGAAGCCGCTCTTGCCCCGGGCGGCATAATCCAGTGCCGCCGGGAACGTCGGGAAATCGCCGTAACGACGAGGCAAACCAGAATCGGAGGGGGTCGGGAGGCTTATCATTTCCGGTAATGTGACTTCCACAGACGTAACTTGAAACGGCGAATGGGCGGTGTTCAACCAATTACCCTCAAAAAGTCAACAATCGATTTCGCGCCTTTGGCCGCCGCGTCTTCCGGCGCCGCGAACCCGAACGTATCGTTCATATACTCTTTTTGTCGATCAAGGAAATTTGCATGCGTAAGGAATGCCCTGTCAAGGGCTTGGGTCAGTGCATGCACGTTTTCCATCACCGGCCCCAATGTCCAGTTCGCATAATTCGGATCATCACGCCACTGTATTCCATGTGCATTCAGGAACAGGCAGGGACGCGGTTTTATAAGAAATTCCGCGACTTGGCTGCTGACATCACCCAGATACAGGTCTGATGCCAATGTATAGGTCATATCCACGCTCCGGTCGCTTCCCGGATCAATGATCATATGTGGATATGCAGCATAGGGCGCCAGTATACGGCGGCTTTTTGCACGATCTGTATCAAATAACCGGTAATGGGGTGCAAAGATCAGGTTGTATTTTTCCTGTTGGGCAAAATACTTGAGAACAGCCATGCCAAACCGGGGCCATGATGACAGGTTCGGACTGAAATGCGGATTGTAGAGAATGGTCGGGCGCATGTTGGAAAACAGGGTCTCGCTATTGGCATGCAGTCGGCGGACCATGTCAAATTTGGCATATATGCCAGTCATATACTGTCCATCACGTAGGGCATGCGCCGTTTCCAGGCGGTCTTTTATTTTATGGCCCGCCATCAGGATGTAGTCGAATTTCCGTGCATCATGGGTGAAGCCGATGGCCCTGTCCCCAGCACCGTGACGGGTCCAGATCAGGCGTGGATGGGAAACGCCCATTTTGCGTAAAAAGAGCGACGTGCGCTCGGGAACGACGATTGCCTGAAATCTGTTGAAATAATTTCTGTTCAGAAAGAGCGTCGCTATCTTGCTCAGGGGAGTCGGTCCGTGGCGCCTTATATGATTACGCAGCCAGGGAGGCAGGCGCAGAATATCAAAGCTGACCGAGGCGTCCGGATAAAAGCGGGATAGCAGCCGTATGCGGGAATCGCGTTCTGATGTCAGGCTGGCGACGTGAACCTTAATTTCTGGATAAAGCCGTGCCATTTCCAATGCGATAGGAAGTGAATGAAATTCCTGATGTGGCTGGGCAATATATGGAAACAGGATGTGGGACATTTATGATCGGCCTGAAAATCCCTTGATTGGCCTGAATTACATAACACACGGATTGATCATAAGATTAAATAACAAATACCGTTATCTCATGCTTTATACAAAACCGCATGTTTTGGAACGCGCATTATATGTGTGATTTTTCCATGGTTCCGGATGGTCTGTCGATATCCCTATAAAAGGATTGTTGCCGGCCTCTATCAGTTGGGCTGGTCAGGCATTGCCTTCGGGCTGCGGCCCGGTGAAGGCGGAATATATGTAGGGCCGGGATTTTGCGCGTGAACAGATCCATCTTCCCCTTGCACGCACCCATATAATCAGTGACGGCAGTTCATTGCAGGGAGGGGGCATTTCCAACCCTAATGCTTTGTGGGGATGGTCCATCCGTATGGTCTGGCGTGCATGCCGCATAAGCATGACGTCATCATCATATGGATGAAGTGTCATCTTCAGCGCGGTAGAAGCCTGATCCCTCCTTTTTTCATATATTTTTCATTTTAGTGCGTTTTTTTTGGTGCGATTGGTGAACGGTTTACGGTTTTATTGGCTGA
>NZ_CADP01000035.1 GCF_000285295.1 Komagataeibacter europaeus LMG 18890 | reverse complement strand
GAACCCGGACCACCGTGCCGTCGATCATCGCATATTCCATGTCGGCCTCGTCAGAGACCGCTTCAAAAAGCCGTTTGAAAACACCGGCTTTCATCCAGTCGCTGTAACGGGAATAGACCGAGTTCCAATGCCCGAAATACGTCGGAAGGTCCCGCCATGGGCTGCCGGTCCGGGCAATCCATAAGACCGCCTCGATAAAAAGACGGTTGTCCTGCCCGCTGCGCCCCCGATCCGTTTTCTTGCCAAGGCACAGCGGTTCCATTTTCGCCCATTGGGCGTCTGTCAGTACGAAGCGATCCATACGGATTTTGAATCACATTTGGTGACTTTGAAAAAGCACAATTCCCAACAGACCCTGAAAAAAGCTTCACCAAAAACTTCCTTATGATTGCTGAATGTTTTCCGGGCGAACTTTTCAAACGGTCTCTGAGAGGGCGTCAAAAGAACGCCGCCTTTTTTTGAAAAAGGCGGCACCCAAAAACTTTTATCCGTGAATTACCCGCTTAACGCAGGCGGTTGATGGTGTAGCTGGCCGTATCCTGCAGCAACTGGCGCAGGCGGCTGGGGGGGAAGATGGACAGGGCTTCACGCGCAGCCGTGGCGTATTCCGTCGCGCGGTCAAGCGTGATGCGGATGGCCCCCGTCTGTTCGATCAGCCTGAGCGCATGGTCGAGGTCTTCGGGCTTCTGCTCGCTTTCCTCGATCACACGATGCCAGAAGGCGCGATCTTCTTCCGACCCGGCGGCATAGGCTGCCAGCACCGGCAGGGTGATCTTGCCTTCGCGGAAATCATCGCCCACCGTCTTGCCCAGACGGGCCTGGTCGGCTGCATAATCCAGTGCGTCATCCACCAGCTGGAACGCCATGCCCAGATTGGTGCCGTAGGATTCCAGGGCGTGTTCTTCCGCCCCTTCCCGATCGGCCACGACCGCGCCCACGCGACACGCTGCGGCGAACAGTGCCGCAGTTTTGCCATGAATGACTTCCAGATACTGGTCAATCCGTGTGGAAAGATCGTTCTGGGTGGACATCTGCAGCACTTCCCCTTCCGCAATCGTGGCGGAAGCGGATGAGAGGATATTCATGACCTTGAGCGAGCCATCATCCGTCATGAGCTGGAAAGAACGGGCGAACAGGAAGTCCCCCACCAGCACAGATGCCTTGTTGCCGAACACCGCATTCGCGCTGGCCATGCCACGCCTCAGGGAACTTTCATCCACCACGTCATCATGCAGCAGGGTTGCGGTGTGAATGAACTCCACGCATGCCGCCAGCGCCACATGCCGCTGGTGCGTGGCATCAGGCCGGTAGCCGCACAGCCGGGCCGACGCCAGCGTCAGCAGCGGGCGCAGCCGCTTGCCACCTGCGGCGACCAGATGGGCCGCAAGCTGGGGAATGAGCGCAACCGGGCTGTCCATCCGCTCGACAATGGCGCGGTTACACGCGGCCATGTCCTCTGCGAGATAGTCCGACAGGTCACGCAGGGCGACTTCTGATCCATCTGCCATCGGGCGGCGAGCCCTTTCGTCTTTCTGACTTGCCGTTTCGTCGGATTCCGGCAGACTAACTGCTAGGGCCAAAAGGTTACTCTCCCGGTTCCGAATGTATGAACATAGATATGAGTATATGGGCGGCGGTGGAATAACGGTCAAGCCAGACCACACACACACACGGCATGAGGCTGATGATACGCCCCCCCTTTTCCCCATGGGTCATGCCCCCGTCACAACGGGCACCCTGTTGGGTGGAAAGGTGGTCTATCGCCAGTTTCCCACCGGAAACAGGACCGGACTGGAACCGGTTCTGATGGCTGCTTTTGTCCCCGCGCGGGCTGGAGAGGTCGTGCTGGAAGGTGGGTGCGGCGCGGGCGCAGGGCTGCTGTGCCTGACGAATCGGGTGCCCCGCCTTGCGGGAGTCGGGCTGGAACGTGACCCCGCCACCGCCGCGCTGGCACGGCACAATTTCACCCTAAACGGGCGACACGACCTGCGCGTGCGCGTGGCCGGCATTCCCGCCCTGCCCGATGACCCGCTGCTGACGGGACCGGGCATACGGCGCATCGACCATGCCTTTGCCAACCCGCCATGGCATGGGCATGATTCGTCGGCTTCGGCGCATATGCAGCGCGACCTGGCCCGCCGCCTGCCCGCGGGCGCGCTGGGGGAATGGGTGGACACGCTGGCGGCGCAGCTGCGCCACCATGGCACCCTCACGCTCGCCCTGCCCGCCAGCCTGCTGTCGGCCGGGATTGCCGCGATGGAGAACGCGCGGCTGGGCCGCATCCGGATCTGCCCCTTCTGGCCCCGCCACGGACATGCCGCGCGGATCGTGCTGGTGCAGGGACGCGCGAATTCCCGCGCGGGCAGCGAAATGCTGCCCGGCCTGACGCTGCATGAAGCCAGCGGCGAATTCACCCCCGCCGCCCGCGCGGTGCTGGAGGACGGCGCGCCCCTGCCGTCCTGATGCCCATGCGCGAATCAGGCAAACGCTTCGTCCCATGACCCGGTCGTCGAGGCCCGGCTGTATTCCGTGGCGCGATTTTCAAAGAAATTGGTGTGTTCGACCGCGTTCACCATTTCATCCACCCATGGCAGCGGGTTGGTGGCGATATCATAAATCCCGTCCAGCCCAAGCTGGCCCAGACGGCGGTTGGCGACAAAGCGGATGTACTGCTTCACCTGCCCCGCATCCAGCCCCTCCACCGCGCCCATCTCGAACGCAAGGTCGATGAACGCGTCCTCGTGCTCGACAATATCACGGCAGATCTGGCGGATGTCATCGCGCAGGGTATCGGTCCAGATTTCGGGGTTTTCGTGCACGAACACCCGGAACAGCCGCGCCATCGAATCACAGTGCAGCGATTCGTCGCGCACCGACCATGACACGATCTGCCCCATGCCCTTGAGCTTGTTATGCCGGGGGAAGTTCAGCAGGATGGCGAACGACGCGAACAGCTGCAACCCTTCGGTAAACGCGCCGAAGGCAGCCAGCGTGCGGGCAATCTGGTAGTTATCGCCAACCGAAAACTGCTGCATGTAGTCATATTTATCCTTCATTTCCTTATATTTAAGGAATGCGGAATACTCGGTCTCGGGCATGCCGATGGTATCGAGCAGATGGCTGTAGGCGGCAATGTGGATCGTCTCGATATTCGAAAACGCCGAAAGCATCATCAGCACTTCAGTCGGTTTGAACACCTGGCTGTAGTGCTTCATGTAACAGTTGTTCACCTCCACGTCCGACTGGGTGAAGAATCGGAAGATCTGGGTGACCAGATGCCGTTCGCTTTCCGTCAGCGTGCGGTGCCAGTCCTTCACATCATCCGCCAGTGGCACCTCTTCAGGTAGCCAGTGGACACGCTGCTGCGTCAGCCATGCGTCATAGGCCCATGGGTACGAAATGGCTTGTAGACGGGATTGGCGGTCAGCAGGCTGGGTGCGGGCTGCGTCGGGGCATCTGCGCCGGTGGCTTTATCGGTCATGGCCATGCCTGTCCTGTTACGTGAATCCGGGCCGTCGGGCAGAATCCCGACAATCCGAACAATAAACAGCCAGTCAAGACAGTGTCCACACTAAATAACGACACGAAAAAGGACCGTTACCCATGGGGTAACAGCCCTGTTTTAGACCGCCATGATCATTCATCGGCAGGAAATTTTATAAATAAAACCTGAACAATACATGAAAATACCCCGCCCTTACTGGCAGGCAAGGCATTCCTCATAATCCGTGGTCGTGGTGGCTGGCGTCGCCGGGGCGTCGCCTTCCTTTTTCGTCATGTCGCGCTTTTCCTGCCCGTCGCTTACAGCGTCGGCGCGCTGGATGGACAGCGAACGGCAGTAATACAGCGATTTCACCCCCCGCTTCCACGCCATGTAGTGGATCTGGTGCAGGTCGCGCTTGTGTACGTTGGCAGGCAGGAAGATGTTGATCGACTGCGCTTGGCAGATGAAGGGCGCACGGTCGGCCGCGTGTTCGATCACCCAGCGCTGGTCCAGTTCGAACGCGGTCTTGAATACGTCCTTTTCCTGCTGGGTCAGGAAATCGAGGTGCTGCACGCTGCCCTTGTTCAGGGTGATGGAGGACCAGACCTCATTCGTGTTCTGCCCCTTTTCCGTCAGCAGGCGGTCAAGGTGGCGGTTGCGCACCGTAAACGACCCCGACAGCGTCTTCTGCAGGAACACGTTGGCGGCAATTGGCTCGATCCCCGGGCTGGCGTTGCCCGCGATGATGGAAATCGACGCGGTGGGCGCAATCGCCATCTTGTTGGAAAAACGCTCCATCACGCCATAATCGGCGGCGTCGGGGCACGGCCCGCGTTCTTCCGCCAGCTTGCGCGACGCGGCATCGGCCTGCGTGCGGATATACTTGAATATGCGGCGGTTCCAGCTTTTGGCCACCACGCTTTCGAATGGCACGTTGCGGGCCTGCAGGAAGGAATGGAAGCCCATGACCCCCAGGCCCACCGAACGTTCGCGCATGGCGGCGTAACGCGCGCGTTCCATGTCGTCCGGCGCGCGGTCGATGAAATCCTGCAGCACATTGTCAAGGAACAGCATCACGTCCTCGATGAACTGCGGGTTGTCCTTCCACTCATCCCATGTCTCGAGGTTGAGCGAGGACAGGCAGCACACCGCCGTACGTTCGCGCCCGTGCTGGTCCATGCCGGTGGGCAGGGTGATTTCCGCGCACAGGTTGGATGTCTTGACCTCCAGCCCCGCCAGCTTGTGGTGCTCGGGACGGGCGTTGTTCACATGGTCGGAGAAGATGATGTACGGCTCCCCCTGCTCCATCCGCGCGGTCAGGATGCGGATCCACAGCGAACGGGCCGAAATCTTGCGGATGACCGTATTGTCCTTGGGCGACAGCAGCGCCCATTCATCATCATCCGCCACCGCGCGCATGAACGCGTCCGACACCAGCACGCCATGGTGCAGGTTCAGCGCCTTGCGGTTGGGGTCGCCACCGGTGGGGCGGCGCAGTTCGATGAATTCCTCGATCTCGGGGTGCCAGACCGGCAGGTAGACCGCAGCCGACCCGCGCCGCAGCGACCCCTGGCTGATCGCCAGCGTCAGGCTGTCCATGACGCGGATGAACGGAATGACGCCCGATGTCTTGCCGTTGCGGCCGACATTTTCACCAATCGAACGCAGGTTGCCCCAGTACGACCCGATGCCGCCGCCCTTGGACGCCAGCCAGACATTTTCGTTCCACAGGTCCACGATTCCACGCAGGCTGTCATTGGCTTCGTTCAGGAAGCACGAAATCGGCAGGCCGCGCGTGGTGCCGCCATTGGACAGCACCGGCGTCGCCGGCATGAACCAGTGACGCGAGATATAGTCATACAGCCGCTGCGCATGGGCGGGATTCGCCCCGTAATAGGACGCGACCCGGCCAAACAGGTCCTGATAGCTTTCACCGGGCAGCAGGTAGCGGTTGTCCAGCGTCGCCTTGCCAAATGCCGTCAGCAGCGCATCACGGGAATGGTCCACGCGCACGGGATGGTGGCCCGGCAGCTGCACCACGCTATCCAGCATGTCAGGCATATCAGACATCGTCGTACTGTCCTTTCCCCGGATGGTCCCGTCCTCGCTGGCCGAACGATCGGACATGCCTCCAGATACGTCATCCAGGACCATTTACATTCTCCGTAATCGGCTCACGCTGACGCGCAGGGCCTTTCGATCCTGTGCGGCGCGGTGAGGTTTTATGATTTTGCCCCCTATATATGGAGTAAACGGTACCGGATTGCACTACATAATGTGTGGGGACAAATTGTGGACTGATCTTCCGAATCAGCGGACAAGCTTGGGTCAAGTACGGAATGGGCGAGAATATTTTTTAAATTTTCTCCCCTCCCCCTTCATGCCCCCAGCGTGCCCCACCGTGCCGTCGCCGCATCATCATGCGCGCGCGGCTGGACCCATTCGCTGCGTCCATTTGCGAATTCCTCGCGTTTCCAGAAGGGTGCGCTGGTCTTGAGCCAGTCCATCATGAAATCCGTCCCCTCCAGCGCCGCCTTGCGGTGGGCCGCGGCACACAGCACCAGCACGATGGGCATGCCCACCGCCAGCCGGCCCACGCGGTGGATGACGGTGCAGCCGGTCAGGCCGAATCGCGCACAGGCCGATTCGGCGATCCGCCGCATCATGGACTCGGTCATGCCGGGGTAGTGTTCCAGTTCCAGCGCCACCAGCCCGTCCCCCCCGCGGACAATGCCGGTAAACGCGCCAACGCCCCCCACTTCGTCCTGTCCACGCAGCAGCAGGGCGGTTTCGTGGGTGACATCAAATGTTTCCGCCTGAACACGGACCGTAACGCAGGGCATGATGGTGTCAGCCCCCCGTGACCGGCGGGAAGAAGGCAATTTCGTCATTGGCGGCAATAGGGGCGTCAATCGTGGCGAAACTCTGGTTCACGGCAACACGGATCAGTTCGGGTTTCGCGAATATCTCCCCATACGGCCCGCCGCGCGCGCGCAACTGGTCGATCAGGTCCTGCACGGAATGCACACCCGCCCCCATGGGCAGTGTCTCGCCAGGGCGGCCAAGCCGGTCCCGCAACCATGCGAAATAGAGAATGCGCAGCATTCCGGTGTCATCTCCCTGTGTGCCACGGCGTTGCCATGCGGCCTGTGCCCGTCATGGCGCCTGCTGTTCCTGAACCGTGCCGTCGGACGCGACCACGGTGTTTGTGCCATCGCCGTTCGGGACGACAATGGCTGAATCCGATACGCCCTTATGCGTCGCCGATGGCCCTGAAGACAATCCGGAAACGCGCGCCCCCGCTGCCGGGTCGCCATCGGAATCCGCATCGTTGCCGATCTGCATCTCACCCCCCGCGGGCAGGTCGACCTCGCGTTCCACCAGTTGCGAACGCGCACCGGCGGTGGGGACGCTGTCCGCCCCCATCGCGGCCAGCACCGACTGACCCGGGCGCACGACCGGCCATACATTGCGTTCCTGCGGCAGTATGGGCAGCACCTGTGGCGCCTGCCCCGCCACGCGGCGCATGTTCTCGACCTCGAGGCGTGGGGTGTTGGGCAGGCTGCCGGGCAGTTCCGTATTGTCGGACAGGATATGGCCAAAGCCGCCACACCCCGCAAGCCCTACCAGCAATGACAGTACCATTGCATTGCGCACCGTATCCTCTCCTCCCCCTGACCTGTCCGGCACAAGGCGGGCCAGACGACCCGCACAGGAGAGAGCAACCACGCCGCGCGTTAATTTTTCATGTAGGTCAGGAAGATAATTTCGTGGCCCCCGGCGTGCCGCGGCTGACATGGCGCAGGCCGGTGGACAGGTAATCCCACCCCGTAATCAGGGTCAGGATGGCAGCGATCCACATCATGACCGCGCCCATCGCATCAACCGGCAGCCAGCCGATATGCAGCAGGACGGCCGTGCTGTCGCCCGCCAGCAGGAAGCCGATGGCGGTCATCTGGAACCCGGTCTTCCATTTCGCCAGCCGCGTGACCGGCAGGCCGACACGGGTTGCCGCCAGGTATTCGCGCAGCCCGCTGACCAGGATTTCACGCGAAAGGATGATGATGGCCGGATACAGGCAGCCATATGGCAACCGCCCGAGCCCCGCCATGACCATGAGCGACGCCCCCACCAGCAGCTTGTCCGCAATGGGGTCGAGCATGCGGCCCAGGTCGGAATTCTGGTTCCATGCCCGCGCCAGCTTGCCATCAAGGTAATCGGTAATGCCCGCCAGTATGAACAGGACGCATGCCGCGCAGTCGGTCTGCGCCGTATGGATGACGACCAGCCCGACGACGATAGGGACCACGACGATGCGGGACAGGGTCAGGAGATTGGGCAGGTCGGTAAGCATGCTGGTACTGCTATAGCCAAGAATGTGGAAAAACCGAAATACTGATACTGCCTATCAGGCAGGCCATATGCTCACATCTGCATGACAGCCGATCACTCTCCTGTCCAGTCGGGATGAAAATATCCGTATATGGCGCGCGCCATGTCACGATTGATGCCCGGTGCATTTTCCAGTTCCCCCAGGCCAGCCTGCCGCACGCTGCGCGCCGAGCCGAAATGCTTGAGCAGCGCGCGCTTGCGTGCAGGTCCAACGCCGGGAATATCGTCCAGTTCCGAGCGCACCAGCGTTTTGGACCGCCCGGCCCGGTGGGTGGTGATGGCAAAGCGGTGCGCCTCGTCACGCAGGCGCTGCAGGTAATACAGCACCGGGTCGCGCGGCGGCAGCTGGAAGGGTGCGCGGCCTTCGGTATGGAACCATTCGCGGCCCGCATCCCTGTCCGGCCCCTTGGCGATGCCCACCAGCGTCACCCCCGTCACCCCCAGTTCATCCAGCACGCCGCGCACGGCGGTGTACTGCCCCGCCCCGCCATCGATCAGCAGGATGTCGGGCCAGTCCTCCGGCCGGACGCCTTCCTCGCGGTCCTTCAGCGCGCGGCGGAAGCGGCGTTCCAGCACCTCGCGCATCATGGCGAAGTCATCGCCCGGCGTGACCGGCCCCTTGATGGAGAACTTGCGGTAGGCGCGCTTGTCGAACCCTTCCGGCCCGCCGACCACCATCACGCCATAGGCATTGGCCCCCTGGATGTGGCTGTTGTCATAGGTCTCGATCCGGCGCGGCGGCGCGTCCAGCCCGAACAGGTCGGCCACCCCCTGCAGCAGCCGCGCCTGGCCCGCACTTTCGGCCAGCCTGCGTTCCAGCGCCTCACGCGCGTTGATTTCGGCATGTTCGATCACGCCGCGCTTTTCCCCGCGCTGCGGGTGCGTGATCTCGACCTTGCGGCCCCGGCGCAGGGTCAGCGCGGATGCCAGCACATCCAGTTCCGGCAGGTCCTGATTGACCAGCACATGGGCGGGTGGCGGCTTGTCATCATAAAACTGCCCGATGAAGGCGGCCAGCACGTCGGGCGCGTTCTCGTCACGCGCATGGGCGGGGAAAAACGCGCGGTTGCCGTTGTTGCGCCCGGCACGGATGAAGAACACCTGAATGCACGACTGCCCCGCGATCTGCCAGATGGCGATGATGTCCGCATCCGTCACGGTGGAGGGATTGATGACGCTGGAATCCTGCTGCAATGCCGACAGGCCGCGTATGCGGTCGCGTATCGCCGCCGCGCGCTCGAACTCCAGCGCGCCGGCCGCTTCCTCCATCTCGCGTCCAAGCTGTTCGCGCATGTGCGGGTTCCGGCCCGCCAGGAAGTCACGCGCCTGACCCGCCAGTTCGGCATAGTCCTCGCGGCTGATACGATCCGTGCATGGGGCGGAACAGCGGTGGATCTGGTGCAGCAGGCACGGGCGCGTGCGGCCCTGCATTTCACTGTCGGAGCACGAGCGCAGCAGGAAGGTGCGCTGCAGCAGGTTAAGCGTCTGGTTGACCGACCAGGCGGAGGCGAACGGCCCCCAGTATGACGCCCCCTTCACCGGCTTGCCGCGATGTTTGCTGATCTGGGGAAAATCATGCTTGTCCGTCAGCATGATCCATGGGTAACTTTTGTCATCGCGCAGCAGGATGTTGTACCGGGGCTGCATGCGCTTGATATAGTTGGCCTCCAGCAGCAGGGCCTCGGCCTCGGTATGGGTGGTGACGATTTCCATGCTGCGGGTTTCGGACACCATGCGGCGCAGGCGTTCGGTCAGGCGGCTGACATGGGTATAGGACGTGACGCGCTTCTTCAGGTTCAGCGCCTTGCCCACATACAGCACGTCGCCCTTTGGCCCCAGCATGCGGTACACGCCTGGCGACTGCGGCATGGTCTGCAGGGCGTGGTGTATCGCCTCCACCCCGACCGGCCGGGCGGGAGGCTGAACGGGGGCGGTCGAAACGGCGGTTGTCATGGATGGCAGCCGTTCATCCACCGATAATGTGGATAAGTCTGTGGAGCAGCAGCAGAAAAAAACGTGCGGATGGCGGTTTTCCTTTCCTGCACTTGGATTGCCCAAAAAAACATCACTAACGATAACCTATTGTTTTCAAAACACTATATCCGACCACCTGATGGCCGGAAAAAAAATCCTGCCCCGCGTGAACCCAAATCCACCCTGTCAACCCCACAGGTGGACAAATTGTGGCATCTCCGTGGTGGAAAACCCGGTTTCCATTTTGCGCGGAATATCAGCCGCCTTTTGTAATTCGTTCCTGTTTTCGTCTCGCACGGTGCCACGGGCGCACAAAAATATTCTTGTCAGCCCGCGCCCGATCGGCAATGCACCCGATATGCGTATTGTGACATGGAATATCAATTCCCTCCGCCTGCGGATGCCGCTGCTGGCCCGGCTGTGCCAGGACACATCCCCCGATATCGTCTGCCTGCAGGAAACCAAGGTGCCCGACAGCCTGTTCCCGCTTGATGCGGTGCGCGCGCTGGGCTTTGGCCACGTCGTGTTCCGCGGCATGAAGGGATATAACGGGGTCGCGATCCTGTCACGCCAGCCCGTAACCGTGCTGGAGGATGCGCCCGACTGGTGCCAGCGGGGTGACTGCCGCCACATTGCCGTACGCCATGGTACGGGCGCTGACGCGATTGACGTGCATGATTTCTACGTGCCGGCGGGCGGCGACATTCCCGACCCGGAGGAAAACCCGAAATTCGCGCACAAGCTGGCGTTTGTGGAAGAAGCGCGGGAATGGTTTTCCGGCCGCGACATGCGGCGCACCGTGCTGGTGGGCGACCTGAACATCGCCCCGCTGGAACAGGATGTCTGGAGCCACAGGCAACTGCTGAAGATCGTCAGCCACACGCCCGCCGAAACCGAACGCCTGCTGGCATGGCAGCAGACCGGCTTTGTTGACGCCATGCGCCACTTCGTTCCCGCGACGGAGAAGCTTTATACGTGGTGGTCCTACCGCAACCGCGACTGGAGCAGATCCAACCGTGGCCGCAGGCTGGACCATGTCTGGATCACGCCCGACCTGCAGCCCGCCCTGCGCGACATGCAGGTGCTGCGGGCGGCACGTGACTGGGACAAGCCATCGGACCACGTGCCGGTCATGATCGACCTGGACGCCTGAACGCCCCCCCACAAACGCGACCGGGCCGCCCGAAACCGGGCGGCCCGTCAGATAACCTGCATGTGCGGGCCATCACCCATCAGGCGATGGCGGTCTTGCCCCCTTCGGGATCAAGGCGGTAGCCGCCGCCTTCCGTCACCAGCAGGGTGGCGTTGGTGGGATCGGGCTCGATCTTCTGGCGCAGGCGGTAGATATGCGTTTCCAGCGTATGCGTGGTCACGGCGGCGTTATAGCCCCAGACCTCGTTCAGCAGCACCTGCCGTGGCACGGGGCGCGTGCCCGCGCGGTACAGAAACTTCAGGATCGCGGCTTCTTTTTCCGTCAGGCGGATCCGGCGGTTCTTGGCCGTTTCCTGCAACAGCTTGGCGGACGGGCGGAAGATGTACGGCCCGATCGCAAAGACCGCGTCCTCGCTGTTTTCAAAAATGCGCATCTGCGCGCGCAGCCGGGCCAGAAGCTCGGCAATGCGGAACGGCTTCGCGACGTAGTCGTTCGCACCGGCGTCAAGGCCGCGCACCACGTCCGTCTCGTCATCGGAACCGGTCAGGATGATGATGGGAATGCGCTTGCCCTTGCGCCGCAGGTCGGCGCAGAAATCGCGTCCGTCCCCATCGGGCAGGGACACATCGAGGATGATCGCATCGAAACGCGCCCCCGGTTTCTGCAGCTTTTCCCAGGCCTCGGCGACGGAGCCGGCCTCGATCGCTTCAAATTCACCATCAATCTGCAGCTGTTCAACGAGCATTTGACGTAAAGTCTGATCGTCGTCAGCTATCAGTATGGGACGTGCTCCTGCCATCGAACCCTCTTTAATCACTTTAGTCCCGCCCCGTTAGCGGGGCGGTCTCTGTCTTTCATTTTCGGCCACACCACCGACAGGCCCGCGACCCGACGGCCATCATGCCGTATGCTGCCAGATTAGGCCGGAGTTAACATAAATACGACCCGATCCAGAGGAATTCATGATACGCGCTATTTTACAAACGAATACAGGGCTGGATGCACAACTGCATTGCATGGGCGAAATTTTCCCCACCATTATCGGCGCGGGCGGCGTAAAAAACCGCAAAATGGAGGGAGATCACGCAACACCCAGCGGTATTCTGCCCCTGCGACGCGTGTTCTATCGCGCCGACCGGGTCCCATCACCTGTTTGTCATCTGCCTGTCGAGCCGCTTTCCCCGCTTGATGGATGGTGTGACGATCCCGGTCATCCCGATTACAACCGGCATGTCAGCCTGCCCCACCCCGCCCGGCACGAACGGCTGTGGCGGGACGATCACGTTTACGACATTATCGTGGTTCTTGGTTATAACGACGACCCGGTTCATTCTGGCGCGGGGTCGGCCATCTTCCTTCACCTGCCACCCAAGGGCGGTCGCCCGACGGAAGGCTGCATCGCCCTGCCCGAACCCGCACTGCGCCGCCTGCTGGCCGCAGGCCTGGGTGAAATCGACGTCAGGCCGGCATAGGCCCCGCTGCGGTGGACGCCGCGGCGGGCGCGGGCGGCAGCAGCATGACGATGATGTCGCCTGCCGCCGGTTCAGCCGGAATCGCGTCCTCGGCAGAGAAGATCCAGATCGCGCTGCCCTTGCGGATGATCATGAACAGCATGCCGGGGCCGGACAGCAGGTCGGCCTCCTCCACATGTTCTTCCATGACGTGGCTGCCAAAGCGCCAGCCCTTGGCATACAGGGAATCGATATAGGAGAAATTCCACCCCGGTTCCCCCAGCACCTTGCCACGCGAATCCCGGCTCAGCCCGTGATACAGGTCCAGCCGCGCGATGCCGGGACTGACCTGGAACACGCGCTGGCGGCCCAGGTCGGGCGCCATGCGCGCGCAGACAAGGCCGTTATAGATCGCATCCGGCGTCGCCGCGATCAGGTAGTCCGCCGGGCGCTCCTCCAGACTTTCCATCCCTTCCACCGACAGCAGTTCCGCGCGCAGGATGGGGATGCCGAATCCCGCCGCCTTGTTCAGCGCCGGGGCATAGGTATCGACCAGCAGCACCGGTATGCCCCGGTCATGTACCACGCGCGCCAGGTTGGTGGACCACGCATTGGCCCCCATGATGGCCAGGGCCGGCTCATCCGACAGGGTCAGGCGCAGCGCGCGCGCCAGGGGCCGCAATGAAAAACCATGCAGGATCATGGTGGACGCGATCAGCGCGAACACGGCGGGCGTGATCAAGTCGCCACCGGGATATCCCGCTTCATGCAACTGCAGGCCGACAACCCCCGCCACCGCCGCCGCAACAATGCCACGCGGCGCGATCCAGCCCACGAACAGCCGTTCCTGCCATGACATGCTCGCCCCGATGGTCGACAGGAAAATGCCCAGCGGCCGGACCACGAACATGACGGTGAATGTCAGCGCCATGATCGGCAGCGACAGTTCGGTCAGCAGCGCGCGCGGCAGGTCGGCCGTCAGCAGCACGAACAGGCACGACACCACGATCACCCCAAGGGATTCCTTGATCCGCTGCAGTTCCGACATGCCGGTCACATGCAGGTTCGCCAGCGCCATGCCGAACACCGTGGCCGCCATCAGCCCCGCCCCCTGCATGATCAGGTTGCACAGCGCCGCCACCGTCATGACGAAGGCCAGGATCATCGGAATGCGCAGGATTTCGGGCAGCATGTCGCGCGCGGACAGGAACTTGATCAGGATCGCGGGGAAAATGCCGCACGCGATCGAAAACATGGTGGCGAACAGCAGGTGCGGCCCGATTTCCACCGTCGCCAGCGAAATGCCCCCGTCATGCGATGGCCGGATCAGCAGGCATTCCAGCACCAGCGTCGCCAGAATGGCGGCAATGGGGTCATTGACGATGGCTTCCCACCGCAGGAAGGCCGCGACCCGTGGCCGCAGCTTGGTATGGCGCAGCAGCGGCAGCACCACCGTCGGCCCCGTCACCACCACGATCGCGCCAAACAGCCACGACGTTCCCCATGGCAGGTGCCCGACATAATGCGCGGCAAGCGAGCCGAGTACCCAGTTGATGGGCAGGGCGGCAGCCGTAAGCCGCAGCACGCCTTCCCCCGATTCACGCCACTGCCGCAGGTCCAGCGCCAGCCCGCCCTCGAACACGATGAAGGCCACGGCCATGGACACAAGCGGGTGGAAATACGGCCCGATCGCCGCCCCGGGGTGCAGTATGCCCAGCCCCGGCCCGAAAATCAGGCCAAGGGAGAACAGCAGCACGATGGCCGGCAGCTTGAACCGCCACGCCACCCACTGGGCCGCGATTCCGCCACCCAGCACGCACAGAATTCCAATCGCAAGGTTTGTTGCCTGCATGCCCATGTCCCGCGTTGTTGCAAACGCAAACGCCCCTGCCGCCGCCATATCTGTGTCATGGGCCCGGAATGCGGTTCTGGCGTGTGGTTTTTCTTGTTATCCAGAAGACTGTTTCAAAACCTGCCTATGAGACGCGCCGCAGATTATAAAGTGATTTCTGATAAAGCTTTTTTCAGGAATCATCGGGAAACGCCTGTCATTCCTGTCGGCCGGGTGTTTCAAAACGCCCTGCCGACAGGAATATCATATCAGGAATCGCGCTGCATGATGGCAGCAAAAAAACCGTCCGTATGGTGCTGGCGCGGCGTCAGGCGGACCTGGCCTGCCACTGCCAGCCCTGGCGGCAGGTCATCGTCCACCCCATCGGGCGTCACCAGCGAAAAGGCGGGATTGCGCGCAAGGAAGGCTGCGACCTGGTCGCCGTTCTCCTCCCGCAGGATGGAACACGTGGCATACACCATCCGCCCGCCGGGACGGACAAGGCTGGCCGCGCGGTCAATGATGTCGGCCTGCTTGGCGGTCAGTTCCAGCAGGTCGCGTTCCCGCAGGCGCAGGCGGGCATCGGGGTTGCGCCGCCATGTGCCGGTGCCGGTGCATGGCGCATCGACCAGCACGCGGTCGAAACTGCCGCTGCGCCGGCGCGCCCAGCGGTCGCCCGCCACCAGCAGGTGGCGCTCGGCATTGTGAACGCCCGCGCGGCGAAGGCGGCGCACCGCGCCGTCCAGCCGGGGCTCGGATACGTCGCATGCAACGATATGACCGCGATTTTCCATGGTCATGGCCATGCCCAGCGTCTTGCCCGCCGCACCGGCGCAGTAATCCAGCACGCGCATGCCCGGCCGCGCGCCCACGGCGGCAACGACCAGCTGGCTGCCTTCGTCCTGTATTTCCACCATGCCGCTGCGGAAGGCCGCGCATGATGTCACCGGCTGGCGGCCCGCAACCCGCAGGCCCCAGGGGGACAGGGTCGTGTCCTCCGCCCGGATACCATCCGTCTCCAGCGCCGCGCGCGCGGCGGGGCGGTCGGATTTCAGCAGGTTGACGCGCAGGTCCAGCGTCGCCTCCCCTTCCATCGCGGCCAGTTCCGCCTCCAGCCCGTCGCCAAACGTCCGTTCCAGCCGGGGCAGCAGCCAGTCCGGCACCTCCAGCACGACCGCGCGCGGCATGTCGGGATGGGTCAGCGCCTGGTCCCGAAGCTGGTCAAACAGCCGCCGTTCCGGCCCGGTCAGGCCCAGCGGGGCATAACGTTCGCCCGTAAACAGGTCGTCGGGGTTTTCACGCCCCTGCGGGTCCACCGCCATCATGGCCAGCGCCAGCAGGCGCGGCGTTGGCTGCATGCCGGTGCGTTCGATCCACCAGTGCAGCCTGCGCCAGTGCCGCAGGATACGCCACACGCGGGCCGAAATGGCCCGGCGGTCGCCGCCGCCGATATACCGCCGTTCACGGAAAAAGGCATTGGCCAGCGCATCGGCAGGCCGCTGCGGCGTCGCCTCCATTGCGGAAAGCAGGTCAATGGCGGCGGAAAGCCGTGCGCTGGGTGTCATGGATTATGGAACCGTTAAACCGTTACTGTCATGGACCCGGCAGGATCAGTCCTGCCGGTAATTGGGGGCTTCACGCGTGATCGACACGTCATGCACATGGCTTTCACGCAGGCCCGCGCCCGTAATGCGGCGGAAGCGCGCGCGCTGCTGCAGGTCGGCAACGGTGGCGGAACCGGTATAGCCCATGCCCGCGCGCAGCCCCCCCACCAGCTGGTGAATGACCGCGCCCATCGCGCCCTTGTAGGCCACGCGGCCCTCGATCCCTTCGGGGACCATCTTGTGCGTGTCCTTGATGTCCTGCTGGAAATAGCGGTCCGCCGACCCGCGGGACATGGCGCCAAGGCTGCCCATGCCGCGATAGGATTTGTAGGTCCGGCCCTGGTACAGGAACACCTCGCCCGGGGCTTCTTCCGTCCCGGCAAGCAGCGAGCCGATCATGACCACGTCAGCACCCGCGCCGATCGCCTTGACGATATCGCCCGATGTCCGCACCCCGCCATCGGCAATGGCGGGCACGTCAAGTTCATGGCACGCAGCGGAGGTTTCCATCACGGCGGAAAACTGCGGCACGCCCACGCCCGCGACGACGCGCGTGGTGCAGATCGACCCCGGCCCGATACCCACCTTCACGCAGTCGGCGCCCGATGAAATCAGCGCGCGCGCCGCTTCCGGCGTTGCGACGTTACCGGCAATGATCTGGATGTCGTTTTCAATGGCGCGGATGCGCTCGATGCTTTTCAGCACGCCCGATGAATGGCCATGCGCGGTGTCGATCACCACCACGTCCACCCCTGCCGCAATCAGTTCGCGCGCACGCGCCACGCCATCATCCCCCACGCCGGTCGCGGCAGCGCACAGCAGGCGGCCCAGGCTGTCCTTGTTGGCCTGCGGGTACTGCACGGCGCGGTCCATGTCCTTGACGGTAATCAGGCCGATGCAGCGGTCTTCATCATCAATGACCAGCAGCTTTTCAATCCGGTGGCGGTGTAGCAACTGGCGGGCTTCGTCGCGGTCCACGTTGTTGCGCACGGTCACCAGGTTTTCGCGCGTCATCAGTTCATACACGCGCTGCGCCGGATCGGTGGCGAAGCGGACATCGCGGTTGGTCAGGATGCCGACCAGGCGGTTGGTGTCGCGTTCGACCACCGGCAGGCCGCTGATACCGTGGCGGGACATGATGGCGTTCACTTCCGCCAGCGTCTGGTCGGGATAGACCGTGACGGGGTTGACCACCATGCCCGATTCGAAACGTTTGACACGACGGACCTGCTCGGCCTGCTGCTCGATCGTCAGGTTCTTGTGGATGACGCCAAGGCCGCCATTCTGCGCCATGGCGATGGCCATGCTGTCTTCGGTCACGGTATCCATGGCCGACGAGATCAGCGGGATGTTCAGGGTGATCTTGCGGGTCAGCCGGGTTTTCGTCGATGTCTGCGACGGCAGGACATTCGATTCGTCGGGAACAACCAGCACGTCATCAAAGGCGAGGGCTTCGCGGATGCGGTCCTCAAGCCGGGGAGCAGATGTGTTTTTGGGGATGGAAGACATGATGCAGGGGCCTCGTCAGCAGATGGCGGCTACCCCGCGCCTCGGGTCACCGACCGTTGGCGCACCCTCTTAGGGTGCTAATCGGGCGCTGGCAAGCATTACGCGCGGGTCCGGTGCGCTTTATTGCGCGAACGGCGGCCAGGCCGCTCCGGCGCGGCGCGAAATGTCCTGAAATCACAAGAACGTTTTTGGGTGGCGCTTTTTTCAGGAACCTTCAAGGAACGCCGCCTTTTTGAAAAAAAAGGCGGCGCCCGAAAGCTTTTATTTCCCGCTGGCATGCAGGCGCAGCCCGTCATACGCGGCTTCCACCCCATCGGGCAGGCTGGCCTGCATCCACGCCCAGTCCATGTCCGGTCCCATATGGGTCAGCACCGTGCGGCGCGGCTGGATGATGTCCCGCCATTCCAGCACCCGCGCCAGCCACCCGTGGGATGGATGGGCATCGCGCTGGAAACAGTCCACCACCCACGTGTCGACACCGCGCAGCGTATCCAGCGCCGCATCATCCATTTCGGCCACGTCGGTGCAGTAGGCCATCGGCCCCACGCGCAGGCCCAGCGTTTCGACCTTGCCGTGGCACTGGCCAAAGACCTGGACCGCCATCCCCGCCATCATCACGGTGGACGGCAGGCTTACGTGATGGACATCCAGTATGGGACGGAAGATGTGCGGCGGCGTCCAGGGGCGGAAGGCGTAGTCGAAGCGGATGCTGATTTCATCCATCACCTGCCGCGTGCCGTAGACCGGCAGCGGGCCGCCAATGATGCGGTTGATGGTGCGCAGTTCATCCAGCCCGGCGATATGGTCGGCATGGGCGTGGGTGTACAGCACCGCATCCACCACGCCGATCCGCTGTGCGAGCAACTGGTCGCGCAGGTCCGGCCCCGTATCGACCAGCAGCACCCGTCCCGGCCCGTCACTGATGATGACGGACGAACGCGTGCGGCGGTTACGCGGCTCGTTCGGGTCGCATTCACCCCAGTCCCCTGCCCCGTCCGGGCCACCCAGCATGGGCACGCCAGCCGAGCCGGCGCAGCCAAGGACAATCATCTCCATCCGTCAGACCGCCCGGCTGAACAGGCGGCTGAAATTGCGCGTGGTCATTTCCGCGAACGCGGCGTCTTCCATCCCGCGCAGTTCCGCCAGCATCCGGGCGGTATAGGCCACGTATCCCGGCTCGTTGCGCTTGCCCCGGCGCGGCACCGGGGCAAGATAGGGCGAATCGGTTTCCACCAGCAGCCGGTCGTCCGGCACGTCTTTCGCCACGTCACGCACCGACTGCGCGCGGTTGAACGTCGCGATGCCCGAAAAGCTGATATACCCCCCCAGTTCCAGCGCCCCGCGCGCAAGGTCCGGCCCGGATGAAAAGCAGTGGATCAGGAACGGGAACGCGCCATTGCGCGCGGTCTCGTCACGCAGGATGCCCAGCGTGTCGTCATCGGCTTCGCGCGTGTGGATCACCAGCGGCAGGCCGGTGCGCCGGGCGGCGTCGATATGCACGCGGAAACTGTCGTGCTGCCTGGGCCGGATGTCGGGCTGGCCATGGAAATAGTCCAGCCCGCTTTCCCCGATGCCCACCACGCGCGGGTCATCCGCCATCGCCACCAGTTCCGCCGCGTCGGGCAGCACTTCCTCATCCACATGGTCGGGATGGGTGCCGATGGTGCACCACACCCGCAGGTCGGGCGTATCCAGCGTCGCCAGCTTTTTCTGCTGGTCGGCGCGGGACAGGCGGGTGCCGATGGTCACCAGGCCATCCACCCCGGCCTGCCGCGTGCGGGCGAGGATTTCGGGCATTTCCTCATCGGAAAAATGGTCGAGGTGACAGTGGGAGTCGGTCAGTCCCGTACGGGTCATGAAGCCTCCGGTTCGACGTGGCGGGGGAAGATGCCCTGCGGCGCGGGCAGCGCGCATCCCGCGGGCAGTGGCGTGTCAAGGGATGCGAAATCCCGCGCGCCATCCGGCACGCCAAGCTGGGTCAGCATCCTGTCCATGCTGCCGGGCATGTAGGGCTGCAGCACGGTGGCGATGATCCGCAACGCATCGGCCAGCACGCGCAGCACGTCGCCCATGCGGGCGGCATCGGTCTTTTTCAGCTTCCACGGCGCCTGGTGGTCGATATAGGCGTTGCAGGCGCGGATGACCTTCCACACTTCCTCCAGCGCGTCGGTCAGGGCCTGCCGGTCGATCTGTTCATGCATGATCTGCGGCAGCAGGCTGGCGGCGGCCAGAAGCTTCGTGTCCTCGGCCGTGTGCGTGCCCTGCGGCGGCAGCCTGCCATCGCAGTTGCGCGCGATCTGCGACAGCGTGCGCTGGGCCAGGTTGCCAAGGTCATTGGCCAGTTCGACATTCATGCGCGAGATGATGGCGCGACGGCTGAGGTCACTGTCACCGCCAAAGGGCATTTCACGCATCAGGAAGAACCGGATCGGATCAAGGCCGAATTCCGCCACCAGGTCACGCGGGTCCACCACGTTGCCCAGCGACTTGCTCATCTTCTGGCCTTCGATGGTCCACCACCCGTGCGAGAACACGCGCTCGGGCAACGGCAGTCCCGCCCCCATCAGCAGCGCGGGCCAGTAGATGGCGTGGAAGCGCAGGATGTCCTTGCCCACCAGATGCAGGTTGGCGGGCCAGAAATCCCAGCGCGGGGCCGTCTGATCCGGGTAGCCCACGGCGGACAGGTAGTTGGCCAGCGCATCCACCCACACATACATCACGTGCTTCGGGTCACCCGGCACGGGAATGCCCCAGTTGAAGCTGGTGCGGCTTACGGACAGGTCGCGCAGGCCCTGCTTCACGAAACTCGCCACCTCGTTACGGCGGCTGGCGGGTTCGATGAAGCCGGGACGGGTTTCATACAGTTCCAGCAGCCTGTCACCGAATTTGGACAGGTTGAAGAAGTACGACGGCTCCTTCACCCATTCCACGGCGGCACCCGTGGGGGCGACCTTCTTCCCGTCCGGCCCGTCGATCAGTTCTTCCTCGCCATAGAAGCACTCATCACGCGTGGCGTACCAGCCTTCATACGCGCCAAGGTAGATGTGGCCGTTTTCCTCCAGCTTCTTCCACAGCGCCTGCGCGCCCGCGGCGTGGCGCGGTTCGGTGGTGCGGATGAAATCGTCGTACGAAATGGCCATTTTATCGTACATGTCACGGAAATCGGCGGCCACGCGGTCGGCAAAGGCGATGGGGGTCATGCCCGCCGCCTGCGCCGCCTGTTCCACCTTCTGCCCGTGTTCGTCCGTGCCGGTCAGGAAAAAGACGTCAAACCCCGCCAGGCGCTTGAAACGCGCGATCACATCGGCCGCGACCGATGTATAGGCGTGGCCAATATGCGGCGCCCCGTTCACGTAATAGATTGGTGTTGTGACGTAGTAGCGCCGTGTCATATTCCACTCACCCGCGCAAGCGCCGTCAGGACCGCCTGCTGTTTATCCAGATTGAATTGTTCGGTTTCCGCGCGCAGCCGTACCATGTCCTGCCACAGCAGGGCCAGTCGGGCCGGGTGCGGATCCCCCGCGCGCCCCCGTTCCGCGCCGAGGGCCATGTTACGCGTCCTGTCTGATATGGCATCACACAGCAGATCGAAAAAGACGCTAAAGCCATTTTCGCGCCGGGTCACCTGTTCGGCAATGTCATATCCGCCGTCCGCCCCCACCGTGCCATCCATCACGCCCGCCACGAGTGCGGCCAGTTCCACGGCGTTCCCCGCCAGCAGGTCCCCCGCCCGCCCCGGCGCGCCGTGGGCCAGTGGCAGGATGCGCGCGATCTGGTCCGGCGCGGGGGCGGGGTCCATGTCCGCCAGCACCGCGCGCATGGCCGCGTCATCCAGCGGGGACAGGGCCAGCACCCGGCAGCGGCTGCGGATGGTGGGCAGCAGTCGCCCGGGCACCGATGTGGTCAGGATCAGGATGGCGCGTTCGGGCGGTTCCTCCAGGATCTTGAGGATGGCGTTGGCCGCCGTGCGGTTCATGTATTCCGCGCCATCGACAATCACGACCCGCCAGCCTCCTTCCGCCGCCGTGCGGCGCAGGAAGGCGGATATGGGGCGTATGTCGTCCCCCACGATTTCACGGCGCGGGCGATGGCGTTTTTCATCCATCCCGCGCGCGATCACCAGCAGGTCGGCATGCGTGCCCGCGGTGACGCGGCGGCCCACGGGGCTGTCATGGTCCTGCGCGCCCAGCAGGGTGCGCGCCATCATGAAGGCCATGGTGGCCTTGCCAATGCCCTCCGGCCCGGTCAGCAGCCAGGCATGGTGCAGCCGGCCGGTGCGGATGACCGACAGGAATTCCTGCCATGCCGCGTCATGCCCCAGCAGGCGGCGACAGGCGCGTGGATCAGGCATTGTCCGCCCGTTTCAGGTACGGGGCCACGACAGCGCGGATGTCGTCCTGCACCGCGTCCATCGTCGCGCTGGCGTCAATACGACGGCACCGTGCGGCGTCGCGCCGGGCAATCGCGTCAAACCCCGCCGCAACGCGGGCATGGAACGCGGTGTCCAGCGCTTCGTACCGGTCGGTGCGGGCACTGGCCCGTTCAGCCATGCGGGCGGCGGCAATGGCGGGGGGCACCCGCAGCACAAGGGTCAGGTCGGGCACCGCGGGCACCAGCGCGCGCAGCCGCGCGATCATGTCCAGCAGCGCGGGATCGCCATTGCCCAGCCCATGCCCCTGATAGGCTTCGGTCGAATCGGTAAAGCGGTCGCATATCACCACCTTTCCCGCCGCCAGCGCCGGGGCGATGCGCCGGTCGACATGGTCGGCACGGGCGGCGAAATGGGCCATGACCTCGGCACGCGGGGACAGGTCGTGGCCGCCAAACAGCAGGAAGTCGCGCAGCGCCTCCGCCCCCTTCGTGCCACCTGGTTCCCGTGTCAGGTCCACATCCAGCCCGAGGCCGCGCAGGTGGTCGGCCAGTAGCCGGGCCTGCGTGGACTTGCCTGCCCCCTCCCCGCCTTCAAACGTGATGAACAGCCCGGACATGGCCTAGCCGTGTCCCAGCTTGCGACCCAGCACGGCCGAAGCCCGGCCCATAAGCCCCAGCCGTGGCACCGCCGCCCCCGCGACCAGCGGAATGCGGATTTCCGCAAGGCCGGTATTGGCGATGACCATTTCACCCAGCTGCTGCCCCGCCGTGACCGGCGCGGGCACGGGGCTGCGGTAATCCACGCTGACATGCACCCTGTTCTGCCAGCCATGGGGCAGCGTGAGCGTCACGTCGCGGGTTGCCACCAGCGGCACGGTGGGCGCCTGCCCCAGCCACACCGGGGCGTTGTCCACCACCGCGCCGTTACGGACCAGGGTCGCGTTTTCAAAATTGACGAATGACCATTCAAACAGCCGCTCGCCCTCATTGGCGCGCGCGTTGCTGCTGGGCAGGCCGTTGATGGCCATGACCACGCGGTTGCCGCCGCGTTCGGCGCTGGCGCACAGGCCAAAGCCACCGGCGTCGGTATGCCCGGTCTTCAGCCCGTCGGCCACGCCGCGGACCACCAGCGCGTTGCGGTTTTCCTGCGATATCCTGTTAAAGGTGAAGCTGCGTTCCGAAAAGAAATGATAATATTCGGGAAAGTCATGGATCAGGTGCATGGCGATGGTCGCGACATCGCGCGCGGACATGTAGTGCCCGTCCATCGGCCAGCCCGTGGCGTTCAGGAAATGGCTGTTGGTCATGCCCAGCTGCGCCGCCTGCGCGTTCATCATGCTGACGAACTGGTCTTCCGACCCCGCGATGCCTTCGGCCAGCACGATGCACGCGTCATTGCCCGACTGGATCACCATGCCCTGTATCAGGTCGGACACCGCGACGGAGCCGTTCAGGGGCACGAACATCTTCGACCCCTGCATGCGCCATGCCTTTTCACTGACCGGCAGCGCCTGTTCCAGCGTCAGCCTGCCGGCACGCAGCATGCCGAACACGACATAGGCCGTCATCATCTTGGTCAGCGACGACGGCGGCATGCGCTCGTCCGCCGCCTTTTCCATGATCACGGCGCCCGTGGTGTAATCGACAATGCACGCCCACCGCGCAATGGTGTCGATCGGCCCGATCAGGCTGTTGGCCGGGGAGGACGGGATCGCGGGCTCGGCCGTGGCAGGCGCCGCCGCGGCGGGATGACGGCGGCGGCCAGCGGCCCATGCCGGGCTGGATACAAGAAGGCTGGTGGCCACAGCCAGAAGGAAACGTCGGGTGTGCATTGCATCCTTGGTCCGGTAGGTGCCAGCCGGGCGCGCGGCCAGGGCTGGCGTGACAGGGTCCGTCACGCGATTTCATTCCCCAGCAGGCCAACGGCCAGCGCATAGAAATCGGATGGATTATAGCGACGGATCGCGGCGAAATTACGATAGACCATGAAGGCCTCGCCCCCCGGCCCGTCGGGGCGCAGGACGGCGCCGGTATCGGTCGGGCGGTCAAAGGGCGCGCCGCCCATCTGCCGCACGCCCATCGCCATCCATTCCGACAGCGTGCGGGTCTGGGTGCGGCCCAGCGTGGACTGCGCCACGGTGTCGGGCACGATCACCTGCTGCCCCCAGCTTTCGCCCCCCACCCAGCCGGACCCGGCAAGGTAGTTGGCGATGGAGCCGAACACGTCCGGCACGGAATGCCAGATGTCGCGCCGCCCGTCGCCATCGATGTCAACGGCGTATTTCACGTAGGCCGAGGGCATGAACTGCGGCTGCCCCATGGCGCCTGCATAACTGCCGGTCATGAGTTCGGGCGTAATGTCGCCCGCATTGAGGATGGCCAGCGCGTGGAACAGTTCGTCATGGAAGAATTTCGCGCGCCGCCCCTCGAACGCCAGGGTGCACAGCGCGTCCACCACCGCGAATTTGCCCGTCATCGCGCCATAGCCCGATTCCAGCCCCCATATGCCCATCACAGCGCCCGGGGCCACGTCGTAGCGGGTCAGGACCTGCTGTTCCAGAATCGCGCGCTGCTGCGCGAAGGCCGCGCGGCCATCCGCGATCTTGCGCGCCGTCAGCACGCGGTCGCGGTACTGCGCCCATGTCAGGTGGAATTCCGGCTGGTTGCGGTCGCGCTGTATGACCTGCATGTTCGGCGCCGACAGCGCCAGCGCCCGGGTCACGGCATCGGCCGTCAGTCCCTGGCGAATCGCATCGCGCCGCACGGTGGCCAGGAACGTGGCGTAATCGCCGCCGCCCGTGGCGGGCGCGGCCCTGCCCGGATGGTGCGCCGCGCGCGCGGGCATGAGCCATGAGGCACCAGCCCCGGCAAGAGAGGCGGCGGCGACATGAAGAAGGCGGCGACGTACAAGCATTCCGAATGCTGTGCCACGGCCTTGCGCCCGTTTCAATGTCTGACTTGCGTCCGCACCGATGTCCGGCCTGCCCGTGCATGACGCAGGCATGGCCATGTACACGCTGCGACACAATTTCGCGTTTGTGACGGCAGGCGAAGCATGTCACAAGAACGCCCGTCATCATTTCCCGTTGGCCTCTCATGGCCAATGTTTTCCACGCCCGCCTGCCGGGCCGACTGAAGGGCTTGTGCTTGCGTAGTCACGGTTTTCCCATCCCGCCCGGTCGGGACACGCTGGAACTGCGCGCATGCCCACGCTGACCGCCTACCTCATGGCGGCCGGGGCGTCGCCCGTCATGCAGGGGCTGGCGATCATCATCGGCACCTTCATACTGGAAGACGCCGCAACCATCATGACCGCCATGCAGGTGCGCACCGGGCATGTCGATGTCACGGTGGCGCTGGTGGCGCTGTATATCGGCATTGTCGTGGGCGACATGGGGCTGTACGGCATGGGCAGGCTGGCGGCGCTGTGGCCACCGGCGCGGAAATGGATCACCCTGCCCGGCGGCGCACAGGAAGGACAGTGGTTCGACCGCAACGTATTTCGCATCGTGTTCATCAGCCGCTTCGTGCCCGGCGCGCGCTTGCCGCTTTACACCGCGTGTGGTTTCTTCCGCGCACGGTTCGGGCTGTTCTGCATCGCGGCGGTGCTGGCGACCCTGATATGGACATCCATGCTGTTCCTTGTCTCACTGCGGGTGGGGCAGTTCCTGATCGACCACCTGGGGACATGGAAATGGGCAGGCATGGCCGGTTTCGTCCTGACCATATTCCTGATCAGCCGCATGATCGCACGTTTGCAAAGTAATGAGACCCGATGACCGACGTAACCACAGCCATTGACAGCAGGCCAGACAGGCAGGCCGGGGGCCCTACGGTTTCCTCGTTTGAATTCTGGCCGGGATGGATCTTCTACACCCCCATCGTGCTGTACTGGATCATACTGGGGCTGTGGCACCGTGATTTCAGCCTGCCCACCGCCGCCAACCCCCGGATCGAGACCGGTGGCCTGTGCGGGGAAAGCAAGAGTTCGATCCTGGACATGGCGGGCGATGTGGCACGCAAATGGATCGCCCCCTATGCCGTGCTGACCACGGGGCATGATGACCTGCCGCGCGCGCTGGCGGCGATGAAGGGGGCGGGCCTGTCCTTTCCCGTCGTGCTCAAGCCCGATATCGGGTGCAATGGCACCGGCGTGCGGATCATGCGCGACGAAGACAGCCTGCGCGCGGGTCTTGCCGCATTCGGCCGCGACGTGCCGGTCATGCTGCAGCACCTGATCCCCTACGGGCACGAGGTCGGGCTGTTCTACATCCGCCACCCCGACGAGGCGGAAGGCCGCATCACCTCCCTGACCTACAAGGAAGTGCCGTGCCTGACGGGTGATGGCACCTCCACGGTGGAGGAACTGGTCCACGCCGACCCGCGCACCCGCCTGGTCCCCCACATCTACCTGCCGCGACTGAAGGCGCGCCTGCATGAAATCCCGCCGGCGGGGCAGTCGCTGCCGCTGGTGTTCGCGGGCAATCACTGCAAGGGATCGATCTTCCATGACCGCGCGGTGGACATAACGCCCGAACTGCAGGCGCGGGTGAACACCATCATGCGCGACATTCCCGATTTCCATTTCGGCCGGATCGACGCCAAGGCCCTCAGCCTGGCCAGCCTGCGCAAGGGCGAGGATTTCCAGATCATCGAAATCAACGGCGTAGGGTCCGAGGCCACCCATATCTGGGATGCCCGCACCACCCTGCGCGATGCCTATGTGACGCAGTTCATGCATTACCGCGAAACCTTCCGCATCGGTGCGAAAAAGCGGCGCGAGGGATGGAAAAGCAGCGGGGCGATGGCCATGCTGCGCGCGTGGCTGCGCCAGCGCAGGCTGATGGCGTCCTACCCGATGAATGACTGAGTGGCGTGGCCGGCCCGCTTAGTCACTGGGCAGGCCGCCATTGCCGAAGATGTAGTTGCTGACCTGCTGTTCCAGGCTGAGCGGTTCACGCGTATTTGTAATGACCGCGCCGGGCTTCAGCCTGTCCGCGGATTGCCCCGGCTGCACCAGCAGTGCCGTGTCCGCCGTAAGGGTCGGGCTGCCGATCGAAAGGGTTGTATCCGTCGGCAGTGACAATGTACGGTCCAGCGTAAAGCCGACATTGGCCATGTAGGTTGCCGGGTCCAGTGCAATGGAGGTCACGCGCCCCACGGGCACGCCGTCCATGTCCACATTGGCCCCGACCGCCAGCCCGTTTGCCGAAATGAAGCGCGCCATGACAGGGTAGCGATCCTGTGACCCGCCGCTTTGCGAAGCGCGGGCGTAGACACAGAACCCTCCCGCAACCAGAAGGACAAGCCCGCTGGATATGATCGCGCCACTTCTCTGCCTTGCCATGACGGCTCCCTGCCCGATGCGGCCATGCGCCATCCCGAAATCCGCCGCAATGCCGGGCGATGTGGGACCGGCGCTATGCCTTGCCTTATCTTTTCATCCTACTGCGTCATGGACGGGCGGACAATGACACTCATCCAAGCTATTATCATTGCAATCATTCAGGGTTCCACAGAACAGTTTCCCATAAGCAGTCTCGGGCACGCGGCCATCGTGCCCGCCCTCCTGCACTGGCCCGTTGACCTGCATGGGGAAATATTCCTGCCCCTGCTGGTCATGCTGCATCTGGGCACGTGCGCGGCCCTGCTGGTTTTTTTCTGGCGCGACTGGGTGGCGCTGTTCACCGGGGCGGCCGGACGCCATGGCGTCAACATACAGATGGACAGCATCCGCATCCTTGCGCTGCTGGCGGTCGCCACCATTCCCGCCGTGGTGATTGGCGGCCTGTTTGAACACGCCATCCGCAGCCTGTTCGGCACGGCGCGGTATGCGGCGGTTTTCCTGACACTCAACGGCGTCATGCTGCTGCTGGTGGACCGGATGCGCGCGGGCCTGCTGCCCGCCAGCAACCGATCGCTCGCGTCCCTGGGTTTTGGGGAGGCGCTGGTGATCGGCCTGTTCCAGTGCCTGGCCTTCTTCCCCGGCCTGTCGCGTTCGGGGGCGTGTATTGTCGGTGGCCTGCTGCGCGGGCTGTCGCATGAAAATTCGGCGCGGTTCGCCTTTCTCATGGCGCAGCCGGTCATCCTGGCCGCCACCGTGCTGGAGGCGCTGAAGCTGCGCCACGCCCCGCCGCAGCCCGAACAGATGCACATGGCGATCATTGCATCCATCGTGGCGGGCGTGGTGGCCCTGGTATGCACCGGCATCCTGATGCGCTATTTCCGTGACCATGAGGACTGGGCGCTGCGCCCGTTTGGCTGGTACTGCATCGTGGCCGGCGGGGCGTCGTTCGTCTACCTGTCCTTCTGAAGGGACAGCGCAGGTTTCCGCGTGTGGTCAGCCGTGGCCCTGCCCGCCGTCGGTCATGCTCATGCCGCCGCCACTTGTACCGCTGCGCGGCCCCATGTAGGCACCGGGCGGCGGGCGCTTGACGGGCGGCGACAGCATGCCCGGATCCCCCATCACATCCAGCCCCGATGCCGACGCCACGTGCGATATGCGGTCACGCGGCAGGGCCTCGGGGCATTCATCACGCAGGAAGGCGAGGATCTGTTCACGGATCTCGCACCGCAGGTCCCAGCTTTGCATGGCTGAACGGGCACTTGCGATCACGCGGATCGTCATGACATGGGCGTTGCAATCGGCCACCTGCACCGCGAATTCCTTGCCATCCCATAACGGGGCGGAATGCACGATTTCGCGCAGGCGTTCACGGATGCGGTCCATCGGGGCGTTGAAATCCACATACACGAACACCACGCCGATCAGGGCCGCCGAATTATGCGTCCAGTTCTGGAACGTGTTTTCCAGGAAATACGAAATCGGCACGATATGCCGCCGCCAGTCCCATACCCGCAGCACGACGTAGGTGGAGGTGATTTCCTCCACCCACGCCCAGTCACCATTGATGATGATGAGGTCTTCCATGCGGATGGGCTGTGTCATGGCGATCTGCATGCCCGCGAACAGGTTGGTCAGCAGCGGGCGGGCCGCAAGACCGACCACCAGCGACGCCGCCCCGGCCGATGCGAACAGGCTGAGGCCATACTGCCGCACCGGTTCGAACGTCATCAGCGCGGCCCCCACGGTCAGCAGGCCGATCAGCAGGTCGGTCGTGCGCCGCAGCACGCGCACCTGCGTCATGTGGGTGCGCAGCAGGATGTCATCCTTGTCATCCTTGCCATTGATCCGCTTGAGATACGCATCGGACAGGATGCGCGTGGCCACCACCGCGGCGTAACCCAGCATCAGAACGAACAGCACCACCAGCGTATGCGTGGTGGCCTGCATGATGTCGTAGGGCAGGCCCGATACCGGCAGCGCCGTGCCGACAAACACGATCACCAGCATGATGCGCACGGGGCGCTGCATGGCCATGGTGAACGACCGGACAAAGGCCCCGCGTTTCTGCCCCGGTATGCGCAGGATCAGTTTCGTGATGAACCGGCTGAACATCTCCGCCACCAGTCCCGCCACGCACAGCATGAGTATGGAGGACAGCAGCCCCGGCAACCACCCGAAGAGGTGCCGGATCTTGGTCAGGAGCGCCAGGAATTCTGTTTTCACGAAAGATGCGTAGCCTTTTCGGGTGGTTTACGGGTCATGGGCGGGATCGCCAGTAGTACCCCCTGTTGGGGGGATGTGACAAATCAATGGGGTTTTCGGATCTTTTCATCCCGTTTTCAAAACACGGGTTGACTTGCCCCGATAGCGCGGGTATTCCGCACTCATCCTAACGCGATGGCGGTGTAGCTCAGCGGTAGAGCAGGGGAATCATAATCCCTTGGTCGGCGGTTCAAATCCGTCCACCGCTACCA
>NZ_CADP01000036.1 GCF_000285295.1 Komagataeibacter europaeus LMG 18890 | reverse complement strand
CTGCGGCAGTTTCGGCCACCATATCAGGACGGCTTCGCGTTCAATGGCCGGACGGGTCGGATCCTGCAGGATGTTGCATAAGGCGCAGACAGGCCCGGGTCCGTCACCATGCCATGGAAACCTGCGACCAGGCGTTATCAGGCCGCAGCACGCACATGTGAAAAGGCCCGGCTCACCCATCTCCCCGGCGTCTGGCGCTGACGGATCCCATGGGCGCGGCAGCAGCCGGAAAGACTGTGTGAGACGGGCCATTGCGATCGGGTTCCTAGCCGCCGCTCGTGAATTGATAGGCCTGAGCCTGCGTACCAACGGTTGCCGAGCCACCGGACGCGGTGTTGGCAGCCTTGTTGATCCACTGCGGACCCGTTGCGAAAAGACCGCACAGCACGATGCCGGCGATTGCCATACCGACCTTTCCGGGCGAACGGTTCTGTTCGTTGCGGCTCTGCCAGGCCGCCCATACGCCGCCGATGAAGCAGATGAAGGCAGCGACATACATGCATGCAGCAGCGACAAAGCCGCCCGCTGTCAGTCCCTCCTGGGCGGTGGCCTGCATCTGGGCCCCGATACCGTTTGCGCTGCCGGTTGCGGATTGGGCCAGCGCATGGCTGGCAATGAGGATCGGGACGGCCAATGTGCCAAGTGCCGTGACGGCACGCTGTCTGTATCCGGCCCGTTGTGTCACCAGACGCGTCAGTCGCGCCGCGCTGGTGATGCCTGTGCGAGAGAGGTTCATGGTCGAGGGCTCCGTTGAAAGAGGGATCATGTCCCCCGAATCATTGTTCTGTCGGCAACATGCGACTTCGAACGCTTTCTTTGCGGACAGGACCTAGCCGGACGTTGTCCAGTGGCTCAGGATCCAGGTTGCTTCCTTGACGGGATTGAGGAGGATCACGCCGAAAACGAACTGGATGAGGCAACTGAGTTTTGAGCGGTTTGTTTTTCCGGTCGCCGACGCGTTCCACGCAACGACCGCCATGAACGCCGCCCAGGCGCCGAACATTTCGAAGAACAGGGCGAAATCACTGACGATTGACAGGATGGCATCCTCTGGGCCTGTCCCGGAAATGACGCTTCCGGTCGCGGCATCCGTATAACCGGTGACAGAAGCTCCCAGCGAAACCTGCGTATCGAGACCGGCAGAGGTGGTGGACTTGGTGAGTATCCTGTCAAAAGTGGCGAAGACGCCGGACAGGACAATCCCGATCCAGGGCACCCAGGGACGGCCGACGAACGGGTTCAGGGGCTGGCGCTGCTGCCATAATCCCCATGCCCCGGTCAGGAAGGCAATCCACGCTGCAATATAGCAGGCCATTGGCAGCAGCCAGGCCATGGCGAGAGCGAGATCGTTGACGAGGTTGACCAGACCTTGCACGTCGATGTGTCCTTGCCTTACTGGATGATGCCGCGTTCAGCCTGGATTACCCACATCGTGCCGCGTTGAGAGATGGCGCGCACACGACCATATCCGCGGAGATCGGTGCCGATTTCGATTTCGGACTGTGGCGGTTGCCCGACCGGCGCCGCATCGTCTTGCACCATGGCAAGCTGGGGAGATGCAGCAAGTATCCGGTAGTGCGGCGTCCATGTCGGGGGCGGAGCAGGAGGCGCCTGGCGCATTCTCGCTGTCCGGGACGCTGGAGATTGCGGCGGCGTTGGCGCCTGCTGCGGCTCGGCCGCCGCTGCTTCCAGGGCTGCCCGTGCCTTGTCGGCTGCGGCACGTGTGGCGGCCGGTCCATCTGACGGGGGCGCTTCGGCGTCGGCCACGGCTCGTTTCGCTTCGAGGAGCGACATCCGGCGGTTGAGATCCGAAGCCTTTGCCGTATCTGCGATACGCAGCCGGTCAAGATCCTGCCGGAGTGCTGCGATGTCGCTGCGGGTCCGCTGCACCAGTGCTGCTTCTTCCGTCACAAGCTTCAGCACCTGCAACTGGTCATCCGATGTCATGGGAGCCGCTTGCAGGCGGGTCGCTTTCTGGACCGCATCGTCGGTCGGAACAGCCTTTTCGATGCCGATATCGTGTCTCTGCGCAGGCGTGTTCTCGGTCGGCATAGTTGCCGGTGTTGGGACGGCGGGATGGGGCGGCTTTTTCATAGCAAGGAGTGCCTTGAGATCCTCATCTGTAGCCGAGACCTGAGGTGCCGGGGGTGATGGCAATGATGTAGGTGAGTGCCCCGGCGCTGGAGACGCTTTGGGGCCTGATGGTAGCGGGGCGGAAATCACTCCGACTTCCTGGCCTAGGGGAGACGCCTGCCTCTTTGCTATGCCCATCACGAGGAAGAGGGAGAGCAGACTGCCGACGGCAGTACCCGCGATGATGACCTGCCTGCGGCGCGGAAGCGCCCTGAAAAGGGCCATTGCATGTGGAACGGGTCGGTTCCTGTCAGGTGCTGCTGTCACAGGTTGCGGGTGAGGGGAGGGAGGCTCGGCAATTATGTCCGCCTCGGGCGAAGGGTCAGGCTCGGGCGTCGTGGCCAGCTTGCGAAACGGAACAGGTTCAGTGCCGCGATCCGCGCTGAACGGATCCCGGGACGTCGTTGCGGTTGCGGCTGAGGTCATGGTGAATGCTGCCTTCTGGTAGAGAGTGCAGAATTCGCCGATATCATGCGACCGGTGCCCGAAAACTTACTTCTTCATGACGACGTCCGACATGAAGATCACGCCAACACTGACCTGAGCGGCAAGATTTACGCGCGGCTGGGTCGGCATCTGCTGCATGAGCGCGCTATTGACCTGCGAGGCCGCCGCACCAGCCGCTACACCCAGTTGTTGCGGAAAATTCAGTGACTGGACGTAGTTGACGTTGCCGAGGGCTCCGATCGAACCGGTTGTGTTCGACGTCATTTCGATCGCCTGCCCGAGACCCTGGACAAAGGCGGCAGCGGCGGGAAGAACAAAGCGCTCAACGTATAGCTGGTCAACGCTTGAGGCCACCGCAGCTTCCATGGTGTCCGGTGCAACCACCATACCTTCGACCTGGATCGGGGTCGGATCGTTTTTATGGAAGACCTGATCAACACGGACAACCAGCCGGTTCAGATGTCCCCCGGCCCTTCTGACGGATGCTTTCATCCTGTCGCCAGCGAGTGGACCTGAATCAGCCTCCAGGATGATTTCTCCCCCGAGATCGCTGTTGGTTGCTGAAACCGTATGGGCGTAAATCCCCCGCCCGGCAGGAACAAGGACGCGGGAGAGGGCCGTCTGGGAATTTGCTGTCGCCGCCGAAGTTATTGAAGGGGAGACCACCGGTTTTTTTGTCTGTTCCCTTCCGGTTTCCGTCTTTTCATACAGGACATTTGTGACAGGAAAGCGTCCATCAAGACGGCCCGCGAGATCCATGATCGCATGTCTGTATGCGGTGATGGCGTCCTTCTGGAGCTGCGGGTCACGTGGCATGGCGGCGCGGAAGGCTGCATCCGTTTGCACTGGTACGACGGGAACGCTTGGCACGACCTCAGGCGCGTGCGGGGCTGGCGCTGCGGCGGCCCTGGCCATCGCCGGGTTGACGTCCGCCCCGACCTCCTGGGCGACCGGGGGCGGGGGAAGCTTGTCGTCGGGATGGGTGGGCGTGCCCGGTGCAATATCGGGTGAATACGACTGTCCCGCAGTCTGTGCCCGACCTGCCTCGTCGCGGATCTGATCTTCGCGGAGTTCCTGCTGGCGCGGATTGGAATTCAGGCCCCCGGGCAGGGGGTTGGCGGCGGGCGGCCTGCCGGGGTCCGAGCGTGGAAGCTCCTTACGGTGGATGGTGGAGATGAGGAGCGTGACGCCAAGAACGGTGCCGATACTCCCAAGGATTGCGAGCAGACGCCGGTTTCCGCCCCGCGACGCATCACTGAACAGCTGGTTGAATCTGGGTTTCATCACTGTGCGTCCCTGATATGGGCCGAGACCGTCCGTCCCGCATCGGAGAGAAGGACAACGGGGGACTCATGGAAGGCATAGAGCGTGTATCCCCCTTCACCGTGCTCCATGCTGTCCGAGGAGGGCGTCATGAGGTGAAGGCGCGTGCGAAGATAGACCTCGTTTCCAATCCGCCATGCGCGCACGTCATCGGGTGAAATACCCTCGACGGCCAGCGGAATGGCTGACGCTGGTGGGATGCCGCTTAGCATGGCGTTCATGTAGGGCTCGCCTGTCGCAGGCACTCCGGGGCGGCTGTCGACCGGCTCCCGGGCATTGGGTCCTCCCTCGGACATGCGAACGGTCAGGTTGTCATCGTAGGATCCACGCCCCGCGATCAACAGGAAGGAGACCGGCTTTGGCGCGTTCTGAAGCGTTACGAGCAGTCCACCTCTGGGCTGGAGCGACATCGGTTCGATATTGATGGTATTGGAACCCTTGAAGGGGACGCAGGTATAGAAACCTGTTGTCTCAACCGCAGGATTCCCGGCTGATGCGCCGCTTTTGCCGGAAGCACAGTTCGTGCTGCCGTCCGGGTTGGCGGAATTGCCAGATGTATTCCATGCGATCGGCCAGGGCTGTCCCGTGCTGTCCACGAAGGACAATGCGGTCGGATACCCTTTTGTCGTAAAGATCAGGCTTGTCTGCTGACCAGGCGCAAAGGAGACACGGATCGCCGGGCGCGCATTAGGGGTCGCGAATTCCGTGCCGACCTGCTCCGTGGCACGACGCACATCCTTCAGGCGTTCCCCCAGCCGAAGGATTTCTTCGGGCGTGAAAGGAATGGCCTCATGCTCGGCTTCATCTTCGGCTGCCTGATCCTGATCGTCTGCAGGTGTCGTTGCTGCAGGCCCGGGCTGTGATGGCTGCTGTGCGAGTGCCGCAAGTGGCAGGATGAACAGGGTCAGCGGAAAGAGAGAAAGAATTCGCACGGCTGTCACTCCCTCCCCGACGAGACGACAAGCTGTTCGATGGCCAGTCCATCCGGGTGATCCAGGTCCTCCACGCGATCAATCGTCACGGTTGCCATCAGCATTTGCGTATTCTGCTGGTTGACGTTTTCGCAGGTCTGGATGAAAGGAAACTGTATTACGTAGCGCGAGTGTCCCTGCACGACTGTCTCGGCGCGTACGGTCGCGGCCCGTGTCGGCTGCGCGTAACAGAGCAGTTTTGCATCTCTGAGTTTCGCCAGATTCCCCTGCGTAATGAAAGACTTTGCAAAGGTGTTCCATCCGTTGAGCGTGTAGTGAGCGCCCGCGGTGTTCATCTGGGTTGGAAAATCACGATAGTTGATGTTGTAGGGTGCGATCGCCCATTTGACGGCCCAGCCGAGAAGCTGGTCCTGGCCAAGTACCGGACTGGTGAGGGCCACGGCCGGTCGGGGAGCATTCTGGCCGTCAACGTAGAAATAGAGGGGTGTGGGCGGGTGTGCACGGATATAGGCGTCGTGCGCCGCGAAAACGATGACCACGCCCGCCAGTGCGATGTTGAGCAGCAGTGATCTGTCTACAACAATCCCCTGAAAGTCGGGGTCGGTAAGCCGCCTGGTTACTGCGGAATTAAACAGCCGCATGGCGCGCCTCCCTTACGGGGGCATGAAAAAAGGTGGTCATCACTCTACTCTCATTTCCCGACGGTGATGAGAGCAGGCTGGAAGTCTATCTTGCGACCAGCACGTTTTTTCTTTGACGGTTCCCGCTACTACTCAGGCGGCAATGCCATGCGTGGCGGCAATGCTGCGGCGGTATCGTCTGCTGACACGGTCGCCCCCCTTGCGGGTGGTCCAGAAAAAGCATCCGCTCTTGCAGAGGCATTCCCGCCGGATGTAGTGGTGTTCGCCGATATAATATTCGGCCCTCGCATGAATGAACCAGGGCACTTTGGCGCCGCGTCGTGGCGGAAGCTGCTCCCAGCAGCTTTGGGATTTCAGCGCGCTTTCCGAAATAAGGAAGTCCCGCGCAATTTCACGCGGGTTCTGAAATGCAAAATGGCGGTAGGCGATTTCAATGTTGGCGGCCTCGTGCCACCGTACCTTGTCTCCGCCCTTATGTCCTGTGAGGGTCAACCTGTTGAGGCTGTTCCTGACAAGCCATGTCCGTCCCCGCCGGGCTTCATGAGGAAGCAGGGAGGCTTGTTCCCATGTCAGGACAGCTTCGGGATCTGCGGGAATGGCGCTCCGCTTTTCGGCAAGTATGGTCTCCGCCTGTATTTTTGAAAGCCTGATGCGCGGTGGCAGGCCAAGCTGCTTTCTTTTTGCACGCACGCTCCCGGCCGAGCGGCCAAGCATCTCGGCTATGTCGGCGGTTTTATCACCACAGAGCCACCGTTGGCCGAGGATGAGTAGCTGGGTCCTTGTCCACGCTCCCCTGCGCGTAGACGCTTCATAAAGAGCATTCTGGGGTCGGTCGGCCCATTGCGCAACTGACTCTTGCACATCCTGCACTGTCAGGGTGAGCATTGTCGCCACAAGGACCTCGTCGCGCAGCCTGGCATAAAGGGCGCGTGTCATTTCTGGTGTGGGATAGGTCTGAAGCCATGTAAACAGACCGTGTTTTATGACCTGGCCGAACGATGCTGACTTCATGGCGGTATGCCCTCGTCATCGCGTTTTCGGGATAGGCTACGTGTTTTGGGAATAATATCTCTTAAGCGTTATATAACCGTCAAGAAATAAATAGCGCAGAACGCGCCAATATGACTCCAGACGCGGTTTCCGGTCCACGTTGGTGATCCGCCGGGGCACATCACCTGGAATGGACAGCCCAAGGCATAGGGTCTGCCATAAGAAAGGAGACCCCTTTCCTGACAGTCTTTATACCTTCATGCACCCGGTCAGTGGTTTGCGATATCGTCGAGGTGACCAATAATGGATTCGAGATCAGCGAGGGCTTCGAGTTGTGATTGCGCGGACATTGCCCACGCGGTCATGTCCAGGGAACGCAAAAGATCTGCGTCGTCATGTATTCCCGGGATCAGGTAATAAACGGAGACGGCCAGGCCTTCGGCGATGCGATAAACCGTTTCAAGGCTCGGATTTCTCAGCCCTGCTTCAATCAGGCTCAGGCTGGTCAGGGAAACATGTGATTTATGGGCGATCTGGCTCGCTGTTGCCCCCTGAAGCGTCCTGAAGATCTGAATCCTGCGCCCAAATATCTCGAGGAGGTCCTGCCGTTCCCCCGAGGTGAAGGCGACACTGTGTGAATAATGATCGATCGGCAATCTGGCCGGTATTTCCAGCAGGTTAAACGTTTTGGAAATATTGCCAATAATGTCGCGTAATTTCTGGATTGCCAGATTGTAGTCCGAACACTGCTTCATGGTCTTTTTCAGCTGCGTGGCGGATGCCACCAGATCCAGATGGGCAAACCATGTACCTTCTGGTGCACCTTGCGGAAGAATATCGCGCGGATCTATTTCAAATACCCGTAGCAGCGCCGATAATGTTTCCAGGGAAACCGGACGACCTGCTTCGATGCTCCGTATGACCGATACATTCAACCGTGCCAGTTTGGCGAGGTGCACCTGCGTCCAGTCAAGCGCCGTCCGCCTGTCATAAATGATTTCCCCGATGTCTCTATATAATTGGCCGGATGCAAATAAAGCCTCGGCTTGCATCTTGCCATTGTCATGGGACATTTTCGTTTACTCTCACGGCGGGCGTTTTCCTCAGCAAAAGAAACTTCCAACATCCAGAAGATATCGACTGGCCGCGTCCTGACAGGGGATCAGCCGTGACGGAACGTCATGATAGTCGAGTTGGAGCCCGCAAAAAAGGTGTCTGAGGTCGCAAAGGCCGCTGCTCTGGTCAGGAGAACTTGATGGAGACACTCATATGCCTGTTATGTCTGCCGTGGTTATGGCGCTGGCCTTTGGCCCCATATCTGCCACACCAGCCGCGTTTCATCTGGTCCAGACAACCTCTCCGGAAACTCCGCCCCGGCCGGCATTGACGTTGCCGTCAACGGGGACAACTGGCGGGGAGACCTTACCCCCATCGGGAGACACTGGTCAGGAAGGGCCGGGCGTATTGCCGGGTACTGGTACGGATCCTCGAACATCCGGGGCTGTTCCAGCCCGTCGATATTTCCATATCGCCAGTGGATACGGAAAGCAGGTTCCACTTGGCTTCGCCGTACGCCAGATCGTTCCGCATGGGGTGCGCGTCGTGTTCGCGGCGGACGTGGACACCAGCGTTCCTGTTGACTGGCAGGGCGGCCGGGAATGGAACAAGGTTCTGGCGACCACGGTAGCCCAGGCGGGCGACGTCATTGATGTTGGTCATAATAAAGTCGCGGTCCGACGTCGAATTCGCTGACCGGTCGCATGATGGCCCGACACCTTCGTCGTAATCACCCGAGGAAGGTTCCATGAACAAGCCCTCATCCGTCCGGAAATCCGGACCTTCTTCCCCGATGCCCAATGTCTCCCTTGCGCTGGATGCGCTCGGCGAGATCTGGCGCATCAGGGGCGGAAAGGACGTCATCGCGATGTTGGACAATGATATGACAGCGAGGACGGCCTGGCACGCCATCCTCGCTGGTGTCGCGCCACATGAATGGCCTGATCTGGTCAACTCCCTTGACGCGCTGATCCCCTATCTGCGCGGCCGCAGGGACCTGTTGTCGGCGGACAGCCCTTTTGGACGGGGCGTGATCTCGGAAAGCAGGCGCCACGCGCTTCATCGCCTTCTTGCTCCGGAAAGGATTGCCCTGCTGGAGGCTGTGACGCGTCCGGCCACACGTCAGGAGGCCGCATGATCGATCTGCGCTTCCGTGTCCTGTTGTCAGTGGCTGCCGCTCTTGTATCGATACAGGGGCATGCGCAGACCACGTCATCAGGCGCCTCTGGTGCCACGACATCGACGGGAAGCGTCGGCTGCGCCGCCCTGACCCAGGCGGCGGCAACAGCCGTAAACGAACGCGTCCAGGCCAACGACGCCTATGAAAAGCAGCCGGATAGCGTCAACGGCCTGTCCTGCCTGAGCAATTTTTTCAACGGCACCGGATTGAATCTCATCACGAACGGCCTTGACCCCGCGGCCCTGCTGCAGGCCGTCGAGGGCCAGATAGGTGGCCAGGTCTGTCAGGCAGCACAGGCCGCATGGGGTAACGCCATGGGGTCGACCCAGTGCGGACTCAGTCTGTCGGGCGTTAACCTGGGGCTCGGTTTTGGCTCGAGTAGCGGGCTCATGTGCCCGAGCCTGAGTTTCGGTGGTGGTGGTCCGCCAATTGCGACCGCCATTGCGGGGACGTCGAGCGGTACGACTGATCTGTATATCAACGGATCTCCCCAGCTTCCGACCGGATACAGCCTGAGCAATCTCGTGGACGGAGTGTTCTGATGCGCAGGCTGCAGATGGTTATCATTGGTGCTGCTTCGTGCGTCTGCGTGCTGGCAGTCACGCCGCGTCCGGCATATGCGCTTTTCAGTGACGCCGCGGTCGTTGCAGCGATCAAGCTTCTTCAGGCGTTCACGGGCAGCGCCCTCGATACGATGACGAAAAACCTGACAACCAGCATCGATTCAAACCTCAGTAGCCTTACAAACCCCAATTCCGTGGCGTCTCTCCTGACGAAGGGCTTCACGCAGGTTGCCAATTACGCAAAAGCCCAGGTTGGTGCCCAGTCGCAACTCATGGATGCCCAGGACGCGGCGATGGCCGGTTTTCTACGGCGCCAGCAGGAAACCGGAATCCGGGACGAGCATATGATGAACCCGGAATTCTGCGCGGGCCTTGACGCCCAGCAGTCTACCGTGGCGGCGTCCAAAGCGGCGCGCTCTGCGGTGTACGCCATTGCGACCGTGAGCGATCCCCGCGGTGAGGCAGGCCAGGGCACGCCCTCCTATTACGGCAAGTCGCAGGGCACGGATGCGAACATGTCCCTGCACCTCAAGCGCTACTGTTCATCCGACGACGTGGCGCAGGGGCTCTGCTCTTCCGTGTCCCGGCTGCCGAACGCCGACCAGCGTGCCGCCAGCCTGTTCGGCGCTGATACCCTGTCCGCGGATGGCGCAGTGGATGCCGCCAATGATTATGCGACCACGCTCATCCAGCCGGTCGCGCCGGCGGCCCTGCGTGGCGAGCAGCTGTCCAGCCTTCGGGGACGTGAAGCCGCAACCCGCCGCCGGTCGTACAACAGCCGTATGTCTCTTGCCCGCTGGGTCACGGGCTACGTCACATCTCTTGGCGTGCCGTCTGTCACGCTCACGCGGGACCAGAAGGCTGAAATGACGGCCGAGGGGCTCACGCCGCTCGACAAGGCGTCGTGGCTGCAGGCCATGGCGCTGGAAGTTAATCGCAGGGTCTCCAGCGTAAGCTGGAACGCCTCGCTCCAGGCAATGCCTCCCGCGTCCGTCATGCGCGAGGTCGCCACCGAAATGGCGCAGGCCAATTACCTGGCACTCCAGAACTACCGCCTCAGTCTCTATCTGGCGACCATGGGGGCTACCCGGGTCGCACAGGAAGAAGAGGTCGCCTTCAAGGACGGCCTCACCCCGATGCCGTCTCCCACGATCAACCCATAAGAGGTCCGTCATGTCTGAGGCCCAGCAGAAAACCGGTGATATAGAAGATGTGCTGAAAACCCTCGATCGCGTGCAGTCCGAATACAGAAAGCAGGCGCCCGGGCAGGCCGCCGCATATGATCGGCTGCGGCAGGAATCCCGTGGGCCTGACGTCCAGAATGATCCTGGGTTCCGTACGCGCATCGCGTACGCCGTGCAGGATGTAGAGCGCCTTTTGGGACCGACGCTCGAAAAGGAGCATCCTCTCCGCGCCGAGATGACAGAGCGCGCGGCACATTATCCAGGTTTGGAGGAGCCTGTCGTGGCTGCGATGATGCGTGAAACGCATCGCCTTCAGCAGCCAGAAGTAAACGCGATCCGGACACTTGCCAGCGAGCTGGTTGAAGGACATCAGGATCCGGACCACCCGGATATCGCGCACACAATCGATAGCCTGAGGGCGACCATCTTTCCCGAACCAGGGCGCCAGCCAGCGCCAGGTCATGACCATGCTGCCGGGTCTGCGCACGATGAGAAAGGTCAGGCGGACAAAACCCGTGGAATGGCGTCGCCGGGGGAGGGCGCTCCGCCAGGACCGGAGCAGTCGGCCAGCAGCCAACCCGGACAGACCCATACGATGGATCCTCAGAAGGATTTTCAAGAGAAACAGACAGGTTCGGCAAAAGATGCGCCGGAAAGCCGATCGACGATGGATGGCAACGGCACAAAGGAAAAGGCGGCAGCGAACACACGGGAAACGAACGCGGCGGCCAAGGATCAGGAGGACGTCAAGGTTATTCGCGGTGGGGGCTTTGCCCGCCTTGCGGAAGCGATTGCCTCGCGCATTGATAGCCAGCCTGCGAACCCGGCATCATCGTGGATGGAAAAGGCCGTCGATTTCAGTACCCGGCTGCACACCGCGCGTGACGAAAAGAGCCTGGAGGCGACCGAACGTCTGGGAAAGCAGGCGGTGGAGGCCCTGCGTGACCTCAGGGAGCGGCCAGCTTCCTCCATCATGGCGGCGATTTCAGATGCAGGAAAGGGCGACCCTGACGGTGTTGCCGGTGTGTTGTCGGAGATGAAGGCCGGTGGCCGGTATGCGGATCTGCATAGCCAGTTTGTGACGGAGAAACAGAATAACCAGGCATTTGCGGCGCAACTGGAGAATGTCACCAGCAAGCTCGAAGCCTACGGAAAGGGAAGGGACGCCGCCGAGGCAACAGGCCAGCGCATGGGAATGCCCGGCAGTGTGACGCAGCGCTTCACCCAGATCGATGCCGAGATCGGCAGGACTGCTGCCGAAGTGCCCGGAAAAAAAGAGGGGGCCAGTGCGCTGGAAGACATGAGCGAGAAGGTCCGCGAGATGATGCACAAGGCTGTGACTGCAGTCACGGATTTCATGACGCGGATGAAGCCCGGTCCCACCGCCAGTCCTGCGCCGTGACTTCGCCGCTGGAGGACAAACCATGACGCCCTTTCGTCGCCCTGTATTCGCCATCCTGCCGCTTCTGTTTCTGTCGGCTCTTACCGTGTCCGCGGCAGCGCAGACGGTTGTCGCGACCGGTTCGGGAGATGCAGCCAGCAGCACGGGCTATAACGTGACATGGGACCTGCTTGATCCGGGCAGTGACTGGGCGGCGCAGGTCATCCGGTCTGTATTCCCGGTTTTCGGCCAGGATACGGGCGCGCCCAGCATCGGCAACGAGGCGACCGTCATAGGAACCATGATCGGGTGGTTCTCCGGGTTTGTCATGGCATTTGCGATGGCGGTCGTAAGCTATATCTACTTCATGAACATCCACCGGGGTGCAGAAACAGCGCAACTCCTTGGTAACAACCAGACCAGCATGTCGATCGTGCGGATCGGGATTGCGGCCATCCTGATGTGGCCGCTGCCGACAACCGGCTTCAATGCAGCGCAGGCCGTTGTCGTGCAGGGCTCGCTCTGGGGCATCGGTATGGCGAAGGTCGTTTACGACAAGGCGAAGCAGGCGATCGGACCAGACGGCAAGGTCATTGCACAGCCCCTTATCCCCGGCACAAAGGGGATTGTGACCGGCCTTGTAAAAAATGAGTTCTGCCGGGCCATTATTAACATTGCTGCGAATAACACGAGCCTGATTGCAGCCCCGACCGGGCAGACCGTCCTGTCCGTGACCGGCGGAAAGATGGGGATCATCAACTATTCTTACAATATGGCAGCCGGCGCAGGAGACGGGACACCAGTTTGCGGGGCCGTAAGTCTGCAGGCGCCCAATACTGACGCAGTGAATCTGGCCGGTTTCCAGGTCGACCAGGCGGGTATGCAAAAGCAGGTCCTTGATTCCGTGATCCTTGGCGACATTCGCAGCCAGGTTGAACAGGTGGCGCAGAAGTACTGGCAGACCAAAACGACAACGTCCTTGGCCCCACTCATGACCATCATCGTCAATGCCACCAACGATTATGCGTCGCGTCTCACGACGCAGGCGGCACAACTGCGTTCGAAGCTTCAGGACACGGTCAATAATCAGACGCTCGCGCTTCACCAATGGGGAATTTCGACGAACGGAGATGCGGTCAACACCAGCAGCCAGATGGATACTCTCGGGTGGACTGGCGCAGGAGCCTACTATCTCGAATTCGCGCGCCTCAATGGCCAGACCCTGTCTCTCATGACCGCAACGCCAACCATCACCACGCCATCCTATTCCGGTCTCGGAAACTATCTTGCCTCGGACATTGCGCCCCTGGTGCAGTCTGCGGACACCTTTATGGAGAACATTGACAGCATGGTTGCAACGCAGGATGGCGTGACCGCGCCAGGCGGGAATGCTGACCTGTACACAGGAGCGATACCGGGCGGAGACGGTGCGGGTGTGCTCGACCAGCTGTTCCGCGCCCTGCACCTGAATGATTACGCCCTGCAGATCGTGACCGGATTTATCGAGCCGTCCGGTACGAACGGCTACTGGACGGATCCGTTTGGCAATCTCATGTCACTTGGCAACTGGATGATCACGACCGCCCTTCTCACCATGGGCACTGCGTCGGTTCTTTCTTCTACGGCCGGCACCGTCGGTATTGGCGTGCTGTCGCTTCTGAGCGGAAATCCTGAAGGTGCCGTTGCGGCAGGGGCCGGGCACGCACTGATGCACTTTTTTGGCGCGCCGATTATCGGCGGCTGTTTCGCCATGCTTATGCCAGGCCTCACCATCGCCTATGTCATCCCGATGATCCCGTTTGTCATGTGGATGTTTGCCGTGGCTGGATGGTTCATCATGGTCTGTGAGTCCGTGATTGCAGCGCCTCTGTGGATGCTCGCGCATATGACCATGAACGGGGAGGGGCTGCACGGTCATGCAAAACAGGGTTATGCCCTTCTGTTCAATGTCATCTTCCGGCCGGTGCTGATGCTGTTCGGACTTTTCCTTGGATATTTTATATTTGATTCAGTGTCGTGGCTGATCCACATGTGTTTCGGCATTGCGGCCGGACTGGTGCTGTCAAACGGCTGGATTGTGAGCAACTTCCTCGGCATGATTGTTCTGGTCAGCCTGTTTGTCATGATTCATGTCACTTTGGCGTTCATTTCATTCAGGATGATCTCGATCCTACCCCAGCGGGTTCCCGCCATGATCGGATTTGGTGACGTGGACCGGGTCGACATCGACCAGTTCAGCCGGGACGCCGCCGTTGTCGGTATGGCGGGCACGTTGCTCTCGATTCAGCAGTCGCTCGGTGGGAGCGATCGAACTGCGACCCAGCCTATGGATGATAAAAATAGTAAGCAAATATATACGGGTGCAAATAAAGCTGTAGATACGACAATGAAAAAGATCCTATAGTGCGTTACACTTGGAGGGCATGAAATGTTTGGTGGCAACGGGTTGAGTGGGCCGGCAGGCTTCATACTCGGACGCATGTCGTGTCAGTATAGCGAGAGCTTGCAACGCAATATCCGACAGGCCCTTCATGGTGCTGCTCCGCCGCATTTTAACGAACTCGAAGAGCAGGTTCGGTTAATCAGTCGCTTGACCGAGGCACTTAATCTGGCAAATGCTCACTCCGATAAACTCGAAAGCCAGTTGGAAGACTGGAAAGACTACGCTCATGGCCTGGAATCCCAGATCAGAGAACTGAAAGACCATTTTTGTCGGACGAGTGCTCATGCTGAGCAGCTTGCCAACGATCTCAAAATATCAAGGGAACAGGAAAAAGACCGGGCGCAAGAACTTGAGGCAATCCGTGTCAATTACCGCCGACTCAGCGATGACCATGTCACACTGACAACCAAGGCCGAGAACATGGAACGACGGATTTGGGGCTATCTTTCCATGGAAAATGAATGGAGAAAGCGGCAGTCCTAGTCGCAAGATACTTGGTCAGGATGGTCTCCTCTAAGCGGGAGACCATTCGTGAAACATCTCATTCTACCTCTTGTCCTCTCCCCCTGGCTTGCGGCATGCAGCGCTGGCAACGTGTCGTCTGCTGCCCATGTGCATGGCCCAAAGGCTCCGCCGACCAGGCATGCGCGTTATGATCCGCACGCTGCCTACGGATCGACACGTGTAATCTGGACACCCCCTACGTGCGATCGCGCCGGTACGATCGTCCGGCCTGATGATCCACGGGTGATGCAGGGGCGCGAGGATTATGAACACGCCTCTTGGGCAACAGGCGCTCAGGGCGGCGACAAGAACGCGCCTCCCGGGACGTTCTGAGTGCTCCGCCGATCCTATCTATTCACCAGCGCAATGCAGATGGACTTGCGCTTACGGCTTGCGGGGAATGAGGCTGTCGGCGGTCGCGACAAATTGGCGGGCGGAACACAGGCGGCGTTCGCGGATCTGCCAGTTGAGCCACGCGTTCTGAAACGCCACGAGTGCCAGAAATGTCCAGAAGGGTGCGAACTCCAGCGCAGCAAGGAGTTGGGTGCCCTTCCAGTGGGAAAGGAGCATCTCTCCGGCCCAGCCAAGAATCAGACCTACAGCGAGCATACTGGCAGCAAGCGCCCGCCTGTATGTCTCATGCTGTCTCTGATCGAGTAAGATCGCCACAACGCGGGGTTCGACGCCATATTCGGCAGCGATCGCGGCGATATCAATAGGGGTACCGTCTGGCGCCCGCGGGCCCTGCATACCGGCTTTTGGCATCAGTAATGCCTTCCCGAGGGCTTCAATCAGCGCGGCATTTCTCGTTACATCGGACCAGGCGACCAATGTACGTGGATCGCCAATCACCAGCCGGGCCACCTTGCGCGTTCTTGCAAAAAAACGCCGCGGGCCGGTCTGGTCCTGTCGTGTCTTCATTGCGAGACCGAGGTCAGAAACGTGGCGACATCCGTGGGAACGCCGTCGAGCCGGCCGATCCTGCCATTGCGGTGCATCCAGACGAAGGTTGGGGTCCCTGTGAGCCCTATCCGCCGTGCAATCTCGGTATTGCGGGCAAGCTTCTCCTCACTATCCGGTTCAGGTGCTGTCAATCCTGGGTTTAGGCGACCGTTGACCCACGCTTGTGCCATCTCGTTTGCCGGAAGCGACAGCATGGCTCTCGCATTGACGGTGCTGGCGCCATTATCCTCGTAATCAAGCAATGACAGCGGGACTATTTTCAGGCGAACTTTCCCTGCATCGATTGCGGGCTGAAGGATATGCATCGCCTTCATCGAGTAGATACATTGCGGGTCTATGAACATGATGACTTCCGGGGCTGAAGGTATCCCTATAAGGCCTCCCGAGAGACCCGGGAGCCCGGACTGTTCGTTAGCGTCGGCTGAAGCGCCAGAGATACTGATTTCCGGGACGGCTCCAGGAATGCCCCTGATCTGGTCTCTCGTGATGTCCTGTCCGGTGGCGCCCCACATGCGGGCAGCGACTGCTGCCTTGCCATCCGGGGTCGCATAGACGACCTGAAAACGGTTATCTGCCCGAACAAACATTCCCCTGATGCCATCGACCGGCGCGAGATCGTGGGCGCGCGATCCGGCCAGGGAACGTAGGGTGTCGTAGGGGACCGGGATCAGCGTGCCGCTAAGCACGATCGCATGGCTTTCCGGAGCGAAAAAGACGAGGAGTTCGTTCCGGGTATGGGCGATGCCAGCTTCGAAGCCGTGGAGATCGGGTAGTTTTTCGATGTTGGCCCCTGCGATTCCAAGGTGGGCGACTGCATCGGTCCTACCTTTATCACCATGTTCCAGGGGCGGCCCTATGGTGTCGCTCCTGGACCCAATCGGAGTAGACACAGAGCATTGCTGTCCTCGCGCTGGCGCGTGCATGAGCAGGAGAAATGGCAACACGTAGAAACAGCGCATGGCGGACTCCGGACAATACCTATGTCCTGTACGCCCTGATCATGCGACTGCGATTAAAAAATCATTCCTTGTCGTTCCCCCTTTCTCGAGACAGGGGATTTTCAAAAGCAGGGTTGATCGGGGAGAGAATAAACGTCTCTTCTGCTTCGCTTCCTAACTCGTCGATCGACATCTCGCTTATCATTTTTACAAGAATATCAACGCGGAGCTGCAAATAATGGGAATTCGGGTGGTCGTCTTTCAACTGACGGCCTTTTTCGTGGCAAAGCACCAGAATGGGGTGCAATGATCTTGCCTGCTCACGCTTGGCAGTTGATGTTTTCGCTGGAGAAGCAATGTATTCAATATTGCATCTCAGCGCTAAAATCGCCTGAACCAGCGTCAGGCATAGCTGTCCGGATTGTTCGTCATCGATAAGCTCGAAACGCGAGCGAAGTTCATCAAACTTCATGTCATCCTCACACGGATCAAGACGAACACACTGAAGCAACGCAGTGCACGGTTGCCATGTTTCTTACGGAGCGCTGGAGCGGCATAACCCGATATACTTTGCCATTATTGACGATTTCCGTCGTGATTTAATCTGGTCACCTGGCTCCACGGAATCATGATCAGGATGCTCAATCTACACGATTCCGTCTTGTTGTAACGCATATCTCATTATTGTTACCAAGTGTTTCGTCAATATTCTGCGGGCACCGCATGTTCGAAACATGCACTGCACTTTCTGGCTGATCGAATGACAGTCACGCCTGAGTGGCGAGAAAAAGCGTCTTCTACGTCATCTCTCGACCGGGTCATGGTTTGAGGCAACCACCAATGTGCCGGATGATTGGCGTATCGGAAGACATCCGCATCGTACCATCCGACCTATAGATCGCAGGAAATGATCCATGCATGCTCCATGCAGAGTTGCAAAAGGCTGAAAGAAGTTCAGAATATCTGTACTTGGATAATAGATCATGTTAGCATCACGCGATGCGCAGGACCAATATGACATCCAGAAGATCGAGGAGCGCCGTTCCCCCAGGGAAAACAATACAACTTGGACTGTTCCCGCTATCTGTCCAGTTGCGCCGTATTCAACCCAGCTTCAATGAGTGGCGGTATTACGGATTGTCAGTTCAGCCCGACCTGTTCGGTGGTGCCGCGCTTGTTCGTAACTGGGGCAGGATCGGGACAGCTGGCACCCAGCGCGTGGATCTCTATCCGGACGAAGGCGCTGCGGTGAATGCTCTGACCGCGATGATCCGTTATCGCCTGAAACGCGGCTATATCGTTACACAGCCATGACTGGCCGCATTACCTGCAGGGGTAACCCGGTATGATCATCAGACAGGTGATAGAGATAAATACTGTATCCGCTTACCACGTCATGGAAAATTCGTGTGTGGATATATTCGGACTAAAAAACTTATCATCGACATTGGGGTGAGCCGTAGTTTTCGTGAAAGGCCCGCTGCATAAGCCAGTTTACGCCGTCTGATAGCGTAATCAGGGGCAGGCTCCGCCGCATACAATTTGCGTAAAACTTGATGTTCATGGTGCAATGTGATCGATGTAGGCAACGTGCCGCAATATATAATTCAGCTTTCGATACGCCATATTTTGCCGATTGCATAAAGACTTACACTCCGGCAATATTATTCGGTAAAAATATAGCGGAGAGGCTTTATCATGGACCAATCAGACGACCTATCCCCGGCAATTGTAATTGCCATGAGCGACATCGTGGCAGCGCATCTCGGCAATACCAATACCTCTCTGCCGACAGAACATGTCCCGGCGTTTATCCGCGATGTCTACGCTGCTATCCGCGAAACAACACCGGCCACAGAGAAAAATAGCAGCATCCCTGCCCAGCAGCCTGCAGTTCCAGTCGGGCAGTCGGTATTTCCTGACTACATCGTCTGTCTGGAAGATGGCAAAAAACTCAAAATGCTCAAGCGTCACCTGCAGACAAGGTATGGGATGACGCCAACGCAATACCGAGAGAAATGGCAGCTTCCTATGGATTATCCCATGGTTGCTCCGGAGTATGCCAAAATGCGGGCGACTCTGGCGCGAGACGCGGGTCTCGGACGTAAGGTTTTGGTGCCCCAGACCGCTCCCGTGGACGAAGCAACCGCAGCACCTTCTGTCGATAGTGCGACGAAAGAAGTGTTGGTCGACACTGCTGAGGCTGTATTACCCCCCAAAAAAACGATTTCGAAGCGATCCAGGTCGTCGGCAACTGAAACCGGATCTTCCGCGGCATCGCCAAAGAAAACGCCGGGTTCCAAGACTTCAGCGAGACCGCGTGCGGTACGGAAGACCGGCACGAAAGCAAAAGGGGCCAAGGTCTGACTGATCAGCCCGGCCTATCCGGCTTTGTCATAAGGCAGCCAGGCATCACCCGAACGTCAGGATGATCAGATGGTGAATGTTCATGAGGAAGATGTTCGAGTTATCATTGCGCCAGTTCGCGCCACACTGCTCAAACTGGAAGATCTCGTCGCCGGGATTACCGATCTGAACGGGCATGATGAAATTGACTTTGGACAGTCTGTAGGTGACGAAAGCTGGTGAACACCAAATCGCAGGTCACGTGGGTTCCGGACTGCGGCGACATTGTCTGGTTGGAATTTGATCCCTCAGCCGGGGCGGAAACGGGCTGTGCATCGGCCTGCGGTGCTTCTCAGCCCTGCAAGTTATAATGCCAAAGCGGGGATGACGCTTTGCTGCCCCATGACCACTAAAATCAAAGGCTATCCGTTTGAAGTAGCCGTAGTAGTAAAACCCGCCAGTGTGGTCCTCTCTGATCAGGTGAGAAGTCTGGACTGGCGGATGCGGAACGCGAAGCTCAAAGGAAAGGTCTCGGCAAAGGAAATTGAGGCAGTTCGTCAGCATGCCAGATTACTGGCTGGCCGAGGAAAACAGGGAAGCCCGAACATTTCTATGTATTCAAACATGTCCTGCCGGACTTCTTAATATGTGTTGTAGGTTCGACGCTCCATGCGCTTGTCTGATGAGCGATCAACCACGTTCTACGCCGACATACAGGGCAACGTTGGCCTCTGCGCCAGAAAACGGAAACATGAGATGTGCAGCACAGCCGAACAGGGTCACGTTCGGTTGCGGCTGCCAGCACATTCCTGGCGGTAGGTTGCTATACGTTAGCAATGGCACCGGGCTGTGGTCGGGTTTTGTAATCTAATTGGGCAGGGGTGTGAAATCACCTGTTTCAGTCTGGGTGCGGGGTGAGTCTGGAGCCTTATCCTGACGCCGATGAGCGTTCAAAACGCCGGGTACCGGCTAGACGAGCCATCAGCCCGCATATGAGTGCGGCTGCACAACGCGGGCCTATGTATGATACCGGTGATCGGGTTGAAAAAGGCAGAGCTGGGTACCGAGGGCACGACAGCATCATGTCCGTCCGTAGCAAGGAACTTTAACAGATGCTCAAATCCGAGATACGAGCCTAGCCAGCTGTGGCAGAGCAGCACAAGTGGGCAAGACGCCACGCCTTCGGTGGGTGTTATTGACAGCCAGTCGGTTAAAACCGCTACAACAGCGGCCGCTGTGGTTATGACGCGAGCAAAAAAAATCAAGGGTCGCGAGCGGCATATCTCGACCGACACGCTGTGTCATGTCGTGGCAGCTGTCGTGCATCCCGCCGACATTCAGGATCATAACGGTGCGCCGCCGGCAGCAACCAAAATACGCTCATTGTTCGCTTGGCTGCGCCATCTGATTGGTGAGGGTGGATATGCTGGCGAGAAGTTGCGTGGTGTGCTGGTCGAACGTGGCCGACGGACGATCGAGATCGTCAAGCGCAGCGATCGGGCTGAAGGCTTCATCATCATGCCGAAACGCTGGATCGTGGAGCGTCGCTTCGTATGGCTCGGACGCTGCCGCCGTTTCACGAAACATGTCGAGGCACCAATCTCGTTATCCTGTGCACAGTTGATGATTGTCCATATCTGCAGGGTGCTGAGACAAATCAATCAAACCGCTTTCTAATTCAGGCTCTAACAGAGCCTTAAATTCACATATGAAATTATCGCTTACTCTAAATATAGAAATGATAATCATTTTCATAATATAAATTCTCTTTTGTAGACCGGATGTTCAGGTTCACGTCAGGTTTCTCTGTTACCGTCAGAAAGTCATCGTCGTGATGGCAGGAACTTTATGTACGCCGGGGAACAGACGCTTATTATGCAAAGGATAGTGCGGGATAGTCTGTATGCAGCCTGTATTTTCTTCCTAGGGGTGTCGGCCGCTTGGGCGGATGATGGGACAGAGGGCATATGTATGACGGTCCGGCATGGTATACGTTTGCATGTAGATGGCATGTATGGGGGTTATCCCCATTCCGTACTGCGTGACGCCGTGCTGCAGGGCGTGGCGTGCCCCTCTGATGAAGCTGAACGGCATGTCTTCGGTCTCATTGCCGACCCGCCGCCACACCTGCGTATTTCCGTTACGAGGCCCATGGGGCAGGGGCAGCAGGGGGCGATTTCGGCCCGGCTGTTCTCGCAGGGGCATTTTGTCATCGGGGAACGCATGTCCCTTTCGCCCCTGGCGCGTTCGCAGTCCCCGTTTTCGGTCACGTCCGAGATCAATCTGCTGATGGCGCGACTGTGGAGCGATTTGGCCGAACGGATCAGCCATGGTGGTCGCGCCATTCCATGATGGCCTGAAGCATGAACCGCGCCATCCCCCCCATCCCCCCCATCGTGTCGATCGCCATGGCCTGTGCCCTGCCATGGATGGCCCTGGCCCAGGACGCCCGCCCTGGCCCATCCTTCCATGAAGCCGTCGGCATGGCCTGGGCGATCGATCCCGTCCGCACCGAACTTCAGGTCGGCCATCATTCCGCCCGCGCCCGCGCCAGCGCTGCCGGGTCATGGTTTGCCGGCGGCCCGACCCTGTCGGGTGAATACATGGATGACCACATGCTGGGCAGTAACGAAGGCTATACAACCTATCAGGGCGGCGTATCGGTGCCGCTGTGGTTGCCGGGGCAGGGCAGTGCAACAAAACAGGTAGCCAGCGCGGAAGCCGCGTCGATTGATGAGCAGCTCAATGTCGAACACATGGCGCTATCCATCCGGGTGCTGGACGCAGCTGCCGCCGCCCTGATTGCCCGTACCCGGATGGATGTGGCCCATGCCCTGTACGATGCGACAGCGCGCATGGCCGGCAATGCGACGCATGCGGTGCATGGTGGGGAACTGGCCTCGGTCGATGGGCAGATGGCGCAGGCGGCGATGGAGAACGCGCGCAATGAACTGGCCCTGGCACAGGAGGAAGCGCAGAACGCGACTACGGCCCTGGAGGTGCTGCTGGGGCGCCCGGTTGTGCCTGACCTGAGCCGTTATGGTGGCGGCGACGTGACGCAGGCCCGTTTTGTCAGCCCGCGCGACATGGAAGACAACGATCCCCGCATAAAGGTCGCGCACCGCAATGTGGAAGCCGCCGAAGCGAACATGAAACTGGCGCGCCGTTCGTTCATGCCCAACCCGGAAATCGGCGTGGACGCCATTCATGAAAAGCAGTACGGCAGCCCGTGGGATGATCGTGTGGGCGTGAATTTCAGCATCCCCCTGCCCAGCGAGGTCCGTAACACCCCCATCATGTCCGAAGCCCGCAACCGCCTGGCCACGGCCACCAGCCAGGAAACGCAGGCGCGGCGCATGGTGCATCTGGAAATGATGCGCGTGCGTGAACGCCTGATCGCGGCCACCACGGCACGACAGGCTACCCGCAGTGCCGCAGAGAATATGGAAAAGCGGGCCCAGGCGCAGGAACGGGCCTGGCAAGTAGGCGAAGCCGGTGTGGATACGGCGCTTGCCGCCCGGCAGGCGGCCGCCAATACCCGACTGGCCAGTGTCCGGGCTGAAGTGGAATGGCATGTCGCCAGCATCCGCATGCTGATTGCAACAGGTGTCGTGCCATGAAGCGGATTGCCTCCATCCTGTTTCTTCTCGGCCTGTCCGCCCTGCCTGCCCATGCCGGGGAGGGGACGCTGCCCCCGATCGTGAAGCTGGACGGGGCGGCGGTTGCCAATGAAGGGGTAACCATCGTCACAGCCACGCCGGGTCGCGTGGCACCCATGCTGCCGGTCATGAGCCGGGTCATGCCCGATACGACGCGGGTCGTTCATATCCATCCCGCCGGCAGTGGCAAGGTGCTGGCAGTACTGGTACAGCCCGGAGCATCCGTGCAGCGGGGGCAGGCGCTGGTGCGCTATCAGGATCATTCCCTGCATGTTGCGCGCCTGCAGGCGGTTCAGATGCGTGCAGCGCTTGCTGCCGCCATTGCGGCCCGGACCGATGCGGCAGGCGCGGTGCAGCGGGCTAGGGCACTGGCTGGCGAGAGCATATCATTGGCCGAACTGCGCCGCAGGCAGGACGTGCTGGCACAGGCGGATGCCACCATGCGTGCACGCCAGGCGGATGTGGACACGTTGGGCCACCGTTTTGCCGAGGAGTTCAATTCATCATCGGAGCAGGACAGTCAGGGCGCGGAAGACGAAACCTCGACCCTGATCTCCCCTGTCAACGGCATGGTGCAGGTGATCGGTACGTCAGTGGCGGGTGATGTGGACCCGAGCATGGATGTGGCCACCGTCGCGGATCTGTCCAGCATATGGCTTGTCTCCGACATCCCGCCGGACCAGGCGGCGCGGATCGCACCAGGCGGCCAGCAGGTAACGCGGACGGCAGACGGCCCGTTTACATCCCGTATCGATACGGTGGACGGGATGGCCAGTTCCCTGACCGGGCTGGTCCGGGTCATAAGCCGTGTGTCAAACCCCACTGGCGCGCTGGTGCCCGGTATGGTGCTGGATTCCGCACTGGCTCAGCGTGACAGCGTGGCGGGTCTTGTCGTGCCGTCCGAAGCCATCCAGCAGATTGACGGGCGCAGCGTCGTGTTCGTGCGGGTGAACGCGACGGACTACCGGCCGGTCGTGGTCGATGTGGCACTGGATGACGGGCGGCAGGCAGTGCTGCGTTCCGGCCTGACAGAGGGCGAGCCGGTGGTGGGTCATGGTAGTTTTGCCCTGCGTTCCGTCATCGGTCTGGCCGGAATGGATGCAGACTGATGGCACATGCCTACCTTGCCACCCTGATCCGTGCGCGCATGCTGGTGCTGGGCGGTCTTGGCCTGCTGCTGGCCGCGGGCATCATGACTGTCCTGGGCCTGCCGGTGGAAGCGGTGCCGGATATTTCGCCCCGGCAGGTTCTCGTCTCGGTCGTGGCGCCGGGCCTTGCGACGGAGGAAGTGGAAAAACTCATCACCTTTCCCGTCGAGACCAGCATGACCGGAATCCCCGGCATGACTGACCTGCGTTCCGTATCGCGCGGCGGCGTCTCGGTGGTGTATGTGCAGTTTGCCGATGATACCGACATCAACCTGGACCGCACCCGCGTGAACGAGCGCATACAGCAGGCGCGCGCCAGCATATCCGTGCCCGGCATTACCGTCAGCATGGGGCCGCTGGCTACCGGAATGGGCGAGATCATGCAGTTCCAGATCCGTGGCGCGGGGGGTTCGCTCATGGAACTCAACCGCATCATGAACTGGACCGTGGTGCCGCAGATGCGTCTTGTACCCGGTGTGGTGGATGTCAACGTCAATGGCGGGGCGGAAGAAACCTATGAGGTGACGCTGGACCCCGCGCGGCTGATCGGCAGCAACCTTTCGGTAGGCGAGGTCTATCGTGCGGTGGATGCCGGCAACGCGGCATCCGGCGGCGGATGGATCACGCACCATGCCGAACAGCAGAGCGTGGTCGGACGCGGGCTGGTCGGCAGCCTGGCCGACTTTGGCAACATTGCCGTGCGCACCAACCCCGATGGGTCCGCCGTGCGGCTGCGCGATCTTGGCCGCGTGCGCGCAGGCGCGCGCACCCGTCTGGGGGCGGTAACGCGTGACGGGCAGGGCGAGATCGTGATCGGCGTGGTGATGATGGAAAGCGGGGCGAGTTCCAACGCAACGCTTGCCGCCATCAACCGTGCGCTGCCGGGCATACGGCAGGCTTTGCCCGCAGGCGTCACGATCGAACCCTATTACACCCGCGCCACCCTGACCGGGCAGACCATCGCCACCGTGCGTGACAACCTGGTCATGGGCGCCGTGCTGGTGGTGGGGGTGCTGGTGGTGGTGATCGGGAGCTGGCAGGCCGCCCTTGTCATTGCCTCGGTCATTCCGGTTGCCCTTGTCTGCGCGATGGCGGGCATGCGGCAGTTCGGTATCTCGGCCAACCTGCTCAGCCTTGGCGCAATCGATTTCGGCATGATTGTCGATGGTTCGCTGGTGGTGATCGAACATGTGCTGTCGCGCAGGGAGGAGGAGCCGGACGCCGAATTCATTCCGCTGGTCATCTCCTCCGTGCAGCAGGTCATGCGCCCGGTGGGGTTTGCCATACTGGTCATCATCATGGTCTATCTGCCGATCCTGACCCTGCAGGGGATCGAGGGGCACATGTTCCGCCCCATGGCGCAGACGGTCATCATGGCGCTGCTGGCGTCGCTGGCGTACTGCTTCATCTGCGTGCCCGTTCTGGCCGCCCTTGCGCTGGGGGGCGTGCGGCCTGCGGGTGATACGCGGCTGATTGCCTTCCTGCGCCGGCCCTATACCCATATGGTGACATGGGGGGAAACCCATCCACGCATCCTGTTTGGCGGTACGCTGGTGGTGCTGGCCCTTTCAGCGGGGCTTGCGATGAGGCTGGGCGGTGAGTTCATTCCCCAGCTTGATGAAGGGGCGCTGGCGGTCACCACCACGCGGCTGCCCTCGGCCTCGCTTGATACGGTTCTGGCGTCAGTCACGAAGCAGGAGCAGATCCTGCGCCGCTTCCCCGAAGTGCGCGCGGTGGTCAGCAATACCGGCACATCGGCCATTCCCACCGACCCGATGGGCGTGAACGAGACCGACAGCTTCATCTTCCTCAACCCACCCGCCACATGGAAAACCGCCCGCACGCAGGCGGGGCTGGTCGCCGCGATGGATGATACCCTGCGGCGCGAACTGCCCGATGCGCTGTATTCATGGAGCCAGCCGGTGCAGATGCGCATGGATGACCTGCTCTCTGGCGTGCGCACGCAGATTGCCGTCTCGATCTTTGGCGATGACCTGGCCATGCTGGCCGAGCTGGGTGACCGGGTGGTGGCGGCTATGTCCGGCGTGAAGGGGGCAGCGGACGTGGCGGCTGCGGGGGACGGCACCGTGCCGCTGATCGTGGTCGACATTGACCGCACGCAGGCTGCCAGCCGCAATGTGGCGGTGCAGGACATTCTCGATACGGTGGAGGCCATAGGCGGGCATATCGGCGCCCGGCCGGTGATCGTGGATAACGCCATCATCGGCACGCAGGTCCGCCTTGACCCCCGCGTGGCGACATCCGCCGCCGCCATTGGCGCGCTGCAGGTCCGGCGGATGGACGGGCAGGGGAATGCGATGCTGTCACAGGTGGCGCATGTGCATGAAGTCGATGGGCCGCCGCGCATAAGCCGCGACCGGGTACGCCGGCGCATGGTGGTGCAGGCCAATGTGCGCGGGCGTGATCTGTCTTCCTATGTAGCCGAAGCACAGGCCCGTGTGGCGCGGGACGTGAAGCTGCCCGCGGGCTATACCATGCAGTGGGACGGGCAGTTCCGTAACCTGCAATCAGCTACAAGGCGGCTGGAGATCGTGCTGCCCGTTGCCCTTGGCCTGATCTTTGCGCTGCTGGTGGTGGCGTTTGGCGCAGTGCGGCCCGCGCTGCTGGTGTTCGTCAACCTGCCGGTGGCGGCAACCGGCGGCATCGTGGCGCTGACGCTGCGCGGCATGCCGTTCAGCATTTCGGCGGGGATCGGCTTCATCGCGCTGTTTGGCGTGGCGATCCTGAATGGCGTGGTGCTGGTCAGTGAGATCGCAGCCCTGCGGGCACGGGGAATGGCCGTGGCACAGGCGGCCTTTGCGGCCGCGGAATCCCGCTTCCGTCCCGTCATGGCTACAGCCCTTGTCGCCAGCCTTGGCTTTTTTCCCATGGCGTTTTCCGAAAGTGCGGGCGCGGAAGTCGAGCGCCCGCTGGCCAGTGTGGTGATCGGCGGGCTGGTCACGTCCACGTTGCTGACCCTGCTTGTGCTGCCATCACTGTATGCCCGGGTCATGCGGGAAAAGGATCAGGACTGATGCGTATCCTTATTGTCGAGGATGAATACGATCTGGGTGTGGCGGTGCAGGAGCGCGTGGGTCTGGACGGGCATGCCGTGGACTGGTTCACGACGCTGGAGGACGCGCGCGCGGCCATGGCAACGGTGGATTATGATTTCATGCTGCTCGACCTTGGCCTGCCCGATGGAAGTGGGCGCGACCTGTTGCGTGAGGTCCGTCGGACATCATCAGACATCGCCATCCTCATCACCACGGCAGAGGACCAGATCAGTGACCGTATCGCGGGTCTGTCCGAAGGGGCAGATGATTATATCGTCAAGCCCTATGACCTGAATGAACTCGTGGCCCGTATTGCGGCAGTGGCCCGCCGGTATGCATCGCCGCGCAGGCACGCGCACTGCCGCGTGGGAGAGATTACGATAGACCGGGAGAACCGGTCTGTATCGCGTGATGGCGAGCGGCTGGACCTGACCGCGCGGGAATGGAGCATCATGGAACTGCTGTCGCGCAGTCCGGGCCGGATCTATTCGCGCCAGCAGATTGACACCGCGCTGTATGCGCTGGACCGGGACGTGGACAGCAATACCGTCGAGGTTTTCATCAGCCGCCTGCGGCGCAAGGTCGGCAACACGGTCATCCGGACCATACGCGGCCGTGGCTACTGCCTCGATGCAAGGGACGGCGCATGAAAAGCTGGAGCCTGTCTACCCGGATCATCAGCAGCGTACTCATGGTCGTGATACTGGGGCTGCTGATCCTCAGTGTCGCGGTAGGTGGATTTACCCGCTACGAGGTAACGGAACGGCTGGACAACTCGCTGCAGGAAGTTTCCGAGCGCCTGCAGACGGCTGTGGAGACACGACTGCATGATCCTGGTGCGGCGTCATCCATCGCCTGGCTGCCGGAAGTCGGGCCACGCACCCTGGCCTATCAGATCGTGGATGTGACCGGGCATGTCGTGTTGCGTTCCCAGAATGCCCCGCAGGACGCATTCGAGCGCGCGTGGCGGACCGGGTTTGCTAATGTTCCGCATTTTCGCGTTTATGTCGCGTCACCCGTGGCGGAGAAATACCGCGTTCTTGTGGGGGAACCGACCTTCCACCGGCGCGAGGCCGTCCGGCGCGCGATGCTGATCTCTGTCGTGCCCATGCTGCTTTTCATGCCGGTGATCTGGTGGCTGGTGCGCCTGATCGTGCGGCGCGCCCTGCGCCCGCTGGACCTGCTGCATGACGAGATGCGCGCACGTGGCAGCGGCAACCTTCAGCCCATTCCCCCCCTTGATCTCCCTGACGAACTAGTCTCCATCCAGCGCTCGATCAATACGCTGTTGGCGCGGTTGGAGGCAGCGCTCTCTACCGAGCGCGCCTTTGCCGCAAGCGCTGCGCATGAACTGCGTAACCCGCTTGGAGCCCTTCTGGCGCAGGTACAGATGCTGGGCCGACTGATGCCGGCGGGTTCGGATACGGGCCGGCGGGTGGAGCTCATTGCCGACCGGACCCGCAGGCTGGGCCGCACGGTGGAAAAACTGCTGCAGTTTTCCCGCGCCTCGTCCGGCGTCGCTTTCCGGCGCGACCGTTTCGACCTGATGACCGTAGTGCATGTCCTTGTCGATGATCTTGGGCATAATCCGTGTGACGGGCAGGGCATTGTCATCGCGCCAGACGGGATTCACCACATATTCGTACATGGTGACATGGATGCGACCGGCATCATGTTGCGCAACCTGCTTGAAAACGCCCTGCTGCATGGAGGGCACCATATGCCCGTGCGGGTGGCCGTGCTACCAGATGGTGGAATCGACATCACCAATGACTGCCCCGCGCTGCCACCCGGCATATTCCAGCGGCTGACTAGCCCATTCGTGCGCGGCGGGACCGGTAATCATGGCAGTGGCCTGGGTCTCGCCATTGCCAGTAATATCGCTACCCAAATGGACGTTACTCTGCGCTTACGTTCCCCACTTACAGGATCTGCCAGAGGATTTGGTGTGTGTGTCACCTTTCCAAACTCGAAGGTAACCTAATTCATGACAGTAGAGGAACAGACGCGCAGGCAACTCCATTTTGCGTACTCTACTCCCCTATGTCACGAATGCCCTGCGTCACGGTTGCCTGGTACAGCAGCCCGTTGGCAATATTCTTAGAGCCCGATCCGAAAGTTTTTGAACAATACCAGCCTGTTGTGATTCATCCGTCTTTACGAAGAGATGGAGTGAATGGTGACATGGACTGGTATTGCCCGACGTGAACATAGCCGGGAAGGAATGCGATATCCATCGGATACGACGGACGAAGAGTGGGCTCTGATCATGCCATTTATACCCCCGGCGAAACGGGGTGGTCGCCCCCGCACGACGGATATGCGCGAGGTGGTCAACGCGATGCTCTACATAGCCTCGGCCGGGTGTGCGTGGCGTTTGCTGCCGAAATGCTTTCCGCCGGTCTCGACCGTCAGGCGCTATTTTTACGCCTGGCGTGATGCCGGATTGTTCGAAGTCATGAATACGGTCCTGGTCATGAGCCTGCGCGAGATTGAGGGGCGTGAAGCCTCTCCAAGCGCGGGCGTGATTGATAGCCAGTCGGTAAAAACCACGGAAAGCGGCGGGCTTTCGGGCTATGACGCGGG
>NZ_CADP01000037.1 GCF_000285295.1 Komagataeibacter europaeus LMG 18890 | reverse complement strand
CCGAGCCGATCTCAAAAAGCCGTCTCAGTTCGGATTGCACTCTGCAACTCGAGTGCATGAAGGTGGAATCGCTAGTAATCGCGGATCAGCATGCCGCGGTGAATACGTTCCCGGGCCTTGTACACACCGCCCGTCACACCATGGGAGTTGGTTTGACCTTAAGCCGGTGAGCGAACCGCAAGGACGCAGCCGACCACGGTCGGGTCAGCGACTGGGGTGAAGTCGTAACAAGGTAGCCGTAGGGGAACCTGCGGCTGGATCACCTCCTTTCAAGGATGTGTTCTGAGGATGGTCTGGGTAACTGGACTGTTTTGGAACGCTTCTTATATAAAGTCCTTGCCTGCAGGATCGGGCAAGGCACAGCTAGGTAGGCTGCCTGCACTTCGGTGTAACGCGCCGTCAACATATCCCTTCCAGCGACAATCAATGGACCCTTTTGGGGCTAGTAGCTCAGTTGGTTAGAGCACACGCTTGATAAGCGTGGGGTCGGAGGTTCAAGTCCTCCCTGGCCCACCAGTTCTGCTGCGTGCGTGTGATGGCATGCACTGATGGGGGCGTAGCTCAGCTGGGAGAGCACCTGCTTTGCAAGCAGGGGGTCGTCGGTTCGATCCCGTCCGCCTCCACCAATGACTGGTGTCGAGAGGGTAGGGAATGGCTGGAAGCCCCATGGGCTGAAGCGCTGGACTGGAAAGATTGTCGCCGGAAGATAATGGAGATCGGACGGATGCCTTGTGGAACCGCGTTGGCGGTGCACGGGGTGTTGCGGTCTGGTAAGTTTGCTCTTTGATAATGTGAATAGGTTGGTGCGTTCGTGGACGTGCCTTTGTCACGGGTTGGTCTGGCCCGTGGATGGTCCGAGCAGTCGGAGTATCCATGCTAAGTGATGAAGGCGCATGCGTTCATGAACGAGTTAAGTGTTGAATTGTGCGATGCACTGCACTTTCTCTGTGCGGGTGTTGTTGCTCGATCTGCCGGCTGGTTATCTGGCTGGTGGCTTGAGTGGATGGCTCCTGTGCATGTGTGGGCAATGAGCGCGATAAGGGCATTCGGTGGATGCCTTGGCACCAGGAGGCGATGAAAGACGTGGCACGCTGCGAAAAGCCATGGGGAGCCGCGAGCAGGCTTTGATCCGTGGGTATCTGAATGGGGCAACCCACCCAGCGATGGGTATCATGTTCTGAATACATAGGGACATGAGGCGAACCCGGGGAACTGAAACATCTAAGTACCCGGAGGAAAAGACATCAATTGAGATTCTGCTAGTAGTGGCGAGCGAACGCGGAACAGGCCAGTGTTCATTTTTGAAGAAGCAGAACGGAATGGAAAGTCCGGCCATAGCGGGTGATAGCCCCGTATGCGTAGTGTCAGGAATGATCCTTGAGTAGGGCGGGACACGTGAAATCCTGTCTGAACATGGGGGGACCACCCTCCAAGCCTAAATACTCCCTGGTGACCGATAGTGAACAAGTACCGTGAGGGAAAGGTGAAAAGCACCCCGACGAGGGGAGTGAAATAGACCTGAAACCGAATGCCTACAAGCAGTCGGAGCCTCTTATGGGGTGACGGCGTACCTTTTGTATAATGGGTCAGCGAGTTTCTGTTTGCAGCAAGCTTAAGCCGTTAGGTGTAGGCGCAGCGAAAGCGAGTCTGAACAGGGCGACGAGTTGCTGGCAGAAGACCCGAAACCGAGTGATCTAGCCATGGCCAGGCTGAAGGTGCGGTAACACGCACTGGAGGGCCGAACCCACGCCTGTTGAAAAAGTCGGGGATGAGCTGTGGCTAGGGGTGAAAGGCCAATCAAACTCGGAAATAGCTGGTTCTCCGCGAAATCTATTGAGGTAGACCGTCGAGTATTACCCCGGGGGGTAGAGCACTGGATGGGCTAGGGGGGCCCAAAGCCTTACCAAACCTAACCAAACTCCGAATACCAGGAAGTATGAGCTCGGCAGACAGACAGTGGGTGCTAAGGTCCATTGTCGAGAGGGAAACAGCCCAGACCACCAGCTAAGGCCCCCAAATCGTGGCTAAGTGGGAAAGGATGTGGGGATTCCAAAACAACCAGGAGGTTGGCTTAGAAGCAGCCATCCTTTAAAGAAAGCGTAATAGCTCACTGGTCTAATAGAAACCCTGCGCCGAAAATGTAACGGGGCTCAAGCCACGTGCCGAAGCTGTGGGTGCATACTATGTATGCGCGGTAGCGGAGCGTTCCGTAGGTCTGTGAAGGAGACGGGGTGACCCTCTCTGGAGATATCGGAAGTGCGAATGCTGACATGAGTAGCGACAAACAGTGCGAGAAACACTGTCGCCGAAAGTCCAAGGGTTCCTGCGCAAGGTTAATCCGCGCAGGGTGAGCCGGCCCCTAAGGCGAGGGCGAAAGCCGTAGTCGATGGAAACCGGGCAAATATTCCCGGGCCTGCCAGAAGTGACGAATGCAATATGTTGTCGGGTCTTATCGGATTGATCCGGCTTTTGGCGCATTCCAGGAAATAGCTCTGGCATATAGACCGTACCCGAAACCGACACAGGTGGACTGGTAGAGAATACCAAGGCGCTTGAGAGAACGATGCTGAAGGAACTAGGCAAATTACTTGCGTAACTTCGGGATAAGCAAGACCCGTCAGTGGGCAACCATTGGCGGGTGGCACAGACCAGGGGGTAGCGACTGTTTAGTAAAAACACAGGGCTGTGCGAAGTCGAGAGACGACGTATACGGCCTGACGCCTGCCCGGTGCCGGAAGGTTAAGAGGAGGTGTGCAAGCACCGAATTGAAGCCCCGGTAAACGGCGGCCGTAACTATAACGGTCCTAAGGTAGCGAAATTCCTTGTCGGGTAAGTTCCGACCTGCACGAATGGCGTAACGACTTCCCCGCTGTCTCCAGCATCGGCTCAGCGAAATTGAATTCCCCGTGAAGATGCGGGGTACCCGCGGTCAGACGGAAAGACCCTATGAACCTTTACTGCAGCTTTGCAGTGGCATCAGAGACATTCTGTGTAGGATAGGTGGGAGGCTTTGAAACCGGGGCGCCAGTTCCGGTGGAGCCATCCTTGAAATACCACCCTGACTGTTTCTGATGTCTAACCGAGGCCTGTTAGCCAGGTCCGGGACCCTGCATGGTGGGCAGTTTGACTGGGGCGGTCGCCTCCCAAAGTGTAACGGAGGCGCGCGATGGTGGGCTCAGGTCGGTCGGAAACCGACTGTCGAGTGCAATGGCATAAGCCCGCCTGACTGTGAGAGTGACAGCTCGATCAGAGACGAAAGTCGGCCATAGTGATCCGGTGGTCCCGCGTGGAAGGGCCATCGCTCAACGGATAAAAGGTACTCTAGGGATAACAGGCTGATCTCCCCCAAGAGTCCACATCGACGGGGAGGTTTGGCACCTCGATGTCGGCTCATCACATCCTGGGGCTGGAGCAGGTCCCAAGGGTTCGGCTGTTCGCCGATTAAAGTGGTACGTGAGCTGGGTTTAGAACGTCGTGAGACAGTTCGGTCCCTATCTGCCGTGGGTGTTGGAGACTTGAGAGGATTTGTCCCTAGTACGAGAGGACCGGGATGAACATACCTCTGGTGCACCGGTTGTCGCGCCAGCGGCACAGCCGGGTAGCTAAGTGTGGACGGGATAACCGCTGAAAGCATCTAAGCGGGAAACCCACCTCAAAACAAGGTCTCCCCGAGGGCCGTGATAGACCATCACGTCAATAGGCCAGGTGTGGAAGCGCAGCAATGCGTGCAGCTAACTGGTCCTAATCGCCCAATAGGCTCATTCCATCGCCACATAACGTGGCAACATACATGCACAGCAGTCATCCACTCTTCAACACACCATACAGCACCAACCCATCACATCCTCTCAGCCCCTCCCAAAGGGATGACTGGATGACCTGGTGGCCATGGCGGGGAATGATCCACCCGATCCCATCCCGAACTCGGCCGTGAAACACCCCAGCGCCCATGATACTGTGCCTTAAGGCACGGGAAAGTCGGTCGCCGCCAGGTCTTCCAGTCACCCCTCACCACCGCGGGGTGGAGCAGCCCGGTAGCTCGTCAGGCTCATAACCTGAAGGCCGCAGGTTCAAATCCTGCCCCCGCAACCACTGATACCGACACTCCCGTGGGCCAAGCTCCGGGAGTGTTTCTTTTTTCAGCCTTTCCAATGGCTTGCCGTTCGATCCAGGTCAGGATCGTGCCTAATTCCCCATACAGCATCGCGTCGATCTCGCCCCGGTTCGGGCCAGGAGTGAGCACGACCTTCTCGATCAGCGCCCGCAGCGCCTCGGCGGCTTCCAGCCGTTCCTCGGGGCGGTTGAGGGCGTCGGTCAGACGGCCGACCTTGCGAACATAGATCGCCGAGGCACTCGGCAGCAGGTCTGGAACGTCATCGGGAACATCGGAGAGCAGGGTCGCCAGCTCAGCCTTGCGGGCTTCGAGTGTATCCATCTCCGCCTTCATGCTGGGATGGAACATGCCTTCCTTGATGGCTTCGATGATGCCCCGGATCTGTTTCTCGACCTTCACCTGTTCGATCTGCCAGACATCGGCATTGGACCGGCGTTCGCGATTGAGGCGGTTGGTCTCATCGGCATAGGCACGCATCGCCTCGGCCGCGATCTCCGGTGCCATCATCCGGTCCTTGAGGCCGGAGAGCACGCGGCGCTCCAGATCGGGACGGGGGATCGTCCGACTGTTGGTGCAGGAGCCGTTGGTGACATGGCCTGAACAGGCGAAACGGTCGGAACCTCGCAGAGCGTAGGGACCACCGCACAGGCCGCAGAACAGCAGGCCCGACAGGAGTGATTTCGGGCGGCGTGTGCCGTTGAGCCGGTTGCGCTTGTGGTGGGCGCGAACGGCCTCGGTGACGTTGACGTATTTCTCGGCAATCACGCTCTGGCGGGTCTTGGTCGCCTGCCAGAGCGTGTCGTCGACGATCCGCAGTTCGGGCACGTCTGTGATCACCCATTCTGATTCCGGGTTCAGGCGCGAGACGCGCTTGCCGGTGGACGGGTCTTTGACGTACCGCTGCCGGTTCCAGACCAGCCGGCCAATGTATAATTCGTTGTTGATGATGCCGGTGCCGCGTTTCACATGGCCCCTGATTGTGGTGTCGCTCCACAACTTGCCCTCGGGGCCGGCGATGCCCTGGTCGTTGAGGGTTTTGGCAATGGCGCGTGGCCCAATGCCGGCGGCGAAGTCGCGGAAGATGCGACGGACGATCTCCGCTTGGTGGACGTCGATCTCGCGGTCGCCCCGGATCTGTTCGCCTTTGGCGTCGAACTGCCGAACCACGCGATAGCCATAGCACAACCCGCCGCCAGATTTGCCGTCCTCGACCCGGCCGCGCAGGCCGCGATGGGTCTTGGCGGCGAGGTCTTTGAGGAACAGGGCGTTCATCGTGCCCTTGAGGCCGACATGCAGTTCGCTGATCTCGCCCTCTGCCAGAGTGACGATCGGCATTCCGGCGAATTTCAGGTGCTTGAACAGTGTGGCCACGTCCGCCTGGTCGCGCGAGATGCGGTCCAGAGCTTCGGCCAGCACGATGTCGAACCGTCCAGCCTGGGCATCCTGTAACAGGGTCTGGATACCGGGACGCAGGATCATGCTGGCGCCGGAGATGCCCGCGTCCTTGTAGGCGCCGACCACCTTCCATTTTTCCCGTTTCGCGTGTTCGCGGCAGATGCGGAACTGGTCCTCGATCGAGGCATCGCGCTGGTTGTCGGAAGAATAGCGGGCATACAGGGCGACGCGGGTCATGCGATGTTCCTTATCAGGCGACCTTGTCCATCCGGCTGGGCCGGATCAGCACCTCGGCCGAGATGCCGAGGCCGTCATGCAACTGGCGGATCATATCGATCGACAGGCCCCGCTTGCGGTTCAGCACGTCCGCCACCCGGTTGCGCGGGCCGATCATCGGCTCCAGATCCTTGCGGGTGAGGCCCTGCTGCTCCATGCGGAAGCGGATGGCCTCGACCGGATCGGGCGGGTCGATTGGATGGTGCTTCGCCTCATAGGCGTCGATCAGCGTCGCGAGCACATCGAGGCGGTCGCCGTCGGACGTGCCGCTTTTGGCACCCCACAGCCGCCCGACTTCTTCCAGCGCTGCGTCGTAATCCGCCTCGTTGCGGACGGGCTTCAGATCAGTCGTCATGTTCCACTTCCGTCACGTCGATCCTGTCATACGCCTTGTGCGTGCCGATCCATTTGATCCAGACGATGCTTTTCTCGAAATCGACCGCCACGACCAGGCGATAGGCGTTGCCCTTGATGTTGAAGACGATCCGCTCCGCGCTGACGATACTGGCTGTGGCGTAGAGCCGCTTTACGTCGGCGGTGCTCACCCAGGCGGCCCTGCCGACTTCGGCGAACCAGGCGTCCAGCGCCGCCTTCACGGCCGGCTGGTCCTTCTGGCCCGCCAGACTATCGACGAACTCTCTCAGCGTGCGTCGGGCGATGATCCTCATTGACTGACCTTATATCACGGGACCATAATGGTCACAAGAAAAATGCACAACAGCCCGGCGAATGGTTTTTCGCCGGGGGAAACGCAGCCGGTGAGGGGAAGCTACCGCATAGGACGGGACCGCTTCTGACGGGCCTGTTTCCGCTCCAGCGCGCGGGCGCGCTCGAACTGCTCGCGGGCCATTTGTCGCCCGATCAGGCGGGCGAGGGAAAGGATAGCCTCATTGGAGGGGCGAAACGCATGTTCGGCCGTTTCCGCCTCACTGGCGGGACCGAACACCTCGATCCTGATCCTGTCGGGTTTGCGTGCCATTCTGTCCACCTTCCCGGTCATGGGGCGACAGGAACGATGAAGGACAGGACAAGGGGATTTGAGAAGACCATACGCCGGTCGATGCGGTAATCGGCGGTGATCGCGCAGAAAAGGGAGGCTTATCGGTCGTGGAAAAGGTGATCATTCTTCTGGCGATTGGATATGCCATCGGATTCTATGTTCGAGGGCGTCGTGCAACGGCCGATCTGGCGCAGGCAGGGCAGCAGATTGCCGAGAGGAATGCCCGACTTCAGACTCTGGATCGTCAGATCGCCGGACGCGATACAGAACTTTCGTCGTTGCGCCGCCGGATTTCCACATTGGAAACACAGGCCGCCGATCAGAAGAAGGACGCAGAGCGTCGGCGGCAATATTTTCAGGACAACGACCTCTCCAACACGCAAAACCAGTTACACTTCATCAGTCAGTGCAGTCTGCGGGCCGTTCGTCCTGTCAACAAAGAGGCTGTGCAGGTGCTCTACGCGCTCGACGAGTGGATCAGGACGTATCAGCCCGACTGGCGTTTCGCCTTCGAGGTTTCGATGGGTGGGTTCATCAAAACGACTTACGACCCGGAGATCCGCGCCAGAAGCAGGCTTTCAGCTCCTATAGCGGCAAGCGTGTCGATTTCCTGCTGATTGATCGCTATGGGCTGCCAGTACTGGTGATCGAATATAACGGCACAGGCCACGATCTGTCCGGCGATGCGAATGACCGCATGGCGGTGAAACGTCTGGCCTTGCAGAAGGCGGGTATTCCTTTGCTGGAAATTCCCGAAAAGATGGCCAGACCTCAAATCATGGCCGCCATTTCCGAGGCTGCCGGGACGGCTCTCAAGGTAAAAACAGGCTAATGGCTCCGCCCTCGCGCCAGCAAGGGTTCGCGTCAGCGCGCTGACGCCGCCCGATGGGGTGTCCCCGATCTTCCTGCGCTGCGCTCCGTGCAGACCGGGTGATACCCCTCCCCATCGGTCGCCCTTGCCGTTGCTACCCCGCTGCTCGCCGCGAGGCAGAGGAACAGCGGGGGCTGTTCCTCGCGGAACAAAGGGCAAAGACTATGACCAGCAACACCAACACGGCGACCGATTTCCGCAACACCATCCTCAACGGTGACAGCGTGGAACTGATGCGTCAGATGCCGCGCAATACGGTGGATTTCATCCTGACCGACCCCCCTTACCTGGTGAACTATCAGGGCAGGGACGGGCGGAAGGTCCGCAACGACGATAATGCACGCTGGCTCCGTCCAGCGGTGAACCAGATGCACCGTCTCTTGAAATGGGGTGGTCTTGCCGTCAGTTTTTACGGGTGGAACAAGATCGACCTGTTCGCCGAAGCCTGGAAGGCGGCCGGGTTTCGCATGGTCGGGCATATTGTTTTTCGTAAGTCCTATGCGTCATCGTCGGGATTCCTGCGCTACGAGCACGAAAGCGCCTATCTTCTGGCGAAAGGGAACGTGAAGCGGCCCGGTCAGCCGGTGCCGGATGTGATCGACATGCCGTATTCGGGCAATAAACTGCATCCGACGCAAAAGCCCGTGGCGGCGCTGCTGCCTCTGGTGGATACGTTCTGCCCGGCTGGTGGCCTGGTGCTGGACCCGTTTTGCGGTTCGGGCTCGTCGCTGGTGGCGGCGCAGCATCTCGGGCGTGACTGGCTGGGGATGGAACTGGACGCCGAGCACGCGGCGACGGCAACCCGGCGCTTGGCCTGGCACGCGGCGAAGAAAATAGCGGCGTAGGGAGTGAACGCCGCAGGGCCGACAATTCGGTTCTGCGGTGCCCGCTTTCTTGGCCTGTCTGTCTGCACAAAATTGCGCCGATCCGACTTCGCGGATCGGCGGCAGAAAGATGGAAAATAAGCGCCGCTCGCTGGGCGAGGGCCCGGCTCGCGGAATATTCTGGCAGGCACGGACGAACGCCATAACGTCGTGCGATCGCGTTACGAGATCGACATATCTCCAAATGTAGTCTGCAAAAATCTTTCCCTTTGCGCATCCTGATTGTCCTGCTGCCAGAAGCAGGCGCAAGAAGAAGGGTAACGCGATGCCGATATCAGATTGGCAGTCGCCGGCCGCTTACGAACACGCACAAGACATTGCTGCCGCCGGCATGGCCTGGGAATATCTTCGACGTGACGACGAATACCGTCGCGCGTTCCAGCGAATGAAAACGCTTGCGGCTCCGAAGCCAGGGAGCAGCAAAGCCTTTTCCGAGCGATGGGGTTTGCGATTTCCCTGTCGATCCGGCGCATCCTGCCGGCCGCACGCCTGTTTTCTGGATACCGGAACTCTCGCCTGACGTCATAGAACTGCGCACGGTTCTCGCGGACGCGGATGATCCGGCCGTCATACCGATCAACCTCGCAGCATTGCCCGATCTGGTTGCGCGGCTGGATGACGATGAAGCGTGGCATGGTTTCTGGCGGTCCGGCGCGGCGGCACATCAGTTCTGGCTCCCGACACATCCGGCGGATGGACCCGCCACCTATGTCGTGATCCTGCCACTTGATAAACTGCTGGAGCTTCGCGCGGAGGCCGTGCTGCGTTTATGGCGCGCGCTGGTCGGCCGGTCTGAGGGAAGGTGGGTGCGTGATTTCCCAACACAGACACGGGACCGGCATATCCTGATTCTCAGGGCGTTTGACGGTCGGGCGGCTGGCGCGAGCTATCGCAAACTTGCCGAAGTTCTGCTCGGCTTTCAGGGTAGAAAGACCGACTGGGAAAACGATCCTCGTAAGAACCAGGTCCGTCGCCTTGTTGCCGATGGGCGGTATTATGTTCGCGGTGGCTATCGTGGCCTGTTGCGGTATCCGACCCGGTTGCCAGAGCCTTGAGTCAAGGAGTGGAGAATTGTACTTACAAAGTAATATATATATAAAATGAAAACATTAATCGTTTGCGGAATGGAGTTTATCCTTCAAGGAAGAGGAAGGTGTGGGCTGATGATCGCGATGACGACCTGACTATTTGATTCTGGGACGGGAGCATGGATATGAATTCGATTGCGATGCTTCTCGAGCTTGATATGCCATTCACAGTATAAAATTCTACTTCCTAAATGTAATTCTCGTGCTTCACGGCAAACGCGGTTGTCTCGGACATTTGGATTTTCTGGCTCGCCCTCAAGCGTTAGGTTTTGGAATCGTTCTCTAATCAGTTGTTTTTGAGGTGTTCCGGTAGCATTTTCAATTGTCGGTTCGGTCGGCGACACAGTAGGTGGAGGACAGGTAAATATCCAAACACCATGATCGTTCAGTGCAGAAAATGTATCTTGAATTTTCCAACGAAGTGCACTGTAACCTCCATCCAAATTATTCGCTTCCTGCAATACGCCGTAAGAAAAATAAAGACATGGATAAGCATGAGGTGCAAATTTTATCAATTCTTCTAAAGAATCTCCTTCAGTACGGATGGTGTTACGCCAAAAATCAAGACGATCAGCATCGGTATTGACGAAATATACTGCAATACATCCGCTGGCTGTCTGAGTCGGGAGTGGCCCTCGACGCGTAAGTGAATAGCAAGCTGCGGGTCGTTTAGAACGTAATAGATGATGTGCCCATGCAACATCTACATTGTCTGTTGGTGGTCCACTATCGATCGATATCTCTATCTCGTCAGCATTATTTGGCCAGTCCGGTAGATCGATGTAGATTGGAGATTTACCAAGCCACGCAGCTAGTTCCTGTCGGATTTCGAAAGACAATGAGACCGGAGATCCGTCCTCAAATAGCTGCCATAGCGTATAGCCTGCAACTATCGGTTGGGTCTGAAAATCATCACCGATAAAAGTTTCCTCATGACGTTCTAATCCAATTGCCACGAACTCAAGCAAGGCTTCAATTTGCTCGTGAATTTGAGTAATCGATGCTTCATCGAACACCCAGTCGTTACCATCCACGATAAATGTCATAATTCAGTCTTTCTGTCGGCGGATACGACCGAGCGATGCAACGTCAATTTGATATTGATCGAAGAAGCCGTGTGGCCAATTGGAAATGTTGCCTTTTTTTGTGATTGTAAGTGGCTCAATCTTTGAATTTTCTTGAGAGTCATTAGAAATTCTTTGAGTTTCTTCACCGAAATAATTAAATATAGCTTTTTCGGAATCTAAATAAGCGTATTCCGCGATGGCGCGTCTAATACCATTTAGAATATGGTCCGAGTGGGTTTCTATTATTACCTGAACACCGGTTCCCGCGAGCCATGCTAGGAAAACTCCCATCCGAGATTGTCCGGCGGGATGAAGGTGTGCTTCTGGATTTTCTACAATGAATAAGCCTTCTGGCTCAGCTAATAAACCGCCAAGAATTATTGGTAGCGCATAAGTAATGCCAAATCCCATATTCGTTGCGCGCGCCCATTCAGCTCCCGATGTTCGAAAATAGAGTTGAGCAATCGTTGTGCCTAGAGGGCGCTCTGCATTGATTTCTATTTCTCGAGTAATTTCACTAAGCCATTGTTCCACTTCATACTTAAGAAGTCGAGGTTCGGAGCCTTTATATGAAGGGTGGTGACGTTCAGGGTGTTGCAAAATTTTGTCGCCTAACACGCTCATCACATATGGACAAAATTCTCCTCGCCAACCGATTTCAAGATCATCATTTGCCAATGATGACGTTTGCGAGACTCCTCTGGGGCCTAGACGATCCGCGCTCAAAAAGGTAAATACGCGCGCTTTTGACCTGAATGCAGGTAGATCGGTAGGCGGCTGCTTTAGAACATTGAGGTAAAGTGCGTCCTCATTTGGAATTGCCAACTCCCAATATTTTTTGTCTGCTTGCGAGTCGTGGATTGTAATTTTTATATCGCTCTTACAACTTTTGTTTAGAACATCGTCAGCAGTCCCTAATTCTAGACCGTAAGGGCCATTGAGTGGTACCGTTGTGTCTTTTGTCCGTGTATGAGCGCAAAGAAGTAAAATGGCTTGAATAAGAGATGTTTTTCCTGAACCGTTGAGGCCGGTTAATACCGTCAGTGGAGCTATTTTAACGCGATCACTAAGAAAATATTTAAAACCTTCGATATGTATATCGGTAATCATCGGATTGACCTAGCTAGTATCTCACGCGTTTCAGTTAAGCGGTAATTTACTCGTGTGGGGGAGCCAGTGCTGACTGTCACTGATTTCAAATACTCTGGGTCAGAGAAAGCCTGGCGAAAACTAGTAACGATTTTCTGTTTGTGTGGGAGAAGGCTTTTCAAAGGATAATCCGCTAAAGCGTTTGCTTGAGCCTCGAATAGTGCTCGATTGATCGCCCCACGTCGAGACCTACTGCCTAATGGCCAACGCCGGAAAGCTGCCTCCTCCAGTATTTGGTGTGCGTTAATCATACCACGCTCGAAAGCCGTTGATAGCTCTCTGAGGCAGTCATCTGTGATGGATTTTGATGAATTTTTTCCGTCTATTCGACGCGTAAAATCAATAAGGAATGCATCTAAGGTAGGATACTGTCTGTATTCATCTATGCTACAGCAACGGAATGCACAAAAGCGTAATGCAAGTTCACGATTGGCCATACGACCGCTGTTGCGAATAGTCGTCCCATCTTTGTTTTTGACTAAATACTGATTTTCAGTTGCCAAATCAAAAGCAGGAAGTTCTGTAAGTGTTTTAAGGAAGTTTCGTGAACGAGCCTTACTCATTGCATGACGGATTTCTTGTGCCGAAAGAGGGCTTCCAAGTGTATTGACGCGGTTAAAGATATCAAATTTGACTTCATCAGGGGTCTGCGGCTCAATTATATGCACTACTATTTGCGTTCCACGCAATCTTCTCTGCAAAACGGCGTCAAGCTGAGAATATAATAATCCGTCAATATTTGTAAGGTACTCTAAGTCTGCCCCAATTATACGGTGCTTATCTTGCATGAAAAGGCAGATAGTCGAGAGACGTTGTACGCCATCAACAACCTGATAGGTTCCATCAATCGCCTGATTGAAGTAAAAAGCTGGAAGAGGAATTCCTAAAAGAATTGATTCAACAAGTCGCGTGCGCTGCCGATCCTTCCACACATATTCTCTTTGGAAATCCGGGGCGAGATCAATTTCTTGGTCTGAAATTTGATCCACCACATCGCGAAGTGAAAAAGCTTTCGTTGTGATACGAATCTGGCTCGGATCCCAAGGCCCGGTTCTAGAAGATCCGCTGCCAGTATCCTCAGAATCTAATAAATCAAAATCTATATTTTTTGATGAATTGTTGTTCACTTTCGTTTGGAACCTTTTCTCCACTAAATATTTAAAGTTTTCTTTTCGTCGGTATGTGTATTCCATTGGACGGAAAATTTCTGGGTGTTTCGAGCGTTAATATGCCTCATTTTCTTCTATATGTCACTCGTTGTGTTCGACGTGCTCAAGGCACGTAGAGCACAAGAAAACACTCCCTGTTTGTCTGTATGGAATACAATTTCTTATAGGGTAATCTCACTAAGAACATCGCTTTCCTCGGCTCCAGCCGCTCGTTTGGATGAGAATGCCTGTCTGGGTGCCTCATATCAACTCACCTGATTCCGGCACTCTCCAGACCGCCGATCTTCCGCCACGGTTCGCCATGGCCCGCTGTCGTGACCGACAGTCGCCGAACCCAACCGGAGGCCCGATCATGCTCGATCCCAAGACGGGGTTGCCGCCCCGTTTCCTGCGCACGCCCGACGCGGCGCGCTTCCTCGGCATTTCCATCCGTACGCTGGAAAAACACCGCACCTATGGCACCGGCCCGACCTATCGCAAGATCGGCGGTCGCATCGTCTATGCTCTTCCAGATCTTCAGGGATGGGTCGAGAACGGTGTCCGCCGGTCCACGACGGACGAGACACCCTGCCGGGTCTTTCCAGCTCGCCCGCTGACCCCAGCCGAAAAGGCGACCCTCTGAATGGCCGGCGTCATGCCGCAGCGCGGCCAGCATGCGCGGGAGAGTGAGCGGCTGCGGCTCGATCCCTTCGTGATCGCGGGCGGCGATGCCAGCCCTCGCGACCAGCGCGACCTGATGGAGCGTCCGTTCTTCTCCCTCTCCAAAGTAAAGCGGATCGCCCCGATCCTCTACGAGGCTGGCGGCCAACGGGTCGAGATTCATGGCTTGGCCGAGCACGGCATGGCGACGATCTGGGATGCCGATGTGCTGATCTGGGCTGCCTCGCAGATCGTCGAGGCTGAAAATGGCGGCCTCCGGACATCACGCTTCCTGCGCTTCACTCCGTACCAGCTTCTGACCGCCGTGGGTCGTGCCACAGGCGCGCGGGATTATCGCCTGCTCAAGGCCGCATTCGCCCGGCTGCAATCGACCGTGATCCGCACCACCATCCGCAATGGCGAGCATTGGCGCCGGCACCAGTTCTCCTGGATCAACGAATGGGAGGAGCGGACGACCCGCGACGGCCGTGTCGAAGGCATGGAGTGCGTTCTGCCGGACTGGTTCTATCGCGGCGTCATCGACCGCTCGCTGGTCCTGAGCATCGATCCGGCCTATTTCCGCCTGACCGGTGGCATTGAACGCTGGCTCTACCGCGTTGCCCGCAAACATGCCGGGCACCAGCCGCAGGGCTGGCTGTTCGAGATAGCGCATCTTCACGAAAAATCCGGCAGTCTGGCGCGTGTCTCCGATTTTGCGCTCGATTTGCGGCGCATCGCCGCCCGCCAGTCGCTCCCCGGTTATCGCCTCGCGATCCGGCGCGAGGGGCGGCGGAAATTGCTGCATATTCGTCCCGTCAACTTATCCACAGTGCCTGTGGATGACGCTGTGGACGGACACGGGATTTCGGGCGCAGGGACTATCGGGACTTCGGGCGCATCACTATCGGGATTTCAGGCGCACGACCCCCAGTTAAGCCTTTGGCCTGAAAAGCGGAATCGCGCTGCTAACTTAGAATCTAACTTAGAGTCTAACTTTTTGATGTTGGGGCGACCGGATACCGACCGTGGTGCCGGTGCCGCCGACAGGCCGCATGATCCGAACATGCGTGGTCTTTCTCCCATGCCGGGAGACGGGCCATGACCAGCGCCCCTATGCCCCGTGCGCGGGGCCACGCCCTGCCGTTCGCACACGACGCATTGACCCAAGTCGAGCTGACCCACATCGAAAAGCGTGTCGAGAACTGGATCAGGTTCGGCCATGAGGCTCAGGAACAGATCCTTGATCGCCGACGCCGTGTCTTCTCCTTTCATCCCGGCAGTGTCTTCGCCTTCGTCCGTTGGGCGGCCAATGATTTCGGCACGATCGCGTCACGCATCGACATCCTGCGCGCCGTGGCACCAGGAGAACCCTGCCAGACCATGCCTTTCGTCCGGCCGGGCGGTGAAATCCTGCTGCGGGTCGCGGGTTGGCCGAAGGTGCAACAGGTGCTCCGCCATATCGACGCGGTGGAAGAGGCCGGCATCGACGCCTGCTCAGTCGCGCACGATCACTGGTGGCATGTCGGCAACCGGCTGAACGCGGGTGAGCAGCCGCGCGCCTACACGATGGCACGTCATCGGGCCTGGCTCAGACGGCAGGTGATCGTGCCATGACCCGCTTCGGTTATGTGATGGCGACGTATTTTGCCGCGATGGGCGTGGCCGTTGTCGCCATCGTCCCCGTGCCGGTGAAGCTGCTCTGGAACGCCTCCGCCAGTACGCCGCTCGGCCTCTACGATCTTACCGCGCCGAACGGGCTGAAGGCCGGCGATCTTGTCGCCGTCAGGCCGCCGAAACCGCTGGCCGATTTCATGGTCGGGCGCGGCTATATCGGGCGGGGTGTGCCGCTGCTCAAGTCTGTGGCGGCATTGCCGGGGCAACAGGTGTGCCGTGCTGGGCGTACCATCACCGTGGATGGCGTAAAGCTCGGCGAAGCGCAGGACCGCGATCGGCGAGGGCGTATGTTGCCGGTCTGGCAGGGCTGCCGCCGCATCGCACCAGATCAGATTTTTCTCATGAACCCGTCTGTCCACGACAGTCTGGACGGCCGTTATTTCGGCCCGCTCCCGCGCGTCGCCATGATCGGCCGGGCGACGCCGCTCTACACCGACGCGCGCGGCGACGGCCATTTCGTCTGGCACGGTCTGCTCGCTGATAGGCCCATGCCGTTCCTTCCCAACATCGCTACGGAGACTTCCCATGCCGCAAATCGGTAGCTTCACGCGCGACAAGACCGGCTTTGCCGGACGCATCCGGACCTTCCTCGGTTCCCATGAGATTGCCATCGTGTCGGCCGAGAAATCGGACTCCGACAACGCACCGGATTATCGCATCCATCGTGATGACGAGGATGGCCCGGAGATCGGTGCCGGCTGGAAACGCACGGGCGAGCGTGCCGGCGATTACGTTGCTCTGCTGATCGACGATCCGCTCCTGCCGCAACCGTTACGCGCCAATCTGTTCCGTGACGGCGGCAATGGCGGTATCTGGTCGCTGCACTGGAGCCGCCCCCAGAGGCGCGATGGGCGGGACTGACCCATGCGCAATCAGATCCGGAACGCGTGTCTGCTGGCGGCGGGGTGTCTCGTGTCCATGCTGCCGGTTGCTGTATCGGCGCAGACAATCGACGTCCCGTATGCCGCCCAGATCGCCGAGGCTGCACAGCGCTTCGATATTCCGGCGACTTGGATCAGGGCCGTCATGGGGGCCGAGAGTGCGGGCGATCCGGGGGCCGTTTCATCGGCGGGGGCGATGGGGCTGATGCAGATCATGCCCGGCACATGGGCGGATCTGCGCGTCCGGCATCATCTTGGCCGCGATCCCTACGACCCGCGCGATAACATTCTGGCGGGCGCGGCCTATCTCCGCGAGTTGCATGACCGCTACGGTTCGCCGGGTTTTCTCGCCGCCTATAACGCCGGTCCCGATCGCTATGAGGCGTCTCTGGCAGGGCGTCCATTGCCGTCGGAAACGCGCGCTTATGTCGCTGCCGTTGCGCCGCTCATCACAGGCGGTGACGGTGTTTCCGTCTTGATCGCTGCGGCCGATCTGTCTGCCTGGACCCGTGCGCCGCTCTTCATCGTGCAGCCGGATCGCAGTGGGGCGTCGGCATCGGCGCACGATATGTCGGGGATTATGCCGCGATCGGATGGCCTGTTCGTCGCGGGTAGCGGCATGGGATCGCGGCCATGATGACGATGTGCAGGGCAGGGGGTGGGGAGGCGGAAAGAGGGCAGAAGAGGGAGCGCAAGATTAAAGCGGACGGCACCCCATGGGGCCGATCCGCAGGGCAAGCCCTTGTCTGCACATTGTTTTGGGTGGCACCCCCTTTGAGGGGGTATGGTGCCGCGACAGGCAGCGAAGTCAGTTTCCGCCCCGTTTTTCGCGGCACTCCTGTCTGTTTTTGGCAGTTTCGGACGGATCGGCAGCCATGAGCGCGGGCGACGACAACCGGTTTCGCCCGAGGCCGGGTCGCATCCGCGCCAACACGCCGAAGGTCGGTCGTGCCAGGAGTTTCCTGACCAGAGTGCGGACGGTCACGCGCCAGCAGCAGGCGGCGAACGGCTGGAGCGGACGCCCCCGAGGCGGCTGTCCTAGCCATGCACCGAAAGGGGACGGAAGCATCGCGTCCGGGCGTGGCGTGCGGCGCGGACGGGGCGTGACCTTCGTGCGTGCCCGGAACCTGTCGAACGGCTGGAGCCATCGCCGACCAGGCAGTCGTCGCGTCATCGTCAAATCTCGCTCCGTTCGTGCAGCAGGTCGAAACGGCAAGGCCGCTGCCCACCTCCGTTACATCCAGCGCGACGGCACCGCCCGCGACGGTGAGCGGGGGCGGCTCTATTCTGGGACCGAGGATCGCGCTGATGGTGACGCCTTTCTCGATCGCGGACAGGATGACCGCCATCAGTTTCGGTTCATCGTCTCACCGGAGGACGCCGGGAATCTTGGCGACCTGACGGACTATACCCGCGACCTGATGGCGCAGGTTGAAGCCGATCTCGGCACAAAGCTCGATTGGGTGGCCGTCAACCACTATAATACCGGCCATCCGCATGTGCATGTCGTCGTCAATGGCCGTGACGACCTGGGCGAGGATCTGGTCATCAACGGCGACTATCTCGCCAACGGCATCCGCGAACGGGCGAGCGAACTGATGACGCTGGAACTCGGCCCCGTCACGGAGATCGAGCAGCGTCGCAAGCTAGTTGCCGAGATCGACCAGGATCGTCTTACCCGCATCGATCGGGCGATGCTCGCGGAGGCCGAGGACCGGTTTCTCGATTTGCGCCACAAGCCTGACGATCCGCGAGGCCAGGCGGATCGGACGTTCCGCCTGCGCCGTCTCAGCAAGCTGGGCGATATGGGCCTCGCCATGGAACATGCGCCGGGTGTGTGGGAACTGAGCGAGCGGCTGGAGCCGACGCTGCGCGAGATGGGCGAGCGCGGCGACATCATCCGCACGATGCAGAAGGCACTCCGAGCGGAGGACGCCGAGCGCGATCCGATGAGCTTCGCGATCCATGATGCAGCACCTGCGACGCCGATCGTTGGGCGTATTATCGATAAGCATCTGTCCGACGAACTGGGCGAGGAACTGACGTTGGTGGTCGATGGGATCGATGGCCGCACGCACCACGTTTCCGGCATCGACCCAGTCCGCGTCGCGGAGGCACGGATCGGCAGCATCGTCGAGATTGGCCCGCCTGATAGCGCCGGGCGTCCCTCCGATCGCGCGATTGCCGGCATGGCCGAGGGAGGCGTTTATCGGCCGAGCCGTCATCTCGAACAGGTCCGGTTCGAGGGGCGGGTGCCGGGCGGCGACTATGACGGTTTCGTCGCGTCCCATGTCCGGCGGCTGGAGGCCCTGCGCCGTGCCGGTATCGTCGAACGGATCGATGCCGACCAGTGGCGTATTCCCGAGGATTTCGCTACCCGTGCTGCTGCCCACGATGCGGGGAAGGGCGGACGGGCCAATGTCCGCGTCCTGTCGTCCTTCGATCTCGACAGGCAGATCGGTGCGGATGGTGCGACCTGGCTCGACCGGCGGCTGGTGGGAGGTGTGGTGTCTGATCTGGTGCCTGTCGGCTTCGGGGAGCAGGTGCGCGAGGCGATGGAGCAGCGGCAGAAGAGGCTGATCGAGCAGGGAGACGCGACCCGGCGACCGGATGGACGCATGAGCTACCGGCGCAATCTGCTCGCCACGCTTCAGGAGCGGGAAGTCGCCCGTGTCGGAGCAGAGCTTGCAGGAACTAAGTCCGTGCCGTTTCGGGCCGTCGCTGACGGCGGAACGGTTAGTGGTACGTTCACCGGCACCGCACAGCTATCCAGCGGGAAATTCGCCATCGTCGAGAAATCCCATGAGTTCACGCTGGTCCCGTGGCGGCCTGTGATCGAGCGTCACCTTGGTCGGGAGGTGATGGGCACCGTGCAGGGAGGATCGGTGTCGTGGCAGTTGGGACGGGCTAGGGGATTGGGATTAGCTTGATGACGTAGCGGTCGGACATTGGCGGCTAATCGTTTGTGTTAAAAAGTCCAGTGAAGCCCGAATTGCCGCAGAGCGTTTCAAATCGGGATAGGTCACAAGCCAGATGTCGCGGGTTGGTGGTGCCAGATTGGTTGCAAGGCGCACAAGTGCAGTATCATTGTCTCCCATGAAGTGGGGTAAAACCACGGCTCCTAGGCCAGCTCGGGCAGCCTCTTGCTGCCCGAACAAGTCGCTAGCTTGAAATACAATGGGGCGCCCCGCCAGCAGAGTCTTTAACCAAACTTGCTGTGTAATATGCTCCAGTGCTGGATCATATCCGATGAATGTCCAGTCGGCAGATGGCTTCGTCGCATATTCTGGCGTCGCATATAGTGCGAACCGCATTACCCCGATGCGTCGAATGAGCAGGTTAGGGTCTTGAGGACGTGATAAGCGGATCGCAATCTCGGCTTCACCACGATCCAGAGCAACATTGTGGGAAGCTCCAGACAAAACGAACGTGATACCAGGGTGCTCCCGATGGAAACTCATGACATGCGGCGCAATAAGACGCGCGGCGACAGCAGGTGATGCGCTGACACGCACTGTTTCAACCGCAGAAGCAGAATATCCCTTCGCTTTTCGTTCGAGGGTCTGAATCTGGCCAGCGATTTGCTCTGTTAGGGCGGCAATCGCTTTTCCTTCCCGTGTCAGAATTGTGCTTCGCGGTAGTCGCTCAATCAGTCGAAGGGACAGAGCCTTTTCAAGTGATGAGACGCGCCTTCCGACCGTTACATGATCGACGCCTAGTTCACGCGCGGCGGCCGAGAGAGAGCCTGCGTAAGCGAGTACTGAAAAGAAGTGAAGATCTTGCCAATCGACCATAGGTGAATTTTTGCACAAGACAGGTGAAAAGTTAAGGAGTTTTCTCACCGATAGAAATGTGGCTTGGTTCTCTGAAAAGGAGATTGATTATGTCAATAGCAATGGCCATGAACCACCCCGGTGGACCTGATGTTTTGCAAGAGATTGAAGTGGTGGTGCCAGAACCTATCGCTAATCAAGTGCGTATCCGACAGTCTGTAATTGGTGTAAACTTCGTAGATATTTATCATCGGAACGGTCTTTATCCGATCAATTCTTATCCGGCGGTTTTGGGGTTTGAGGGGGCAGGCACGGTCGAAGCTGTCGGGGCGAACGTCACGTCTCTTCGTCCCGGCGACCGGGTCGCTTATCATGGTATGCCTATGGGAGCCTACACGGAGGTTCGCGTGCTACCGGAGAGCCGTCTGGTAAAATTACCAGACGGGATTTCTGAACGAGTAGCTGGCAGCACCATGTTACGTGGTCTTACTGCCCATATGCTTTTGCATAAGGTCCATGCTGTCCAGCCTAATGATTGGATTTTGGTACACGCAGCGGCAGGCGGGTTGGGTCAACTGGTGACACGTTGGGCAAAACGTCTCGGCGCGAACGTGATTGGAACCGTTGGCTCCGAGGGCAAAATAGAGCGTGCAAAAGATGCTGGTGCTGACGAAGTGCTGCTACATGGCCAGAGCGATTGGAGCGAACGAACTCGCACCATTGCGGAAGGAAAGGGCGTTCATCTGGCTATTGATGGTATCGGCGGCTCCATGTTGGCTCATACCTTGAGTGTCGTCCGTCCGTTTGGAATCGCAGCAAGCCTTGGTCAGCCCGCCGGCCCGATCCCGCCAGTCCGCGTAGAAGAGCTGGGCTTTGCTCGCTCAATAGCGTTAGCGCGCCCTAGTTCGATTGCATATGCAAACGACCCAGAATTATATCGGCGCGGCTGTGCTGATTTGTTTGCTGCCTTACAGGCAGGTTTAATCAATCCCGTCGGTGCGGAATATCCGTTGCGTGACGCAGCTCGTGCGCAGAGTGACCTCGAAAGTGGCCGGACAACCGGGAGCGTTATTCTTGTGCCGTAAATTGTAAGAAACCATCGAGTAAAAGGTGGACCTGTTTTCCATATTATTCCCATGTATAAAAGTATGTAATTATATGCGGCGGATACGTCATGTTTCCGAAATGATGGGTCTAGCAAGTGGTAGGATACCGCTTGTGACGCTAATTCAGCTTCTTTCAGTTGCCGAACATCTGAACTTCCGGCATGCGGCAAGCGCGCTCGGGGTCACCCAATCGAGCGTCAGTACCCGAATCAAGGCGCTGGAAGGGACATTGGGCATTGTCCTGTTCGAGCGACGTCATCGCGGCGTCCTGCTGACCGAGGCCGGGCGCCGCTTCGTTGCGGAGGTTTCGGCCGGTATCGAGCAGATCGATCATGCTGTCAGGACGGCAGGCGCGATTGCCGACGGCACGGTAGGGCGGCTCGCGATTGGGCTGCACGGTTCGATCGCGACAGGGTTTCTCGCCGATTTGCGTCGGCGCTATAGCGCAGACCACCCGGCAATCGAGCAGAGCATCATCGAAGGACCGTCCTCACATACCCTCGCCATGATACGCGACGGCAAGCTCGATGTGGCCTTTATCATCAATGTCGCCGATGTGCCGGATTGCCATAGCCGGCACCTCTGGAGCGAGGCGTTGGTGATCGCTCTTCCTGCCGCGCATCCGCTCGCGGCTCTGGAATCCCTCGCTTGGGCAGATATTGTCACGGAAGACTTCCTTGTCCGGCCGGGTGGCGCTGGGCCACAGGTTTTCGAACATATCGTCCGGCGTGTGGCCGAGCATGGACGATCGCCGCGCCTCCAGCGGCGCGATGTCGGACGGGACACGTTGATGCACATGGTCGCCGCAGGAGAGGGGATCACGCTGACCCATGAGGCGGGCAGCCATGTGCCATTTCCCGGCGTTGTCTTCCGTCCGATTGACGACGAGAAGGAACTAGCCCGGTTCAGTGCCGTCTGGTCGCCACAGAACCGCAGCCCCGCGCTGCGGAATCTTCTGGATCTCGCCACGCATATGAGTCGCCTGGATGGTTTGACTGCGCGGCGTCAAATCATGCCATCATCGTTTCCAGTCAAGACACCGGGACATCACGAAACGGGCGGCGCACGTGTATGAAGCTATGAAGCGCCGGTCTGTCGGAACAGCTTATCATCAGGAGGAAAATCCCCATGACCCTCGAAACCTTCCGCCAGATATACGGTCTCGACGACAGTCCGTCGCCGCTCGACCGGTCAGTGCTGGTCCTGATTGACATCCAACGCGAATATCGCGACGGGCGGGTGCCGCTCGCCAATGTCGATGCAGCGGCGGATGAGGCCGGGCGGCTTCTTGCCCTTGCGCGCAGCAAGGGCGTGCCGGTCATCCATATCGCCCATGACGCCGGACCAGGCGCTCCCGCCTTCGCCACCGATGGTCCGTATCGCGATTTCCTGCCCCAGGTGACGCCTCGCGAAGGGGAGACGGTTCTGTTCAAGACCCATGCGAATGCGTTTATCGGCACCGGGCTCGCGGACCGGATCAAGGAGACGGGTCGGAACGAGGTCATCATCGCCGGTGATACGGTGGGTGTCTGTGTGTCGACCACTGCCCGCGCGGCGGCGGAGGAATACGGCCTGCGTGTGACCCTGGTGGCAGACGCCATTGCCGCACGCGATGTCGCCGATCCGCTGGGTGGGACGATCGCGGCCGAAACCGTGCGGCGCGTCGCCTTGGCCGAGCTGGCGGATATGTTCGCCGTCGTCGTGAAGGACAGCACCGCGTGGAAGGAGTGAGGGCGTCTTTTCCCCTCAGCCGGTCAGCGCGGGCTGGCTGGGACAGCTTTCAATAACGCGCCCGGTTCCACGTCCAGTGCCTCAGCAATCCTTCCCAGGATCGTAACGCTTGCCGACACGTCCGCGCGTTCGATCGCCCCGACATAGCGGGTGCTCAGGCCGGCGCGATCGGCCAGCTCTTCTTGCGTCATGTCCCTGTCATGACGCATCCGACGCAGGTTGACCGCCATGACCTCCTTGAGGTCCATGCCATCATCGAGACCTGTGTCGGAACGATCGTTCCAGGAATGATCGTTCCTATTCGCCCTGACCCGTGGTATTCTTCCCGTCCGGTGAGGACTTTTCCGTGCCGTGTGCGAGACGGGCGAGAAGATCCGCGCTGGAAACGCCAAGGGCGGCTGTTATGTCAGCGAACTCGATGACATCGATTCGGCGCTCGCCGTTCTCGTATTTGGCGACGAAGGATTGAGGCTTGCCGAGTGCCGCTGCCAGTTCCGCCTGCGTTATACCCTCAGCTTTGCGCGCTTCTGTAAGAAGCGATTGCAGCAAAAGCTGCCGGGGTGTGCGCAGGGATTTCTTCATGCGGAACGGCTCTCCGGCGGGGAGGGGAACCGTTCCGATAATCCTGATTGGGGATTATCCCATTTTGGGATATGGTTGACTGCGATCCTGCTGGAGGGCTGTCGGATGACAGCAAGACCCGAACTGGACCCCGATGTCGATGACCTGGCGCCGACCGTGCCGGAGATCACGACCTATGACGAAGTGCATTTCATCACCTATCTCCGCCTGCTTGACGCCGAGGCGGATCGGGCCGACTGGGCGGAGGTGGCGCGGATCGTGCTGCATCGCGATCCGGCGGACGGAGAGCGCACGCGCACCTGCTGGGAAAGCCATCTTGCCCGTGCGCGGTGGATGACGAAGATCGGCTATCGGAAGATTCTCGAGCAGGCGGTGATCGACGCCCGCGCAACCCGACACTGACCGTCCTTTTTCTTCGCCATGGTATCCGACGGTACGATCGCGACTCATTATATATTGCCTGCCGCTGGGTCGCCCCTTCTCTGATCGGTTTTATTCCCCAAGCCGATTGGAGCCCCGATGTCTGGAAGCCGTGTCCTGTGGGGGCAAGTCGCCCTCGTCCTGCTGATCGTCTTCGTCGCCATCTGGAGTGCCACGGAATGGACGGCCTGGCGTCTCGGCTTTCAGCCCCAGCTTGGCGCTCCCTGGTTCATGGTGGCGGGCTGGCCGTTCTACGATCCGCCGGCTTTCTTCTGGTGGTGGTATTTCTACGATGCCTATGCGCCGTCGATCTTTGTGAGGGGTGGATATATCGCTTCCTCCGGTGGCCTCATCGGCAGCGTCGTTGCCATCGCCCTGTCGATCCTTCGGGCACGGGAGGCCCGCAACGTCGCCACGTATGGCTCGGCCCGCTGGGCGGAGGTCGGCGAGGTGAAGCAGGCAGGGCTGCTCGATCCCGATGGCGTGGTGCTGGGCCGGTGGGATCGGGACTATCTCCGACATAACGGTCCTGAGCATGTGCTGTGTTTCGCGCCGACCCGTTCTGGCAAAGGCGTCGGGCTGGTCGTGCCAACACTGCTGACCTGGCCGGGTTCGGCCATCGTGCATGACATCAAAGGCGAGAACTGGGGGCTCACTGCCGGATTTCGTGCCCGGCACGGGCGCGTGCTGCTGTTCGACCCGACAGATCCGGCATCCTCGCCCTACAACCCGCTGCTGGAGGTCCGGCGTGGTGATCGGGAGGTACGCGATGTCCAGAACATCGCCGATATCCTCGTCGATCCCGAAGGCGCGTTGGACCGGCGGAATCATTGGGAGAAAACCTCGCACTCCCTGCTGGTTGGCGCGATCCTGCATGTCCTCTATGCTGAGTCAGACAAGACGCTGGCCGGTGTCGCCAATTTCCTCTCCGATCCGAAGCGACCGGTGGAAGCAACGTTGCGTGCGATGATGTCCACGCCTCATCTCGGCAAGGCGGGCGTACATCCCGTCATCGCGTCATCGGCGCGCGAGCTGCTGAACAAGAGCGACAACGAACGGTCAGGTGTATTGTCCACCGCCATGTCGTTCCTGGGCCTCTATCGCGACCCCGTGGTGGCGAAGGTGACGGCATGCTGCGACTGGCGCATCGCGGATCTCGTGTCTGGCGGCCAGCCCGCCAGTCTCTACCTCGTCGTGCCGCCATCCGACATCGCCCGCACCAAGCCGCTGATTCGCCTGATCCTGAACCAGATCGGCCGGCGGCTGACGGAGGATCTGCATGTCTCCGCCCATCGGCACCGCTTACTGCTGATGCTCGATGAGTTTCCCGCCCTCGGTCGGCTGGATTTCTTCGAGAGTGCGCTGGCCTTCATGGCGGGTTACGGGATTAAATCCTTTCTGATCGCGCAGAGTCTGAACCAGATCGAAAAAGCCTACGGCGCGAACAACAGTATTCTCGACAACTGCCATGTCCGCGTCGCGTTTGCCACCAACGACGAACGCACTGCCCGGCGGGTGTCGGACGCGCTCGGCACCGCGACCGAGATGCGTGATTCCACCAATTATGCCGGTCACCGGCTATCGCCTTGGCTCGGGCATCTCATGGTGTCGCGGCAGGAGACGGCACGACCGCTGCTCACGCCCGGTGAGGTGATGCAGCTTCTGCCGACCGATGAACTGTTGCTGGTCGCAGGTGTGGCCCCCGTTCGCGCGAAGAAAGCCCGCTATTACGAAGACGCACGGTTCATGGAGCGTGTCCTGCCGCCCCCGGCCACCGGAACGCAACGCCCGTCCGCGCCTACGTCCGACGACTGGTCGGCGCTGGAGACAATGGCGCCATCAGGAGGATCAGCACCCTGTGGGAACACGGGCGCTGATGGTGATCCCGCCAATGCCGGTATCCGCCGCGAACCGGAATTGCCGGAGCATGAGGACGTCGTGCCATCCGAACATTCGGGCGGGCAGGAGTTCGATGTGCTCGATGACGAGCCGGATGTCGATGCTGCCAGGGCGCGCACCATGCGTCAGCAGGCCCGTTCCGTTGCGCGTCAGGCGACGATGGACCCGGCTGATGGCCTCGATCTGTGAGGATGCCCATGTCGAGCAAGACCCGCATGAATGTATATTTCGAGCCGGAGCTTCTGAAGCAGGTTGAAGCGCTGGCTCTGCGGCGCAACGTCTCGAAATCGGCGGTGATCGAGGCTGCTGTTGCGTCCTTTCTCTCGGCCGACGCCTCGGAGCGGCTGGAGGCGGTGTTCGCCCGCCGCATGGACAGGATCGACCGCCAGATCGCCGGGATGGACGAAGACGTCGCCATTATGGGCGAGACGCTGGCACTGTTCATCCGTTTCTGGCTGACCGTCACTCCGCCGCTGCCCGACAGTGCCCAGGTATCGGCCAGAGCGAAAGGCGTCGAGCGCTTCGAGAGGTTCCTGCAATCGCTCGGACGGAAACTGGCGACCGGAGATCGGTTTCTTAGGGAGCTGTCGCGGGACATCGACACGCGGCGCAATGGTGGTGAAGGCCCCCAGTAATCGTCAGATTGCGTGGGGTTGCCGCAAGGATTCGTCAATCCCGCCGATCGCCGCCGTTTCCACGCGATGACCGCACGGGATGCGATAGTTGTTGAATCGAGCCGAAATGGGCCTCTTTTAATCATCTCCGTGTGGGGACCATCTGTTCTGGTCCCATTCGTGCGGGGACCAGATGGCAATTTCTCACCATAATTCGGAAAGTCAGACACGCGGCATGTCCATGCTGCGCACGGCGATGGGACCGGCGATCGCAGGGCACCTTGCCGATCCGGCTGTGGTCGAGGTCATGCTCAATCCTGACGGGCGGCTGTGGATTGATCGTCTGTCGGAGGGCCTGTCCGACACGGGCGAAACTATCACACCGGCCGATGCCGAGCGCATCGTGCGCCTGGTCGCGCACCATGTCGGGGCGGAGGTGCATGAAGCAGCACCCCGCGTATCGGCCGAACTGCCGACCGGCGAGCGCTTCGAAGGGCTGTTGCCACCCGTCGTGACGGCCCCGAGTTTCGCTATCCGCAAGCCCGCTGTCGCCGTCTTTACCCTCGACGATTATGTTGCCACCGGGATCATGACGGAGGGACAGGCGGTATTCCTGCGCCGCGCTGTAGCAGACCGGAAAAACATCCTCGTCGCGGGCGGTACCAGCACGGGCAAGACCACGCTGGTCAATGCCCTGCTGGCTGAGGTCGCGAAGACCCCCGATCGCGTCGTGCTGATCGAGGATACGCGCGAATTGCAATGTGCGGCACTCAATCTCGTCTCACTCCGTACCCGTGACGGCATCGTCACCCTGTCCGAGCTGGTGCGCTCGGCCCTGCGGCTGCGGCCTGACCGTATCCCGATCGGGGAGGTGCGCGGTTCCGAGGCACTGGATCTGCTCAAAGCCTGGGGCACGGGCCATCCCGGCGGCATCGGCACGCTGCATGCCGGCACCGTCATCGGCGCCCTGCACCGTATGGAGCAGCTGATCCAGGAAATCGTGGTCACGGTGCCGCGCGCGCTGATCGCCGAGACGATCGACGTGATCGCGGTCCTGTCCGGGCGGGGCATGCAGCGCCGCCTGTCCGAACTCGCCACCGTGGACGGGATCGACCCCGCCACAGGCGCCTATCGCATTCATTCGATCGAGACCGATGGAGATTTCCAATGAACCTCACGCTGTTCCGCGTACGTCGGCATGCGCCTGTCTTTTCCGCCGTGCTGCTGTTGTCCATCGCATGGTGCTCCTCGGCTCTGGCGTCCGGGTCGGACATGCCATGGGAAGAACCGCTCAACCAGATCCTGGAATCCGTGCAGGGACCGGTAGCGCGCATCGTGTCGGTAATCATCATCACCGTGACCGGCCTGACCCTGGCCTTCGGGGAAACCTCGGGTGGTTTCCGTCGCCTGATCCAGATCGTCTTCGGACTAAGCATCGCTTTTGCCGCGTCGAGCTTCTTCCTGTCGTTCTTCTCCTTCTCGGGCGGGGCGCTGATCTAATGGCGGGATATGACGATGATGCCGTGCCGGGATTTCATGTCCCGGTGCATCGCTCCCTGACCGATCCGATCCTGCTGGGCGGGGCACCCCGGACGCTGGCGATCGCCAACGGCACGCTCGGGGCTGCCATTTCGCTGGGGCTGCGGCTGTGGCTGGTCGGAGCCGTGTTCTGGATCGTCGGGCACACGCTCGCGGTCTGGGGTGCCAGGCGCGATCCGCTGTTTGTCGAGGTGGGGCGACGGCATCTTCGCTACCCCGCCTGGCTCCGGGCGTAGGGATGGCAGGGCGATGATGTCGCTTGGCGAATATCGCAACCGTGCCGCGCTCCTGTCTGATTTCCTGCCCTGGGCCGCGCTCGTTGAGAAAGGTGTCGTCCTGAACAAGGACGGCTCCTTCCAGCGTACGGCAAAAATACGCGGCCCCGATCTGGATAGCGCCACCCCTGCCGAACTGGTCGGTGTCACCGGGCGGCTGAACAATGCCCTGCGCCGCCTTGGCTCCGGCTGGGCTGTGTTCGTCGAGGCACAGCGCGTACCGGCGACAGTGTATCCTGAGAGCGACTTTCTCGATGCTGCCAGCCAGATGGTCGATCTGGAACGCCGGGAGCAGTTCGAGGACGAAGGCGCGTATTTCGAGAGCCGGTATTTTCTGACCCTTGTCTGGCTGCCCCCGGCGGAAACTTCTGGCCGTGCCGAACGCTTTCTCTATGAGGGCCGTGAGCATGACGGTCCCGATCCGCATGGGATGCTTCACTCGTTTCTGGATCGCACGGATCGGATGCTGGCCCTGCTGGATGGTTTCATGCCCGAGGCGGCATGGCTCGATGACGGTGAAACCCTCACTTATCTGCACAGTACCATCTCGACGCGGAACCAGCGCGTCAGGGTGCCGGAAATCCCGATGCACCTCGATGCCCTGCTGGTGGACCAGCCGCTGGCGGGCGGGCTCGAACCCAAACTCGGCGATGCCTTCCTCAAGACCCTGACCATCACGGGCTTCCCGTCCCGGACCTTTCCCGGAATCCTGGATGACCTATGTGGACGGCCGGTTCGATGCAATGGATCACATTTGTTATCTCTCTGCGTTTCTCTAAATCTTGTTTTCTCGGTGGAATGCATCGCTGCTCGCAGGATGCGGGGATCCGGTCAGGTGCGCCCTTATGTCCGGCCTGTTTGTGCGACGTTTTTCGCTGGCCATTATGGGTGTGCGCTTGCGTGTCAGGCACCAATCTTGAAAACGTGCTCGATGGCACATGTCATCCAACGGTATCGCCTGAACTGTTCCTGAATTACAGTCTTCCCATCACGCTGGTCAGTGCATTCTGCCGGATCTACCGGGGCGAACCCCGGCATCCATCGTCTTGGCAGCGCATGTCAGATTACAGCGACATTGCGGCCGGCCGGACGATAGATCTCTTTGCGCGACAGGAGAGCCCAGACGATCCGGGCCAGTTTGTTGGCAAGTGCGACGGTTGCAAGACGTGTTGGGCGACGCTCCAGAAGCTTGCAAAGCCATGCCCCTGCGGCGCTTGTCCATTTCTGCGCGCGGAAGGACATGGATGTCGCCCC
>NZ_CADP01000038.1 GCF_000285295.1 Komagataeibacter europaeus LMG 18890 | reverse complement strand
GTGGCAGGGCCGGGCGCTGGATCGGATGTATCCCATCGTGATCTTCGATGCCCTTCGGGTAAAGATCCGCGATGCTGACAGCCGGACCGTTAAAAACAAGGCGGTTTACGTTGCTCTCGGTGTCACCCGCGAGGGAGTGCGCGAGGTTCTGGGGCTCTGGATCGCCGAGAATGAAGGCGCCAAATTCTGGCTTTCGGTCATGAACGAGTTGAAGAACCGGGGCATCCAGGACATCCTGATCGCGGTCGTGGACGGGCTGAAAGGCTTTCCCGAGGCCATCACCGCCGCCTTTCCCGAGGCGATGGTTCAGACCTGTATTGTTCACCTGGTGCGCCACAGCCTGAACTTCTGCTCATGGAAGGACCGCAAGGCCGTGGCTGCCGACCTGCGCCGGATCTACGGGGCGGCGACCGCTGACATGGCGGCCGCAGAGCTCGATGCGTTCGAGGAGAAATGGGCCGGGAAATACGCGTCGATCGCCCCGGCATGGCGCCGGGCATGGCCAGAAGTGATCCCGTTTTTTGCCTTCGATCCGGCGATCCGCAAGATCATATACACTACGAACGCCATCGAGAGCCTGAACCGGGTCATCCGCAAATCGATCAAGACGCGCGGTTCGTTCCCGACCGACGATGCCGCAACGAAGCTGATCTACCTGGCGATCCGCAGCTTTGAGAAAGACGGGCGGAATGTTCGGGAATGGTTTGCAGCCCGCAACCAGTTCGCCATAATGTTCGGCGAGCGCTTCGCCGCTTGAGTATCTGAAAACCCATGGGCCAGGCCAGATACACAGACTTCAGGACACTCCCGGGGTGCAGTCCGCTCTCCATCTTCAAGTTCTATCACTTTCCGGCTCTTTTTTCGAACCTGCTGACGAGACCGACTGACAGATCACACGACCTTCTTCAGCACCGGACTAGCCTTGAAGCGCACGGTATTGCTGGCCTTGGTCTTACGGACGACGAACGTCCCGAAGAACGGCGGCGATGAAGGCTTTGCTCATGCGGGGCGGATCCGTGTCGTGGTCGATTCCAGAAAACGGTAGCAGCGCCCTTTCGCCCCGTCACCGCCCAAACGGCAACCTACTCCTATGCAAGTTCTTCTATCCCGGCGCCCTACGGTCCCAAGAGACTTGTTGCGCTTCCGTGTTCATGCCTCTTTCTAATCGACCCCGCTGATCCATCGCTTCCCTCGGGAGGCCAATCGCGGGGTTTCGATGTCCGTCGCTCCCTTCCGCTCCGAAGCCGTCGCCCGAGGCACGCGCATGCTGCGCACTGCCCTTGGGTCGGCGATTGCCTGGCATCTCGATGATCCGTCGATCGTCGAGGTGATGCTCAATCCCGACGGAAGGCTTTGGATTGACCGGCTCGCCGGCGGGATGGAAGACACCGGCACCCGGATCGGGCCTGCCGATGCCGAGCGGATCGTCCGCTTGGTCGCCCATCATGTCGGGGTCGAGGTGCATCCCGCCAGCCCCCGCGTCTCCGCCGAACTGCCGGGTAGCGGGGAGCGGTTCGAAGGGTTGGTGCCCCCTGTAGTGGCTGCACCGTGCTTCGCGATCCGACGCCCGGCGGTCGCGGTGTTCTCGCTCGACGATTATGTGACTGCCGGCATCATGACCGCCGCACAGGCTGCGTTTCTGCGTCGCGCAGTGATGGAGCGGCAAAACATCCTCGTCGCAGGCGGTACCTCCACCGGCAAGACCACGCTGGTCAACGCCCTGCTGGCCGAGATCGCGCAAACCGGCGATCGGGTGGTGCTGATCGAGGACACCCGTGAGCTGCAATGCGCTGCGCCCAATCTGGTCGCCTTGCGCACGAAGGACGGCGCGGCCTCGCTCTCCGACCTGGTGCGCTCCTCGCTGCGCCTGCGTCCCGACCGGATTCCCATCGGCGAGGTGCGCGGCGCCGAGGCACTCGACCTGCTCAAGGCCTGGGGCACCGGCCACCCCGGCGGTGTCGGCACCCTGCATGCGGGCTCGGCGATCGGTGCCCTGCGCCGGCTGGAGCAACTGATCCAGGAAGCCGTCGTCACCGTGCCGCGTGCCCTGATCGCCGAGACCATCGACGTGATCGCCGTCCTGTCTGGGCGCGGCAGCGCGCGCCGCCTGGCCGAACTCGCCGCCGTCCGGGGGCTGGCCCCGGAGGGCGACTACATCCTCACATCCGCCGGAGAAAAGTCATGACCCCGACGCTCGCCCTGCGCCGCCGCCTTGCCGTGGCGGGCGCTACCTTGTCCGCAACGCTGCTGTCGGCCCCGGCCTATGCGTCCGGCTCCAGCATGCCGTGGGAAACGCCGCTCAACGAGATTCTCGAATCCGTGCAGGGGCCGGTCGCCAAGATCATCTCGGTGATCATCATCACCGTGACCGGCCTGACCCTGGCCTTCGGGGAAACCTCGGGCGGATTCCGCCGCCTGATCCAGATCGTCTTCGGTCTGTCGATCGCCTTTGCCGCCTCCAGCTTCTTCCTGTCGTTCTTCTCCTTCTCGGGCGGGGCGCTGATCTGATGGAGCCGGACGCCATTCCCGGCTTCATCGCTCCGGTGCATCGCGCCCTGATCGAGCCGATCCTGCTCGGCGGGGCGCCGCGCACGGTGGCGATCGTCAACGGCACGCTGGCCGCCGCCATCGGGCTCGGCCTGCGGCTGTGGATCGCCGGCGGGATCTTCTGGCTGGTCGGCCATTTCGCCGCCGTATGGGCCGCGAAGCGTGACCCTGCCTTCGTCGACGTGGTGCGCCGGCATCTGCGTTACCCCACCCATCTGGTCGGGTGAGGGCGCCATGATGAACCTTGCCGAATACCGCCATCGCCGTGACCGGCTGGCCGATTTCCTGCCCTGGGCGGCGCTGGTCGCCCGGGGCGTGGTGCTGAACAAGAACGGCGCCTTCCAGCGCACCGCACGCTTTCGCGGTCCGGATCTGGACTCCTCGACCGCGTCCGAACTGGTCGCGATCACGTCCCGCCTGAACAATGCCCTGCGGCGGCTTGGCTCCGGCTGGGCTATTTTCGTGGAGGCGCAACGCCGTCCGGCGCGCGGCTATCCGTCCGGTCCGTTCCCCGATCCGGCCTCGGAATTGGTGGACGCGGAGCGCCGGGCGCAATTCGAGGAGGAAGGCGCGCATTACGAGAGCCGTTATTTCCTGACCCTGGTCTGGCTGCCGCCGGCGGACGACGCCGCCCGCGCGGAAGCCTGGCTCTACGAGAACCGCGCCCGTGGCGGCTCCGACTGGCGGGCGGTGGTCGCAGGTTTCATCGATCAGACCGACCGGGTACTGGCGCTGCTCGACGGCTTCATGCCGGAGGCCGACTGGCTCGATGACGGCGAAACCCTGACCTATCTCCATTCCTGCATCTCCACACGCTTGCAGCGGGTCAGGGTGCCGGAAATCCCGATGCACCTCGACGCGATCCTGGTGGATGAGGAACTGACCGGTGGCCTGGAGCCCCGCCTGGGTGACGCCCATCTGCGCACGCTGACCATCACCGGCTTCCCGACCCAGACCTGGCCGGGTCTGCTCGACGAGCTGAACCGGCTGGCCTTTCCCTATCGCTGGTCGACGCGGGCGATCTGCCTCGACCGCATCGATGCAACCATGGTGCTGGGCCGGATCCGGCGACAATGGTTCGCCAAGCGCAAGTCGATCATGGCCATCCTCAAGGAGGTGATGACCAACGAAGCCTCGGTGCTGCTGGATTCCGACGCCGCCAACAAGGCGGCCGACGCCGATGCGGCGTTGCAGGAACTCGGCACCGACCAGGTCGGCCAGGCCTATGTCACCGCCACTGTCACGGTGTGGGACGAGGATCCGGCGGTCGCCGCGGACCGGCTGCGGCTGGTGGAGAAGACCATCCAGGGTCGCGACTTTACCTGCATGCGCGAGACGGTGAACGCGCTCGAAGCCTGGTTCGGCAGCCTGCCGGGCCATGTCTACGCCAATGTCCGCCAGCCCTGCGTCTCCACCCTTAACCTGGCGCATATGATCCCGCTCTCTGCGGTGTGGGCCGGACCGGAGCAGGACGGGCACTTCGCCGCCCCGCCGTTATTTTATGCCCGCACCGAGGGCTCGACCCCGTTTCGCTTCGCGCTGCATGTCGGCGATGTTGGCCACACGCTGATCGCCGGGCCGACGGGCGCCGGCAAGTCGGTGTTGCTGGCCTTTATGGCGATGCAGTTCCGCCGCTATGCTGGTGCCCGGATATTCGCCTTCGATTTCGGCGGCTCGATCCGGGCCGCGACCCTGGCGACGGGTGGCGACTGGCACGATCTCGGCGGCGCGCTGTCCGGGACCGGGGACAAGGCGGTCGCCTTGCAGCCGCTGGCGCGGATCGACGAGCCGGGCGAACGGGCCTGGGCGGCGGAATGGGTGGTGACGCTGCTGGAGCGCGAGGGCGTCACTGTTGCCCCCGACCTCAAGGAGCATCTGTGGTCGGCGCTGACCTCGCTGGCCTCGGCCCCGGTGGCGGAACGCACCATTACCGGCCTGTCGGCGCTGCTCCAGTCGCTGGCGCTGAAACAGGCGTTACAGCCTTATTGTGTCGGCGGGCCGTGGGGTAGCCTGCTCGACGCCGAGCATGAGCGGCTGGGCGTCGCCGATATCCAGGCCTTCGAGATCGAGGGTCTGATCGGCTCGGGTGCCGCGTCCGCCGTGCTGTCCTATCTGTTCCATCGTATCGAGGACCGGTTTGACGGCAGCCCGACGCTGCTGATCATCGACGAGGGCTGGCTGGCGCTGGATGATCGCGCCTTCGCCGGACAGTTGCGGGAATGGCTGAAGACGCTGCGCAAGAAGAACGCCTCTGTCATCTTCGCCACCCAGTCATTGGCCGATATTGACGCCAGCCCGACTGCACCCGCGCTGATCGAGAGCTGCCCGACCCGGATCTTCCTGCCCAATGACCGGGCACTGGAGCCGCAGATTACCACGATCTATCGCCGCTTCGGGCTAAACGACCGTCAGATCGAGATCCTCAGCCTGGCCACGCCCAAGCGCGATTATTACTGCCAGTCCCGCAGAGGCAACCGGCTGTTCGATCTCGGCCTCTCCGAGGTGGCGCTCGCCTTTACCGCCGCGTCGTCGCCCGACGACCAGGCCGCCATCGACCGGATCTTTGCCCGGCATGGGCGCGACGGGTTCGCGGCGGCATGGCTCATGCACAAAGGTGTTGAGTGGGCAGTGGAGATGCTCAATCCGGGAGAAGGATCATGAAAAACATGCCGACAATGAAATCAGTTTTCGTGTCCGGCGTTGCTCTGGTGCTGCCGTTTGCCGTGAGTGCGCCAGCCCATGCGCAATGGGCGGTCTATGACGGGGCCAATCATGTGCAGGGCGTCCTGATTGCCGCCCGGGCATTGCAGCAGGTCAACCAGCAGGCGCAGAGCCTCACCAATGAGGCGACCATGCTGGAGAACCAGGCGCGCAATCTGACCAGTCTGCCGTTCTCGGCGTTGGCGCCGCTGGAGCAGTCGTTCGCGCAGACGGAAGCGATCGTCGGTCAGGCGCAGGGGCTTTCCTATAACCTGACCGGCATCGATCAGGCGTTTTCGCAGACATACCCGCAGGCGCTTGCGAGCCCGGGTTCGGCGGCCCAGATGACCGGTGACGCGCAGACGCGATGGCAGAATGCAAGGGGGGCCTATCAGGACGACCTGCGCGTGCAGACCGGTGCCGTGCAGAATCTCGACAGTACCGGCAGCCAGATCGACGATCTGGTCACGTCGAGCCAATCCGCGACCGGCGCCTTGCAGGCCGCGCAGTCGGGCAATCAGCTCATGGCGCTGCAAACCCGCCAGCTCGCCGACCTCACCGCTGTGACGGCGGCGATGGGCCGCGCCCAGGCGCTGGAAGGCGCCCGGCAGGTGGAGAGTGAGGAGCAGGGCAGGGCACAGCTCGCGAATTTCCTGAATTACGGTGCCGGCTACACGCCTGGCACCGCGCAGATGTTCCACTGATGCGCGCGCCGCGCCTTTCCCCGCCGATCGTCTTCCGGCTCGTTTCCGTCGGGCTGGTCGTTCTGATCATCGTGGCCGCCAGCCTGCATCTCCGGTATGTGCCCCGTGACGTCGGCGTGCCCGATCTCGGGCCACCGGGATCGCGTGACCGGCTGGCCACCGGCCTGGCGCATTGTCAGGCGCTCGGCATGAAGGCCGATGGCGATCCGGCCTGCGAAGCGATCTGGGCCGAGAACCGCAAGCGCTTCTTTGCGCCCGACGCGGCACGGTGACGCCATGCAGCAGGGCACCGGCGTCATCGACAATTTCCTTGCCATCTTCACCCAGTATATCGATTCCGGGTTTGGGCTGGTGCAGGGCGACGTCCACTGGCTCGCCGGTGTGCTGATCACCATCGACATTACCCTGGCCGGGCTGTTCTGGGCGCTGGCGCCAGATGAGGACGTGCTGGCGCGGCTGGTCCGCAAGACCCTGTTCATCGGTATGTTCGCCTTCATCATAGGCAATTTTAACGGTCTCGCCCGCATCATCTATGAATCCTTCGCAGGCCTCGGCATCGAGGCTGGGGGCGGGCATCTCACCCAGGCGCAACTGCTCCAGCCGGGACGGCTGGCGCAGGTCGGCATCGACGCGGGCAAGCCGATCCTGACCTCGATTTCCTCGCTGGTCGGTTTCGTCGCCATCTTCAACAACGCAATCCAGATCGTGGTGCTGCTGCTCGCCTGGCTGATCGTGGTCATCAGCTTCTTTGTCATGGCGATCCAGCTTTTCGTGGCACTGATCGAGTTCAAGCTGACCACGCTCGCAGGCTTCGTGCTGGTGCCCTTCGGGCTGTTCGGTCGCACCGCCTTCCTCGCCGAGAAGGTGCTGGGCAATGTCGTCTCGTCCGGGATCAAGGTGCTGATGCTGGCCGTTATCGTCGGCATCGGTTCGACGGTGTTCGGCCAGTTCACCAACGGTTTCAACACCCCGCCCACCATCAATGACGCACTGACCCTGATCCTCGCCTCCCTGACGCTGCTCGGCCTGACCGTGTTCGGGCCGGCATTGGCCAACGGGCTGATCGCCGGTGGTCCGCAACTCGGCGCGGGATCCGCTGTCGCTACAGCCGCCGGGGCGGTCGGCGCCGGGGTGGCGGCTGCGTCCGGGGCCGGACTGGCTGTGGGGGCCGCGGCAGCCGCTGTGCGTGGTGGCGCCTTTGTCGCGGGCGGCACGACCGCCGCCTATCAGGCCGGAGGTGCGGCAGGTGTCGCGAAGGCCGGACTGTCGGCTGCCGCCAGCCCGTTGCGCCGGGCCATGGCCAGTGTGCGTACCAGCTATCAGGCCGGAGGAGCCGCCGCGACTGGCGGTGCGGGAGGCGCGACCGCTTCAGGCGCTGGTGGTGGAGCGGGGACGGCTGGCAAGCCACCGGCCTGGGCCACCCGGATGCAGCGCAACAACCGGATCAGGGGTGGGGCGGACGCCGCCGCGCAGGCGATCAAGGGTGGCGACCGGCCCAGCGGTGGCCATGACGTCGATCTCTCGGAGGGAGAATAACCATGTTCCGTCGTCCCACCATGCGTTTCGGCAAAACGCCGGAACCGGAAACGCCCTATCACAAGGCCGGACAGGTCTGGGACGACCGCATCGGCTCAGCCCGTGTTCAAGCGCGCAACTGGCGGCTGGCTTTCTTCGGCTGTCTCGCTTTGAGCGGCGGGCTCGCCGCCGGGCTGGTCTGGCAGTCGGCGCGGGGCACCATCACGCCGTGGGTGGTGCAGATCGACCATCTCGGCCAGGCGCAGGCTGTCGGTCCCGCGACCGCCGCCTATCGGCCGACCGATCCGCAGATCGCCTGGTATCTGGCGCGCTTCATCTCCGAGGTGCGCGGTATCCCGGCCGATCCGGTGGTGCTGCGGCAGAACTGGTTGGATGCCTATAATTACGTCACCGATCGCGGTGCGCTGGCCCTGAATGATTATGCCCGCACCAACGATCCGTTCAGCCGGATCGGCAGGATGCAGGTTGCGGTCGAGATCGCCAGCGTGATCCGTGCCTCCGATGACAGCTTCCGGGTGGAGTGGGTCGAGCGCCGCTATGCCGATGGCGCGCTGGCTGCCACCGAGCGCTGGAGTGCGATCCTCACCATCGTCGTCACCACCCCGACCGATGCCGAACGCCTGCGCAAGAACCCGCTCGGCATCTACATCCACGCCCTCAACTGGTCCAGGGAACTCGGCTGATGCGCACCCTCAATACCGTCGCGCCGCTCATGATCCTGCTGGCGCCGCTAGTGGCCTGCTCCTCATGGAAGCCGCCGGCCATCCGGTACGACGATACGCCCCGGCAGGCGGTTCTTACGCCTGACCCGCCCAAGCCGGTGCAGGTGGTGACACTGCCCGAGCCCCTGCCGCTGCCGGGGCAGCTCAAGCCGATCCCCTACCGGCATGCGGCACCGGAACCGACGGATCCGCACCAGCGGGTCGAGCATGCCAATAGTGCGGCGCGGATTCAGCCGACGCGGGCCGGTTATCTCAACGCGATCCAGATCTATCCCTTCTCCGAGGGGGCGCTCTATCAGCTTTACGCCGCACCCGGCGAGATCACCGACATCGCTCTGCAGCCGGGCGAAAAGCTGGTCGGTGCCGGCCCGGTCGCCGCCGGCGATACCGTGCGCTGGATCATCGGCGATACAGAGAGCGGGGCAGGGGCGTCGAAACGCATTCATATCCTGCTCAAACCGACGCGGCCGGACCTCACCACCAACCTGGTCATCAATACCGACCGCCGGACCTATCATCTGGAGATGCGCTCCGACGAGCGGACCTATATGGCCTCGGTCTCATGGGACTATCCGCAGGACCAGATCGTCGCCCTGCGCGGGCAGGATCGGGATTCTGATCTTGGCACTCCGGTCGCGACGGGCGTCGATCTCGATGCGCTGAATTTCCGCTACCGGATCGAGGGCGACGAGGCGCCGTGGCGGCCGTTGCGGGCCTTCGATGATGGGCGGCAGGTGTTCATCGAGTTTCCGACCGGCATCGCCCAGGGTGAAATGCCGCCGTTGTGGGTCATCGGCCCGCAAGGGGACGGCCAGTTGGTGAATTACCGGGTGCGCGGCAACCGGATGATCGTCGATCGCCTGTTCGCGGCAGCCGAATTGCGGCTGGGTGCGAAGCACCAGCAGGTCGTGCGCATCGTCCGCACCGACGGAGCCCGTCGGTCGTGAGCGGGAGCACCGGAGCGGAGGAGGCGGGTAAACCGATACCTCCCGTCAGGCCGCCGGGCGAGATGCGGTTACGCGTGACGCGACGGCCGGTCACGCGACTGTCGCGCAAGGTGATCATGGGGCTGACGCTGGTGGCGATGCTCGGCGTCGGGGGTGCGCTCTATGTGGCGCTGAAGCCCGCACCGCGAACGGAGAAGGCCGAACTCTATAATACCGGCAATCGCACCACACCGGACGGGCTGGCGAACCTGCCGGGAGACTATACCCACCCGCCACGTCTTGGGCCGCCGTTGCCCGGCGATCTCGGCAGGCCGTTCCTCAAGGCAGGCGTGGGTGCCCCCGGCATGGCGACACCCGCCGTACCGGCCGATCCCGAGAAGCAGCGCATGGCCCAGGAGCAGGAAGCGGCCCGGGTCAGTCATCTCTTCACCCAGACGCAGGTCGGGCGAAACAGCGTCGCCCCGGTGACGGCCGGTGCTACCCCGGTTCCGGCAGCCGGTGCTGCCACCGATCGCAACCAGGCGTTTCTCGATGGCCCGGTTGACCAGCGCACCGTCAGCGCCGCGCGTCTGACGTCCCCTCCCAGCCCGTATGTAATCCAGGCGGGATCGATCATTTCCGGCGCGCTGATCACCGGCATCCGCTCCGACCTGCCCGGCGAGGTCACGGCGCAGGTGACGGAGAATGTCTATGACAGCCCGACCGGCCATATCCTGCTGATCCCGCAGGGCGCGACGCTGATCGGCCGCTATGACTCCCAGATCTCCTATGGCCAGAAACGGGTACTGCTGGTCTGGACCCGACTGATGCGCGGTGCGAATGATTCGATTGTGCTGGAGAACGAGCCGGCTGCCGATGCGGCAGGGTTTGCCGGGTTGCAGGACCAGACCGACAATCACTGGGGCGAGGTGTTCAGGGCTGCCCTGGTTTCGACCGTGCTGAGCGTGGGTTCCGAAGCCGATATCAGCGGCGGCAATGGCATCGCCCAGGCCCTGCGCACCGGTGGCTCGCAAGGATTTAACCAGATCGGCGAACAGATCGTCGGACGCTCACTCAATATCCAGCCCACCAATACGATCCGGCGCGGCTTTCCGGTGCGGGTCATGGTGCATCGTGACCTGGTTCTTTCCCCTTACAGACAGGAGGCTTCCCGATGACAAAGCTCAGGCTTGGGCCGATCGTGGATGACAGGCCGGTTCGGCTCACTGTCGAACTTCCCGCTGCCGTCCATCGCGATCTGGTTGAATATGGGCGCTTGCTGGCGCGTGAGAGCGGGCAGGCCGAGATCGCAGTAGCGAAGCTGATCTCACCAATGCTCGCTCGTTTCATGGGGGCGGATAGGGGCTTTCGGAAGCTGCGCGGGGAGAGGTAACTCGCCAATAGGGCTTTGCCCGGTCACGCATGAAGGCGACAAATTTTCCTACGACGGGATCTTCGCTTTCGGCACGCCAGACCAGATTGATCTTGAACCCGGCATCTTCCTCGTCGATTGGGATGAATTTCAGGCCGGGGAGGTTGAGAGTCGAATAAGTTTGCGCTGCGACAGTGACGCCGTATCCTGCCCGCACGAAGGCGAGCAGGGTCATGTTGCCCGTTTCAAAAATGCGCACATTAATGCCGGGTAGCCGCGTAGCAAAGAAATCACGACCGATCCTATCTTTTCCCCACGACCATAGAAGCAGATTTTCGTTTTTGAGGTCAGTCCATTGAATTGTTGTTTTTTCGGCGAGGCGGTGAGTATTTGGCACGGCCGCCATCAAGGGCTCGAAGTAAATTGGAGTATGCGGGTGGTGTTGAGAAAGGGCTAATTCAGGAAGCAAGGCAACGTCGATATGACGTTCGATCAGTGCGGAATGGAGTGTTCTTTCACCCGGTTCGTGTGGTGTGACACTTATGCCGGGATAGGTTGTCCGCCATTCGACGAGCAAACTTGTCAGGACGGCGTTTAGAGGTGGAAGATGAAAACCGAGATGCACCTCTCCGATTTCTCCGAAGGAACTTCGGTCGAGTGTTTCCGTGAGTGCATTTGTCTCGCGCAGGACGCGACGGACACAGCGTAATGCTATGCGTCCCGCATTCGTAAGTTTAATGCCAGAGGAGGTTCGTTCAAAGAGCGCAACACCCAGTTGATCCTCAAGTCGAGCAATTGCTCGGCTGACCGTCGATACTCGCAGTTGAAGGGATGATGCGGCCTTCCCGAAACTTCCAGCTTCAACAGAAGCCAGAAAATAGCGGAGTTCCGCAGTGCGCATGGTCGTTATGGTCCCTTTCTGCCTCGGTTCCTATTTGTTCCATCCGTGCTTGTCCGACATGTGTTCCACGTGGATTGTGTAGATATCGTCCGGCCATGGATTTAAGGCTTCTCTTATGAATTGATACGTCGGGTGATGTGCGACATTGAGGTCAAGATGCCGCTTGAAGCGCCTTGCGTCCCTCCGCGTCCAACACCGCGAAATCTTCCTCAGACAGGGTGATGTCTGCAGTGGCGATATTCTGCTCAAGATGCGCGACCTTCGAGGTCCCGGGGATTGGCAGCATCACTGGACTGCGCTTCAGGACCCAGGCCAGAGCGATCTGGCTCGGATGCGCACCGTATTTCCCTGCCATGGTGTCCAGGATTGAGCCCGGCTTCGCGAGGTCACCGGCCGCGAGCGGGAACCACGGTATGAACCCGATGTTCTGCGCCGTGCAGTAATCGAGTACGGCCTCGCTGGTGCGATCCACGAGATTATAGCGGTTCTGGACGGTCGCCACGTTAAAGAACTTCGAGGCTGCTTTGATGTCGTCCACGGAGACCTCGCTCAGTCCCGCGTGGCGGATCAGTCCCTGATCGATGAAGGACCGGACCGCCTCGAACTGCTCATCCGCCGGGACTTTGGGATCGATCCGGTGCAACTGCCACAGATCGATCTGCTCGACGCCGAGATTCCGCAGACTTTTATGCACCTGCTGGAGAAGATATTCCGGTCGTCCGACCGGCTTCCAGATATCTGGCCCCGACCGGGTCAGCCCGCCCTTCGTGGCGATCACGAGACCTTTGGGATATGGGTGAAGCGCCTCTTTAATCAGCCATTCCGAAACATCCGGCCCGTAGGCGTCCGATGTGTCGATGAAGTTGACGCCGAGTTCGGGAAGGCGCTTCAGCGTGCGGATGGCCTCGTCGTGATCGGTGGGCGGTCCCCATATGCCTTTGCCCGTGATGCGCATGGCACCGAAACCGAGCCGATGAACGGCGAGATCGCCGCCGATCGTGAAGGTGCCGGAGCTGGCAGCGTTGGAAGCTGTATCGGTCATGGTCCTCGGTCCTTATTTCCAGCGGGTGGTTAAGGGATCAGTCATTTCGTCAGGCCGCGAAGCCACCATCGATGTTGTATGCGGCGCCCGTGATGATGCCGGCCTCTGGTCCGGCAAGATACGCGACCAGCCCCGCAATCTCCGCGCCTGTGGCATGGCGTTTGATCGCCATGAAGTCGTGCATCACGTCTTTCAGCGGTCCATCGGCAGGGTTCATGTCTGTATCAGTGGGGCCGGGCTGGACGACATTGACGGTGATGCCGCGCGCTCCGAAATCACGAGCCAGTCCTTTGACCATGCCTTTCAGTGCGGCCTTGCTGGCGCTGTAGGCTGCAAGGCCAGTCATCGGCATACGGTCGGCATTGGAGGACCCGATGAAGATGATGCGGCCCCCGGCGGGCATGGTCCGGGCAGCAGCAATGGCGGCATGGTAAGGCGCATGGATGTTGATACGAAACAGCCGGTCGATGTCATCCGGGGGGATCTCCAGCGGATCGCCCGCGCCAAGAATTCCAGAGTTGACGACCAGCACGTCGAGAGGACTGAGCGAAGCGATCAGCGCGATGAGAGTGTCCCGGTCGCCACTGTCGGCGCGGAGGGCCTTGCTTCCGGTCTCAGCCGCCAAAACTTCGGCATCGTCCGGGGAAGACCAATATGTGAAAAGAACCTTCGCTCCCTCCGAAGCGAAACGGCGCACGATGGCGGCCCCAATCCCGCGGCTGCCGCCAAGCACGAGGACGGATTTTCCCTCAAAATTGTTCATGACGGCATTTCCTGCTACGCCAAGATTTCTGCCAGCCTGTCGAATGCTGGCTGATAGATACCTGTCGGCATCCTGGCCTCCATACTGGCGGCATGTTCGAGGGGCGCTTCGAACTCTCCCCGCCACTGAATGAACGTGCGGTCACCATCCGTTATGGGAAGAAGGCTGATTGTCGACCGATAATTACTGATCGGCAGGGCGGACTCGATAATCGAGAACGTCACCGCATGATCCACGTCGGATAATGCGAGAAGCTGTTCCCGGATCACACCAACGTCGCCCATTTCAAGACGGCGGATCGCGCCCACCCGGTCGCCGGGCTCATCGCCCTCTATCACGCAGCTTTTCACATCTGGCAGCCAATTCCCAAGAGCGCCGAAATCGCGGATCAGCCCCCAGACGGACGAAACGGAGGCAGGAAGAACGCTGCTGGCCATCACATGGATCATAATGCGGCTCCTGTTCGTGTCTGTCCGGCCATCATAGCGACTGCCCTCCCGTCACTTCGATGCGTTGACCGTTCACCCAGAGCATGTCGTCAGAAAGAAGAGCACGGACAGCGGCTCCGATGTCATCGGGTTGCCCGACACGTCCCAGCGGCGTGATGTCTGCAAGGCTTTTGTTTACCGTGGCATCGTCACGGACCAGCCCACCGCCAAAATCCGATGCGACCGCGCCAGGTGCGACGGCATTGACGGTAATCCCCCGCTCACCCAGTTCCTTCGCCATGTAGAGCGAAATGACCTCGGTTGCGGCTTTCATGGCCGAATAGGGACCATGATCCGTCAGATAAAAGCGGGTCGCGGCAGAGGTGATGTTGAGAATACGGCCGCCATCGCGAAGCAGTGGCAGGAGCGCCACGGTCAGCAGGTAAGGGCCCTTGAAGTGGATGTTGTACTGATTGTCGAGTTGTTCGGAAGTGGCGGCATCGAAGCGCGTGTGAATGATGTTGCCGGCGTTCTGGACAACATAATTTAGTCCCTGCAGCCCGAACTCGTTTGCGAGAAGGGCTTTCACCCGCTGAGCAAAATCCGTGAACGACGTATGGTTCGCGATGTCCAGTTGCAGCATACGCAACTTCGCTTTTTCATGGCTGAGGGCGATTTCGGCAGCTTTCGCCTCATCTTCATTGGTATGATAAGTGCCGACCACATTAATGCCAGCATCCGTCAGATGCCTCGCGATACTGTAGCCGATGCCGCGATTGGCACCCGTGATAAGGGCGATTTTGGGTGTGTTCATAAACGGACTCCTTGCGGAAAGATGGCGTCCTATTCGGAAACCAAACTTCCGTATCACCCGATCCATAATATGGACATGAAACGACGTCAAGGAATTATGGACCGAACGATATGAAAGTTGGGGGTTTTTGTAGAAGGCTACAGCCTGACCCCCGTGTTTTCGGTGTTTTTTTGTCGATTTTTGAGAGGTTTGACCGTGTTGATATCCCACAACGTAAGGAGGGAGGTGATAGCAGCATCCAGAGTGTCAACAGTCATTCCATCCCGCGCTTCGCATGTCATGCCATGAAAAAAAGTAGCGAGAATATTGGGCAGGATATCTGTTGACGGGGAGGCCTTCAATTCATTTCTGGCTATGGCGCGCTCCACGCAGGCCTTAATACCAGCTCGCGTGCGTTGTCGTTCTGCTGCGAGAAGGGCTTGGACAGGTTCGTTCTCGGGTGAGCAATTGCTGGCGCCGGACACGACCAGACAGCCGGTCGGATGCGTACGGGCCGCCTGCATGCGCGCCGAGCCGCGCAATGTCCGTTCGATGGCCTCACGTGGCGGCAGGCTTTCATCCCATAAGGGGGCCATGACCTGACCATACGTTGCCAGATAATGCTGCACGACTTCCCGGAAAAGGGCTTCCTTAGAACCGAACGCGGCATAGAAACTCGCGGGCGAGATATGGCCCATGCTGGCCTTGAGCTGGGTCAGGGACGTCGGTTCATAACCATGCGCCCAGAAAAGCGCCGTGGCGGCGTCGATCGCCTTGTCGCGGTCAAACTCACGGGGACGGCCAGTCCGCGCCATGTTAGTGCTCCTTTGAAAAGACTTCCATATTAATCGATCCAGAAATTATTGCCAAGATTTTACGGTCCGCATATATATGTATCATTCGTTCCATATATTGAGTAGCTCATGACACCGACCATCGTACCCTCCGCGAAAAAAACCGACGAGTGCTTGCCTGTTTCCGGTCTGCTCGCGCTGGCCATGACCGGCTTCATCTGCATTATGACAGAAACTTTGCCGGCGGGTCTTTTGCCCGAGATCGGTGCTGGTCTGCATGTTTCCCCGGCATTCGCTGGGCAGATGGTGACGGCCTATGCCATCGGTTCGCTGAGTGCGGCGATCCCGCTGACGCTCGCCACACAGCGATGGCGGCGCAAGAGGGTTCTGCTGCTGGCGATCATCGGCTTCGTGGTGTTCAATTCCATCACCGCGTTTTCGACGCATTACGGCGCGACTCTCATGGCCCGCTACGGAGCGGGTGCGGCGGCGGGTCTCGCCTGGGCGTTGCTGGCCGGCTACGCGCGCAGGATGGTAACGCGCGCTCAGCAGGGGCAAGCGCTTGCGATTGCCATGGTAGGCACACCAATCGCGCTTTCTCTGGGGGTTCCCTCAGGCACATGGCTGGGGGCTGTTGTCGGCTGGCGCCTTACGTTCTGGATCATGTCGGGTCTGACAGTGCTTTTGATTGCGTGGGTTTTGGCAAAGGTTCCTGATTTTCCGGGCGCTGCACATCACGAGCGTCTGCCATTCCGGCATGTTCTGGGCATGCCGGGTGTGAAGCCCGTTCTGGGGGTCGTGATGGCGTGGATGCTCGCGCACAATGTTCTTTACACCTACATCGTGCCGTTCGTGACACTGGCCGGGCTGGCGGAACAGGCGGATCGCATTCTGCTGCTTTTCGGGATCGCCGCGCTTGCCGGCATCTGGCTGACCAGCCGCACGGTCGACCATGCCCTGCGCCTGTCCGTCCTGCTCAGTCTGGCCATATTCGCAGTCGTGGCAGGTGCTTTTGCCATCGGATCAGCCTCGCCGACTGTGATCGTGATTGGTGTCACGATATGGGGTCTGACATTCGGCGGGGCCGCGACCTTGCTCCAGACCGCGCTCGCCGATGCGGCCGGCGATGGCGCGGACGTCGCGCTGTCGATGAATGTCGTGGCGTGGAACAGTGCCATAGCCGGAGGTGGCCTTCTGGGTGGTGTGTTGTTCGATACATGGGGCGCGGCGTCGTTCCCATGGGCCGTGATGGTGCTCGTCGCCGTCGGTTTCCTGATCGCATGGACAGCGCGATCGCATGGATTTCGATCTGGCCACCGACTCAAGCAGGGGGGGCAGTCATGATGCAGGTTAACTAAAGTTGCAGACAGCTCTGCTCCCGCGAGCCAAAATGCATATGCCAAATATTAGGACGTTGAGACTCCGGGACAGTTCGCGGCATTTCTGACAGCCTGATTGATGTCGGTATGAGGTTCTGATCCCAGCAACCGGACGAGGCGACTGTTGTCGAGCCGGACCGGATAATGCCAGTAGGGCTTAACCTCGATCACTTCGTGCGGAAAACCACCGAATGGAGAAAGAAGGTGCATCAACCACCATGGGAAGTGCCGGACTGAGAGATCCGGCGTGCCCGTCATGCGGCGGAGCGCAGCGATCATGTGTGTGCCGTCTGCGTCCCAGAACCCGCTGAACTGCATGCGTTCGACGGTTGCCATGGCACCGGGTCGTAGTTCGAGCAGTTGCGCAATTGCTTCGGCCAGATCAGGCAGGTAAGCCCAGGCGTGACCGATACCAGTGCGGCCGGGATAGGTGATCTGTTTCAGCGGCGCCTTCGCCAACGCCTGAGCGAACCAACTCTGCTGTGCGTCAGGGCCGAAATAGTCGCCCGCCCGCACGATCAGGCTCGGAACCTCCGGGGCGGCGCCGGTGAGGCGACATTCGAGGGCCTTGCGGATCTTGCCTTTGCGGCCAGGCGGATTTTGCGGTGTCGTTTCGTCGATCACCGGCGCTGTGGCGGCGTCATAATTGTAGATCGTTCCCGGAAGCACAATGCGCGCTCCGCTGGTAGCCCTGGCGGCGGCGATCGTGTTGTCGATCATCGGCAGCACTGTTGTTTCCCAATTGCGGTAGCCTGCCGGATTGACGCCGTGCAGGATTACGTCGACCCCGGTCGCGGCCCTCACCACATCGTCCCGGAGCATGGCATCGCCCTGCACCCAGTGGGGCATCACATCGTCACCCCAGCCCGCTTGAGCCCGGGCCGGGTCACGCACCATTGCCCGCACCTGCCAGCGGTGACGCAGCATGACCCGTGTGACCGCGCCGCCAATGCCGCCGGTTGCCCCCAGAACGAGGATTGCTTTCGTCACGCTGCGATCTCCCTGCGTTTCCACCGGAAGAGTGAACGGAGGCGGTCGCGAAGGAAATTGACAAAGATCGGCATGCTGCTCATTGAAAAACGATGAGCATTCTTTCTCCGGACTGGGACGGACAACGGGCCTTCCTCGCGGTTCTCGATACGGGAAGCCTGTCGGCGGCGGCGCGCAACCTCGGCCTGACCCAGCCGACCGTGCGTCACCGGATCGAGGCGCTGGAGCGCGCGATCGGTCAGCCACTCTTCTCGCGCACGGTGAATGGGCTGGTTCCGACGGATGACGCCCGGGAACTGGCGGTCCATGTCCGGCGTATGGCCTTCGCGTCAGAGGCTTTCTATCGCGCTGCGTCCGCGTCCGGGGGTGAGATCGCGGGTACGGTGCGTATCAGCGTCGCCGAATTCGTCGGCATCGAGGTCATGCCGCGTCTGTTGGCCCCGCTGCGGGAGCGCCATCCGGGCCTCTACGTCGAACTGGTCCTGAGCAACGAGAACGCAGATCTGCCGGGGCAGGAAGCGGATATCGCGATCCGGATGCATCGTCCGCGCCATGGGGCGCTGGTGGCGAAACGGGCAGGATGTATCCCGCTCGGGTTTTTCGCGACCGCCTCTTATCTGGAGCGGCATGGGGTGCCGGAAGGTGCGACGGATCTGGCCCGGCACACGCTGATCGGCTCGGACCGATCCCGGATGGATCAAGATTTTACACGGGAATTGCAAAAGACGCTGGGAGAGAAGCTGTATTTCGCGCTCCGCACCGACAGTCATCCGACCCAGCTTGCCATGGTACGCGCGGGATTGGGGATCGGTGTCACGCAATTACCAATTGGTGAGCGGGATCTCGTGCGTGTGTTGCCTGGCCTGATTGTCGCGGAACTTGAAGCCTGGGTCGTCGCGCATGCGGACCTACGTCACAGCCACCGCATCGATGCTGTGTTTCGGCATCTTGCCGCAAATCTCCGGCAATATTGCACCGGTACCCAGATTACCCAGATAACTTCCGGTTCGTTTCCTTCATCAGGTTGATCAATGCGCGCAATGCGGAAGGGACATGCCGGTTGCGTGGATAATAGAGCATGAGGCCAGGGCAGGGCGGACACCATGCGTCGAGAACCGTCACCAGCCGGCCGTCAGCCAGAAGGCGGCGCGCGAAGCTTTCAGGCACATAGGCGACGCCGAGATCCTTGCCGGCCGCCTCCACCATCAGGTCGCTGTCATTCAGGGTGAGAACATCTGGAACGTCGAGAGTCATATTCTCTCCATGACGGGTGAACTCCCAGCGATAGCGTTTTCCGCCGGGGAGGCGTTGACGGATGCAGTGATGCAGGCGGAGGTCGTGCGGTGTCTGAAGCGGGGCATGGTGTGCGAGATAAGCTGGCGACGCGACAGTCACGAACCGGACTTCGCCACCCAGCGGCACCCCGATCATGTCCTGTGGTATGGCTTCAGCAAGACGGATGCCAGCATCGAACCCGTCCTCGACTATATCCACCAACTGCCCCTCCACAACGAGATCAAGTTTAACCCGAGGGTACAGGGTCATGAAACGGGGTACGATCATGCGGAGGAAAAGCTCCGCCGCCCCCTTATTCGCATTGATACGCAATGTGCCTGCAGGCGCACCACGAGCATCAGCCACAGCATCGAGCGCATCGTCCAACCCGCTCAGGACGGGTTCAAGTCCGGTCCGCAGTCGTCTCCCGGCTTCGGTGAGCGCGACGCTGCGGGTGGTCCGGTTGAGCAGACAGACACCCAGAGTCTGTTCCAAACTACGTATCGCGTGGCTGAGGGAAGACCTCGACACGCCGAGTTCGTCTGCCGCCTTGCGAAAACTGCGATGGGTGGCGACGGCAGCAAAAAGGGCCAGTTCATTCAGGGTTGGACGAGACATTGGTGAAAGAAACTCAACAGGTCATGCCATAATGGCGCGATAGTAATACCAATGAATGACTTATACACTTCCGGATCATCAGTGCAGGAGTGTTTTATGAGCAAAAGCTGGTTGATCACGGGCGCGTCCTCTGGCCTTGGCCGGATCATGACAGAAGATCTGCTGGAACGTGGCGACAAGGTGGTCGCGACAATTCGGCGCAAGGACGCTCTCACCGATCTGGAACGCGAATATGGCGACCGGCTCATAGTGATGATGCTCGAGATGACTGATACGGTGGCCATCCGCAGCGCGGTCGCGGGAGCGTTCGGGCATGTCGGACGGATCGACGTGGTGGTGAGCAATGCGGGTTACGGTGTGTTTGGCGCAGCAGAAGAAGTGGCAGATGCCGACATCGACCGTCAGATCGCCACCAATCTGACAGGCTCCATTCAGTTGATCCGTGCGGTTCTGCCATACCTACGCCAGCAGGGCGGGGGGCGCATCATGCAGGTGTCCTCGGAAGGAGGGCAGATCGCCTATCCGAATTTCAGCCTGTATCATACTACCAAATGGGGCATTGAGGGATTCATTGAGAGCGTTGCACAGGAGGTAGCTCCCTTCCGTATCGACTGCATAATTGTCGAACCCGGGCCGACGGGGACGAATTTCGCGGCTGGTATGGTACATGCGGCACCGATGGCAGTTTATGATGACACGCCCGCAGGGGCTGTGAGAAAGGCGATTGATGCCGGGACGTTTCCTATCAATGGAGACGCAAGACGCACGGTTGCGGCTATGATTGCCGCCGCCGACAGTGAGAAGCCGCCATTCCGTTTGCCATTGGGCAGTAAGGCCTATGACAATATCACACGCGAACTGGCCAGCCGCCTCACTTCGATCGAAACACAGCGTGATGTTGCGTATTCGGCCGATGGCAAGCGGTGACCCGGCATTAGGTTATTTTTACGTCTCCCATGAAGATCGGAGCCTATTCCTGAAAACCAGCAGAGTGGCGATCTGTGCAATGAGTGACAGGTCAAGAGATGTTGATCTCGTCTCAGAACAGGTATCTTCTGAATTAAACTATACTGGTTCCGCTATTATTCACCGGGAGTATCAGGTGTGGTGATGAAGACTGCTGTTGGCTTCCCAGAACTGCTGCCGGGGTTCAGGTGGTACGATATTGAAGTAGACGATATCCGTATTCGGACTGCTGTTGGCGGAACAGGATCTCCTCTGCTTCTGTTACACGGCCATCCGCAGATGCATCTGACTTGGCACAAGATTGCGCCCATATTGGCAAAGCATTTTACTGTCGTGGCTACTGATCTTCGAGGTTACGGTGACAGTGCGAAGCCAGATGGAGGCTCTGAGCACATCAACTATTCCAAACGGGCCATGGCTGCCGACCAGGTTGGTGTCATGAAAGCACTTGGTTTTGACCGTTTTCGGGTTATTGGGCACGACAGGGGTGGCCGCGTAGCACACCGCCTTGCACTTGATGCACCACAGTCAGTCGAAAAACTGGTCGTGATCGACATTGCGCCAACAGCCACGATGTATGCCCGAACCGATATGGAGTTTGCCCGGCGTTATTTCTGGTGGTTTTTCCTGATCCAGCCTTATCCACTGCCGGAAAAGCTGATTGGCGCTGATCCGGATTTCTTTCTGGAGAATCACATCGCAGGGCAGGTCAAGATACAGGGCTCTGTCGACCCTCGGGTGATGGCCGAATACCGTCGCTGCTACGCTGACCCTGCGATGCGACATGCAGCATGTGAGGATTATCGTGCCGCAGCGGGCATCGATCTTGTCCATGACGCCGAGGACGACGACAGGCGCATCGAAGCGCCGCTTCTTGCGTTGTGGGGCGCACGAGGGACCGTCGGCGCACTCTATGACGTTGTAGAGACATGGCGTGAAAAAGCCACGAATGTGCAGGGGAACGCGATTGACTGTGGTCACAGTCCACAGGAAGAAGCACCGGAGGAAATGTTGAGAATCATTGCTGCATTTCTGTGAACAGATACCTGCATTCCAAATGTAAATCGGTTCGATGGAATAGCGTCACCTTTGTCTGCTGAGGATAAAGATTGCGATTGGATGCCACCATAGGGGCTGGCACGGTTGCTCAGTTATGCAGCGAGATGCGGTATTTCGCGGTCGATCAACCGCAAGTATCGTTGGTTGTCTTCCCCCGCAACCAAAATTACCAAATAAAATTAGCACGTTAAGCCGTCCGTAAGGGCGGCTTTCTGCGTTTGGGATATACGCGCAGGATGCACATAGGATGCAAATGGGACTGAAAGCGCAGCGTAGTTTTGCCTGATTTCACGTGTGCGTGATAATTTTCGCATGGCCTTCACTGAGACAATGGCGTCGCCGCTCAGGTGTTCGAAGCGACCAAAATGATTCGCCTGGCAGGCAGTCCAGCAGGAGCCAAAAAAAATCAGGTCGCATATCAAGGAAAACTGCGGGTGACAGCGATCAGGAAAGTGCGGCCCGCTATTTTGTTCGTGCAGGACACAATATCTGGTGTCACCATAGTTTCATGAGCACAATATGAGCGACCATGGTCTCGAAGACGGACCATGCTCGCCCGCAGAATGGAGCCGGTGCATGGACGGAGATTTTTCGCTGTTTACGGGCGGCCAGGGTGGCCGCAAGGCCGTTCGTAATCCGTTTGAAGGGGCTTTCGGAACGCGACCTGTCCCGGCACGCCCGCTGGATCGGGGCATGGGAGAAGCAGTCGGTCGCCGGACGGTGTTCCGCCCTTCCGACCGGGAGGATTTCGGGCGTGTCGCCGACCGTGTGGCCGAAGGCAATGCCGGATTACTGGCCACGGTGGAGGATGCGGAGATCATGCAACTCCGTAACGCCATCGCTACGGGGGCGCTGCTCACTTCGGGGCGTCATCTCCAGCATGGTGACAGCACGCAGCCGGATCGCAACATGGAGATGTTCACCAACTGCGCCACGGCCATCTGCTCCTTTGCGAAATTCTATTTGCTGCTCAACGGCTCCGGCGTGGGACGGGCCTATGATGATGAGTTGTGCGTGGTGGACTGGGGTCAGGCCCCCGACGTGAAATTCGTCCTTTCACCAGAGCACCCGGACTACCCGCAGGACCGTGCCAGCCTGCTGCAGTTCGGCCTTGAGATGCAGATCCTGCCCTGGGGCACGGTGCTGGAAGCCTTCGATGCAGAGAGGGAAGCGCAGGTCCGCGCCTTTCTGGAAAGAACCGTGCTGACCCGGCTGCCGGAAGGCAGTGACCTTGTTCACGTCATTGAGGACAGCCGCGAAGGCTGGGGTAAGGCGGTCGAGACGATTGAGGCAATGGCCTTCGGTGGCGAACGCGATCGCACACTAGTGCTGGATTTCAGCGCCATCCGCTGTGCGGGCAGCCCGATTGCGGGCATGCAGGGGCGGCCCGCTTCGGGGCCGGTCTCGTTGCTGCGCGGACTGCTCAATGTGCGTGAGCATGTGATCAAGGCCGCGCGTGCAGGCGATATGCCGCTATGGGAACAGGCGCTGCGGGTGGACCATTATCTATCGGTCGAGGTGCAGGTGGGCGGTGCGCGTCGTGCCGCGCGCATGGCCACCAAATCATGGCTGGACGGGGATGTACTGTGCTTCATCCGCGCCAAGGAAGAAGGCGGCCTGTGGACCGCCAACCACTCCGTCATGGTGGATGCCGAATTCTGGGAATACGTGAACAATCCCGCGAAGACCGGTCCCTTGGCCGATCACGCCCGCGCGATGTTCGCGGAAGCTACGCGGTGCGCATGGATCAATGGGGAGCCCGGCTTCATCAATGGTGACCGGCTGGAAGATAACCGCACCGGCAGCGCTCGGCTCAAACAGGTGCATGCGGATGGGCGGGATTTCCGCTCGCACCGCTATCAGGCCACCGAGGGCGCAGCTCTGCTGGCCGATCTGGCTCAGCGGGCCACGTCCGCGCATTTTCCGGTCACGACCAACCCCTGCGGCGAGATCACATTGCACGTCACGGGTGGTTATTGCGTGATTGGTGATTTCGCCCCGCTGCTGGCCTGCCCGGTGGCGCCAGAGGAAGTGATGCCCGGTCAGGTCTCAGCCGAAGCGGCGGACATATGGGATGCCCGCGTAAGGGATTCCGTGCGGCTTGGCGTGCGCTTTCTGCTGCGTGCCAACCGTATGGACGCGCTGTATGGCGAGGAAGTGCGCCGGACCAACCGGATCGGCATCGGCCCGACCGGTCTGCATGAATGGGCATGGGTGCGCTTCGGTCTCGACTTTCATGATCTGCTGGACGAGGACCGTGCCGCCCCCTTCTGGAACGCTGTGCGCGAACTCTCCACCATCGCCAAAGCCGAGGCGAATGCCTATGCGCTTGAGACCGGCACCACCCGGCCGGTTACAGTTACAACCGTCAAACCTGCGGGCACCACATCGAAGCTGTTTGGCCTGACCGAAGGTGCACACCTGCCCGCACGGCGGCAATATCTGCGTTGGGTGCAGTTCAAGGGCGTGCGGCGCGAGGACGGCACGTGGGAGGCAGGAACCGACCCGCTACTGCCAGCTTACGAGCACAAGGGCTATCCCGTGCGTTCGCTGCGCAGCTTTCCGGGCATGAGTATTGTGGGCTTTCCGACCGTGCCGCTTATCCAGCGTCTCGGCATGGGCGAGCGTGTGGTGACAGCACCCGAAGCCTCGCCGGAGGAGCAGTATCGCTGGCTGGAACTGCTGGAGAAATACTGGATCGGGGCGGAGCAGGGCAATCAGGTATCTTACACGCTCAAGGTCTATACCGACCGGCATAGTCTGGACAATTTCCGCGCCATGGTAGCTGACAACCAGCCGCATGTGCGCTGCTGCGCCGTGCTGCCCAGCCGTCCGGATTCCGGCCTTGGTTACGAATACCTGCCGGAAGAGGAAGTCACGGCAGGCAAATTCGCTGCCATCACGGCCATGATCCAGGATGACGAGGTGGGCGAAGTGGTGGACTGGGCGCATCTGCAATGTGCCAGTGGAGTCTGCCCGATCTGAAGATGGTGCTGTCAGGCCATCTGGTGCGCGACGGTAACAGAAGGATACCGAGAAACCCGTTGACAGACTCTGCCGCCGAAGGCTTTGATTTGCACAGCTAGTGTGGTCTTTGCAGACCGTACTTTCGTATGCGTTAACGTGAAACAACGCACAGAAACTGACAGCAGCATGCTGGCAGCCTGTGCGTCTGTGTATCCACAGTCACCGGTCTGTCGGCATGACAGGGATACACAGTGATGAAGCTTTTCCAGTCCTTTTCAAATCGCGATGATGCCCCCGAGATCCGCCGTGTGCGGCATGACCTGGTCAGGCGTAGCCTTGAAGTCCGCGCTGTTGAGCGCCTGACCCCGCATATGATCCGTATCACGCTGGGTGGCCCCGAACTGGCCGGGTTCTACAGCCCGTCCCCTGACGATCACATCAAGATCTTCATTCCCGGTCTGGATGGTTCACCAACCCGTCGCGATTACACGCCGCGCCGTTACGACCCGCAGAACGGTACGCTGCTTCTGGATTTCGTCAATCATCATGGTGGACCAGCCGCCGCGTGGGCGCGGGCCGCCAAACCGGGTGACCGACTGGAGATCGGTGGTCCACGCGGGTCGCAGATCATTTCCGGCCCGATTGATCACTGGCTTCTGATCGGTGACGAAACGGCGTTGCCTGCGATCGGACGACGGGTTGAGGCGCTTCCTGCCCGGACGTCCGTTACGACTGTGGTTGCTGTGCCGGGGGCGGAAGACGAGCAGGTCTTTACCACGGCCGCACACCATGCTGCCCATTGGGTCCATCGCTCCATGGAGCAAGCTGATGACGCTGTCGGCATTCTTGCTGTCCTGAAAAATCTGGAAATTCCGGACCGCACTTTTGTCTGGGTCGGTGCCGAGGCCCGCGTGGCGAAAGCCGTGCGCCAGTATCTTCTCGATGAACGCAGGATTCCGGCACAGTGGATCAAGGCATCCGGCTACTGGGTGAAGGGCCAGGTCGATGCGTCCGTGAAGGACGTCGGGGACGCGCGCTGAACGATAAGGGGCGTGGGTGTCAGGACCATGATGAGGCGCCTACCTTACAAATTTATACATTCATTCAGCGAGACATGACCTACCTTCGGTTCATGAACCAAAGAAGGCCGAACAGGATATTTTGCCTGATATGAAAAACGTACTTCTGACCCTGACCGTTCTCCTTGCGGTCATGGGGGCAGGGGCCGGATTGCTGCCTGTCCCTGTCCCTGTCCCTGTCACTCCGGCACAGGCGGCGGATAGCGCTTCCCTGCCGGTGGTAACGCCTGTCATATCGTGCGATGCGTTGGGCACCGTCGATCTTGCGCCCGCCGTCGGCGCTGCAGTCCATGGCCAGAAGGCTGCCGTGCTTCAGACCCCCAAGGGCAAATTCTGCAAGGTCACGGGGCAGATCGCGCCTGCGATTTCCTTTGAGGTCGATCTGCCCATGGAGCACTGGACCCAGCGATTCCTGCAGGGAGGCTGCGGCGGCCTGTGCGGCATGACGCGTGTGGGCGTCAGTAACGCCGGGGCCTGCGCGCCCGCCCTGAATGGCGAATTCGTCATGGCGGGTGATGACATGGGCCATACAGGCTCCATGGTGGGGCTGGCACAGGGCGAGTTTGGTAAAGACCCGCAAAAGCGCATTGACTTCGCCTATCGCGCGAACCATGTCACCGCGCTGGCGGCCAGGGCCCTGACGGCGACTTTCTACGGACAGGCCCCGAAATATTCCTATTTTGTCGGCTGTTCCGATGGTGGTCGTGAAGCGCTGATGGAAGCCCAGCGTTTCCCCGAGGATTTTGATGGCATTTCCGCCGGTGCTCCGGCCGCCCTGTTTACCGTGCAGAATTCATTCTATCACGCATGGAACGTGCGCGGGAATCAGCGTGCCGATGGTACCAGCATCCTGTTGCAGAACCGGGTGGGCGTGCTGCATGATGCCGTCATCCAGCATTGCGATACGCTTTCAGGTGTAAAGGACGGTATTCTTGAAGAACCCCGCACCTGCCATTTCGATCCCGCATGGGTGCAGTGTCCGGCTGGCCAGAGCGACACTTCGCACTGCCTGACGGCAGAGGAAACGCAGGCGGCTGTACGGCTCTATGCCGGAGCAACCGATGCATCCGATCATCCCTATATCATCGGCGGGCCCCTGCCGGGATCGGAACTGCAATGGGCGCTGCCCGCGACCGCGCATGGGGAATCCATGAGCAATGGCATTGCTGCTTCGGCCATTGCCTATGTCATTCCGGCGCAGGTGGATGAAAAGGCGGCTGACCTAGGCCGCTTCCGCTTTGACGATGCCTCCTTCGCCCGGATGAGCGAACTGGCTCCGCTGTATAATGCCGAGAACACGGACCTTCATGCGTTTCACAAACGTAGTGGCCGCCTGATCCTGTGGCATGGCCTGGCGGACCAGTCGATCTCGCCCCTGAACACCATTGCTTATTATCAGGGCGTGCAGCGGGAAATGGGCGTGGAGCAGACCGACAGCTTCTTGAAATTCTACCTGCTGCCCGGCGTCGGGCATTGCGGCAATGGCGAGGGCTTTCCGCAGGTCGATTTCCTCTCGCCGCTGATGGCATGGACGGAAGCCGGACTGACGCCCGCTGCCATCCGCACCGAGAGGACAGCGCAGGGCAGGGAAGCGATGGGACCACCCGCCGGCAGCCATGACAGGCCGCCGGCAGGCGGGCAGATCCACATGGCCCCCATGTCCAGCCAGCCTTATGCGCGACCGAATGCCACGGCAATAGCCAGCCGTCCGGTCTATCCCTACCCATATATTGCCCGGTATGCCGGGGCAGGGGACGTGAATGACGCGCGGAATTACCGACCCGTGAAATTGCCTGCGTCCCTGCCAATGGCATTTGCAAGTCATGCCACATCGCTGATCGGTCCGGATAACCAGAAGCAGTATGGCGTCCGGGATGGCAGGCTTGTGGTGGAAAGCGCGAAGTAATGGAAACCGTGCCGCCCGGCATCAGATGTCGGGCGGACGACCGGGGCAGGTGGCAGACTTCACGGTTATATGGGCTCCGACGGACTGACCTCGCTCAGCAGGTTGTCACCCGCCGGATGATAGAACAGGGGCCAGCGGTCACGCTGGCGCGACACAACTGCCACCGGCCCCGGCACACAGCTGTCCTGTACGTCGACGGCATGAATTGCTGCCTGTCCGCTATGTCTTAGTGTCTGACCGAAAATGAGTTGAGTGATTTCAGTGGATTATGATTCATGGGTTTGCGATAACCTGATGAGATCAAGATGGCCTGGACTGAAATCACCCGCGCGCAGTATCGCCGGGACGACCTGGAGTATGCAAGCGACCTTCGCGATGCGGAGTGGGCGCTGATTGCGCCTTTGATGCCCGAGAAGAAACGACTGGGGAGACCACGACGTACGGATTTGCGCCGGGTCATGGAGGCGATCCTCTATATCGTCACTACGGGTTGCCAGTGGCGACAATTGCCTCGTCATTTTCCCGCCTTCACGACCGTGCAGGGCTATTTCTACCGTTGGATCCGCGAGGGACGATGGGAAGCGATAAACCATATTCTCGTGATCCTGTCGCGTGAGCAGGACGGGCGAGACG